>CAZQXD010000006.1:0-50333 GCA_964597315.1 uncultured Candidatus Competibacteraceae bacterium
GACCGGCAGGCGGGCGACGCCCAGGACGCCGGGGATGCCCCGGAGCCTCTGAGCCTATGAGCCTATGAGCCTATGAGCCTCTGAGCCTCTGAGCCTCTGAGCCTCTGAGCCTATGAGCCTATGAGCCTATGAGCCTCTGAGCCTCTGAGCCTCTGAGCCTCTGAGCCTCTGAGCCTCTGAGCCAGGATTCTCACGCCGATAATCCGGCCCACTCCGAAACCCTGGACTGGAAAATCGGCGGGGATTCCCGGGAAAGGGCCTGAACCCACAATAAAACCCCTACAATCGCAGTATAGATTTCATCTGGGAGGAACACCCATGAGCAACGCCAGCGGTCTTATGGCCATCGACCAGGGCACCACCAGCACCCGCGCCATTATTTTCGACGCTAAGGGCCAACCGGAGGCCAGCGCCCAGAAGGAATTCGGCCAGTTTTATCCCCAGGGCGGCTGGGTGGAACACGACCCCGAGGAGATCTGGGCCACTACCCTGGAGGTGTGCCGGGCGGTGCTGGCTAAAACCAACCTCCAGGTGGCCGCCATCGGCATCACCAACCAGCGAGAAACTACCGTGGTCTGGGACCGGGCCACGGGGCGGCCCATCCACAACGCCATTGTCTGGCAGGACCGGCGCACCGCCGAGGTGTGTTCCGCGCTTTGGGAGGCGGGCCACGAAGCTAAGATCACCGAGCGCACCGGTCTGTTGCTGGACCCGTATTTTTCCGCCACCAAGATAGCCTGGATACTGGACCACGTGGATGGCGCCCGGACCCGGGCGGAGCGGGGCGAACTGGCCTTCGGCACCATCGACTCGTTTCTGTTGTGGCGACTCACCGGCGGCAAGGTCCACGCCACCGACGCCACCAACGCCTGCCGCACCCTGCTGTTCAACCTCCGCGAGCAGCACTGGGACGAGCAGATGCTGGCGTTGTTCCAGGTGCCGGCGGCCCTCATGCCCGAAGTCAAGGACTGCGCCGCCGATTACGGCGCCACCGATCCGACCCTGTTCGGCCGGGCCATCCCCATCGCCGGAGTGGCGGGCGACCAGCAGGCGGCCCTGGTGGGCCAGGCGGGCGTGGACACGGGGATGCTCAAAAGCACCTACGGCACCGGCTGCTTTGTGATTCTCAACACCGGCGAGCAACCGGTGCGCTCCCACAACCGCCTGCTCACCACCGTGGCCTACCGGCTCGATGGCCGGGTGACCTATGCCATGGAGGGGTCCATCTTCGTGGCCGGGTCGGCTGTGCAGTGGCTGCGCGACGGCATTCATGTCATCCAGTCGGCCCGGGAGACCGAGGCCCTGGCCAGCAGTCTGTCCAGTAATAAAGGCATCTACCTGGTGCCGGCCTTTACCGGCCTGGGAGCGCCCCACTGGGACCCCCACGCCCGGGCTGCGGTGTTCGGCATGACCCGGGACACCGGCCCCGCAGAGCTTGTGCGCGCTACCTTGGAGGCGGTGTGTTATCAGACCCGGGACCTGCTGGTGGCCATGGCCAACGACGGCGCCGTCAGCCCCAAGACTCTGCGGGTGGACGGGGGTATGGTGGGCAACGACTGGCTGTTGCAATTTCTATCCAACCTGATCGACGTGGCCGTGGAGCGCCCTCGGGTGACCGAGACCACCGCCCTGGGGGCGGCCTTCCTAGCGGGCCTTCAGGTGGGGGTGTTCGACTCCCTGGATACCCTCAAGTCCTTGTGGCGGCGGGACACCCGTTTCACGCCGGCCCTGGCCGAGGCCGAGCGCCATCAGTTGCTGCGGGGTTGGGAACAGGCCGTGGCCTGCGTCCGTGAATTCTCCACCCACTGATGGACTAACTGGAGCTGCCGCGACACTGACCCCGGAGTTTTTCCACGAGACCAAAAGCATCGCGGCCCAGGAACTGGCTAGAAACGGCGAGATTCCGGTTCTGAAGCGGCGGCTGGCCAAAGGACTTGGGACTGGTTTTGGACGGTGTCTGCTTCCCCGAATACCGAACATGGGGAGGGTTGTCTTGGGATACGCTTTTCAAGCGATTCTGGAGAGCCTGGCCCAACGGGAAGCGTCGGAGCGGTTGGATCAAGGTCAACGATTTAAACCAGACCAGTTCAGCGCCAAGCAATGCTTGCCCCTGAACCCTAACTGGAGCTGGCGGCAGGAATCGAACCCGCGACCTGCTGATTACAAATCAGAGGTCTAGGTCTTGCTAGTACTCTATGCGAACCCCTCCTAAAAGGAGGTCTGCATGACCACTACTTTAACCTGTTTCTTAAACAAATACAGCTTGAACCAAACTCCACTAGCGGCCAAGCACAAAAAGTTGCGGCGCTGTTCCGTAAATAATTGATTTGCTAGGGAGTAGGCGATCATGCTCGACCGTAATAGCGCGGCGGAACTGTCATTCCGCCTGTTCCTCCAGTCGCTTCAAAGCGACAATCCTCAAAATCTATCCAGTCTGGGCATCGCGGTTGATGAAATCAGGGCTATCGAAGGCATGACCCTGAAGCAATTACAGCATTTAGCCAGATTTGGTAGCCAGTACTTAGAACTCCGCATCAATAGAACTCATTTTTGCAGAGCCTTGGCCCATGTCCAAAACCAGAACCTATCCCAGGCTCAGCGGCAATCTCTACAAGATCAGCTGGTGTTACGAGGGGCACCGATGGAAATGCTGCGTACCCTGGTCGGCATGGATCGCCGAGAGTTCTCCGAGCTGCGCCGGCGGCATGGCATCCATGGAAAAGGGAGACCGAGGACGCCCACCGAGGGCGAGCTTGAGGTCTTGTATCGAAACTGGCGCGAAACGGCTGCCTTGCCAGACGCCGAGCGATATCTGGCGCTGGCCGAGGCGACAGGGTTGTCGCTGGCCGTCATCTGGGCGGAAACCCATGAATTGCGGGGCGGCTTAGGGGAGGTGGCGCCGTGAACACGATTGTAAATCACATCGGCGCCATTCACTTCGAGGGCAATATCGTCCCACACGAGTGGTATGACCGGATCAAACTGCCGAGCGGCAAAACTGATCTGGTGGCAATCACTATTTTAGCCGAGATCGTCTATTGGTATCGGCCGGTCAAGGCACTAAGCCATCAGGACGGTCGTCCGCTGCCGCCGCGCGCAAAATTCCAGGGCGATATGTTCAAGGGCGGCGCGAGCTATTTCATGGCCAAGTTCGGGCTGACCAAGGAGCAGGCCCGGACGGCGCTCCGGCGCCTGGAGAGCCAGAACCTGATCCGGCGTGAATACAGGGTGATCGAACAGCAATTCTCCGGCGACATCTACAACGTGTCGTTCGTGGAGCCGGTGCCTGAACGGATATTGGAGATCACGCACCCGGCCAAATCCGTTGCGCCACCCACGGCGCCGACCGATGGACAGCCGCTGGCGCCGGTCTCTGAGGGGGGGTGTCTCAGAACACCGGGGGGGGTGTCTCAGAACACTGGGGGGGGTCCCAACACGCCCTTACGGAGATTAATAAAGAGATTAATAAAACAACAACTACCACCACTGCCAAAGGTGGGGAGAATGCCGATCCCATGGACCACGGTCGTGGTGGTAGTGGTGAAACGGAGAATGGGAAAGAGCCCACGCCCACAGCGAGAACCAACCTCGAACGAACTGAACCGGGGGAGTGGATTCCTCCCGAGGGACTGACACCTGCCGAAGCGGCTGCCGCCCTGGAGCGGATCAGGGTGATCCCCGATATCGCCCAGGATCTCCTGGACGAGCTGGCGGGGCAGATATCCGCGAAACGCCAGGCCGGCCGCAGAATCGATCCGATTCCGTATCTGGACGGGCTGATACGCAGAGCCCGATCTGGAACGTTCACGCTATCGCGAGGGCTAGTAGTGCGCGAAAGGGCGGCTCAGCGAAAGCGGGTGGAGGCAGCCAACCGGCGCAACGAGACGTTGGGAAGGTCGGGCTTAGGGGGTGTGCGTACTGTCGAGGGGGCGCGAATACCAAAGTCTCCGGCCGCTGGGGCGGGAGAGCGCTTTCGGATGGAGCGACAGATGCTCCGAGAGGCTTTGATTCCACACCGGACAGCGCATCAGGCTTGAGCGGATAGGAGATTGAAATGCCTAAACAAAATACAAGCCCCTCTCGGCAGAAAGCCGAATCGACTGCTTCACCCGGTCCTTTGCGCGGCGATGCCAATCTGGTGATTCAGACTCGACAGGCGCAGCGCCTGATCGATGGACGATTGCCCAGCGCCGGCGGAAAACCGTTCATACCGGGCCTGTTTCATTTCGCCACGGCGGCAGGTCGTATCTGGGGCGCGGCAGCATTGGACGACCCCTGGGGGGACTGGTTCCTGTTGCGGCTGGAAGACGGTCTGCGGACGGCACGGGAGGACGTGCGGAGCAGTCGTGAGCGGGTGGCGACTCAGTGGGAGGGCATTAGCATCGACGTCGAAATTGCTCGCTCTGTTCAACCGATGCGGATTCCGCTGGGGTTTTCGACACCTTACGGATTTATGGCTGCCTACCTCTGCGCGGATTTCGATGCCCTGGCCTGTGCGGTTCTGACGGCTCGACATGTGGGCCTGCTGGCGCGGGAGGACGCCGAACGCACCCTGCGCCAGGCCGTTCGATCGGTCAGACGGGCTTTTTTGCTGGCATCGAGGTACAGACAACTGGGTGTTACACGCGATGAGATGGGTACGACTGCGGCCCAGAGCGCCCGGACGGCTATGGGCGATCCGCCAGCGGAGGTGCTGGCGGGTATGTGGAGGGCGGAGCATGCTCCGCGGATTACAAGGGTGGCCCCGAAGGCAAAACAGGATAGTGGACCAGGAAACCACGCATGAACGACCATCCCAACCGGGTCGGCGCCACGCCGCCCATCGAGGCCAGGCAGGCGCCCCTCAATGCCCACTTCGACGGCGGGCACTGTCCGAGGCCGGTGCGGATCACCTTTTCCCCCAGCGGTTTATTGTGCAAGTGCTGGGCAACGGCGTTCCCAGGGCAATGGGGGAGTGGGCAGCGGGCGTGATCCTGAACCAGTACCACACTAACGGGATCGATGTGCGTCATCCTGCTAAACTGGGGGCAGTTGCAACCACCACGTAGTGGCAGCGCCTTCGTCGGACCGTCAACAGGCGCAGCGGCCTTCGGGCTGCCGGTCCATCCTTCCACGCACCCCTTGGGGCATTCGCCTCCCCAGGGGAGAGCGGTTTGCCTCGGGTGGATCATCAGACCCACACAGGAGAATCGCTATGGGCAGCCCCATGTTCGATACGTTGAGTTATTCCAAACGTCTCAGGGAGGCCGGTGTACCAGAGGCACAGGCTGAGGCCCATGCCACGCTGTTGATTGAGGCGGTTCAGGAAAACCTGGCCACCAAACAGGATGTTGCTGAACTGAAGCGGGATATTGCCGAGGTTCATGGGCGCATTGATGGTCTCAAAACGGAACTGAAGCGGGATATCGCAGATGTTCGGACCGAGTTGAAGCGGGATCTGGTCGTACTGGAGAACCGCATGACCATAAAGCTGGGCTGGATGCTAACGGCGGCGGTGGCGGCTATGGCTACGCTGACCAAGCTGCTTTAGGCAGCATCTTTCAAGCTGTCGGTCCATTATCCAATCAACTCTCCCTCTCGGGGGAGCATCTTTCACTTCCCACCGGGGACGCTCTCCCCGTTGGGGTCGGCGTGCCTCTTATCTACTAACCCTTACCGGGGACGCTCCCCCGGTGGGTGGCGTCTTCGGGATTCTGGAGGCGGATATGGATGTTAGAGAAATGGCGTTCCAGTACCACACAGATGTGAATCTGTTGGCCACGCTGATTTGTGACGGCACCCGGGTGCAGGCAATCAATGCAGCCGGGCATTTACTGAGGCAGTTTGGTAGTCTTCGCGCCCTGATGGACGCCGACGCCAGGTCGGTCGGTGGTGCCAAGCATGCCAAGTTACAGGCGGCCATGGAACTGGCGCGCCGAGTCCTGGAAGAGACCATGGAGCGGTGCGATACATTGAGGCAGGTTTCTACGACGAGGGAATACCTCATGCTCCGGCTCCGCCACCACCCTGATGAGGTGTTTGCGGTGCTGTTTCTGGACATTCGCAACCGGGTAATCGCCTATGAAGAGCTGTTCTTCGGCACCATCGACGGCGCTTCGGTCCACCCGCGCCAGGTGGTCAGGCGCACCCTGCACCACAACGCCGCAGCCCTGATCCTGGCCCACAACCACCCTTCGGGAGTGGCCGAGCCCAGCCGCGCCGATGAGCAGATCACCCAGCGCCTCAAGGAGGCCCTGGGGTTGATCGACGTCCGGGTATTGGATCATTTCGTGATCGGCGACGGGGAAAGTGTTTCCTTTGCCGAGCGGGGGTTGATCTAGCCCACCTACCCTTTCTGCCGACGCGAACAGCGCCGGCGGGATAGGGTTTCCCATCCGGCTGTTGTATTCTCTTTCCCGTTTACCCGTGGCCACTGCGGTCAATCAGTGGCACAAGCGCCTTAGTCGGGCCGTCAACAGGCGCAGCAGCTCTCGGGCTGTCGGTCCACACCCGCTGTCTTTGCCTCGGCTTCTCCCTGGCGAGCCGGGGAATTACCAGGCCATGGATCTAGTGGTCTCCATGGTGTCCCCTGGGCGGCGGCTACACCTCCACATCGACCATCCGTGGTCATTTTCCACCGCGACCGGCTCTCACCTTGGGAGCCGGTCACTTTGGCTATCTGCCACGGGCAGTCTGAAGCCCTTTCCAAGCGTCTCCTTTTAGAGACAATATCAATAACCATGCCAAAAAATCGAAAAAAAGTGTACAAACCCTTTGTACACCTTTTCTATTGACAAATGACTTCAGAGTTGTTCCACGCCAAATTTCTCTTTTTCTGTTTCTTTATTTTTCAGGCACTTGCTTTTTTTATAATTGTCGAAAAAAGCAAGTGTCGTGCCAAAAAATCGGAAAAAAGTGCGCAAACCCTTTGTACACCTTTTCTATAGACGCCGCCCCCTAACTGACGACAAGCTATTTCCGCGCTGCCTACTCCCTAGCAAAGAAACGGGAGCGCACCTTGGCCCGCGCCTCCGGGCGCGGGCCTTCCCTCGGGCACATAAGGAATTGGAATGGAGATGCACAGGACAGCCCTTCTAATAGCAGCAGCGGCAACAGCCTTCACCGCCCTGGCGGATTCCCCAGTGGTCCAGGCAGGCCGCTACATGGCCCTTATCGCTGCCCCTACTGCGGCTCAGGTCGATCCCCTAGCAGAGATCGTGACTCTGGCATTTCCGCCCCTGGTGCGGGATGTGGGTGGAGCGGTGGGGCTGTTGCTTTCCCCCAGCGGCTACCGGCTGGCGCCGCCCGAGCATGCCGGGCCGGAGCTAGCCACGGTGTTGGCATTGCCGCTGCCGGATGTGCAGCGTCGGTTGGGGCCGCTATCGCGTCTGGATGCCTTACAGGTGCTGGCCGGACCAGCCCTGCGGGTGGTGGTGGATCGGCGGCATCGCTGGATCACAGTCGAGCCGCTGCCTGCCTGGCGGGTACTGGGCGGAGCGCCCTGACGATGCGCTTGCTTTCGCTATTCGGGGTACTGGCGATCCTCTCGGGATGTGCTACCTGGACGCCCGTACAGGAAATGCCTGAATCCTCGTATGTTCCTAAAGCCGCCACTTTATGCGACACAGCCCGGGTGCTGGAGGCGGACCTGAGCCTGGCCCCGGAGCAACGGCGTTACCGGCTGCCGGGTGGCGACTGGTGTGCGCGGCTGGTCCCTGCTCTGAGCCCGGCCCCTATGTTGGTGGATCTAGAGTTCTATCGTGGAGGTGATCGATGAGGGCGATCTTGGGGGTGGCCATGGCCGGTGCGGCATCGCTGGCGATAGCGCAGGAATCCCAAAACAGTCAATACGGCCACGATCGCGGCTACGACGACGGTGGCTCTGCCGGCCTGCATGTTGTGGATGCCGATTGGGGTTTGTTTTTGGCTGTCGTGCAACTGGACCGGTTGCACGATTCGCACCTCGCCCAAGGTGGGGCATTACAACCCAGACTTTGTGGTGAGCGCCTACCACAATGTGGGTGAAAACCCCTGGCTGGAAGCACGACTGACCCTGGGAACGGTGGTGCAGACGGCGGGACAGACGGTGCTGGCTGCCCTGACGGGGGTGTTCCTTGATGGCGGTGATCGGTCGGAGGGTACGGACGCCCGAGATCATAAGAATCTGATTTTCAAAGAGGCGGATGTGATCGGCCATCCGGTGGCGTCGCTGACGTGGCTGGCGTCGGTCACGGGGTTAATTTGTCCGTCCGCGTCGTTCTCCTTTTTCCCCTATTTTGTCTCCACCCTCGATGCGCTGGCCTGGCGCTTCGGGATACCGGAGATGGTCTTCCCTCAAGCGTTGGTTCCAGGGTGGCGGGAGATCGGTAACTTTCCCTGGAATACCTGGGGGGCGGTGTATCCGCGCAGCGGCTTTGTGACCAGCGCCGAGGACCCGAAGGCGGGGGCGGTGGCGGCCCAGCGGGCGGGGGATATCGTGACCCGTGCGTTTCAACCTCATGTGTATGTGCCGGTGGCGGCGGGGACGATCCTCACCGGGTCGTGGTGGCGGATCGACAACTGGGTGACCCTCGCTGATGGGGGCGGAAATCCGGTGTTGGACGCGGCCGGAGAGCTGATCCAGCAGAACCAGTGGGAACCCGGGTTCAGCGGGATGCGGGTATGGCGGCCGCCGCCACTCCAGGAGCGAGGGTTCACCACGCGCCCGGCGCGGAGATCAGGACTCTGGCAGATGCTGACGCCCATCCCGGAGGCCACCTGCAATGCTTTTGGGGCCAACGATACGGTCAGCCTCACGGGCTGGTCGTTTCTCAAAAATATCAATGATGGGGATTACGCCTGGAATCTTTGGCGGCCCTATAAGTGCTGCCGACGCGTGGGGCAGACGTTTCTGTATTCCATCGACGTTATCGATTATCCGCTGTGAGGAAAGGAGGTGCGGGATGCGCTTGGGTGTGATTTGGGATGGCTTGGGATGGTTTGGGCGAGTGGTGGCGGCGGCGTTGCTGGCGTTGGCGGCTTCGGGGGCGGCCCTGGCGCAGACGCCGGCGGCCGACAGCTTGTTTTACTACGAAATTGGGGGCGCCAGCTCCCTGTCGCCGCCAGCAGCGTATGGGGTGGAGCGGGCGCGAGTGGGGTTTAGTGCGAGGTTGACAGCGGGTAATGCCTGTGGCGGTTTCGATCCCTCGATCTCCATTACGAACCTGATGAATGACATCAGTAGCGCCGTGGATAACATGGGGGCGGCGGTCCAGGGCGCTATCGGGGCGGCCATTGCGAATCTCCCCTGGCTCATTTTGCAACGGGCCAATCCGGGGCTTTACGACCTTTTGCAGAACGCGCTGTTGCGCTTCGAGGAGCAGATCGAGCTGGCCACCAAGTCCTGTGAGCAGATGATGGCGGATGTGGCAGCCGGGAAGAATCCGTTTGCCGAATTCGTGTCCCTGTCGGTGGGGGAGGACTGGAAGGTGGCATTGGGCAACGGCGGTATCGATATGGTCGATACGCGGCGCACGATCGACCGCAACGCCGGGAATAATGGCATCCGTTGGGTAGGGGGCCGGCGGGGCGGCGTGAATCAGGAGCCAATCCGGGTGGTGGAGGATACGGTGCGGGCGGGCTACAACGTTACCCTGGACCGGGCGCCGTCGGCTACGGGGGCGCCCTCTAATACTGCGGCTATTTCCCAACTTTGGCCAACGCCCCAGGCGGCCTCGCAATGGGCGGTGGACGCTTTCGGTGACCTGGAGGTGACCACGTGCCAGGAAGGGACAAGTGGGTGTCCTGAAACCACGGGGCAGCCCGGGTCGGGGCTGGTGGCGCAGCAGGATGACGAGTGGGGCAAGGTGGTATTCGATTTTGCCGACGTCTTGTATCTCGGTGATGAACCCAACCCGGAGGCCCTGGACAAGGTTTCGGCCCCGGGGGTGGAGGTGGCGTGGCCGCTGTTGCAGGCGTTGCAGGCGATGCCGGAGGAGCAGCGGTCGGTGGCGTTTATGCGCTTGGTGGGGGAGATTTCCACGGCCCGGACGGTGGAGAAGGCGCTGTATGTACGCCGGCTGATCCTGGCCGGGCGGCAGACGCCGGATGTGGCCGCGGCCGAACCGGCTCAGAAGCTGTTGGACCGCAAGCTTGTGGAGATTGATCGGGAGATCGATAACCTGCTGTTCGAGAACCGGGTGCGGCGTGAGCTGGTGTCGGCGACGGCGGCGGCGGTGTTGCAGGCGGCGGGGGGCAGACAGACTGCATCCGACCGCTCTGGTCCGGGCACGGTGGAAGTATCCCAGCCCGTAACGGATGGCGGCACGACGACTAGCAGTTCGGACGGAGGAGCAGGCGGAACGGGAGGTGGACAATGATTCCCGTGGATGAGGCGACGGCGCGGGAGTTGGGGCAACGGCGGGAGCGGCTGCTGTTGCGCTGGTTGTGGACGGTGATTGTAGGCGGGGTGGTGCTGTTGGGGGCGGTGGTGCTGCTGGGCGCCTATTTCGTCGGCATCGAGGCGGTCACGGCGGTGCAGGCGGCCCTTGCTCCCTATTTGCATGTGGCGAGGACCTCGGTGGCGGTGGGGGTGATTGCCTTTTGGCCCACGCTTATCCGCCGGCTGGGTTTTTGGCTGTATATGGGGCCGGTGGCCACCGAGGCGATGGTGGGCTGGCGCTGGCGGGCGGCGCTGTGGATTGCGCTGGTCGAGCTGGTGATCGTTTATGAGGCGCCGTTTGTGTTTTTGCAAAGGATGGCGGGGGGTGGCCAATGAATCGATGCCGTTTGCTGATGCTGTCGCTGCTGGTTGTCATGTGCATGCCGGCGTATGGCCTATCGGTGGGTTCTCCTCTGGAGATTCCCCTGACGATTCTCGGGTGGTTGGCGTATGCGGGTATTTGGGGGAGCCTCCAGGAGACGGGGCTGGCTTATGTGCCGTTTCTGCTGGTCCTGGTCAAGGTCTGGAAGGATAGCCGGGAAAAGATGGATGATAGCGAGGCGGCCCGGGCCACGGTGCGGATATTGGAAACCCGGTTGATTGTGATGTTCAGCGTGGTGGTGCTGGCGGCGCAGCCGATCATTCCGGTACAGATCACCGGGCTGACCTACTCCAAAACGGTATGCGATAACGGTACGGAATCCACATCGACGGTGACGGGCGGCAATACAGGCACGACCTACGACCGGGTATTCAATAGTACGTCTCTGGGGGGTAGTACGGCCCAGGCCCCGGTGTGGTGGTATGGGGTGATGGCGGTATCGTCCGGACTGACCAATGCGGCGATCGCGTCCTTGCCCTGTTCTCCCGATTTGCGGGGGGTGTCCTATCGACTGGATCTCAATCCGGTGCGCAACGATCCGGCCCTGATGCGGGAGTTGGTGCGGTTTTATGACCGTTGCTACCGCCCTGCCTTGTCGAAGATGCAACAAGAAAAGCCAGCGTTGCCGCCGGGGTTTCGGCCGGTGGATGTGGAGTGGCTGGGAGCGCCTTTTCTAGTCGGCGGCTATTACCGCACTCTCTGGGCCGCCGAGGGAGTGCCGGGGTTTCCGCCGGACCCGAACCGTGTGTCCGATATGCATGCCGCCAGGGCCATTGGTACGGTGGTGGCGGCGCTGCCCATGGGGGTGCCACGGTGCGATCAGTGGTGGAACGGTACGACGCTCGACAATGGGCTTCGGGAGCGGCTGGCAGGGCATTTGATCAACCCCGACCCGGGG
This sequence comes from uncultured Candidatus Competibacteraceae bacterium, assembly GCA_964597315.1. GTDB lineage: Bacteria > Pseudomonadota > Gammaproteobacteria > Competibacterales > Competibacteraceae > CAZQXD01. The sequence continues at coordinate 11,680 of CAZQXD010000006.1, forward strand.
GCCTGGAGTACAGCGTTGGGCTATCTCCAAAATGCGACGGGAATGGTACGGGGGTTCTTTGGCGGGATGAGTGAGTCGGAGGTGTTGTTGCGCGGTCTGCTGGAAAAGGACAACGCTCTACTCCGGCAGTTGGCGTCCGATGGGAGCGTGGGCTTGCGTCAGGGCGGCGTCGGAGGGGCCGTGGCATCGGGCGCCGCCAAGGTGGGGTTGTGGTGGGAGAAGGCCACGTTGTATCCCAAGATGGTGGTGATCAGGGAGGGGGTGCGGAATGTCCAGGCGGTGCTGTTGATGGCGGTTTACGCCCTGCTGCCCTTTGTACTGGTGTTCTCCAACTATTCGTTCAGTGTGTTGTTCACGGCTACTGCGGGGGTGTTTGCGATCAAGTTCATGGGGTTCCTTTGGGCGCTGGCCTTCTGGCTGGACAGCCATTTGCTGGACAGTCTCGATTCGCTGGGCGTGCTGGGACTCTATGAGTCGGGGGACCCGCGCCGGGATGTCATCGACTACGTGGCCATGGGGACTTATCTGGGGTTGCCATTGATTTGGATGATGCTGCTTAGCTGGGCGGGGGTGCGGATCGGCCGTGAGATTGCTGACACTGGCAGCAATCTTGGCGCAAGTGCGGCGGCGGCGGGCGCTCGTGGCGGGGCGGCGGCGCGGGACACCACTGTTAATGCGGCTAAGGGCAAGTTGAAAAAATAGCTCAGTCGTCACGAATAGCAGGATCATGGAAATAACGATGGTCGTAAATCCCATAAGACTCACGATGCTCGTCACTCCGTGGGTCGGATGGATCTTCCCATTTCTCGTCCTGCCCGGACGAACTTTCCATAGACCCTGTCAGCAAGCCCACGGCGCCCAGGGCGAAAAGGGCAAGGAGCATGATACTGTCTCTCAACCCGTCTCCAAAATCGGTCAGCACCAACACGCCAAAGCCAACAAAGCAGGTGATGCTCAGAAGTGGCCCCTTGTAGCGGGTAAGCCGTTGAATCATGCCGTTCATGGGGTACGTCCTCCGTTCCTTGTCCATGGACAGGCATCGGCCTGCCCGATATTGAGTCAATGCCTCCGGCGGCGCCGTTTCAAGCCCGCCTCAGGGCGTTTCGTCGCGCACTTCCAGGCGCCGCTCGATGTGCTCGATGCGGGTTTCCAGTCGGTCGATGCGGCCGCTTTGGTTAGCCATGCTTACTGTATGGGTGGCGAAGTGCTGTTCCAGCAACGTCAACCGGGTCTTGACCTCCCGAAACTCGTCGCGCATCTCCCGGCGCATCCCGGCCAGATCGTTTTGAACCTTGCACAGGATTTCCAGAACCAGGTTTTCAGTGTTCTCGGTCATCGTTTGGCGCCATCAGTCCGGCCAGTAGCCGTCGTCCAGGACCTGCTCCAGGGTGAAGGGGCAGGTTTCCGGGAAGCTGGCCGGGGGCAGGCCGGTTTCCGTCTGGGCAGCCTCCAGGGCACGAGGATAACTGTAGGCCAGGGCCTCCGGCAGCAGGCGGCGCAGCGAGGGACTGTCCTCCAGCAGCAGGTCCAGCCGGTTGCGCTGTTCGTTGATCGTCCCGATCCAGCCGCTGGAACGGGCGGTGGGCTGATAGCGGTATTTCAGCAGGTGCAGCAGCAGGACGCGCATCCGGTTCTTCAGTTCGCTGCGCTCCCGAGACCCCATACTCTCGATCTCCTCCACCAGATGGTCCAGGTCAATGTCTGCGAAGCGCCCGGCCCGCAGCAGGGTCGCCTGCTGTTCACTCCAGGCATGGAAGTCACGCTCGTAGAGGCTGTCGGCCGTGTCCTGCCCCAGCCGGGGGTTGTCGATCACCTTCATCGTCTCCTCCCGTCATGCGGTTGCTTTATAGGATGCACCGCTCGAAGGGGAGTTTCCAGTCCAAACGTAAGGAGTTGTCCGTGAACAGAATACCGATTGTCGTGGCGGCCCTGGCCCTGGTCGGCACGGATGCCCTGGCCCAAAAACCGCCCCAGGCCTGTCCGGGCGGCGGCATTTTGAAGGTGGCCACTGAAGCGCCTGTTGCCGGGCGGGCATTTGACCTGGCCAAACAGGCTGCCTTTAGGGTGCGTCACGAGGCCCTGACCCGTGGGGAAGCCAAGTGGGTGGTGGAGTTGATGGGGCCATCGTCCCCTAACCGGGTATATCTGGGCCTGGAGGGGGTGGCGGTGCTGGTGTTCGAGTCCTGCAAGCCCCGGGACTGCGGGGATAACCCACTCTACGGTGCTTTGCGGGGGGAGGATTACGGCCTAGCGCTGTTCGAGCAGGGGCGGCGCCGGGGGTTGGGAGAGGTGTCGGGGGCGCTGGGTGCGGCCATTGCTTGCGCCAAGGCCCTGGACGATGCCGAGCGGCGCCGGAACCTGGAGGCTGTGGGCAGGGACCTGCCTAGGTTCTGAACAAAGGGAGAGTTGCCGTGGGATACGACTATGGGGCGTTTTTGGAGGACCTGGCCCAACGGGAGTCGTCGGGCCAATTAGATAAGGTCAATGATTACGGCTATCTGGGCCTGTATCAGATGGGCGAGGCGGCGCTGATCGATGCCGGTTATTACCAGGCCGATGGCACTGCGGCCAACGACTGGACGGGAACCTGGACCGGCAAGGACGGCATTGATAGCGCGGCGGAGTTTCTGGCCAGCCGACCGGCTCAGGATGCTGCGGTGGCGGCCTATCACGACAAGCAGTGGGACTACATCACGCGCTTCGACCTGGATCAGTACGCAGGCGCCACGGTGGGGGATATCCCCATCACGGCGTCGGGCCTGATCGCCGCCGCCCACTTGGGCGGTGTGGGTAATCTGCGCAGCTTTCTGGAGTCGGGAGGGGGCGATGTCTTTCGAGACGGTCTGGGCACACCGATCACCCAGTACTATCGGGATCTGGAGGCGATGGTCAGCCAGGGGGCGTTCCGGGAAGACCTGTACTACCGGCTGAACGTGTTTCCCATCGAGGTGCCGTCCCTGGCCTCGCGCATCGAGGACTTGCCGCTGCTGGTGGAGGACTTGCTTTCGCGCATCGAACCCGGCCAGCGAGTGCGTTTGACGCCGGCGGCGCTGGAGCGGATGGGCGACTATGGGTGGCCGGGGAATGTGCGTGAACTGGCCAATTTGTTGGAACGCCTGGCGATCTTGTATCCGGGCCAGGGCGTGGATGCGGACCGGCTGCCCGACGAGATGCGGATGGCCACAACGCCGGGGACAGAAAGCAGGCTAGCGGGCGAGAGGGGTGAGGATGTTGGGTATTCGCTGCCGCTGCCCGCCGAGGGGATAGATCTGGCGGCGCGGGTCCGGGCCATTGAGGCGGCGTATATCCGCCAGGCGCTGGATGTGACACAGGGCGTGGCGACTCGGGCGGCGGTGCTGCTGGGACTGCGACGGACCACATTGGTGGAGAAGATGCGTAAATATCGCATTGGTCGTAAGGAGGGTGATCGGGGATGGTGAAGACGTTGGTTGTTGCTGCTGTTAGCGCTGCTGGGTCGCATCACTTTTAAAACGAGGGAACACGAATGACACCGAACCTGGAAAAATTGCTTCGCACCTGTACCCGCTTGCCGTCTTTGCCGACGGTGGCGGTCCGCATTCTGGAGCTGGCGCAATTGCCCGATGACGACGAGACCGACATCAGCGCCGAGTTAATCGGCCTGGTGCAGGGCGACGTCGCCTTGTCGGCGCAACTGCTGAAAGCGGCCAATTCGCCTCTGTTCCGAGGCCGGGCGGGGGTAGCCAGCGTGGCGGCGGCGGTGCGCCGACTAGGGGAGAACACTAGCTTGGCGCTTGGCTTGGGGTTTGCCGTGATTCGGGCGGTTACGGTGGAGGAAGTGATCGTTACGGAGCAGCCGATGGGGGCCAATCACACGTATCTGAAGTATTTGCAGGATATGGCCGGGAATGAGTTTCGGACGGTTGCGTTGCATGACCGTCTGCTGATCGACGTGGGCCACGTGACCGTGGACGCTATCGGTGTCACCGGTGCACGCATTATTCCGGGGACTTCGGCTTGTCCCCATCACAGTGTTTCGAAGGTCATTGACAAGTTGGCGCATCTTACCGGTGTGAAAGACTTGAGTCGGCTCAGCGCCGGGCTGCTAACCGGACAGGTGCGGTGGCAGGCACAGAATGTGGATCTGGGGCCGCATATGGAGCAGGCCCTGGAGATGTTAGATCCTGCCATCCAGGAGATTGAGAATGTGCTTTCCGACCATGCTGGTCGGTTCGAGGAAGTGGTGCTGGCGGGCGGCGGGGCGTTTCTGTTTTTAGAGCATGTACACCAGGCTTTTCCCAGGCAGCCTATCGTTTTGATGGGCAGACAGCCGTCGAGGTGGTGGCTGGAGGATGCAACCTACCCCGATAAGGTGGTCACGGTGGCGGAAAATCTGGAGAGCTACCAGGTGGTTGTGAACGGCTATCTGGAGGGAGGGCTCGCCTGGCGGCGAGCCAGGGCATAAATGGCGCGGAATCGGAAGCAGGCCAAGGTTACAGACGAAGGGCCGGTGTTAAGGATCGACATGCGGTTTCACCGGTCGCTGGATCCCGCGTTGTTTGATCGATTGTGTGAGGCCCGGCCTCGCATGGGGGCGTTGGCCATTCACTACATGATGTCTGGGTACCGTGTCCTTGAGGGGGGGCGGTTACCCGGCCTTGGGGGGGCAGCCTCATCTACCGACCCAAGCGCCCCGCCGGCCCCCGAGGCATTCGACTCTCTGGTGACAGAAAGCTTTGAATAACAAAGGCCCAGGTCACCCTGGGCTATACTTTGGTCACAAGCGGCTTTGTCGGGCCATGAGACAGCCGCTCTGATCCCGAGGATCAGTGGTCCACGCCTCCACTCCCGTCATCGACATATTCACTTTCTTTCCTGCTTATCCAGCCATCCGCCTGGGTTCCTAATTTGCACTCTTGGGGGGCTATCGTTGTTTAGCTTACGGTGGTATTTTTCCGCGTCGGACCAACAGTCGGCAGGACGCTGTGCATGGATGTGACCTCGTTTTTTCGACGCCAGCCACTGGCGCCCGTTACCGGCCTGCCCCCTGATGCGATCCCTGTTACCGCGTCGCGCCAATTGCTGGAGGGCACGGGTTGTGCGCCTGCGGTCAGACAGATCAGGCAGCTGAGCGGCTTGCCGCCCGCTCACTGGCAGTCCTTGGTCGTCGTGGCGCTACATCGCTATGCCGCCTTTGCCCAGCAGATTCCGCTGCCAGGGGGGGAGGCAGGGACTGTCTTGGAAGCGGCCCTCAGGCGGGCAGTGGCGGCGTTGCGGTTCCGCCGAGGTCGGATGCTACCTCCCGGCGCCGCACCGGAGGCGGTGGCGCGAGGGGCAGACCGCTGGAGCTATGGGGTGCTGACGGCCGCTTTATTCCATGGGATAGGTGAGCGCCTTCTGAGCCGGGAATTGCAGATGCTGGATGCCGCCGGGAGGCCTCTTGGGCGCTGGAATCCGTGGCAGGGCCCCATGGCCGAGGTAGAGGGCTGCGCGAGCTACCGGGTCGGCCAGGGGCAGGCCGGTGTTGATCACCCAGGCCGTGGCGTGCTGTTCGTTTCGCAGCTTATCCCAGCCAGGGGTTTGGAGTGGTTGGCCGAGGACGTAGGGCTGCTGGACGCCTGGCTGGGCGGCGTAGCCGGTAACTGGGAAGGCGCTGGCGCGTTGGGGCAGATACTCGGTCAGGCAGCGGGCTTGGAAAGCGCTGCAGGTGATCATCCAGCCGCTGAAACCAGCCATTTCCAGGAGCCGCCTGAAAAGCCGCCTGCCTCCTCTGCGGATGGCAGCGTGATGGAGCCGGTTGATCAGTTTCTGAAATGGCTGGGTCAGGGGCTGACGACCGGTAGCCTCCCGATCAATCGACCGGGTTCTGCGGTTTACGGGGTCAACGATTCTGTCTTGCTCGTCAACCCCGATATTTTCAAGGCCTATCGAAAGGCTAAGCCGGGCGTCGGCGACCTGGCCACTCTCCGAAAGCGGTTTCTGAAACGGGGGCTTCACCGCGTCACGGCGGCTGGGGGGCATAGCGTTCGCTTTTCTCAGCGCTCTGGCGAGGCCCTGGAGGGCTATCTGGTGCCGATCCAGGTCCTGGGCTTGGATCAGGGGGTCGGGACAGGCGACCTCCGGGGGCCGCTGGCGCCATGATGGGCAATAAGAACAGCGAAGTGATTCCCGAAACGTTCACGGCGCTGGCGGAGATGTACGTCAAGGAGATGCCCTTGCGGCCAGCGAGCCGCACGACCTATTTGAAGGTGGCGAACACCTTCGACCGGGACCAAAACTCGCCGCCCGTGGCCAACATAGACCGCCAAGTACTGCTCAATTGGCGTTCTATGGTCGTAGAGTGCGCCAGCACCAGGACGTGGAATAACTACCACGCCCACTTCAGGGCTGTGTGGTTGTGGGCGCTGAAGCGTGGCTTGGCCGCTCATAACCCTCTGGACGGCGGTAAGTGGGTTATGCCTGCCCCTAAACCGCTACCTAAAACAGTCAGCCACCACCTGCTTCGAAAAGCATTGGGACTGCTCGAAGGCAGCGAGGACACCTGTCCGCCGGGCTGGTTCTGGGCCAAGGTGGTCAGAATCTTGTATTTTACAGCGATGCGGCGCCGTCAACTCGTGGAGCTGCGCTGGAACGATATTGATCTGGGTAAAAGGCTATTACGGCTGCGCTGCGAGGGCAGCAAAAACAACCGGGAGTATTGGATACCTCTACACAGAGAGTGTATCCATGATTTGGTGGATCTGCGGAAGCAAGTCTGTCGGCAATTGGGGCGGGGGCCAGAACCCCGCGACCAGACATTCAACATTACGCTATTCAACTCGCTCTACGCGGGCCGGATCATGACTGAAGATCAGGTGTCTGGCTTTTTCCGGCGGTTGTCCGGACATCTGGACGATACGATATCGGCTCACCGCCTGCGCCACACCTTTGCGACCAGCCTCGCAAATCTTCCAGACTCCAATCTGAAGAGCGTGCAGGAAATGTTGGGGCATACCGATATTCGGACCACGATGATCTATGTGCATCCGGATATTGAGGCGCAGCGGCGGCTGCTCCAGAGCCTGCCGTCCCTGGACCTCGTTCTAACCAAAAAAGGAGAAACACAAAGCTGAGGAAATGTGCTATAGATTGCTGTGGGGAATCTTGGTAATCAACCGGGGTCCGCAGAAGAGAAGGCAATAAGCGGGTAAGCGGGAATGAGTCGGAAAAATGGAGAGCGGAACCTGACCGCTCCGCGCTCCAATAGATCTTCCGATCTACCCTGGCATAAGCCAGCGGCTCAGAGGTAGGCAATGCTTGCCCCTGAACCTTAAATGGAGCTGGCGGCAGGAATCGAACCCGCGACCTGCTGATTACAAATCAGCTGCTCTACCAACTGAGCTACGCCAGCCAAGCGCCTAAACAGGCGTGAAGTTTACTGTATACATCCGGTGCGGGCAATCACCGCAAGTCCCCTGATTCCGCCATTTTCAATAGCCCCTGAAAAATCAGATCCGGCTCTACACGATAATTGCCGTCCAGATACGGCAATAGCGTCTCCGCATCGCCGCCGGTGAGCAGATTGACGGTATCCTCACCCAAGGTGGCGGCCATTCGCAGGGTCAGCCTATCCACGGCCGCCGCCACGGCATAGGTTGCGCCCCCCCAAACGCAGTCTTGGGTATCTCGGCCAAACAACGTCACCTGGCCCTGTTCGGGGGGGATTTGGGAGGTGTCGGCATACAGGGCCTGACGCATCAATCGGGCGCCGGGGAGAATCACTCCCCCTAAATGGTCCCCCGCGCGGCTCAAACCGTCCACGGTCACCGCCGTGCCGCAATCCACGATACAGCAGGGGGTTTTGGGTAGCAGGGCATGGGCGCCGATCAGGGCCACCCAGCGGTCCACGCCCAGCCGCCGGGGCATGGCATAGGCGTTGGTGATGCCAAAACCGGCGGCTTCGGTGGCCACGAAGCGTGGTTCCAGTGACCAGGCCCCCTTGATCCAGGACGCCAGAGCCTCCCCTAAAACGGGACCGGCCACATTGGCGATGATGATCCGCTGGGGTGGCTTCAACTCATTCCATAACAGCCCACCCACGTGGGACCGTTCCAGCCCCTTGTGTACCAGCCCGCCCCGGGTCATGGGACCGTCCATGCCCCATAGCAACCACTTGATCCGGGTGTTTCCCACGTCCACTAACAGCATCACGGGGAGAACCTCAGACTCACCTCACCGGCGGTATAGCGATGCAAGCCGGTGTGGGTTTCCAGCAGCAGGGCGCCGCTATCGTCTACCCCCCGAGCCACCCCAGCTACGGTGGTATGGGGAAGTTTCAGGGTCACTGCCCGGCCCAGAGTCAGATCGTAGCTCCGCCACTCGGTCTTGATATCCAACCAATCACCTCGCTCGTAGCGGGCGAGAATCAGCCCCATTTCCCCCAGAACCCGGGCGGCCAGCGCATTGCGGGACACGGGTCGGCCCAGAACACCCCGCAGGTCGGCCCAAGGTTGGTCGATGGCCGTCCGGGCGCTCCGGGGCATGGACACGTTAAGCCCCACCCCGGCCACCACGTAACTGGGACCCGACGACTCGCCGCCGAACTCCAGCAAAATACCCCCCAGTTTCTGCCCTCTCCAGAGCAGATCGTTAGGCCATTTAAGACCGGTCCCGGTGAGTCCCTCGGCCTGTAAAGCCCGCATCACCGCCACGCCCACCGCCAGACTCAGGGCGCCGGACAAACCGCTGTCCTGATTGAATCGCCACAACAAAGATAAATACAGGTTGGCGGCGTAGGGGGATACCCAGGTGCGCCCCCGGCGGCCTCGCCCCGCCAACTGGCGCTCGGCCAGGCAAGCGGCGCCGCCGGGCAGACCGCATTTGGCTTGGGCCATGAGATAGGTGTTAGTGGAGTCCAGTTCGGTGTGGACATCCACCTGGTGGATCAGCCGCCGAGCCTCGGGGTCAAGGCCAGCCAGGATTCGCTCCCGCTCCAGAAACTCCACTGGCTCCGGCAAGCGATACCCGCGTCCCCGAACTGCCTGTATCTCCAGCCCCCGTTGCCCCAAAAGCCGAACGACTTTCCAGACCGCAGCTCGGGACACTCCCAGCACGATGGCCAGCTCCTCGCCAGAATGGAACCGGCCATCACTCAGGCTTTCCAGCAACTGGCGTTCGCGCCCCATGGCGCCGCTGCGTCAGGCGCCCAGGATCACCGAAAAGAAACTGAGCCAGGAGATAATAATCAGAGCAATGACGATGGTGAGGGGAAAGTTCTGAAAGCTGAACATAACGCTGACTCCTTAACACATTATCAAGATATTATTTTAGCTGATCCGGCTTGTCTCCGGACCGAGGGATGCGTGGATCGTCGTCGTCCATCAAAATCCGATGGGCCGGCCCTTCCAGGTCATCGAACTGCCCTGACTTGACCGCCCATACAAAAGCCCAGACAGCGATGCCCATAACCACCAGGGCGAGGGGAATCAGTAGATACAAGATATTCATGGCCGCGGCTCCCGGTCAGGCTGGTTGAGGCGCAAGGCGTTGCCCACCACCAGCAGAGAACTGAGGGACATACCCAAGGCCGCCATCCAGGGCGCCAGCCAGCCTCCCGCCGCCAGGGGTAGGGCCAGCACATTGTAACCCACGGCCCAGCCCAGATTCTGGCGGATGACGGCCAGGGTTCGGCGGGCCAGCACCACGCCCTGGGTCACATGGTCCAGCCTGTCTGCCAACAGGACCATATCTGCGGAGGCGTGGGCCAACTGGGTGCCGCCACCCATGGCGATGGACACCTGGGCGGCAGCCAGCACGGGGGCGTCGTTAATACCGTCCCCGACCATGGCTACCACCGCGCCCTGGGCTTGCAGGGCCTTGATTCGTTCGAGTTTCTGATCCGGCCTCAGGCCCCCCTCGAAACGCTCGATGCCCAGTTCGGCGGCCACCGCCGCCACGGTTCGGTGCTGGTCGCCGCTAAGCAGTAGCACATCCAGTCCCAACTCCCGCAGCCGGGTTACAAGGCCGCCAGCCTCGGGGCGTAGCTGATCGACCAGCTCGAACCAGGCCAGAAACCCTGCGTCATCCCCCAGCGCCACCTGGCCCTGGTGGGTCTCGGAAGGCGGCTCCCCCGCCAGGGCGGCCACGAAAGCCGGGGTGCCCAAACGGTAGCGCATCCCGTCGATCAACCCTTCCACTCCCTGACCAGGAAAGTTACGCAGAGTATCGGCCTGAATAACCTGTCCGGCCGCCTCCACCAGGGCTTTGCCCACCGGATGCTCGGAGCCTTGTTCCAGGGCAGCGGCCAGTTCCAGACAGCCGGTGCTATCCCGATCCCCACAGGGACGCACCGCCACCAGCCGCAGCCGCCCCTGGGTCAGGGTGCCGGTCTTGTCGAAGACCACATGGGTGGCCCGGGCCAGGGTTTCCAGGGCATGGCCCCGGGTGGTGAGCAGTCCCAGCCGGGTCAGGGTCGAGGTGGCGGCGGTCAGGGCCGCAGGCGTGGCCAGGGATAGGGCGCAGGGACAGGTGACCACCAGGACCGACAGAGTAACGGAGAACGCGGCACCCGGGTCCACTCGCCACCACCACCAGGCCACCCCGGCGGCCACCAGCAGCAGGCCGGCCACGAACCAGGCGGCCACCCGATCGGCCAGATGGGCGATGGCCGGTTTTTCGGTCTGTGCCCGGTCAAGCAACCGGACAATGGCCGATAACATGGTCTCGGCCCCCACCTTGTCCACTACCATGTCCAAGGGGCTTTCCCGGTTCACCGAGCCGCCCACCAGAGGGTCGCCCTCGGTCTTGGGCAGGGGGAGGCTCTCGCCGCTGAGCAGGGACTCGTCAACGCTGCTGCTCCCCCGGGACACCCGACCATCGGCGGGCACAGTATCCCCGGGACGCAGCCGCACCCGGTCTCCGGGGACCAGTTCCCCCACTGCCACGGTATCCTCCCGACCCGTCGGGTCAAGGCGGGTGACGGTATTGGGCAACAGCCGCGACAACTCTTCGGAAATCCGGCCGGCTTTGTGGCGGGCGCCCATCTCCAGAAACCGGCCGCTGAGCAGAAAAAAGGTGAACATGGTCACCGAGTCGAAATACACCTCGCCGCTGTTCTGCCAGGTGTGCCAGACACTGGCGGCGAAGGCGCCGGCGATGGCCAGGGATACGGGCACGTCCATGCCCAGCCGACGGCGGCGTAAATCCCGCCAGGCGGAGCTGAAAAATACCTGGGAACAGTACAGCACCACCGGCACGGTGATCAGCAGGCTGACCCAGCGCATAAATCGGCGCAGGCCCTCGTCCATGCCGTAATAGTCGCCCAGGTACATGGCCACCGCCAGCATCATCACCTGCATGGCCCCCAGCCCGGCCACGGCCACCCGCCGTAGGGCCGTGGCCCGCTCGCGCTTTTGTAAGGCTTCCTGACGGCCCGGATCAAAGGGATGGGCTTTGTAGCCGATGGCGGCGATGGCGGCCAAGATCTCGCTGAGCTTGATCCTGCCGGTGTCCCATTGCAGATGCGCCCGATGGGTGGAGTAATTGACCCTGAACGCCACCACGCCGGGCAGGCTGCCCACATGGCGTTCGTTGAGCCAGACGCAGGCGGCGCAGACGATGCCCTCCAGGATCAAGGCGGCCTCGGCCAGTTGCCCCTCGCCCTCCCGGACAAAACCCCGCTGCAATTCCGGCCGGTCGTAAAGGGCCAAACCCCGTAGTTGCTCCGGCACCAGATCCTCAGCGCGATGGGACGGTGCGCTGCGATGCCGGTAAAAATCGTTCAGACCGGCATCCACGATGGCCTGGGCTACGGCCTGGCAGCCGTGGCAGCACATGGGTCTGGGTTGGCCGTCGATGGTGACCCGGTAGTCGGCCCCGGGCGGTACCGGCAGGCTGCAATGAAAGCATTCCACGGCATCGGCGCCGCCCTCCATGACGGTGTCATTGACTATGCTGGAGACGGACATAGAACGGGTCTCTAGGGAACCGCCACCGATGTGCTAGCCCGGATTTCGTAGAGACTATCCCCTTGATTCAGGTGTAGCACCAGGTTCCAGGTCCCGGCGGCGGGCAGGGCCACGGGGGCTTGATAGACGCCGGGCTTGATTTCCGTCAATTCAACATCCTGGTCCTGGCGACTGTCGGCGGGACGTAAAAACCGGCCCCTCGCCGTCAAGCCCTCCAGGGGTTGGCCGTCCCGATCCGCCACGGCCACCCGGAACGTCGTCGGCTGCCCCTGCATCGGCGTTTCCAGCCAGCCTTTGCGGACCTCCCAGCCCAGGGCATCCTGACGCTGGCGCTGATCCAGATAGGCGTTGTAGAGGGATTCTTTCTTCTGGTAGTTATGGGACACCACTCCCGGGAACGCCGAATGGACGGACGTCCCGGAGCGCGGCTCTGGCAACAGCAGGCTGGCCAGCCGCGCCGACAGGCCGCCCTCGGCCACCATGATCAGCCCCGAGTCCACCACCAGCAGCACTAGAAAAAACCCGATCAGGGTCAGCGGTCCCCAGTGCAATCGCTGACTTTTGCCCTGGCGTTGCTCCCGGGCGGCGCCAAAAATACCGAAAGCCACCGACATGAGAAGATAAAGGGCCAGATGGATGGCGAACACATCGCCCCCTGGCCAGGCCAGCACCGCCACGGGAACATATACGCCCAGGGTGATCAACCCCGCCAGAATAGCGCCGCGCTGAGCACCCAGGCCGGTACGCCATAGCAGCAGATTGAGCAGCGCCACGGCCAGCAAACCCCCGGCCAGACTGAGCAACAGATTAGACATAAACCCCACTACACTCCCGACAGCCGACTTGGCCGTCTACGTTATCGCGTCGATACTCAATGCCCGGGCGTATAGAAAAACGCCTCCCGCCGCACCGATTTCAGCTCGGTGCCGCCGACCGGGGTAATGATAAACTCAAAAGGCCGAGCCTCCTGTCCGCTTCGCGCCTCCTGGTGTTTAATCCGGGCCAACACCCGCAGCCGCTGCTCCGGGGCCAAGACAATATCGTGCAATGCCCCCAGATCCAGCTCCGCCCCCGGCAGTCCATCCAAGCCGATCCGCACCGTCACCGATTCGGTGAGTTTGTTATTGAGTTTAATCTCATAGGCATTCTGAATACGGCCATCGGACAACTCCACGGCCAAAGGTTGGCGGACCTGGTTGATGGCCACAGTCAAGGGCGCTCGGGTGGCCACGCTATAGGCCAGGGAGCCGATGGCGGCGATCAGAATTACCCCGTAGCCGATGGTCTTAGGTTTGATCAGACGGGTGGGCTTGCCCTCCTGGGTGTTCTCGGAAGAATAGCCAATCAAGCCCCGAGGCCAGCCCAGATTGTCCATGATGGTGTTACAGGCGTCCACGCACAGGGCGCAGGAAATGCATTGGAGTTGCAGACCATTGCGGATGTCGATGCCAGTGGGGCAGACCTGCACGCAGTAGCCACATTCGATGCAGTCCCCCACCCCTTGGGCCTGGCGTTGTTCCCGGGTCTTGAAGCCCTTGCCCAGTTTGCGGCGGGTTTCGCCCCGGTTGACGTTATAGGCCACGATCAGGGTATCGCGGTCGAACATGGCGCTCTGGAAGCGGGCGTAGGGGCACATGTAGGTGCATACCTGCTCCCGGGCCAGGCCGGCCATCACGAAGGTGGTGGCGGTAAGAAACAACGTGGTGGCGTAGGCGGGAAACGGCGCCTCGCCACGGACCATCCGCGCCACCAGGGTGGGGGCGTCGGCCCAGTACAGGGTGAAAGTTAGTCCGGTCATCAGGGCTACTAACAGCCATAGCCCCCAGGTGGCGCTCATTTTAGCGATTTTTTCACCGTTCCAGGGGGCTTTGGCCAGCCGGATGCGGGCCGGTCGTTCTCCTTGCACCCAGCGTTCGATGAGCATGAACACGTCGGTCCACAGGGTCTGGAAGCAAAAATACCCGCAGAAGACCCGCCCGGCGATGCCGGTGACGAAGAAGAGTAGAAACGCGGCGATCATCAGCAACCCGGCCAGCCAGAACAAGTCCTGCACCTGAACCGTTAGCCCGAAGATATAAAAGTGGCGACCGGGAATATCGTAGAGTACCGCCTGATCGGGAGCATGGGGCCGCTCCCAGCGCACCCAGGGCAGTAAAAAATATACCCCATAAGCGAGGGCCAGTATGCCGTATTTGAGGTTACGGAAACGGCCTTTGACCGAGCGCGGATAGATAGGAATGCGTTTTTGATAAAGAACCGTCTGGTCTACCGTGTCGTCGGACATAAGCCACCGTTTTCGGGGGGTTTATTGAGCAGTCGATTTGACAGTGTTCACCGCTCGATGTTTTGGGGCATGCCAAACAACCTGCTTGGAGGTGAAGCGGCGGGCCGACCGGCCGGTCGGCCCGCAAGGGGTATTACTGACCGCCACCCAACTGGTGAACGTAAACCGCCAACAGTTTGATGTCCGTGGGCGATAGACGTTCATGCCAGGCTGGCATATTGCGGATATTCATCACTCCGTTCCAGATCACGTTCTTGACCGCGCCCCGCTTGGCCTCCAGGGTATCGGCCTCGGGAACATTGGCAACGGTCCAGATCTTGTCGGTCAGATTGGCCGACCCCTGGGATTGGATGCCCTTGCCGTCCATGCCGTGACAGTAATAGCAACCCCCTACCTGGCCCTGAAAAATCTCCTGACCCCGGGCCGTGGCTTCGCTGGCGGGCGCCTCTCCAGACAGGCTGAGTACATAGTCGGCCACATCATCCCATTGCTGGGGATTCAGGGTTTCCTTGTAGGGGGGCATATAACCATTGCGGCCTTGGACCAGGGTTTCCTCGATCTTGGCCATGGTCCCGCCCCACAGCCAGTCGTCGTCCGCCAGGTTGGGATACAGGCCCACCTTGCCCTGACCGCCCCGGCCATGGCAGGCGGCGCAGTTGTCGCCGAACAGCCCGGTGCCCACGGAGCGGGCGAAGGCCAACATCTCGGGATCGTTGCGGATCTCGTCGAAACTGGCATTGCCTACCCGGTCCAGATACTCCTGCTGGCGCTGGGCTGCGGGACTGTTGTGTAACTCCTCGATCAGCCGATAGCGGGTGTTCCAGCGGGCTTCGTGGGCTTGTCCATCGACAGTGTATTCCACTGACCCCAGGCCCTTGGTCCAGGTGCCGCCGATGGGCCAGGCGGGAAACCAGAGCCAGTACAGCACCGCGAAGACCACCGTGCCGTAGAAGGTCCACACCCACCAACGGGGCAGCGGGTTGTTGAACTCCTGTAAGTCGCCATCCCAGGCATGGCCCGTGGTCTGCACGGCCTCCGGTCTCTGACCGGCGGCCTTGTGCGCGCCGGACTGGGGCTTATTGGTCTTTTCGCTCATTTTCCGTCACCTTGCGGTTGGATTCGGTTCCGACCGGCTCGTCGTCCTGCAAGGGTATGTACTTGTAGGATTCCAGCCGCTTAGCTCTCTTCTTCCCTGTATACACATAGATCAGGATCACGCAGAACAGGGTAAAGAACAGCACCAGCGCGAAGATCTTGCTGTTTTCCAGGCGGGTGAACCAGAGCAGCCAGTCGAACATAGTGTGGTCAATCCTTCAGCGCCGGTTCAGCGGAACTCGGCGAAATAGCCTTCTTCATACTGGCTGAAATCCACCAGTGTGCCCAGCATCTGCAAATACGCCACTAACGCTTCCATTTCGGTGATGCGATCGGCCTGGCCATCGAAGTTATGCTCCCGAGCCTCGGCCAGCAGGGTTTCCCGGGCCATGTTGATATCCAGCTTGTCGGCGATCTCCTTGCCGAAGTTTTCCACATTGGCGTCGTATTCCTGCTGGCTCAGCGAGTAGGGTACGCCGGTACGCTTGAGGGCCCGCATCCGAGCGGCTACGTCGCCGTAGTCGAGGTCGTTTTCCAACAACCAGGGGTAGCTGGGCATGATGGATTCGGGCACCACCGAGCGGGGGTCCAGCAAATGCTGGACCTGCCACTGGTCGGAATACTTGCCGCCCACCCGGGCCAGGTCGGGACCCGTTCGCTTGGAACCCCATTGGAAAGGATGGTCGTACTTGGACTCCGCAGCCAGGGAATAATGGCCGTAGCGCAGATACTCGTCCCGGAACGGCCGGATCATCTGAGAGTGGCAGAGATAACAGCCCTCGCGGGTATAGATGTCCCGGCCCCGCAGCTCCAGGGGCGTATAGGGCCGCACCCCGTCGACATCTTCGATGGTGTCGCCGATGTAGTGCAGGGGCACGATTTCCACTAGCCCGCCGATGCTGATTACCACCAGCACCAGAATAATCATCAGCCCGGAGTTGGTTTCGATATGTTCGTGACGCATGATTGACGTTCTCCTCAGGGCTTAGGTACGGGCCAGCTTGGCAGCCAGCTTGGCTTCCAGGGCGGCGGCCTCGCGACGGGCGTTGAGTACGGTCATCAGCACGTTATAGACCATGATCAGGATGCCGGAGACGAAGAACGCGCCGCCAATGGCTCGCCAGACGTAGGGCTGGTGCATGAACTCTACGGTTTCGATAAAGGTGTAGGCCAGATTGCCGTACTCATCGAAGCCCCGCAGCATCAGGCCCTGGCCGATGCCCGCCACCCACATGGCGGTGATATAGAGAACAATACCGATGGTGGCCACCCAGAAGTGCACGTAGATCAGCTTCTGGCTGTACATGCGGGTGTCCCACAAACGGGGGATCAGATGATAGAAACTGCCGAAAGACACCATGGCCACCCAACCCAAAGCGCCCGAGTGTACATGGCCCACGGTCCAATCGGTGTAGTGGGACAGGGCGTTGACGCTCTTCAGGGACATTAATGGCCCTTCAAAGGTGGACATACCGTAGAAGGACAGAGAGGTGATCAGAAACAGCATGATCGGGTCGGTGCGTAGTTTCTCCCAAGCCCCGGACAAGGTCATGATGCCGTTGATCATGCCCCCCCAGGAAGGCAGCAGCAGCAGCACCGAGAAGGTAGCCGCCAGGGTGGACACCCAGTCGGGCAGCGCCGTCCAGTGCAAGTGGTGGGCGCCCACCCACATATACAGGAAGGTCAGCGCCCAGAAATGGATGATGGACAGCCGGTAGGAGTACACGGGCCGACCGGCCTGCTTGGGCACGAAATAATACATCATGCCCAGAAACGCCGCCGTCAGGAAAAAGCCCACGGCGTTGTGGCCATACCACCACTGGGTCATGGCGTCCTGCACCCCGGAGAACAACTGGTAGGACTTGGTGAGGCTCACCGGCACCGCCAAATTGTTGAAGATATGCAAAATGGCGGTAGCGAGAATAAAGGCCAGATAGAACCAGTTGGCCACATAGATATGGGGCTGGGACCGGCGGGTAATGGTCCAGACGTAAATGACTAAATAGGCGACCCAGGTGACGGTGATCAGCAAATCGATGGGCCATTCGAATTCGGCGTATTCCTTGGCTTGGGTAATGCCCAGCATGTAGGTCACGGCGCCCAAGGCCACGGCCAGATTCCAGCCCCAGAAGGTAAACTCGGCCAGGCCATCGCTAGGCAGTCGCGCCTGGCAGGTTCGCTGCACCACGTAATAGGAGGTGGCGAATAGGGCGCAACCTCCGAAACCGAAAATCACCAGGGTGGTATGCACCGGACGGAGGCGGCCAAAGGTGATATAGGGTATGTCGAAGTTCAGGAACGGCCAGGCCAGTTCGGAGGCGGCGTACAACCCAGCGCTCATGCCGAGCACCCCCCAAACTAGGGACATGACAGTGAATTTCCTAACAATGTCGTAATTGTACTGCTCGGCGGGAACAGCTGCGCTATGGGCCATACGGCGTCTCCCTAGACAAGACGTGAGCTGAGAAATGCGGGAACCCTGACCCCACCACGAGCTGTTGCCAGATACGGGGTCGAATGCTGCCAATAATAGTCGGTTTTTCGCGGTTTATTAGCAAGAATATTATAATATTCAAATTAATAGATGCTTTACGCAAAGCCTCTCCCGAGGCTAGCCACGTCAAACCAACAGACGATAGACCTGCTTAAGAATATTTAGCAGGTAATGATCCACCATCAAGACGGCGAACAGACTGAACAGATAAATGATTGAAAAGCCGAACATAGGCATGGCCAGTCGATCATCGGCGGCCAGCCACAGTCTGAGCGCGTACCACAGAAACCGCCCCCCCAGCAACGTCGCCCCGGCCAAATACAGCCAGCCGCTCATGCCGGTCACAAACGGCAGCAGGGCCACCAAAAATAGAATAATGGTATAGAGCAGAATGTGCAGTCGGGTGAATGCTACCCCATGGGTCACCGGCAGCATGGGAATATCGGCCCGTGCATAGTCTTGACGGCGATGGATGGCCAAGGCCCAAAAATGGGGCGGAGTCCAGACGAAAATAATCAAAAACAGCAACAGCGCGCCCGTATCCACCTGGCCGGTGACAGCCGTCCAGCCCAGCAGGGGCGGCGCGGCTCCGGCGGCCCCGCCAATCACGATGTTCTGGGGGGTAGCCCGTTTCAGGAACCAAGTATAGATGCCTGCGTAGCCGATCAAGGAGGCAAAAGTTAACCAGGCGGTCAGGGGGTTGGCGAAGACCAGCAGCAGTCCGAAACCGGTAGCACCCAGCAACACCGTGAACAGCAGCGCCTGGGTCGTGTCCAGGTGCCCGGTGGGCAAGGGCCGGTTGCGAGTCCGGGCCATCACCGCATCGATACGCCGGTCAACCAGATGGTTTATGGCGGCCGCAGAACCGGCCATCATGGCGATTCCTAAAGAGGCGAAACTCAGCACCTCCCAAGGCACCATTTCGGGGGTAGACAGAAACATGCCCACCATGGCCGTAAAGGTAATTAGCGCCACCACCCGGGGCTTGGTCAGTTCCAGGTAGTCGCGCCATTGCTGGCGGAGATTCCCTTGTAGGGTCTGTGAATTCATCGTGTCTCTCTCGGGTACAGCAAGTGGTTAAGGGTCACCAGGGATAGGATCAGCAAGGCCGCGCCGGCGTTATGGGCCGCCGCCAGCGGCAGTGGCAGATGCAGCACTACGTTAGCGATACCCAAGCCCAGTTGCGCCACCAGCAACAGGGCCACGACCTGCCCGGTTCCACGCAAAACCGGCGGTCGGCGTTGGGACAGAATCCACCATAGCAACCAGCCCAGATAGGCTAATACCAGCACCGCCCCCAGACGATGGGCCATATGTACGGCCACCCGCGCCTCGTTGTCCAGCACCCCGCCTTCATAGGACATTCCCAAGCCGCGCCAGGGAACAAATGCCTCACCAGGGTCCATGGCCGGCCACCACTGGCCCTGGCAGGTGGGAAAATCGGGACAGGCCAGGGCCGCATAATTGGCGCTAGTCCAACCCCCCAAGGCCACCTGCCCCACCACCAGCGCCAGACCCAACAAGGCCCAGGGTCGCAAGCTCCGGCCCTGCTCCTGGGGCACTGGCTTTAGCCGCCCCTGGCGCAGAACCAACCACCACAACAGGGCCAAGGTGGTCAACCCGCCTAACAGATGAGCCGTCACCACCAGGGGTTTTAGCAGCAGGGTGACGGTCCACATGCCCAGCAGGGCCTGGAAAATGATCAACACCGCCAGCAGCAGGGGCAGGACCAGGGGTTGACCCGACTCCCGACGTCGCCGCCAGGCCAGCCAAGCCAGGGCAAACACCATCAGGCCCAGGATGCCAGCGAAATAGCGGTGAATCATTTCCTTCCAGGCTTTGTCCACCTCCAGGGGGCGTTGCGGATACGCCGCGTTGGCCTGGGTAATCAGGTGGGCCTCATTCGGCACCCCCAGATGCCCATAACAGCCTGGCCAATCGGGACAGCCGAGACCGGCGTGGGATAAACGCACATAGGCGCCCAGCACCACCACGCACAGGGTCAAAAGGGCAGCGGTCAGGGCCAGCCGCTGAAACAACATATCATTCATGGGTCAACCGATTTTCGATAACTTCAGTAAACGGGTCAGGTCCTTCAATATTCCCTTGGGATCATCCTCCACCCGGTAGCGCATCAGCAGATTGCCCAGGGGGTCGATCAGATAGATGCCACGCTCCCGATCCTCGAAGGGCGCCTCCAGAACTGTTCGGCTTTTTGCGTCCGTAACGGCGGTGGTCAGTCGCGGATGCTCCCGAGTCAGCCAGTCATTCAGTTCTTCGCTGGGAGGATGGGGTTGTAACAGCAGATACTGCACCCGGTAAAACTCCTTGCCCAAAGCCAGGCGCACCTGGCGCATGGCGTAGAGGCCGTCCCGACAGTGGGCATCGCAAACCCCATTGGCATCCACGTAGACCAGGGTCCAGTAACTCTGCAACCAGGCCGGGTCCAGGCGGGCGCCGTCCCCGGTTCGAGCGTGTAGATAAGTCACCGGCATCGCCGGGTCCAGCAGCCGCCCGTGATGAACCGAACCCTCCGGGCGCCACTGCCCCACTAGCCACCAGGCCACCAGAATCGGCACGAAAAACGCCGCGAATAGGCAGATCAGCACCAGTCGGCCGCGAGCCTGTTTGGTCGGTAAAGTGGCTGATAGCATCAGGAATGGTCCTCGAATTCATCGTTGCCGCAGCGGCGCCGGGTGGTATTGGTCCCCAGATAAATCACCAGCAGGGCCAGAGCCAGGGCGAACCACTGCACCGCATAACCTCGGTGCCGCTCCGCCCCCAGCCCGGGGAAACGGGGTTCCCAGTCACGCCCATAGCCATGCGCCGCAGCCGGGTCCAGTAGGATCACCGCCGGCAGCAGAGGATAGCCCAGATCCTGGCTTATCTGTTCATAATCCAGAAACGACACCAGCCGGGGCCAGTTCTCGGCCTGTCCTTCCAGCTTGAGGCCCGGATTGGCCGGCTGGGAAAGCAGGCCCTCCACCTGGACGGCATCCACCGTCAGGGCTACCTCCGGCAGGCGCAGGCGCGATGCGCCCCAGGGCAGCCAACCCCGGTTGACCAGAATCGCCGCGTCCATGTCCACCAACCGCAAAGGGGTATACACGTGGATGCCCGACCGGCCTTCCCGCAATTGGTTATCCAGCAGCACCTGATGCTGGGTATCGTAGCGCCCCTGGGCGGTCACCCGGCGAAACCGGGTGGCTGGATCAGCCGGGTCCAGCGTGGTCAAAGCCACCGCCGGCAAGTGAGCCTGAATCTCGAAAGCCCGCGCTAGCGCCTCCTTATCCCCGGCTCGGCCCAACTGCCAAAACCCCAGGGACACCAACAAAGCCAGCAACAGGGCGGTAACGAGGCTGGGCAGGGGCGTTGGGGTGAACTCTAGGCTACCGACCCGCATAACCGAGAAACGGCTGGGGTATACTGGTCCGACATTTACCGGTCGGAAGCAGTCCCATGGTGTTCAAGCTCATCGTCATCGCCTTGCTGGGCAGCATTATCCTAAGCCTATGCTCGGGGCTGTTTTTCATGCTTAAGGACCCCCGAGGCGGTCGCCGCATGGCCAAGGCCCTGACCCTACGCATTTCCCTGTCCCTGGGACTATTCGCGCTATTGATGGTGGCCTATGCGGCGGGGCTGATCACCCCCCACGGACTTTACCCGGAAGCCCCCGCCGCCCAGACGTCCCGCTACAGCCAATAAACAAAGATAAACAGACCCAGCCAGACCACGTCCACGAAGTGCCAGTACCAGGCAGCGGCTTCGAAAGCAAAGTGCCGCTCCGGGGTAAAGTGCCCCTTGATGCTGCGAACCAGGATGACCAATAGAATGGTGGCGCCCATGGTGACATGAAGGCCGTGGAAGCCGGTGAGCATGAAAAACGTCGAGCCGTAAATGCCACTGCCCAGGGTCAGGTTTAGATCGTTATAGGCATGAATGTACTCGTAAGCCTGGAGACAGACAAACAGGAAACCCAAGGCCACGGTGGCCGCCAAGCCCTTGATCAGCTTACCTCGGTCACCCTCTAAAAGCCCCCAGTGCGCCCAGGTGACGGTGACGCCGCTGGTGAGTAGGATCAAGGTATTGATGGCCGGCAGCCCCCAGGCATTCATGGGGAAAAACCGCCCGCCCATGTCCGCAGGGCCATTGGTGGGCCAGTCGGTGGCGAATTGCGGCCAGAGCAGCTCGTGGGTCATCTGGGCATAGCCCTCGCCACCCAGCCAGGGCACCGAATAGATGCGGGCGTAGAACAGAGCGCCGAAGAATGCCGCGAAAAACATCACTTCCGAAAAAATGAACCAGCCCATACCCCAACGGTAAGAGCGATCCATCTGTTCGGTGTACAGGCCGCTTAAGTTCTCCCGGATCACGGTGCCAAACCAGCCGAACATCATGACGATCAGAATGGCGGCCCCTAGCAGCATCAGGAACGTGCCGCCGCCACTGTTGAGCTTGGTGGCGAAACCGATCATAAACATGAACAGCCCGATGGACCCGACCATGGGCCAGTAGCTGCCGTGGGGTACATAATAGCCGCCGTGGGCGTGACTCATCTCTCTACTCCGGTCGTCGGTTGTTGTTATCAGCCGCCTAGATCATCCAGCTTGAAAAAAGTGTAGGACAGGGTGATGGTGCGTATTTCCGGGTCCAGTTGCGGGTCCACCCGAAACACCAAGGGCATGTCCCTGCCCTCACCAGCCGCGAAGTCCTGGCGGTTGAAGCAAAAGCATTCGATTTTCTGAAAATGTCGGGCCGCCAGCCCCGGGGCGACGCTGGGAATGGCCTGCCCCACCAGGGCCTGCCCGGACATGTTCCGAGCGCGAAAGTAGGTCTGGTAGAACTCCCCGGGATTCACCTCCAGGGTGGCTGCCTCGGGGGTAAATTCCCAGGGCGACCCGGCATTGACGCTGGCCACAAACTGCACGGTAACGGTGCGCTGCCGATCCACCGTGCTGTCGGTCACCACGGCGGCCTCATTGGCGGTCTTGCCATTGAGTCCGGTGATGTCGCAGAACACGTCGTATAGCGGCACCATGGCGAAGCCGAAGCTGAACATAGCCGCCACCATCAGCAGCAGCTTCCCTATCAGGCGGCGGTTGGCTTGATTCAGTGTTTGCTGGCTCATCGCAAGGCCGTCATCACCATGAAACCAAAATAAAAGCCCAGCACCACCAGCACCAAGAGCAGCACGGTACGGCGCACGGCCCGGCGCTGGCGTGGATCAGCCATGTGTGACTCCTCCATCAGCGGGGACTTTTGGCCCCGGCCAGGGGCATCTGGTGCTGGACCGTATGGGGATCGTCCGTGATTTCCGGCGGCGTCTCGAAGCTATGGTAGGGAGGCGGCGAACTGAGGGTCCACTCCAGGCCCCGAGCGCCTTCCCATACCTGATCGGTGGCTTTCTCGCCACCGCGAATCGTCTTCACCACAATGTACACAAACAGCAATTGGGAAAAGCCGAAAACAAAGGCTCCCACCGAGGAGATGGCGTTGAACTCGGCGAACTGCAAGGCGTAATCGGGAATCCGCCGGGGCATTCCGGCCAAGCCCAGGAAATGCTGGGGGAAGAACAGCACATTGACGCTGACCACCGATACCCAGAAGTGGATCTTGCCCAGTTTCTCGTCGTACATATGGCCGGTCCACTTAGGCAGCCAGTAGTAGGCGGCGGCCATGATGGAAAACACCGCCCCGGTCACCAGCACGTAATGGAAATGGGCCACCACAAAATAGGTGTCGTGGTACTGGAAATCAGCGGGGGTGATAGCCAGCATCAGCCCGGAGAAGCCACCGATGGTGAACAGCACCAAAAAAGCGATGGAGAACAGCATGGGGGTCTCGAAGGTCATGGACCCTTTCCACATAGTGGACACCCAGTTGAACACCTTCACCCCGGTGGGCACGGCGATGAGCATGGTAGCGTACATAAAGAACAACTCCCCGGCCAGGGGCATGCCCACGGTGAACATATGGTGGGCCCAGACGATAAACGACAGAAACGCGATGGAGGCCGTGGCGTAGACCATGGAGCTGTAGCCGAACAGGGGCTTGCGGGCGAAAGTGGGGATGATCTGGGAGACGATACCGAACGCCGGCAGGATCATGATGTAGACCTCGGGATGCCCGAAGAACCAGAAGATATGCTGGAACATCACCGGATCGCCGCCCCCAGCGGCGTTAAAGAACGAGGTATCGAAGAACTTATCCGTGAGCAGCATGGTCACCGCCCCAGCCAGCACCGGCATCACTGCGATCAGCAGATAGGCGGTAATCAGCCAGGTCCACACGAACAGGGGCATTTTCAGCAGGGTCATGCCCGGAGCGCGCATATTGAGGATGGTAGCGATAACGTTGATGGCCCCCATCACCGAGGAGATACCCATCATGTGTACGGACAGGATCAGAAACGGGAAAGCCGCGCCGGTCTGCAAGACCAGCGGCGGGTACATGGTCCAGCCGCCCGCGGGGGCGCCGCCCTCCATGAACAGGGTGGACAGCAGCAGAGTGAAGGCAAAAGGCAGAATCCAGAAGCTCCAGTTGTTCATCCGGGGCAGGGCCATATCCGGCGCTCCCACCATCATCGGGATCAACCAGTTGGCCAACCCCACGAAAGCCGGCATCACCGCCCCGAAAATCATGATCAGGGCGTGCATGGTGGTCATCTGGTTGAAGAAATGGGGCTGAACGACTTGCAGACCGGGCTGGAACAGTTCGGCGCGGATGATCAGGGCCATTGCTCCGCCCACGAAGAACATGGCCAGAGAAAACAGCAGATACAGGGTGCCGATGTCTTTGTGGTTGGTGGTGGTCACCCAGCGCATCCAGCCGCTGGCGCGCTCCGCGTGATGGGTGTCGTGGGTGGCGGTTGCCGTGCTGCTCATGGCGATATCTCCGTGGTGTTTTAACGCAGTGACTTGATGGCTGCGGGCTGGACCAGATCACCGGCGTCATTGCCCCAGGCGTTGCGCTCGTAAGTAATGACTGCGGCCATTTCCACGTCGCTCAACTGCGTTCCGAAAGCGGCCATAGCGGTACCTGGCTTGCCGTGCATCACCAGGCTGATATGGTCGTCGACGGGACCGGTGGTCACTTTGCCGCCAACCAGAGCCGGAAACACCCCCGGCACCCCCTGACCCTGAGCTTGGTGACAGGCGACGCAATTAGCGTTGTACACGGACTCGCCTTTTTGCATCAGCTCGGCCTGAGTCCACTCCCGATCCGCCGATTCCTGCTCGGCAGCCTGGGCGGCGCGCAACTCGGCCAGCCACTGCTGGTATTCAGGCTCGGTCTTGGCCACCACCACGATAGGCATGAAACCGTGGTCCTTGCCGCATAGTTCGGCGCACTGGCCCCGATACACCCCGGGCTTTTCGATGCGGGTCCAGTTTTCGTTGATGAAACCGGGAATAGCATCCCGCTTCCAGCCCAAATCGGGCACCCACCAGGCATGAATCACGTCGGCGGCGGTGGTGAGGATACGGATTTTCTTGCCCACCGGCACCACCAGGGGGTTGTCCACCTCCAGAAGATAATGCTCGTCCTTGTCGGCCATGTTCTGGATCTGCTCGCGGGGGGTGGACAGGCTGCTGAAGAAGCTGATGCCCTCGTCCAGATAGTCGTATTTCCATTTCCATTGGTAGCCGGTGACGGTGATAGTCAGATCCGGCGAGCGGGTGTCTTCCATGGCTACCAGGGTCTTGGTGGCGGGAATTGCCATGCCGATCAGAATCAGCATGGGAACAATGGTCCAGACCACCTCCACGGTGGTGCTTTCGTGGAACTGGGCCGCCACCGCGCCACGGGATTTACGGTGATGGTAGATGGAATAAAACATCACCCCAAATACTAAAAGGCCGATAACCACACAGATCCAGAAGATCAGCATATGCAGATCGTAGACCTGCCGGCTGATGGGGGTCACCCCCTCGGGCATGTTCAGATCGTAGGCGGCGGACGCGGCGCCACTCCAAAACAGCAACCCACCGTACAGCAGGGCCTTGCGCGCATGCGCTGGGAGGTTTGCTAGCATGCCATCCTCACTCCTCGAATTGCTAAGTGTTATCTTTATTGACCGGGTAGCTGGCGCTTGCGCGTCACACCGCCCGCACCAGGTGGGAGGCCAGACACCGGCGCTCGGTTTCGTTGAGAAAATCGCCGATCTCCACTACCTGCCCTTGGGAGCGGATAGATAGACGGCTGGACCGCCGGCCCTGATCACCCTGTTCCAGTACGACCCGCACCCAGGGCCGGGTGAAGGTCCATTGATGTTTCGGGAAATTTCTACCTTTTTCGATACAGACGGCGGTGGCGGAAATGAAAATCACCTCCCGCTGATGACAGCGGCAGGATACCACGTAAAGCCCCATTCCCACGGCCAACAGTTCCAGCCCGGCGAACGGCAGAACTAACCAGTAGCCCGCGAGCGCCCAACCCGTGGCGATGACGCCCGACACCACGCACAGCCCGAGAAAAAAATACAGAGACCCTCGCCAGGACATAGAGCGATTGGGGCGCAGCACGAACCGGCATCGGCTCGTATCGCTATCTCGTTCAACGTCTACCATCGACCGGCCCAACTTTAAACGTTCCGCCAGCGCATCTTCAATAGGATCGAGCGGGAAAGGGCTTGAAAGATTTATGCAAAATCGCTATTAAATTTAAATTGTTTAAAACAATACTGCATATCAAATGAGCCTCAGTAGGGCGTCGCTCCAAACCAGGCGGCGTGAAAATGCAGCACCACCAGATACAAGACCAATCCGCCGACAACGGGTTTCCAGCCCAGTTCCGACACCACCAGCCGATTACGCCCCCCGACGATGGCCGCGAAGGGCACATTGGAGGTTTGTTTCGCGAACCGCAGCCAATCCGCCCCTTGCTGGCGGGCCAGTTTGGCGTCGATCAGTCGGGCGCCCAAGGCCGACAACAGCAAAAACCCGCCGAAAAAGATCAGCGACGCCAAATCGCCGTTAGCCAGGATATGGGCTGCGGCCCAGATGAAGATGGCCCATTGAACCGGGTGACGGGTGATACGCAGAATCCCCCGTACCCCATCGTCCCGACCGGCGACCTGCTCCATCCCCACGCCGGTGGGATTGGGGGTAGTCACTCCGGCCACCAGAAAGACAAACACAAACGGCATCAGCAGCAGGGGTAAGTGGCGCAGTCCCGGCCCGGGCAGCCACAAGAATACCTCCGGGGTCACCCGATTGTAAGCAAGTATCATCCCGATCAAACTAAGCAAGGCGATCAGGGAGTACAGGCCCAAATACGCCCTCTCTCCCAATCGGGCCACTAAGCGGTCCCGCAGCGGCGTACTCGACAAGCCGATATGGGTCACCAGAAATACCGCCACCGCAGTCGCAAGCAATAACATGATCAGCACTCCAAGGGGGACAGGTCTAGGGCGGCGGCCAACCGCTCGGCGTCCAAAAAGGCCAGATGAGGCAGTATTCCCAGGCAAGGGGCGGCCATGCCCTCCCGCAAAGTAGTCAGATTGTCCTCCAGCCGGTCCATGTCCGGGTCCAGCGTGCTGCCCACCCAGCCAGCCAGGGGCAAGCCAGCGTCGGCGATAGCCTGGGCGCTGAGCAAGGCATGATTGAGGCAGCCCAGGCGCAGCCCGACCACCAACACCACCGGCAGTCCCAGCCGGGCCGCCAGGGCCGCCACGTCGCCATCCTCCCCTAGGGGCACCCGCCACCCCCCCACGCCTTCCACCACCAGGCAGTCATTTTCCCGGGCCAGCATCCGGGCCGCCGCCAAGATAGCGTCGAAACGCACCCCCACGCCTGCCTCCCGGGCAGCGATATGGGGGGCGATGGCGGGTTCGAAGGCGTAAGGATTAACCAGGCCATAGGCCATGGCCGCCGAGGACACCGCCCGCAGCGCCAGGGCGTCGTCGTTGTGCAGCCCCTCGGGGGTGGGCCGACAGCCGCTGGCCACCGGTTTCATACCCGAAACCCGCCACTGCCCCTGGCGCAGGGCCACGATCAAAGCACAGGCGGCCCAGGTCTTGCCTACCCCAGTATCGGTGCCGGTAACAAACCAGCCTCGCAATGCCCGATCATGCATTTAATCACCTCTGCCCTTGAGCCGGGACAAGGGGAATACCGCCACGCCGTGGTCCCGGCGCACGGTCGACTCGTCTTGCCGGGGCGCCCAGGCGTGACCATACACCACTTCATAGCTGGCCGGCAGTCGTCCGTCTTGACGAAACCGTTCGTAGGCGGCCGCTGCGGCCCGTAACCGACCTTTGCCGGTCAGACTTCGGGGGCGACCGGCGTTAAGATTATGGGCGCCCAGGGTTTTCAAATCCCGCATCAATTCCGCCAGGGAATCATAGGTGAGGGTCAGCCGTTCCACGTCCATCACCGGCTCCGCCAACCGGGCGCGCAACAGGGCGTCGCCCACATCGTGCATGTCCATGAAGGCATTGACGTGGGTATGGCCGTCGGCCTCGGACCAACTGCGCCGCAGTTCCATCAGGGTATCCGGTCCCAAGGTGGTGAACATCACCAGCCCGCCGGGTCTGAGTACCCGGCGAAACTCCCGAAACACCTGGTCCAGGTCCTCGCACCATTGCAAGGCGAGATTGGAGAACACTAGGTCGATGCTCGCATCGGCCACGGGCAGGGCCTCGGCGTCGGCGCAAATACAGCGCAGCTTGCGCAACCAGGACGACCGCTCCCGGGCGATGGCCAGCATGGCCGGGGCCAAGTCCAGGCCGTAGACCCGAGCGCGACGATAATGGCCCATTAGCTCGGCGGTGATAGCGCCGGTGCCACAGCCCACATCCAGGATGGTCTCGGGAACCAGTCGCACCAGATCCAGACGTTCCAGCAGCCGCTGACCTACCTCCCGTTGCAGTACCGCCACGGCGTCGTATTGGGGCGCAGCCCGGTCAAAGGAGGCCCGCACCTGGGCCTTGTTCAGTTGATAAGGCGACTCAATCATGGGCGAACTCCCGCAGCCGGGTCACAAACTCCTCCAAATGGGTGAAGAACGGCCCATGCCCGGCCGTGGGGAACTGGTAATGGCGGGCATTGGGCAGCAGGGCCTGAAACGCCGCCCCGGCGGAAGCGGGAACCAGGGTGTCCCGGCGCCCAGTGAGCAGCAGCACCGGACAGGTGAGCGCGGCCAATTCCCCCCGTAGATCGGCGGTCTCCAGAATCGCCAGACCGTCGGCCAGGGCTTCGGGGTCCGGCTCTCCGTGCTGAAAAACCATCTCTCGGAGCTGGCGTAGCAGAGTCCGAGCGTGCTCGCCGCCATGCACCTCCAGCGCCAGAAACCGATCCAGGGTGGCCCGATAGTCCCGTTCCAAGTTCTCGGCAAACTGGTGCAACACCGAATAGTCCATGGCATGGGACCAGTCCGAGCGACGCGTGAAGCAGGGGGAACTGGCCACCAGCGCCAACCGTGTCACCCGTTGCGGTATATCCAACGCCAGCCGCTGGGCCACCAAGCCCCCTAGAGACCAGCCCACCCAACAAGCCCGGGGCGGAGCGGCGGCGGCCACGACCCGCGCCAGGTCGGCCAGGCCGTGGCCATAACCCTGGCGACGACTGTAACCATGGCCCGGCAGGTCCAGCACCGTCACCCGGAAAGCGTCGGCCAGGACCTCCACCACGTCCTCCCATACGCCGGCGTGCATTCCCCAGCCATGTACCAGCACCAGCTCGGGTCCGGCGCCCACGCTGCGGACATAGAGGGACGAGGAAGAGGATTCGGGCATGAACGTGCTGAACTCGACGGCGGGTAGATTTGGAGACCCATTATAACGACTCGCCGCGTCCGTGGCCCAATGCCGTAACTACCGCTATGCTATTAGCGTCAAAAAGTTGTCCCCAAGGATGTTTCCAAGGACCTTGCAGGAGCAGGAGACCCGGCACGTGACGCAGCATGGACCCGACCCTCTCCCACCAGAACCCTGTTTCCGGGACCCGCCCCACGGCGGCTTTGTCTGGCCCGACCCGGACCCGCAGCTGGCCGACTGGCTGGCCCGGCGCATCTGCCGCCGCCGAGGCGATCTACTGGGCCATGTCCAGCGTATCCACTGGCAACTCCAGCATGGCGACCCGGTCGGTCGGTTCGGCGCCCTGGCTGATTTGTTCATCGCTCTAGGCCGTGGCGGGCTGCCCCTGCGCCGACGACTGTTGGAGCTGGCCGCCGACCGCCTGGAGCCGAATTGCGCGGCATTTCTGCGCGCTCACCTGGACAGCGGCCTGGGCGCCGCTACTCCCCTGCCCTGCCCACAGGCCTCCCGGCTCACCGGCGACTGCGGTGGCCGACTGGATGTGGTGGAGCGCCTGACCACCCGAACCGTCGCCGCCGCCGATCCCCTAGACGAGGCCCGGGAGCGGATCGACGCCGGCCAGCTCGACCAGGCCCAGACCCTGCTGGAACAGGCGCTGCTGGCGCAGCCGGAACGGGAGGAACTGCACCGGGAACTGCTGACCGTCTACCGCCATCGCCGCGATCCTGCCCGCCTGGCGGTCATGCAAACCCGCCTGGCCCGCCTAAGCAATCCCCTGGCCGCCGAGTGGGCGGCTCTAGGTCGGCAGCTCGCCGACAGCACGGATAGCGCAGCCGCCCCATGACAACCCCATCCCCCCCACCCCTGAATCTCGTGGCCCTAAACCTGTCCGACCAGACCCTGGCCAGCCTGAAAATGGTGCTGCGCGGTCCCGGCGGCGACTGGTGTCGGCTCAGCGACGCCGACGCCGCTCAGGCGGCCATTCTGGACGCCGACGCGGTGGGCGCCCTGACCCTGTATGACCAGCATCGCCATCGCTATCCCAGCCAGCCCTTGGTGGTGATCTCGGTACGGGACGTGTACCTCAAAAATATCCTACTGGTGAAAAAGCCGGTGCGGGTGGCCGAACTGATGACCGCCCTGACCCAGGCTCGGGACCGTATCCACGCCGCCGGGCCGAGCGGGCCGACCCCGGCCGCCAAAGCGTCCCCGCCAACCGCCACGCCGAGCAGACCGGCACCGGCCGCCAAAACGCCTCCGCCAGTGACCCCGGCGGTTCCGCCACCCCGAGCCCAGACCCGCGCCGCTACCCGGGCCATGGATGCCGACGCCGGTATCGAGCTCTGCGGCCAGGCCCCCGACCTGGACCTAGCCGATCCCCAGTCCCGGGATCAGCTCTTTTACGACCCAGGCCGGTATCTCCAGGGCTGGCTGCAACAGGCCCTGGCCGAGGCCCAGGGCCGCAACGCCGCCTTGGCCCTGGCTCTGCCACAACAGCGCCTGGTTCTGCTGCCCGCCACCCGCCGTTGCCATGTCGGCCTCAGCGACCGGCAATTGCGGGGGCTGTGCCTGCTGCCCAACCTGGACCCGCCAGCCGGGCAGTGGCTGAGCGAGGCCGAGGCCCGGCGGCTGGACTCTGGCGACAGCCCCGGCGCTCCCCTGGATGCCCTGCTCTGGAAAGTGGCCCTGTGGACCGCCCATGGCCGCCTGCCCAAGGGCAGCGATCCCGGCCAGCGGGTGGCCCTGCGCCACTGGCCCAATTTCACCCGGCTGCTGGCGCCCCCCCATGCCTTGCGCATCGCCGCCCTGTGGAGCCGCTCCCCTTGCGTGCTGGCCGATACTCCCCGGTTGCTGGCCATTCCCCAGCGCTATGTGTTCGCTTTTTACAGCGCCTGCCGGGCCTTGGAACTGTTGGAAATCACCGCCCCCATGACCGCCCCGGTCGCCGCCCCCCCCGCCCCGACCAAGTCCCGGGGCCTGCTGCGACGGATTCTAGCGGTGCTGCGCCGGGCGGACTGACGGAGAACCCTCCATGAGCCATTACAAGATTATCTTCACCGGCCCGGTGGGTTCGGGAAAGACCACAGCCATCACCACCATCAGCGACACCCCACCGGTGGCCACCGATGCCCAGGCCAGCGATATGACCGTGTCCCGCAAGCCCACCACCACCGTGGCCATGGACTACGGCACCCTGCGTCTGGGTGACGAGGGGCGCATCCATCTCTATGGCACCCCGGGCCAGGAACGTTTCGATTTCATGTGGGACATTCTCACCGAAGGGGGCATCGGCTTGGTGCTGTTGCTGGACAACACCCGTCCCGCTCCCTTCAAGGACCTGGAATTCTTCACGGGCGCATTCCGGGATTTCATCACCCGCACCGGCCTGGTGATGGGGGTGACCCGCTCCGATCTGGAACCGGAACCCTACCTGGATCAGTACCACCGGGAGTTGGAGCGGATCGGTCTGCGGGCGCCCTTGTTCCAGGTGGACGCCCGCCGCCGGGATGATGTGTCGCTGCTGGTCCAAGCCCTGCTCTATCAACTGGACCCGGGTCTGGCGGAGTGATATGGACCGTTACCGACTACACCACCAGACCTGGCTGCTGCCCACCCCCGCCGGGGCTTATCAGGCCGCCTGCACCGCCCAGCCGGGACCGGTGCGGGAGTTCCTGCTTGGCCTGCTGCGCCAGGGCCGTAGCCGGCTGGCCACCGTGGAAACCCTCTGTCACTGGACCGGCGAGGTAGAACCGGACGCCGCCCTGGGCCTGTTGCACCGCCTCCAGACCCTGGGTCTGGTGCAGGGGGAGGATGCCGAGCGCAGCGCCCCCCTAGGCCCCCTGGAGCAGGTTCTGCCGCCGCTGTTGGCGCCCCTGTCCGGGTCCGGGCGGGCGCTGCTGGCCGACGGCCAAGGGTTGTATGTCTGCCGCCACGGGTTTCCCCACGAGACCGCCGAGGAGCTAGCCGCCCTGAGCGCCGACCTGGCTTCCTTGCACCAGCGTCATCAGGGCCTGCTGCGCCATAACCTGAACCTGCCTTACGACGCCTGGGCCTTGGTGGACGCCGCCGGTAATAGCCGAGTGGGATTCTGGCCCCTGCATATGGGCAATACCCACTTCGTGCTGGTGCTGAGCGACGAACCCCGCCTGAACCAGACGGCTTTCCGGGACCTGATCTGGACCCTGGGACAGCGTTACCTGGACCCTTTGAACCACAAGGAGACGGCATGAATCCCGATGACTACCGGGCGCTCACCGCCCATGGCAAGCTGTACGCCAGCCTCACCCCCGAAGACGAGGCGCTGCTGCGGGAGGCTGGTCCCCGGCTGCGGCCCCGGCTGCCCCATGTCACCGACGGTTTCTACCAAGTGCTGCTGTCCATTCCCGAGGCCCGACCGTTACTGGAAGGGCGCATGGACAAGCTACGCAATACCCACCTGGAATGGCTGGAGCGGCTGTTCACCGGGCCTTACGACGCCGATTTCACCCGCTATCTCTACGACGTGGGGGCGACCCATGTGCGGGTTCGATTGCCGGTGGAGTTCATGGCCTGCGGCATCACCCAGATCGGCAATCATCTGCTGGCGGAACTGGCCACTCTATACGGCGACGACGGCCCGCGTCTGGCCCGGACAGCCCGGGCCATCAGTGCCGTGCTGGGTTTCTCCCAGATCATCATGCAGGAATCCTACCAGTCCTCCCTGCTGGCCCAGGAACTGGATCGGTTTCTGGCCATTACCGGCATCAGCCGCACCCTGTTCGAGAATCTGGCCCGGAGTTACCGGGACGGGCCGTCTGTCACCTCCGCGCATTTATAAGGAGTCCGCGTCATGCGCCAAGATATGTTGAGTTCCATCCTCAGCGAATTGAACGGCACCTCCGCCGACATCGAAGCCTCGGCCATCATCTCCACCGACGGGCTGATGATGGCCGCCCTGCTGCCGGCGGGCATGGACGAGGACCGGGTGGGCGCCATGAGCGCCGCCATGTTGTCCCTAGGCAGCCGCACCGCCCAGGAACTGGGTCGGGGTGGCCTGGAACAAGTGCTGGTCAAGGGCGCTCAGGGCTATGTGCTGATGACCCACGCCGGCGAGGAAGCCGTGGTGTCGGTGCTGGCCAAGCCCCAGGCCCGGCTGGGGCTGATTTTCCTGGATGTGAAGCGGGCCGCCGAGGCTATCCGCAAACTGCTCTGAACCGGGAGGCACGCCCATGGACCCCATGCACCCCGCCGACGTGGTCGGCGACTACCGCGAGCATACCTTGCGCTACCACGACGGCAGCGAGCGCCGGGTACTGGTCACCGACCGGGAAACCCCCTACCCCGATGGCCGACTGATCGTCTCCCGCACCGATCCCCACGGGCTGATCACCCACGCCAACGACTCCTTCGTGGAAATGTCCGGCTACCGCCGGGATGAACTGCTGGGCCTGCCCCATTACATCCTGCGTCACCCGGATATGCCGGCGGCGGCCTTCAAGGATCTCTGGGATACCCTATCCCGGGGCGACAAATGGCGTGGCTATGTGAAGAACCTGCGCAAGGATGGGGGTTTCTACTGGGTCTACGCCACGGTCATACCCAATGTGCGCGGCGGCCGGGTGGTGGGCTACACCTCGGTGCGGCGCAAGCCGTCCCGGCACAAGGTGGAGGAAATGGCGACCCTTTACCGAACCATGCTCTGAGGGAGAGCCGGTCATGACCTACAACTTTACGGTAACCCCGGATTTCAACCCGGACCTGATTTCCGCCTGGTTCATCTTCAATACCTGGCTGCAAAAACACTGGGGCGAGCACATTCACCTGGAACTGTATAACGACTTTCCCCAGTTGCAGCAGGCCCTGGAAACCGGCCAGGTGGACCTGATCTACGCCAACCCCTACGAAACCACCGCCCTGGTCCGAGAACGGGGTTTCGTACCCCTGGTCCGCCCCTTGGACAAACAGGACGAGGGGGTGATCGTGACGCGTGACGACCATCCGGCCCAGCGGGTGGAGGATTTGCGACCGGGCATCCGGGTGGCCACCACCCAGGACCCGGATGTGAACCGCATCTGTCTGATCATGCTGGAACCGGCGGAGCTGGACACCGGCAATATTCAGCTCGTCTACCGCAACAACCACCTGCTGGCGGCCAAGGACGTGTTCCGGGGCGAGGCCGACGTGGCCTTCATCCTGGCCGAAGCCTACGACGCCTTTTCCACCATGCTCCAAAGCCGGTTACGGCCCCTGGTGCGCAGCCAGATCCGCGATATTCACCACACCTTGCTGGCCGGGCCAAGACTGGCCGACCGTCAAGAAGACCTGCAAAGCCTGTTGATCAATATGCACCACACAGACAAAGGCCCCGGGGTGCTGGAGAGTCTGGGTTTCAGCGCCTGGGAACAGGTAGCGGGGGAGGACGTGGAATTTATGATTGACTTGATGGATACCCTGGAAAGTTAAGTGGGCGGCAAAGCAGGCGAGGCGGGTCAAGGGCGAGGACCCGCCTATGAGTCCTTTGGGGAGGCGTGAAAACACCAGCGTGCGGATCAACACGGGAGCGCCAAAAAAAATCCAAAAACCCACAGCCATGCCCAGCGCCACCCTCAGCCTCGGGCGTCTCCCGTTCCCGTCCCCACCAGGGCCACCCCCCCGATCAGCAAGGCCACCCCGCCCAAGGTCAGCAGCGCCATGTCGATACCAAAGCTATCAGACATCCAGCCCAGGCCCGCGCCCACGGGAATAAACACCAATTGGATCATCAGGCTGGCCGCAGATAACACCGTCGCCCGGCGGGCCGAATCCACCCGGCGGTTGATATAATCCTGAACATGGGGCCAGCCAAAACCCCAAACCAGGCTGCCCGTCAACAACAACGGCGCCCCATGCCAGCCCAACGCCACACCGGCGCCCGCGCAGGCCAGCACCTCCAGACCCAGAATCAGCGCCAACACCGTCCGGTGGCTAAGCCGGTCCCCAAGGCGATGGCCCCACTGGCCGGCCAGTCCGCCCAGTAAAAACCCCAGCGCCACCAGCGGTCCGAACCACTGTTCCGGCAGCCCGAGGGCGATGTAATAGGCTTGCTGCGCCCACAGGAAACACTTGCTGACGGCGAACAGCAGAGCGCCGATGACGATAACCCCGGCGATTTCCCGCTGTCCGCCCAGTGCAAAGCGCAAGGTCAGGCGCATATCGTGGAGGGGGGAGCGGCGCACCGGCGCCTTCAGGCGGGGCGGCTCCACCAGGGCCAAGGCGCTGACCAAGCATAGCCCGCCCGCCACGATCGACAGGGCCAGGGGCAGCTTGGGATGGACCGTGTAGAGAAACCCGCCAGCCAGGGCGGACAGGCCCACAGTGTACAAGGCCACCCCATGACGACGGCCCTCCAGGCGTCGGTACTCCCCCTCCTGCCCCTGGGCCAGCAGGGTGTCGTACAGCACGGCATTGATGGTGCCGGACACCAGGCTCACCCCCACCCCCAGCCATGCCTGGGCCAGGGTCGCGGTCAGAAACGAGTTGGCCAACATGAAAAAAGTAAACCCGGACAGATAGGCCACGCTGCCCAGGGCCAGCACGGCTTTGCGCCGCCACACATCGGACAGCCAGCCGCTAGGTACCTCCATCACGATCACAACCAGGCTAAAGGCGGCCTCGCCGAGCATGAATTCCGTGAACCCCAAGCCGATCACCTCCTGGTAATAGGGAATCAGCACCGGCAGCACGAAAATCATGTTCATCCCAGCCGTGAACAAAAGAATCAACGGCTGGTTACGCTGGATCGAAGGTTGGAGAATAGGCACGGCTTCGGCTCCCTGGACTGGAGCCGATTGTACGGTCTTGGGCCAACATTTACCGCACCCGCAGATCGAGGCTGTCTAGAGTCTGCTGGAAGATCATCAGCTCGCCAGCGGCTTCTCCAGACAGGGGATTTGCCCGCGCTGCCAAAGCGCCAGCTCTTGCTCGGACAACTGGCCGAGCCGACGCAGCAGTTCCAGAGGGTGGTAGATACCCTGCTCCCATAGCAACCGCTCCACCCCGTCTGAAATGGTCATGGTCTCGCCTCCCTGCTTCAACCGATTCCGACGTCCGCCGACGACCTCCATTGTAATCAGTCCCGCCGCTTGGGAAACGCCAAGCCCTCGCAGTCCCGGACGCGGCCCATGCACCTGCGCAGAACGATCCGGTTGCGTCTCCGAAACCGGATCGGATACAGCCTGGCCTCAGGCCGCCGCCCGCTTGCCCTTGGCGAAGGCCAGCCCGTCCCCGGCCAGATCCACGGCAATGGCGTCCCCGGCGCCGAACTGGCCAGCCAGGATCTGCTGGGCCAGGGGATTCTCCAACTGCTGCTGGATGGCCCGCTTCAGGGGCCGCGCCCCATACACCGGGTCGAAGCCCGCCTCCCCCAGCCGGTCCAAGGCCGCGTCGCTGACCGTCAACTCCATATCCCGATCCGCCAGACGCTTACGCAGCCAACCAATCTGAATATCGGTGATGGCCCGGATCTGCTCCCGCCGCAGGGGATGGAACACCACCACCTCGTCCACCCGGTTGATGAACTCGGGACGAAAATGGCCGGACACGATCTCCAGCACGGCTGCCTTCATCTGCTCATAATGCTCCTCGCCGGCCAGCTCCTGGATTACCTGGGAGCCTAGATTGGAGGTCATCACGATCACCGTGTTGCGGAAATCCACGGTGCGCCCCTGACCATCGGTCAGCCGCCCGTCGTCCAGCACCTGAAGCAACACGTTGAACACATCCGGGTGGGCTTTCTCCACTTCGTCCAGCAGGATCACCGAATAGGGCTTGCGGCGCACCGCCTCGGTGAGATAGCCGCCTTCCTCGTAGCCCACATAGCCGGGAGGGGCGCCGATCAGCCGGGCCACGGAATGCTTCTCCATGAACTCGGACATGTCGATGCGCACCATGGCGTCCTCGGTGTCGAATAGGAACTCGGCCAGGGCCTTGCACAACTCGGTCTTGCCCACCCCGGTCGGCCCCAGGAACAAAAACGAACCGTTGGGCCGGTTGGGGTCGGACAGCCCGGCCCGGGAGCGGCGGATGGCGTCGGACACGGCCTTGATGGCCTCGTCCTGGCCCACCACCCGA
The DNA here is from genome assembly GCA_964597315.1 of uncultured Candidatus Competibacteraceae bacterium. GTDB lineage: Bacteria > Pseudomonadota > Gammaproteobacteria > Competibacterales > Competibacteraceae > CAZQXD01. The sequence continues at coordinate 49,320 of CAZQXD010000006.1, forward strand.
TGGTGGATGGCCTCCTCCATGCGCAAAAGCTTATCCCGCTCCCCTTCCAGCATCTTGGAGACGGGAATGCCGGTCCATTTGGAGACCACCTCGGCGATTTCCTCGTCGCCCACTTTGTTACGCAACAGCTTATGCTCTTGTTTTTCCGCCTGCCCGGCCTGGCGGAGTTGCTTCTCCAGCTCCGGGATGCGGCCATATTGCAGCTCCGACATGCGGGCCAAATCCCCGGCCCGGCGGGCGGTCTCCAGTTCCTGCCTGGCCCGCTCCAAGTCTTCCTTGATGTGGGCCGCGCCCTGGACGCTGGCCTTTTCGGATTTCCAGATTTCCTCCAGGTCGGAATACTCACGCTCCAGGCGGTCGATATGCTCCTCTAGGTCGGTCAGGCGCTTTTTCGACGCCTCGTCGGATTCTTTCTTGAGGGCTTCCCGCTCGATCTTGAGCTGGATCAGCCGCCGCTCCAGGCGGTCCATGGCCTCGGGCTTGGAGTCGATCTCCATGCGAATACGGGAGGCGGCCTCGTCCACCAGGTCGATGGCTTTGTCGGGCAATTGCCGGTCAGTGATATAGCGATGGGACAGGGTGGCCGCAGCGACAATGGCCGGGTCGGTGATCTCCACCCCACGGTGGACCTCGTAGCGTTCCTTGAGACCCCGCAGAATGGCCACGGTGTCCTCCACATTAGGCTCGCCCACCAGCACTTTCTGAAAGCGCCGCTCCAGGGCGGCGTCTTTTTCCACGTATTTGCGATACTCGTCCAGGGTGGTGGCGCCGATACAGTGCAGCTCGCCCCGGGCCAGGGCCGGTTTGAGCATATTGCCCGCGTCCATGGCTCCCTCGGCCTTGCCGGCCCCCACCATGGTGTGCAGCTCGTCGATGAACAGAATAATCTGCCCTTCCTGCTTGGCTAGGTCATTGAGGACGGCTTTGAGGCGCTCCTCGAACTCGCCCCGGAACTTGGCCCCGGCGATCAGGGCCGCCAGGTCCAGAACCAGCAGCCGCTTGGACTTGAGGCCC
>CAZQXD010000006.1:50343-79411 GCA_964597315.1 uncultured Candidatus Competibacteraceae bacterium
TCGGCGATGGCGGTCTTGCCCACCCCCGGCTCGCCGATCAGCACCGGGTTGTTCTTGGTGCGCCGTGACAAGACCTGAATCACCCGGCGAATCTCATCGTCCCTGCCAATCACCGGGTCCAGCTTGCCCTGCTCGGCCCGCTCGGTGAGGTCGATGGTGTATTTCTCCAGGGCTTGGCGCTGTTCCTCGGCATTGGGATCGGAGACATTCTGACCACCCCGCAGGGTCTCCACGGCCGTTTCCAGGGCCGCCTTAGAGGCTCCCGCCTTGCGCAGCAGATTACCCAACTCACCCTTGTCTTCCAGGGCCGCCAACACGAACAGTTCCGAGGAGATGTACTGGTCCTTGCGCTGCTGGGCCAACTTGTCGGTAAGGTTCAAAAGCCGACCTAGGGCGTTGGAAAGTGTGACATCCCCGCCCGCGCCATGGACCTGGGGCAGGCGCTCCAGGGCCTCCCCCAACTGGGAGCGCAGCAGGTTTACGTTCACATCGGTCTGGGCCAGCAACGGTCGCACCGCCCCCCCCTCCTGGTCCAGCAGGGCGGCCATGAGGTGTATCGGCTCGATAAACTGATGGTCCCGGCCCACCGCCAGGCTTTGGGCGTCGGCCAGGGCCATCTGGAACTTGCTGGTTAATTTGTCCATCCGCATGTGGGCTGATCCCCCTGGGTATTGAATTCGATAACCCTGGAGATTGTGGCCGATACGGGGAATTCAAGAGGCGGCGGGCGGGGCGAAATCCCTTGATCGCGTGGCTAGGGCGGGATGTGGAAGAACTGCAAGCCCACACCAATGCCGCCCTGGACACGTTCAACGAAGGCGAGGACGGCTTCACGGACCAGGACCTGTAGCCCTCGGAGGCAAGCGACAGCCTCGCCAGAAAGTCACTTATGTGACCGACCCGATACCAGTCACCCAGCGCCAGGACAGGGCGCCTGGACGCGCCCTTGTTTTTGCACCGCTCAGCCGACCCGCTGCCGGTACAGCGTTCTATCCACTACCTCGGCCATGGCCGCTGGGTCCAGGGCGCCGCCCACGAAGTCGGCCACCCGTTCGGCTACAGCGATGGGGTTCTCCAGGGCCTCCCGGTGACCCACGAACAATATACGGATATTGGGCTGGTGGGCCAGCCAGACTTTAACCTGGCGTAACTGCTGGCGGTAGGCGATCTTGAGTTGCTCGTTGGTGAGCTTGACCCGCTCCCGCCCCAGGTTGCCCAGCATCACTGTTTGGGAGCGTAGCACCTCCTCCAAGTCCCGTTCCATGAAGATCGCCCTGTAGGGGTATTCCCGGGGCAGAAAGGGCAGCAACTGGGCGACGATCTTCACCCCTTTGCCGGTGGCATCCTTGAGCCAGGCCCGGTCGCCGCGCAGTCGGGTGGCGGCTTCCAGTTCGTAATAGCCCCGGGGATTGTCGGTATCGGCTTTGCGCTTGCCGTCGCTGAGTATCTCCAGCCCGCCTGCGGCCAGCATCTGCATCATCAGGGAGGTGCCGGAGCGGGGCAGGCCAGCCACCACGATGACGCACCGGGCCGGGTCGTCGGGCACGGCGCTTTTGTCCACCAAGGTTTCCAGCCCAGGCTTGAAGACCGCCCGGCCACCTTCCTGGTCCACTTCCGGGGCCAGTTCCGCCAACTCCGCAGCCGGGGTCGCGGATGCCTCCATCCGGCCCCGGCGGGCGCTGCGGATGCGGTTGGCTAGGTTCCGGTGGCGCTGGGCCGGGCCATGCTCTCCCAAAATTCGCAACACCCAGGCCAACAGGCGATGGGCCTGCTCGAAGCGGGGGTTAATGGAGAGGGCCACTTCCAGGGCTTCCCTGGCCCGGGGCAGTTGCACCATCCGCAGCAACCCCGCCCCCAAGACGTAATGAGCCAAGGGGTTGTGATACTGAAGACGAATGGACTCCAGGGCCGTCTCCACGGCTTGGCGGGTTTGCTTGCGGCGCAGGGCAATGCGCGCCAAGCCCAAATGGCCATGGGGATTGAGCGGGTCTAAACGCAGCACCCGACGATAGGCGTTCTCGGCGTCTTCCAAGCGACGCAGGGTCAAACAGGCCTCGCCGATTTGCAAATGCAAGCCTGGTCGGCGGGCATCGCTGCGCCCGGCCTGCTGCAAATGGACCAGCGCTGCGGCGTGGTCCCCTTCGGCGGCCAACACCCAGCCCATCAGATAGTCCAGGTCGAAGCGGTTGAAGCGGGCCAATAGACGCAAGTCGTGATACCGCTGGGCTTCCTCCTCGGTCAGCGCCTCGGGGTTCAGTTCATCGCTGTCGGACCCCTGGCCTTCGGCCACAAGCCGTTGTTTCACCTGGTCGGCAAATGCTTTCAGGTCTTCTCTCGCCTGCTCCGCTGCCTGACGCCGGTCGTCGGTCATCTTCTCCACCAGCGCCCGCAGCGCCGCCACCTCCCCCAAGGCCCGATGGCACAGGGCCAGTTGCACCCCGAAACGGTACTGGTCCGACTCGGCGGCGTAGAGTTCGGCCAGAATGGGCGCAGCCTTACGGTGCTGGCCGGCATCCATATAGGAGCGGGCCAGGTTGTAGCGCAGTTCCCGCACGGTATTGGCGATGGCTTTTTCCCGATTGTCGTCGGGCTGCTCCACATAGCCTAGGGCCACCAACTGGTCCATGGCTTCCTTGGCGGCCAGGGGGTCATAGTGTAGGTCCGAGGACAGCCGGGCGTCGTCCCCAGGCACGTTGTCCCAACTGGCAATGGTGGTGACCTGGGGCGGGTTTTCGAAAGCTTCCAGTAGCGGCCGACCGTCCATATCCTTACCCACCGGCAAGCCGTAAAGAGTGAGGATCGTGGGGGTAATATCCAGCAGGGTGGCGCCGTGGATCAGGTGATCACGTTTAATGCCGGGTCCGGCGACGATGAACATGCCCAGATCCCGGTGTTCGATGGCCGGGGCGGCAGGCTCTTTGGGCAGGGCCACTGGGCGCAGATGATCGGAATGAAATCCGTGGTCGGAGCAGACGATGACCGTGGTGTCTTGGGGCGCCAGTTTAAGCATCGCCCCCAGCATCATGTCGTGAAAGCGATAGCCGGCCTCCACCACGCCGTGATACAGCTCATAGTCCCGCTCCGGGATATGGGGTCGGCGGGGTGGATGGTATTTCATGAAGCCATGACAGAAGTGGTCGATAGCATCGTAATACACGCCCATGAAGTCCCATGGCTCATTGGCCATGGCCCAGGTGGCGGCGGCGTGGACCGAGGCGCACTCGGCCAGGGTTTTCATCACCGAGGCCAGGCGCCGGTCCTTGTCCTGGTCGATTTCGGCGGCCCGAGGCACGAAGGGCAGCACCTGTTCGGGCGTCAACTCGTTGGGGTGGACCCGCAGTTCCGCCAGGGTGGCCTCCAGACGCTTGGGGTGGACCATGCCCGGAGCCAGGGGCCAGGGTTGGTCCAGGTCGGCTACGGCGGTGTGGTAGTGATTGGAGACCATGATCCCGTTGATAGGCTCCACGGGATGGGAGGGCCACCAGCCGATCACATGGGAGCGCAGCCCCTGCTGGTGGAGAATATTCCAGATAGCCTTGGTGTCCCGGGCCAGTTGCGACACCGGCTGGACCCCGCCGCCGTCGGGGGTGGGTTCGGTAAAGCCCAGAATGCCGTGTTTGAAAGGCCGCTTGCCGGTGGCGATGCTGGTCCACAGCATGGGCGAGAGTACGGGTTGTAGGGTGGCCAGATTGCCCATCACCCCCCGCTCGATCAGCGCCGCAGTATGGGGCATCTTGCCCTGTTCGATCAGGGCATTGATGATCTTCCAGTCGGCCGCGTCCCAGCCGATGACCAAAACCCGGCGGGTGGTATCTGTCATTGTCGTTGCTCCCAAGACAACAGACCGGACCCCCGTGGGTCCGGTCGGAATAAAGCCGTTAGAGAGGGGTTTTAGCTGGCGTTGGCCGTGGCGCGCTGGGCGCGGCGACGGAGCGCCCCCAGGCCCACCGCCCCGGCGGCCAGCAAGGCTAGGGGCGAGGGTTCCGGCACTGCCTGGATCTGGCCGGCGCGGATGGCCGCACCGCTATCGTCAAAGGCCCAGTCGATGACGGTGACGCGGTCCAAAAAGCCGCTGCCGTCCTGGACTGGGGTGTCGGGCGGGGCAAAGTTGGCCAGGGGCTGGTTGGCGCCGAGATCGTCCATTCGCAGACGAATCCAGCCGAAGTTGCCGCTGCCCAGTTGCAGGCCCAGAAACGCGATTTCGCCATCGGCGAAGTTGCCCAGTACATAAGTGCTGGTACCGCCGGGGGCGCCGTTGGTATTGCCCCTTACGAAAAACCTGCCATTACCTGCGCTGCCGAAGCTGCCGCTCGGCCCGATCAGGGAACCCGACGCCAGCTTTTTGGCCAGACCGCCCGAGACCAGCATAGCGGCGCCGCCGGCGGGGCCGGCAAAGGCATACCCTATATACTTGAAGCTATTGCCAGGGTCGGTGGAGTCGACCCCGGCATAGAGCAACGCCCTTAGACCGACATCGGGGGTGGTGTCGTTATCGATATCGATGGACGCGTAATTGTTGCTGGCAAAAGTATTGCCCGCAGCGGTCGCGGCCGGATCGATGGCGACGCTGACATTCTGCACGCCGCTATAGATCACCGCCGCGTCGGCGGCCCCGGCCATGGCCAGGGAGGCCCCGGCGGCGGCGGCGTAGGCGCCCCACTCGACGGCGCTTTTATCCCCTTGGAGGTGGCTTTGGGCGGCCAGGCCATAGTGATCGAGTTTCTGCTGGAAGGCATCGGTTGACGTTTTCATTGGTTTTTACCTTGGATAATGGATCAGCCCCAATCGGCACAAAGACTGGCTGCCCTACCCCAGGCTGCCCTTCTCAGCATCAAAAGTATTCAGCAAAAAACGCACCATTTATAGATATTTTCATTATAATCAATTCATTGCGAATGATTAAACAACACCGCATCACTACGATCAAACAGAGTTGTAAAATTTTTTGACACCCTGCCCAGATGGCCTGGCTGGACATGGTTTGGCTCACTGGACAGTGAGCCGATTGTACGGTCTCGGGCCATCATTTACCGCACCCGTAGATGGCTGGGATCAGTCGCCGTCGTTGCTCCCAAGACAACAGACCGGACCCCTGGGGGTCCGGTCGGAATAAAGCCGTTAGAGAGGGGTTTTAGCTGGCGTTGGCCGTGGCGCGCTGGGCGCGGCGACGGAGCGCCCCCAGGCCCACCGCCCCGGCGGCCAGCAAGGCTAGGGGCGAGGGTTCCGGCACTGCCTGGATCTGGCCGGCGCGGATGGCCGCACCGCTATCGTCAAAGGCCCAGTCGATGACGGTGACGCGGTCCAAAAAGCCGCTGCCGTCCTGGACTGGGGTGTCGGGCGGGGCAAAGTTGGCCAGGGGCTGGTTGGCGCCGAGATCGTCCATTCGCAGACGAATCCAGCCGAAGTTGCCGCTGCCCAGTTGCAGGCCCAGAAACGCGATTTCGCCATCGGCGAAGTTGCCCAGTACATAAGTGCTGGTACCGCCGGGGGCGCCGTTGGTATTGCCCCTTACGAAAAACCTGCCATTACCTGCGCTGCCGAAGCTGCCGCTCGGCCCGATCAGGGAACCCGACGCCAGCTTTTTGGCCAGACCGCCCGAGACCAGCATAGCGGCGCCGCCGGCGGGGCCGGCAAAGGCATACCCTATATACTTGAAGCTATTGCCAGGGTCGGTGGAGTCGACCCCGGCATAGAGCAACGCCCTTAGACCGACATCGGGGGTGGTGTCGTTATCGATATCGATGGACGCGTAATTGTTGCTGGCAAAAGTATTGCCCGCAGCGGTCGCGGCCGGATCGATGGCGACGCTGACATTCTGCACGCCGCTATAGATCACCGCCGCGTCGGCGGCCCCGGCCATGGCCAGGGAGGCCCCGGCGGCGGCGGCGTAGGCGCCCCACTCGACGGCGCTTTTATCCCCTTGGAGGTGGCTTTGGGCGGCCAGGCCATAGTGATCGAGTTTCTGCTGGAAGGCATCGGTTGACGTTTTCATTCGTCTTTTGTCCTTGGATAATGGATCAGCCAGTCGGCACAAAGACTGACGGCCCTTCCCCGGGCTGCCCGTCTTTGGATCAATGGAGTTTTATGCAAAAATCGTACCATTTATTATATTTTATTTTTTACTATTTATAATCAAAGTATTGAAGATTGTTAAACAACAACGCATCTCCATGACCAAGCCAGTTTGTAAAATTTTTTGACATTCTGTCCTGGCGATCTGGCAAATCCATACGTTTCAAGGAGTCGATTGTGAGCTTCGGGAATTATCGCTTCGAGTATGTGTATCGCCGGGTAACGGCGGTCCAAGGAGACGCCATCGTCGATTTCTGGCTTGCCCAGCGGGCCATCGCCCACGAGGCCGAAGCCCGGCGGCGCAGCGGTGAGGTGGTGCTGTTGGCCCTCAACCCAGCCGGTGAGATCGCCGGGTTGTCTTCGGTGGGGCTGCGGAACTTGCCGCGCCTGGGGGGTTGGCACTACGTCTATCGCATGTTTATCCGCCCCGCCGACCGGGTGCCTTATCTTATGAAGGAGATCACTAACCGCAGCCGGGATTATCTGCGTACTTTCGAGCATCCCGACTATCCAGTCCAGGGCCTGTTAATCGTCACCGAGAACCCCAAGCTGATGCGCCCGGGGCTACGCAAGCTGTTGCGCCGCCACGGCTACCAGCCCTTGGGCCGGAACGCTCGGAGTCTGGATCTGTGGCGGGTGGATTTTCGATCCTGAGACCATACCTGGCGAAACGGCTCAAATGGGTTTTCCTTGGCGGCTCCCCAGCCTGTCCAGACGCAGCCGATGACGGGCATCGGTTAGCCGCCACACTCCACCCAACACCGCGCTCAGGGACCCCAGCCCGGTGCCTCCGGCGATCAGAAACATAATCAACATCTGGTACTTCACCGCCTCCACCGGATCTACCCCGGCCAGGATCTGGCCAGTCATCATCCCCGGCAGGGACACCAGGCCGGTGGCCGCCATGGCATTGATAATGGGCATCAGGGCGGTGCGCAGGGCGGCGCGGGTCACGGGCAGACACGCCTGCCAGCGGTCGGCTCCCAGGCATAGTCGCGCCTCCACCGCCGCCCGGTCCCGGCTTAGGCCGGTGGCCAGGGTGTGCAGGCCCAGACTGATGCCGGTCATGGTATTGCCCAGAATCATGCCCAGCAGCGGCAAGGCGTAGCGTGGGTCATACCAGGGCTGAGGGCGGACTTGGGTGGTCAGGGCGAATACAGTCACCAGGCCAGCGGCCAGCAGCATGCAGCCAGCGCCCAAGCCGTAGGTCCAGAAACCGGTCAGGGGCTTGTCCTGGCGGGCCATGATCTCCCGGCCGGCGAACAACACCATGGCTAAGGCCGCCACCGAGGTCCACAGGGGCGAGACCAGGGTGAACAGGGTTTTTAGCACCAGCCCCACCAAGGTGAGTTGCACCAGCATCCGCAAGGTGGCGATGAGAAACTGCCGCTCCAGGCCCAGATTCAGCGCCATCGACAAACCACCGTTGAGCAGCACCAGCAGGGCGGCCACGGCCAGATCGGTGAGGTCCAGGGTGAGATAGCTCAAAGCGGTTCCTCCCGTACCTGGCCAGCCTCCACCCATAGCCGCCGCCGGGCCACCCGCCGGGCCTGTTCGGCATCGTGGGTCACCCACAGGGCAGCGGCGGCCCTGGCCAGGGACTCCCTCAGCAGCCCCTCCACCGCCGCCGCCGCCCGGGCATCCAGCCCGGAGGTAGGCTCGTCCAGCAGTAGCAATCGGGGTCTCAGGGCTAAGGCCCGGGCCAGGGCCAAACGCTGGCGTTCACCGGTGGACAGCCGGGAGACTGGCCAGCCCCGGATCGCGTCCGGCAACCCTAGCGCCGCGATCAAGGGCGCAGCCCGCCCCCAGTCCTCGAAATGAGCCGCGACCGTCTCGTCCCACCAGCCGGATTCGGCGGGTAGGTAGATCACCCGCCGTCGCCAGTGGGGCGCGGGCAGGCTGTCCCGGGCGCAACCGTCCAGAATCACCTGTCCAGCGCCGGGGTCCAGGTCGGCGATGGCACGCAGCAGCAGGGATTTGCCGGCCCCCGAAGGGCCTTGCACGGCCAGGCACTCCCCGGCGGCCAACCGAAAGGATACGGGCGCCAGGCCGGGGCGGCTCAGATTTTGAACGTCCAGCATCTCAACCGCTGGCCAGCGAGGCTTTGAGCTGGTGATAGCTCTCCAGTCGCCGGGCGTCGATATCTCCCCGCGCCACCGCCTCCCGCAGGGCGCAGCCAGGCTCTACCGTATGGCCACAGTTGGAGAACCGGCAGCGGCCCAAGTACGGAGCAAACTCCCTGAATCCCTGCTCCAGGTCATCCACGGACAGTTCGCCCAGCTCGAAACTGCGAATCCCCGGCGAGTCGATCAGCTCGCCGCCCCCAGGCAGGTGATACAGGGTGGCGGTAGTGGTTGCGTGGGTGCCCATGCCGGTGGCCTCGGACACCGCCTGGATGCGAAGCTCCCGGTCAGGCAGTAGCGCCTGAATCAGGGACGATTTACCCACTCCAGACTGGCCCACCAGAATGCTGGTGCGGCCAGCCAGCCGCTCCCGCAGCGTGTCCAGGCCGTGTTCGGTCTTGGTGCTGGCCTGGAGCAACGGATAGCCGATCCGCTGGTAGACGGCCAGCCGGGCGTCCAGTTCGATCCGCAAGGCCGGGTCCGGCAGGTCCACCTTGTTGAACACGATCAAGGCCGCCACTCCAATAGCCTCCACGGCCACCAGATAACGATCCACCAGAAATTCGTTGAGCGCCGGACGGGGCGCCACCACGATGCCTACCCAGTCCATATTGGCGGCGATCAGCTTGGATCGGCCACTGTAATCGGGCCGGGTGAGCAGGGAGCGGCGTGGCTCCACCGCCACCACGACCCCAGCGCCGAAATCCGTGAGCTGCCATACCACATGGTCGCCGCAAGCCAACCCCCCCAGGTTCTGGCGCACGCTACAGCGATACAGGCCGCCGCCGTCCTCCACCACCAGTTCGGCGCCGTAATTGGCGATGACCCGGCCAGGCCGCTCGGCGCCCAGGCTATTATCTGCCCCGACCTGGCGCTCGGCGCGGCGGGCGGAACGATGGCGGCGCTGCTCTTGGATGCGACCGATTTGCTCCCGTTGGCGGCGGGTCAGGCGGCGCCGGGCCATGGGCAATCCGTGGGGGTGGGAATCATCGGAACCGATAAAAGCGTTGATCGAGAAAGGCCGCAACGTTTTCAATGTCGGCGTCGGACCATTGCAGCCCGAGACTGGTCTCGCAGCGCTGAACCTGGGCCAGCAACGCCGACCAGGAGGCGATCCGCCGATCTTGGCGGGTGTAGAGGGTCGAAGGTTCGCCCCGCATCAGTGACTCATGGCAGGATACACAGTGTCGCTCATGCAGCGTCTGGCCCGCGCCGGGATCGGCGGCCCCGGCCCCGCCAGACACACTCACCAGCAGTATCGAGACGGCCAAAGCGGATCGTATCATGGGTCACCTCGGTGGTCGGGCGCGGTACCGTTCGCGTCCGGCAGCGCCGCAGATTTCGGCGTACACTCAACGTTGATACTCGCCAACGATGCGCGTCGCCGGTTGCAGAGTAGCCCGCCGCCAAGAGCAAGGCAACCACGTCGCACAGAATAAGGAAACAACGCCCCTCATGGCTCAAAATCCCGATAATCTGATCTGGATCGACCTGGAAATGACCGGGCTGGATTCCCAGAACGACCGTATCATCGAAATCGCCACTGTGGTCACTGACAGCGAACTGAACGTCTTGGCCGAGGGGCCGGTGCTGGCCATTCATCAAGATGACTCGATACTGGCGGCCATGGACGACTGGAACAAAAACCAACACGGCGGCTCCGGCCTGATCGAGCGAGTCCGTGCCAGCCAAACGGACGAAGGCCAGGCCGAACACCGAACCCTGGCTTTTCTGGAACGTTACGTACCCAAGAACCACTCACCCATGTGCGGCAACAGCATCTGCCAGGACCGCCGGTTTCTGGCCCGCTGTATGCCGGAACTGGAAGCCTGGTTCCATTATCGCAATCTGGACGTGAGTACACTCAAGGAACTTGCCAAGCGCTGGTACCCGGGCGCCATCAAACGCTTCCCTAAGGAGTCGTCCCATCTGGCCCTGGATGATATTTATGATTCCATCAATGAACTGCGCTATTACCGGGAGCAATTGTTCGTCAAGCTGACCCCCGACGGCGGCCACTGACCGGAAACCCGACCCCTTAAATCCGCAGAACCCGTTGCCGTGGCCGTGCCGACGGAGCCGGGCGGTTCGGTGCGGATTGGCGCTGGGAATGTAGCAGGCTTCACAGTGGTGTTTTCCACAAGGTGATAGTTCTAGACCGGCCAGGTTGAACACGGCCTCTCGGAGATCCCGTGTTCCCTCACCGTCTGGAGGACTATCTCTATGCTTAAATCCTGTTTTCGTCACTCTACCCGTCTGGCAACCCCAGTTCCCGATTTTGGTCAAGCTTGATCGGCTGCTACAGATCGCCACGCAAGCGGGTATTGTGTACTAGGCTGATAGGGGCTGTGGACGGCTTGAACCCATAGTCCTACTGGAGCCTGATCGGGCGGGGTCGGCGCTGGAGGGGGAAGACAACCGAGGAAGGCCATCTCCGGCGCCTAGGGTCGGTCGCGTTTTGCCTAGTCAGCGCGACCGGACCCGCCCCTTCCGGCAGGGAACGCCTCCCTCGTAAACTTCAAATATTAACTTAATATCAATATTTTAAGGGGAGCCGAATGCTTGCGGCCAGGCTACCGAGAATGTCCTTTTCCCAGGTGCAAACCGAATGGTTCGGAAACGTCCGAAACGATCTTCTGGCTGGGCTGGTGGTGGCGCTCGCCCTCATCCCGGAAGCCATTGCTTTTTCCATTATCGCCGGGGTCGATCCCCAGGTCGGCCTGTATTCTTCTTTCTGTATCGCGGTAGTGATTGCGATCGTCGGTGGCCGACCAGGGATGATCTCCGCCGCGACCGGGGCCATGGCCCTATTGATGATCGGTCTGGTCAAGGAGCATGGGCTTCAGTATCTCCTGGCCGCGACCCTCTTGACGGGGGTTTTGCAGATTCTGGCCGGCGCCTTCAAGCTCGGTACTTTGCTGCGTTTTGTTTCCCGCTCGGTGATGACGGGCTTTATCAATGCCTTGGCGATTCTGATCTTTATGGCTCAGCTTCCCGAGTTTGCCGGGGCCGGGGTGCAGATGTATGTGATGGTGGGTTTTGGGCTTGCCATCATCTATCTGTTTCCGCGACTGACCAAAGCGGTGCCTTCGCCTCTGGTCTGCATTGTCGTGCTGACGGCGATCAGCATGCTCACCGGGCTGGAACTGCGCACAGTGGGGGATATGGGCGAACTCCCCGACCATTTTCCCGTTTTCCTGTTCCCGGATATTCCCCTGAACCTTGAAACCCTGCTCATCATCTTTCCCTATTCAATCATGCTGGCCGTGGTGGGGCTTCTGGAATCTTTGATGACGGCGGTTATTGTGGATGACTTTACCGATACGCCGAGCCAAAAAAATCGCGAATGCGCGGGCCAGGGTATCGCCAATATCGTCGCGGGCTGCTTTGGCGGCATGGCGGGCTGCGCGATGATCGGGCAGTCCGTCATCAACATCAAGTCCGGGGGGCGAGGACGCTTATCGACTTTTTCCGCAGGTTGCTTTTTGATGTTCATGATATTGACCCTGGGCGATTGGGTGCGGGAAATTCCCATGGCCGCGCTCGTGGCGGTCATGATTATGGTGTCCATTGGCACCTTTAGCTGGGCATCCCTGAAAAACCTGCGCACGTTTCCTAAAAGCTCCAATCTAGTGATGCTGACAACGGTGATTGTGGTGGTCTTCACCCACAATCTGGCTCAGGGTGTGTTCGTGGGCGTATTGATGGCTTCCTTGATTTTCGCCTATAAGATTTCCCAGCTTTTGACCATCAAATCAGAGCTGATCGATGAGGGCGTCGAGCGAGTTTATCGGGTCTATGGACAGGTATTTTTTGTCTCAGCAGAAACGTTTATATCGTCTTTCGATTTTAAGGAAGTGGTGGAGCGGGTACGGATTGACCTGACCGCTGCTCACTTCTGGGACAGCTCGGCGGTGGCCGCGCTTGATAAGGTCGTGCTCAAATTCCGCCGCGAAGGGACAGCGGTGGAACTGCTAGGACTGAACGAGGCGAGCGCCACCATTGTCGATGCCCTGGCCATCCATAATAAGCCCGACGCACTCGATCATAGGCCCGACCACTGAGGTAGCCGTGAAAAAGATTCTTGCCTGTATTGACGATTCCGTTTATGCACAAACCGTGTGTTCTGGCGCTGCCTGGGTGAGTAACCGTACTGGAGCAACCGTTACCTTGCTGCATTTAATTTCGCCCCCATCCAAGCGAGCATCCCTTGATATGAGTGGGGCCATTGGACTCGGCGCAAAAAGCGAGTTATTGGAACAGTTAGCGGAATTAGATGAATCCCATGGCCGTATAGAACAGCGCAAGGGAAAACTAATGCTGGCACAGGCGGAACAGCAACTACGCGACGCTGGCGTTCAGCATATTGAAGTATTGCATCGCCGTGGTTCACTGGTGGAATTCATCGGTGAAAACGAAGCACAAATGGATATGATCGTGATGGGTAAACGAGGGGAACACGCGGATTTCGACACCCTGCATCTGGGGTCGAATCTGGAGCGAGTTGCCCGTGCCGTGAATAAGCCGTTACTGGTGACCGCACGAGTTTTCCAGCCGATCCGCCGATTTTTAATCGCCTTCGATGGCAGCGCCAGCGCCACAAAGGCATTGGACTATATTACCCGTCATGCCGTGCTGAAAGACACGGAATGCCATGTGCTGATGATCGGCCGTGTCAGCGCGGAAATCCGCAACACTCTGACCCAGGTCGCTGGCACGCTGGAACGCGCGGGGATCGGGGTGCATACGGCGCTTAAGGTAGGGCCTCGGGATGAAGTGATTACCGCATACGTTGAAGCCAAGGACATTGATCTTATTGTCATGGGCGCTTATGGCCATTCTCGTATTCGCCAACTGATCATCGGCAGTACAACCACCTCGGTGATCCGTTCGTGCCATATTCCGCTCTTGCTGTTCCGTTGAGTCCGGGGATCATGGGGAGGGCGAGCGGCTTGGTTTCTCTCAACCAGGATCGGCTATGGGCATGGACTCGACCCCGGTTTTTCAGGGTTCTTGAGCGCCGCGCCTAACTTGAACTGGGCCAGGGTCGGCGAAGGCGCACCGCGCGTCCCCAGTTCCTGGAAACGCAGTCCTTCCCCCCGGCCCTCATTGCGACTAGACTCGAAGCCCTGTTCCCAGCCAGCGTCGTAAACCAACGCTCTCGTGCAAATCTCCCTTGGCCAAGCCGGTGTTTTTTGTGCACTGCGAGCTTGGGTTAAACCGGTCATTTGGTTTTATAATGGGAGCAGGTATAACAAACACGGTTCAAAGGATTGGCAAATGCGCCTGACATTGGATGCTTTAGAGGTACTGGATGCTATCGACCGCAAGGGCAGTTTTGCCGCAGCCGCAGGAGAACTGCGCAGGGTACCCTCCGCCATTACCTATACTATCCAAAAACTAGAACAAGATCTCGGGGTGCTGGTCTTCGACCGCAGCGGCCACCGCGCCCGCCTCACCCCAGCCGGAGTCAAGCTCCTGGAAGAAGGCCGAAACCTGCTGCGCGCGGCCGGCGTGCTCGAACAACTGGTGGGGAGGGTGGCCAGCGGCTGGGAGCCGGAGTTGACCATTGCCGTGGGCGACCTGGTGCCCCTCGAACAACTGTTTCCTCTTATCGAAGATTTCTACGATCTGGGCGGCGGCACCCGTCTGCGCATGACCACCGAGGTCCTGGGGGGCACTTGGGATGCGCTCACCAATGGCCGCGCCGACCTGGTGATCGGCGCCGCCGACGACGGCCCCGCCGGAGGCGGCTATGCCGCCAGACCCTTGGGCGTCGTGGAGTTCGTGTTCGTCATGAGTCCCGAACACGCCCTGGCCACCCTGCCAGAACCCTTGGCCGAGGAGCAGATCCTCCAACACCGGGCGGTGGCCGTGGTGGACAGTTCCCGCCACCTGCCGCCCCGCGCCCTGGCCTTGATGGGCGGCCCTGAAGTGCTTACCGTCCCCACCATGGAGGCCAAGTGCCAAGCCCATCGGCGGGGCCTGGGGGCGGGTTTTGTCCCCTACCATCTGGTACGCAAGGACCTGGATACCGGGCGACTGGTAAGCCGACGGGTGGCGGGCGCCGCGCCGACTTCCCGGCTGTTCGTCGCCTGGCGCACTGGCCAGGCCGGCAAAGCCCTGAAGTGGTTTCTCAAACGCCTGGAAACAGTGGAGTTGTGGAGAACATCGCCACCGACCAGCGACAACCGAATCGAGCTTACCGCCCCATGAGCTTCCGGTGGCGGCCCCTGGGCCAACTCAATCCTTGATCCGTACCGCCAGCACGTCGCAGGGCGCTCCGTGAAGCACAGCGTTGGCGGTGGACCCCAACAGTAAGGCCAGTCCGTGACGACCGTGGCTGCCCACCACGATCAGATCAGCGTTCTGCTCCTCGGCAGTGCGCAACACGCCTTCCTTGGTGGACACGGCTGTCACCACCCACTTGTCCCCAGCCTTGATCTCCAACTTGTCAGCCAGCCGCTCCAAACTGTCTTGGGCCTCTCGCATCATGGTCTCGTCGGGCAGTTCCGGGACCAGAGGCATCAGTTCATAACCGGCGCTGATATTCACTTCCTCCACCACATGGATCAAGGATAGCCTGGCCTGGTACTTCTCGGCGATGCACTTGGCCCGCTCACCCACTTGCAGAGCGTCGGGGGCGAAATCCGCCGCATACAGAACGTGTCGATAATTAGCCATACCGGGTACCTCCTGGGAATGGGATATTGTCCCCAAGGCGTCGGCGTCGAAGAGCCAAAACGCTCGGCGGACAGGCCCTGGGAATGGGATTAGCCGGAACGGTCACGGGCCTGGGTTGCATGGAATTTGACGTCGGGGGGTGTCCGTGGTTCATGGGCCGGTGCTATCCGTGGTCATGGTCTCAATAGTAAATCCATCACGGCGTCATCTCCAATAGTTCCCGCACCAATCGGCGACTTTCCGCCAGGGCCGGATGATCTGGCGGCAGATCGGCTCGCGCCCGATGCAGATCCTGAAGCCCCAGACGCAGCCGCAACAGCCCCAGATTGTGCCGCGCCCGGGGATGCTCATCCAGCGTCAGGGCGCGCCGATAAGCATCCTCGGCATCCTCCAGGCGATCCAGTTCCACATAGGTATTTCCCAGCCAAAACCAGGGATCGGCCCCAGGACGTTGCGTGGCCAGGGCCTGGTACAATCGCGCTGCTTGTGGCCAGTCGCCCTCCCGGTAGGCCCACTCGGCCCGAACTTGGAGCGGGGCCGACGCGAGGGGCGATACCGCGCAGCCGATCAGCAGGACGGCCAGCATTAGGGCAATAGTGACTTTCAAGGGTTCTCCCTAAATGGGCAAGCATACCCCCCCACGGGGGGCTTGGAGGATATGACCGTCGCCGTGGTGAGCCTGGCGGAGGTGTCGTGATACCCTAGTTTCCGGTCCTTGAGCACGCCCCGATGCGTAGCCGCAACCTGTGGTTATAAGCCAAGCGCGCACGGCCAAAGTCCGGGCCAGGCTCCTTGCCTGCTCGGGCGTCGGCTAACACCGGAAACGGTAGGCGCGTTTGCTGTCCATGGGGGGAGTGTAACAAGGCATTGTCCGATTATTGAAGATAGGCCCAACCGAAGGAGGACGCCGGGATCGGGGCTTGCCTTGCCAGCCGCGCCTATCCCTCCCCGCCCTGAAGGACGGGGTCTCTCGGCGAAAACCGATGAACCGATCTGATTTCAAGCATTGTGTCGAGCTACCGGTGCGCTGGGGCGATATGGACAGCCTTGGCCACGTCAACAATGTGCAATATCTACGTTACCTGGAATCGGGTCGGGTGGCCTATGTGGAACAAGTCGTTGGAAGCAGCCTGTCGCTGGTTCTGGCGGACATTCAGTGCGCTTTCCGCCAGCAGTTGCACTACCCTGTGACCATCGAGGTGCTAACCCGGATCAGCCGACTGGGACGCAGTAGCCTAGACGTGCTGGCGGCCATTTATCGCCAGGGCGAGGACCAGCCGGTGGCCACCTCCAAGGGGGTGATCGTCTGGTTCGACTTTCGGGAACAGCGCCCGGCCCCTATCCCGGAACAGGTGCGGAAAACAGTGCTGGCCTATGAGACCGTCACCCCGGACGGGGGTTGACCAGGTCCCGACGGATTCCCACGGACTTTGAGGGAAGCCTGACACCTTCACACTATTGTAGCCATCTGGAGGATACAACAATGAATGCTGACGCCCTGAAGAGCTGGAACGAGGCCCAGAAGCGGCTTTGGGAAAGCCTATCCACCTCACTACCGGCCTTTCATCCCCCTGAGGGCATGGAAGCCTGGCGGGAAACCTATCTACACAATCTGGCGGCCTGGGAAGCGGCGGTCAAGGAGACCCTGGACATGCAAGCCCAGTGGATACGCCAATGGGCCGAGCGGGTGGGCGGCGAACGGAACACCCCCGAGGCGGTGGCCGAATGGACCCACCAAGTGGAAGAAGTGATGCAGCACTGGGTACACACCCAAAACCAACTCTGGGACAACTGGTTCCAGATGCTGCGCAACGGCGGCGCCCAATCGGGCGTGTCTCGCCCCGACGCCAAATCCGCCAATCCGCCGACGGCCCATCCCCGTCCGGTGGTCGGAGAATCCAAACCGGTGGCCCCTGCTAAACCGGCCCCCGCCCAGGCCCCCGAACCCCCTAAAGCGTCGGCTGCGGCCAGCGCCCCCAAGCCCAAGACGCCCCGCAAGAGCGCACCCCGCAAGAGCGCGCCTCGCAAAACCAGCACCGCTAAATCCAAAGCCGCCGCCCAGGAGCCGCCGACCAAACCCGCCCCCGTCAAAGCGACGTCCGAGCCGGCCAAGGCCCAGCCCGCAGCCAACCCCCCTCGGGACGCCCCGACCGCCGATCAGGGCCCGTCTGCGGAGCCAGCCGGGAAGCAGGAGTAGGGCGGTCGGGCATCGCCCACTTCGGGGAAAGCCGGGGTCCCTACCCCCTCAGAAATTCCGGTCGAATATCCGCCAGGGCTGGGAACTGTTCCCGGTACGCCAACAGTTCCTCCAGGTCTAACTCGGCGCTCACCGTCCCCTCCCCGTCCCCAGCGTCGGCCACCACCACGCCCCGGGGATCGACGATCAGGCTGCGCCCGGAATAGGCCAGCCAGGGGTCTTTGCCGCAGCGGTTGACGCCGATCACCCAGGCTTGGTTCTCAATGGCCCGGGCCTGGAGCAGGGTCGTCCAGTGAGAGGTCCGGGCCGCTGGCCAGTTGGCGATCACTGTGAACAACTGGGCGCCCTGGCGCACGGCGTGACGGAACACCTCGGGAAACCGTAAGTCGTAGCAGACCAAGGGCGCCACCTTGATCCCCTCCCAGTCGAACACCAGCGGCCCGGTCCCGCCCGCGTACCATTTATCCTCCTTGGCGAAGGAGAACGGATGGATTTTGGTATAGCGGGCCAGTTCCTCGCCATTGGGACCGAAAGTGACGCTCTGGTTCAGCCCCCGACCGTCGCCGCCGCGGTTGACCACGCCCCCCTGCACGTAGACCCCGAAATCCCGGGCAAGCCGGGCCATGAAGCCCTCGCTAGGCCGGGCCTGTCCCTCGTCCACCCGGGGCACTTTCATGCTGAAACCGGTGGAGAACATCTCCGCCAGCACCACCAGGGCGCCAGGACGGGGGCGGGCCTGCTCCACCAAGGCGCGGACCTGGCGGTGATTGGCCGACTTGTCCTCCCAGGCAATATCCACCTGACAGCCGATGATCCGCATGGACAATACCTCCGGGCTGCGCCGTCGTCGGCGGGGATTTGGCGAGTGGGCGGCAACTATGCCACCATTTCGAAGCACTCGATACCGCGCTCACCTTAAGGAGACCCCTTGTCCATGTCCACCGTTCATCCCATCAGCAACCTGCTGGGCGGCCAGGTGGCCGTCGGCCATCCGGTGACCGTCCGGGGCTGGGTACGCACCCGCCGGGACTCCAAGGCCGGGTTATCGTTTATCGCCATACACGACGGCTCCTGTTTCGACCCGGTGCAGGTGGTGGCTCCCAACACCCTGGACAACTACGCTACCGAGATCCAGCACCTGACCACCGGCTGCGCGGTCCTCGCCACCGGCGCCCTGGTGGCATCCCAGGGCAAGGGCCAGTCCGTGGAAATCCAGGCCGAGACGGTGCGGGTGCTGGGCTGGGTAGACGACCCGGAAACTTACCCGGTCTCCCCTAAGCGCCACACCTTCGAGTACCTGCGGGAGGTGGCCCATCTGCGCCCCCGCACCAACAGCATCGGCGCCATGGCCCGGGTGCGCCATTGCCTGTCCCAGGCCATCCACCGGTTTCTCCACGAAAACGGCTACCTGTGGGTCCACACCCCCATCATCACCGCCAGCGACTGCGAGGGGGCGGGAGAACTGTTCCGGGTCAGCGCCCTGGACCTGGCTAACCTGCCCCGCACCGAGGCCGGTGGGGTGGATTTCTCCCGGGATTTCTTCGGCCGAGAGACCTTTCTCACCGTCTCCGGCCAACTCAACATAGAGTGCTATTGCCTGGCCCTGTCCAAGGTCTATACTTTCGGCCCCACGTTCCGGGCCGAAAACTCCAACACCAGCCGCCACCTGGCCGAATTCTGGATGGTGGAGCCGGAGCTAGCCTTCGCCGATCTTCAAGACAACGTGGACCTGGCCGAGGCCCTGCTGAAATACATTTTCCAGGCGGTGCTGGAGGAGCGGGCCGACGATATGGCGTTTTTCGCCCAGCGCATTGAGAAAACCACCATTGAGCGCCTGGAACATATCATCCGCTCCCCTTTCGAGCGGCTGGACTACGGCGAGGCCGTGAAGATTCTGGAGCGCTCCGACAAGTCCTTCCAGTTTCCGGTCCGCTGGGGCCTGGACCTGCAATCGGAACACGAGCGCTATTTGGCCGAGGAGCATGTGGGTCGACCCCTGGTGGTGATGAACTACCCCAAGGAGATCAAGAGTTTTTATATGCGCCTTAACGACGATGAAAAAACCGTGGCAGCCATGGACGTGCTGGCCCCAGGGATCGGCGAGATCATTGGCGGCAGCCAGCGAGAGGAGCGCCTGGGGGTTTTGGACACCCGCATGGACGCCCTGGGCCTGGACAAACAATTCTATAGCTGGTACCGGGACCTACGCCGCTACGGCACCGTGCCCCACGCCGGCTTCGGGCTGGGCCTGGAGCGCACCGTGAGCTATGTGACCGGAATGAGCAACGTCCGGGACGTGATTCCCTTCCCCCGCACCCCCGGCAACGCGGCCTTTTGACCCTGGGGCAGCCGCGCATCCGGGGCCTTCAAGAGCGCCGATTGGGTCCGGCGGTGCAACGTCGGGCAGGGGGCGCGACCCACAAGCCCAGACCGTGATCCGATCGTGTGGCGTCTTGGAAAACAACACCCCGAACCGCTACCGGTCCGGGGTTGTCGGGCCGAAACCCTGGGTGATTAGATGGCCTTGGAATCGCGCTCATTAAAGCCGCGCTCGGCCACCATTACCTCGGCGCGGGGCGTCTGGCTGCCCACCGGGGCGCTGATCACGAAATTGACGCCCCGTTCGTTGTAGGCCGCCAAAGTGGCCTGCGTCGGCTGGTTGGCGCCAGTCGAACCGAGGGGAGCCTGGGCGATGACGTCAGGTCCACGGTCATTGAAAGACTCGGCCAGAACGGGGGCGCTCAGCGCCAAGGCGGAAGTCAGGGCGATCAGGCTAACGATGGTCTTCATGGTATTTACCTCTTGCACGTTTCAGGTTGTCGGTTCAAAACGAGTCATAGTCGCTCTGAAGATAACTGGAGCAAGAGCTGTGCCAAACCCTGACCATCGTTTTTATTTTGAGATAAATCCATTATTTATCATTAACACAAAAAACATTCCAGGGTATAGGGGCGCGTGAGAAAGAACGTGCTGATCGAAACCCATCGCCACGGTATAGAGTGGGACCACGGCATGTCGTGGTCCGCGCCACTGCCGAAAGCCGTCACCCCGTTCCGCCCGCCAGCGCCTCCAGGGCGGCCCCGTCAAGTCGCCACGCCGTCCAGGCATCCTTAGGGACCGCGCCAACCCGCTGGTACAAGGCGATAGCCGGTTCGTTCCAGTCCAGCACCGCCCAGTCCAGACGCCGACAGCCCCGTTCCACCGCCAGCCGCGCCAGCCAAGCCAGCATCACCCGGCCCAAGCCCTGGCCGCGCAGATCCGGGCGCACATAGAGATCTTCCAAATACAGCCCGGCCCGGCCCACGAACGTGGAGAAATTATGGAAAAACACCAGAAACCCGGCGGGCCGGTTCCGATATTCGGCAAGAACCACCTCCGCCGCCGGACGCGGCCCGAACAGGCTGTCTCGGAGGTTATCCTCGGTGGCGGAAATTTCATGGGACAGGCGGGTGTATTCGCCCATCTCCTTGATCAGTTCCAGAATCAGCGCAACGTCGTCGGGCCGGGCGAAGCGCAGGCAAAAATCGGGTACGGACGTGGTTATCAAAATTATTTCTCCAGCGGTTGCTCTTGCCAGCGGCCATCCAGCACGGTCTGGCAGGCCGTCGGCAGGGGTTTTTGCGGACGGGGCCGGGCTGGTGGATCGGGCGGCTGGTGGACCGCCTGGCGCTGTTGCTCCACCCAACGGTCCAGGTCGGGGTCACAGCCGTCTCCGGCGGGCGGGTCATCCTGGGCCTCGCAAGCGCCCCCGATGGGACAGCGCAGCCGAACATGAAAATGCGCATCGTGTCCCCACCAGGGGCGCAACCGGGCCAACCAAGATCGCCGCCCCTCGACGCGCCGGCACAGGGCCTGCTTGATGACCGGATTGACGAAAATCCGCTGCACCCGAGGGTCTTCGGACGCCAGCCGCAACAGCTCGGCGTAACGGGCCGACCAGAGCCGGTTCAACCGTCCGGCGGCGTGGTCCACCACCGAATCCATGGACAGGGACTCGGCCTGGGTGGCCGTCAACCCGGGTTTCGGCAGCAGGCGCAGCCAAATATCCACATCCAGCCCTGTCTGGTGGCTGCGATGGCCATGGGCCATGGGGCCGCCACGGGCTTGGGCCAGATCCCCTACCGCCAACCGCCCCCAGCCCCGACGCCGGGTTGCCGTGGCCAGATCCTGGATAAATGCCAGCAGCGCCGGATGGCCGTGGTGGCGGTTGCGGTGGGGGCGCATCACCTGAAACCCCCGCCCAACTAGGGGCAAGGTTCGAGCGCCGACGATACACCCGGCGCTGTAAAACCCCAGCACCCAGGCCGGTCCCGGATGGGGTTCGCTGACCCGGCTCCAGGGATTGGCGTCTGCCGGTACGGGGACGAGGAACAGCAACCCGCTCAAGGCGAAACAAGCCAATAGGATTTTCATGGGGTCGCCACGGGATTGAAATTGTCCGGCCATCCTGGAGTCGAAACACTACGCCAAGCCAAGACGGGATGCAAAACCATGTCCGAGACTATCAACCCGCATCGGCGGCGGTTGCTGGGCGCCGCCACCGCCCTGCTGGGATTGGGCCTAAGCAGCGTACAGGCCCAACCCCTCCCCACCCCGCCCCAGACCCGAGGACCGTTCTATCCCCGCGACTTGCCCCTGGACCGGGACAACGACCTGGTGACCGTGGCCGGTCACGACGCCCAGGCCCAAGGCCGGATCAGCAATGTGGTGGGCCGGGTGCTGGACCAGCGAGGTCGGCCCTTGGCCCAGGCCCGGGTGGAAATCTGGCAGTGCGACGCCAACGGCCGCTACCACCACCCTGGGGACCGGCGAGATGTACCCCTGGACCCCCATTTTCAGGGTTACGGCCAGTTCATCACCGGCGCCGATGGGGGCTACCGGTTTCGCACCATCCAGCCAGTGCCTTACCCTGGCCGCGCGCCACACATTCATTTCGCCGTCAGCGGCCCGGGCTTCGGGCCTCTGGTCACCCAGATGTACGTGGCCGACGCCCCGGAGAACCAAGGGGATTTTCTGCTCAACAACATTCGCGATCCCGCTTTGCGGCGGCAGGTGCTAGTGGCGTTCACCCCGGACCCTGGGGGAGGGGATGAACTGCTGGCGCGGTTTGATGTTGTACTGGCGGCGGATGGGCGGTTTTCCTGAGTTCCGGGCGGCTGGAGCCAGGGCCAGCCTCCCTGTCATGACCCTCGCCGTCGGCCTTTCTCACTCCGCCTTCTCCAGATCCTCCAGCACCGCCGCCAGAAACCGCCCGGCCTCGCCGCCGGTCACCGCCCGATGATCGAAGGTCAGGGACAGGGGCAATACCTTATGCACCGCTGGCTGGCCTTGGGCCGCCACCACTTTGGCATAGCTTCGCCCCGCCCCCAGAATGGCCACCGTGGGGGGCAGCACCACCGGGGTGGCGTGGCGACCGGCGATGGTGCCGAAGTTGGACAAGGTGATGGTATACCCCCGGAGTTGGTCCGGGGGTATTCGCCGGGAGTTGACCAACCCCTTGAGCGCCTCCAGGTCGCCCCGTAGTTGCTCAGGATCACGGCTGTCCACGTCCCGCAGCACCGCCACGAACAGCCCGTCGGGGCTGTCCACGGCCATCCCCAAATGCACGGCCTTGAGCAGTCGTCGGCCCACAGAGTAGCCATCGTACCAGGCGTTGAGGGCCGGCTCGGCCCGGCAACCGGCCACCAGGGCGCGGATCAGCCGCGGGGTCACGTCGCCCCGGCCGCTCCAGGCGTCCACGTCGGCCTCGTCCACCAGGGTCACCGGCACCACCTCGGCATGGGCTTGGGCCATGTTCCGAGCCATGGCCCGGCGCACCCCCCGCAGCGGCTCCAGGGGACCGGCCTCTTTGAGGATCTTGGCGACCCGTTGCACGTCGGCGGCGGTGATCAGGCCATCGGGACCGCTGGGGGTGACCACCCCCAAGTCCACATCCAGACGCTGGGCCAAAGCCCGTACCGCCGGGGTGGCCTTGACGCTGACCCGGCCGCCCCGTGCGGTGCTGTCGGTACGGTCCCGGACCGTGCCCTTGGCGGACTCCAGGCTGCCCACCACGGTGCCGGTATCGGCCTTGGGCGCTGGGGCGTCGCCATCGGCGAATTCCACCAGAGGGTCGCCGATTCTCACCATCTCCCCCTCGGCCCCGAAGCGTTTGGCGATCCGACCGGCCCGGGGGGCGGGTATATCGACGATGGCCTTGGCGGTCTCCACCGCCACCAGGGGCTGGTCCTGCTTGATCTCGGCCCCTTCCTCCACATGCCAGCGCACGATCTCGGCTTCGGCCAGACCCTCGCCCAAATCCGGTAACTTAAAGATTTTCATGGGCATGCCCTCCGCTCAGGCAAATTCCAGTACGTCATGGGCCGCAGCCACGATTCGGCCAGTGTCGGGGCTATAAAATTCTTCCAGGCGTAGCAGCGGCATCACCGTGTCGTAGCCGGTCACCCGTCGCACCGGGGCCAGCAGACTCAACAGACCCCGCTCCGCCAGCAGAGCGGCGATCTCCGCGCCCACCCCGCCGCTACGGGCCGCTTCCTGGATGATCAGGCAGCGACCGGTCTTGGCCACCGAGTCCAGCAAGGTGTCGGCGTCCAGGGGCTTGAGGGTGGCCATATCCATGACCTCGGCGTCGATGCCCTCTTGCTCCAGGTGCTCGGCGGCGGCCAGGGCCTCCCGAACCATAGCCCCCCAGGCCACCAGGGTCAGGTCGGCGCCGGGGCGCAGCACAAAGGCCACATCCAAAGGCAGGGCCTGGCCGTCGTCCTCCACGGACTCCTTCATGGCTCGGTACACCCGGGTGGGTTCCAGAAAAATCACCGGGTCCGGGTCGCGGATGGCCGCCAGCAGTAGGCCATAGGCCCGGGCTGGAGACGAGGGAATGACCACCCGCAGCCCTGGCACATGGGCGAACAGGGCCTCGACGCTCTCGGAGTGGTGTTCCGGGGCATGGATGCCGCCGCCGTTGGGGCTACGCAACACCATGGGACAGGTGAGTCGGCCCTGGGTGCGGACCCGCAACCGGGAGGCGTGGTTGATGATCTGATCCATGGCCGGGTAGATAAACCCGCTGAATTGGATCTCCGCCACCGGCTTCAGGCCCTGGGCGGCCATGCCCACCGCCAGACCGGCGATCAGATTCTCGGCCAGGGGGGTGTCTATCACCCGCTCGGCGCCGAAACGTTGTTGCAGGCCCGCAGTGGCCCGGAATACCCCACCGTTGACGCCCACGTCCTCCCCGAACACCAGCACCTCGGGATCGGCGGCCAGCTCCCAGGCCAAGGCCCGGTTTACGGCTTCCACAAGGGTCAGTTCTTCAGCCATGACGCTCACCTCCCGCCGTTAGCTCGGCGCGCTGGGCTTCCAGGGCCTTGGGCAGCTCAGCGTAGATATGCTCGAATAGGGCCGTGGCCGGCAAGGGCGGCATGGCCAGGTAACGCTCCACCGCCGCCTCCACCTGGGCCGCGCACTCGGCTTGCAGGGCCTCGTCCTGGGCCGGGGTCCAGCCGTGGGCGGCCGTGAGATAGGTCCGCAGCCGGGCCACAGGCTCGCTGGCCCGGGCTTGTTCCAGTTCCTCGGCGCTCCGGTAGCGGCTGGCGTCGTCGGCGGTAGTGTGGTCGCAGAGCCGGTAGCTCAGGGCCTCCACCAGGGTTGGCCCGCCGCCGTTCCTGGCCCGCTTGATGGCCTGGTCCATCACCTGGCGCACGGCGATGACGTCGTTGCCATCCACTTGCTCCCCAGGAATACCGGCGGCGATAGCCTTCTGGGCCAGGGTTTGGGCGGCGGTCTGGGCGCGCAGGGGCACGGAGATGGCCCACTGGTTGTTGTTGATCACGAATACCACCGGGAGTTGCCAAACCCCGGCGCAGTTGATGGCTTCGTAGAAATCCCCCTTGGAACTGGCACCGTCTCCTAGGGTGGTCACCGCCACCCGAGGCTGCTGGCGCAGCTTGAAGGCATAGGCCACCCCCGTGGCCTGGGTGACCTGGGTAGCGATGGGAATGCACACCGGAAAATCCTGACGCGGTCCCTGAAAGTCCATGCCTCTGGGATCGCCCCCCCAATAGGCGAGCAGTTCCACCATGGTGGTTCCGCGCCAGAACTGGGCGCCGGCGTCCCGGTAGAAGGGCAGCAGCACGTCCTTTGGGTCCATGGCCGCGCCCACCCCCACGGCCACTGCTTCCTGGCCCAGGCTGGAGGCGAAAGTGCCCAGCCGACCGGTGCGTTGCAGGGCCACGGCCTTGGCGTCGAAGGTCCGGGTCAGGACCATGGCCCGGTACAGTTCCAGCAGTGGCTCCGGCTCTCGGGCGAAAGCCGGTAGTTCGGCCTCCACCTGGCCCGCTGGGTCCAGAAACCGGGTATGGGGAATTTCGAAACGGGCGGCGATGGTCATGGGCTTTTCCCTCCTACGGCGTTCAGCCGCTCCTCGGCCAGGGCATCGGCGACGCGCTCTGGGGTCAGGCCAGCTCGGTCGGCCCGCTGGAACAGCTCCGCCAGGGTGTCGCCGATGGCGCCGACCTTGTTGAGGATGGCGTCCTGCATGGCCCCTTCGTGGGCCAGGGTGACATGGATCAGGCCCCCGGCGTTGATGACATAGTCGGGGGCGTAGAGGATGCCCCGACGGGCCAGGGCCTCGCCGTGACGGGGTTCGGCCAGTTGATTATTGGCGGAGCCGGCCACCACCTGGGCGCGCAGCCGAGCCAGGGCCAGGTCGTCGATCACCCCGCCCAGGGCGCAGGGGGCGAACACTTCGCAGTCCACCCCCAAGATCTCCCCAGGGGAGACCACCTGGGCCTGGAATTCGTCGGCGCAGCGGGCCGCAGCCTGGGGGTCCAAGTCGCTGACGATCAGTCGGGCGCCCCGGCGATACAGTTCCTGGGCCAGGGCATGGCCCACGTGCCCCAGCCCCTGAATGGCCACCCGTAGCCCGGCCAGATCGGTGCAACCCAGGCGCTGAGCGACGGCCGCCTCAATGCCCCGGCACACCCCCAGGGCGGTGAACGGCGACGGGTCACCCCCGTTCCGGGAGGCGCCAGCCACATAGGGGGTAGCCCGGGCGATGGCGTCCATGTCCTCCACCCCGGTGCCCAGGTCCTCGGCGGTGATATAGCGCCCTCCCAGGGTATCCACGAAGCGCCCGAAGCGTTCGAAATAACCGGCCCGGTCAGGCACAAACCGAGACGGGCGGAGCAATACCGCCTTGCCGCCCCCGTAGGGCAGCCCGGCCAGGGCCGCTTTGTAGCTCATACCCCGGGCCAGGCGCAGGGCGTCGTATAGGGCGGCGTGTTGGTTGGGGTAGTCGGCCAGGCGGCAGCCTCCCAGGGCAGGGCCGAGACGGGTGGAGTGGATGGCGACGATGGCCCGCAGCCCCACCTCCCGATCCAGCTTGAAGTGGACTTCCCCCTCCGGGGCCAGTTCTGGGGTATCGAAGATATCGAAAGGTGGGTCGCCGACGGCCATGGGCGCCCGGGGAATTACCGACAGCATGACTACCTCCTCACGGTGGGCGAATTCGGCGGATCAGCCTTGGATAACCGGATGGGGTAAGGAAGCCCTGCTTTGCCGCGAACCCGCTATAGTCTTGGATAATATACAGCCTTGACCTAGCCTATAATGCAAAGTTCCGGGCGACAATGCGGTTGACAGTTGTTCACCGGGGAGGGAATTATTCACCGTTCCGGCGGCTTGAAGGGGGCTGCCAAAAACTGGCAAGCGGCGGCGAAGGCCCTCGGGAGCGAGGGCCGCCAGCGGGCGCATTATCGGCGCTTAGCCAGCCTCTCCACCCCGATGGGTGGCGAAGGTCCACACATAACCCTCCGGGTCCAGCAACCGGCAGATCCGGTCCCCCCAGAACATGTCCTGGGGCATCAACACCACCCCGGCCCCCCCGGCGGTGGCGTGACGGTACAGGGCGTCCAGGTCCGGGCAGTACACATACAGTCCCACCGGCGACTCCACCCCGGCGCTGACCGGCGCCTTGACAGTAGCCCCGTAGGCCCCTTCCGGGGCCATCATGATCACCATGTCCCGATAACCCATTTCGGCGTGCATGGTCACTCCTTCATCCTCCACCACGTTGCGCCGGGAGAAGCCGAAGGCCCGCTCGTAGAAATCCAGGGCCGCAGGCACATGGCGCACGGTCAGGTGGGGGGAGACCCAAGGCATGTCAGCGGCCCGCCCCGTGCCGGATTCGGTCCCGGCCAGGGCCTGGAATTCCGCCAGGGACAGCAGCACCACCGGTTCGGCGTCCCGGCGGCGGATGGTCAGGGGGCCTTGACCCGCGCAGACGCCGGTCATGAGCTTGCCCAGGTCCTTGCGGGCGGTGGTATAGGAAACGGAGTTCATGGTCATGGATACCTTTGGGTAGCTTTAGCAGGGGGACAATAGCAGAACCGCAGCCCTCAGCGGGGCAGCAGCCGGGAACCGCCCTGGCTGGCCTCTCGCAACCCCAGCCAGGCGTGCAGGGCCAGGGTGGTGAGAATCAGCGCTCCTCCCCAAAAAGTGGCCGCTGGCGGCTCCTCTCCGACTCCCAGCCACACCCATAGGGGCCCCAGCACCGCCTCGATGAGCAGAAACAGGCTGACTTCGGGAGACGGCAGATACCGGGTGGCCACGGCGATCATCACCATGGCGGCGGGCATTTGCACCAAGCCCATGACGGCCACCGCCAGAAACCCATCTGGAGACAGACTCAGGGGCTGGGCTAGGGGCAGGGCCAGCAGGGCAGTGGCCAGGCCGCCGACCGCCACCAGGGGGATCCGGGCCAGGTCTGGATGACGGCGCAACAGCGTGAGGTTGGCGCCCATGCTGGCGGCGGTGGCCAGGGCGATCAGATCGCCCACCAGCCCCCCACTCGATAAAGAGCCGTGGAATACCACCACCACCCCGACCATGGCGACAAGGATGGCCAGCCAGGTGCGCGCCCGCACCTGCTGCCCCAGGAACAGCCAGGTGAACAGGGCCGCGAATAAGGGCGCCGCGCTTAGAATCACCACGGTGTTGGCCGCCGTGGTGTGCATCACCGACAACACAAACAGCAGGCTGCTCGCCCCAAGCAGCACGGCGGCCACCCAGGCCACGGACCCACCGGTGCGGAACGTGGCCACCAGCGCCCGGGGATCTCGCAACAGCAGATAGGCCCCCAGGGACAGGGCTACGAATAACCCCCGCCAGAAACCCACGGTCCAGCCGTCGGCAGCGGCCAGGCGCACCAGCACAGCATCGAAGCTGATCAGGATGACACCGGCGATAACGATGAAAATGCCGCGAGGATGACTGGCAGCGATGGAATCGGAAGACTGGGACATAGCCGCGCACCCACCCAAAACCCGGCACTCTAGGGGGGCGGTGGCGGGCTGTCAAAATCTGGATGGGGTATGCGGACTACTCAGCTTTGGGGCGAAGTTTCCAGGGCCTGGTAGGCTCGGCGCAGTTTCCGGTATTCGGCGCGGGTGATTTTGCGATCAGCGTAGAGGGACCGATAGGGTCCGTCCAGAATCGGAAAGCGCTGTAGCTTGTGCTGAACATCCTGATAGGCCAGAGGACCGATCTCGGCGTTGCGATCCTGGTACCATACCGCCGCCACCAGCAACAGCAGGAATAACCCTATCCAGCCCAGTTCCAGGCCCCACGGCCCCGGTCGTTGATTTTGCATAGCGGCTTGCACACTATTAGGGGGATGAGATTTCGGCGACACTTGACGGACAACCCCAATTATAATCCCTATTTTTGCGTCGCACCATCATGAGTTTATCATGCATTACATTAATTTACGGAAGCACCCCGCCGATGAACCCAGCAGCTTCGCGGACCGCTTCCCGAGGTAACGGCAGGAAGGATTGAGCATGTCAAAAATCGGTATCAACGCCACCCGCACCCATCTCCCCGTGCTGCTGGAGCGGGCGGCCCGAGGCGAGTCCTTCACCATCACTCGCCAGGGCGTGGCGGTGGCGATACTCGGCCCCCCCGAACCGAGCCGCCCCCGCGATCTAAGCGC
>CAZQXD010000006.1:79511-105104 GCA_964597315.1 uncultured Candidatus Competibacteraceae bacterium
CGCCCTGCATAGCCTGATCGACGCCGGGCGATGCGGCTGATGGAGCGCTTAGTGATAGACCATTCCCTGGCGGCGGCCTGGTGTTTGGGGGGCGATCCCAGCGGCTATGCCCAGGCTGTGCTGGAACGCCTGCCCAGGGCAGAGATACTGGTCCCGGCCATCTGGCCCCTGGAGGTACTGCGCGTCCTGGGCAACGCTGTGGAACGAGGCTGCTTGGAGTCGCCGGACCTGGACCGCTGCCTAGACCTGCTGGCCGGACTGCCCATTCACCCCCTCCAGCCTGGCCTGGCCGCAGCTCTCCATAGCCCTCTGACGCTGGTCACCGCCCATCACCTGCCTGCCCGGGACGCGGTCTATCTGGACCTGTGCCTGGCCCAGGACCTGCCCCTGGCCAGCCTAGACCCGGCCCTG
The DNA here is from genome assembly GCA_964597315.1 of uncultured Candidatus Competibacteraceae bacterium. Classification (GTDB taxonomy): domain Bacteria; phylum Pseudomonadota; class Gammaproteobacteria; order Competibacterales; family Competibacteraceae; genus CAZQXD01. The sequence continues at coordinate 79,923 of CAZQXD010000006.1, forward strand.
GTGGGCGCGGCTGGGCGCTGCGGGGTGCGTCTGTATCAGCCCCCGGAACCCTGAGCGGCGCTCATAGGTCCGGCTCCGGGGGGTCGATGCGTCGATAACCCGCTTCGATCAGGCTATATATCCCAAAAGCCACCAGTCCCGTCCCCACCATGCCCAGCATCCAGGGACCGAAGGGCTGGGCTTCTAGGGTGTCGAGAGCGCCCTTTAAGCCCCGGGCCTGGCCAGAGTTAAAATGCACGGCGGCCACGATAAAAAACCCGCCGATGATGCCGAACACCACCCCCCGGGCCATCAGCCCGAACTGGCAGACTGGGGTGGCCCAGCGCATCAGCCCCCGGTCCATGATGAAATATTTTTCAAACCCGGCGGTGGCGCCTTTGTAAAAATGGGCGATCCCCGCCCCGATCACCAGCAGACCCAAGCCACCTACCAGCCAGCGCCCGAACGCCTTGTCCAGTAGCCAGGCGGTCCAGTCCTGGGCCGAGTTGCCCCCGTCACCGCCGCCCGCGCCCCAGCCGAAAATCAGGCTGGCGGCGAACACCGCCAGGCCCACATGGGTGATGCAACTCACCAGCAGGCCACCCCGCACCGCCACGCCCTTGGGGCCGGTACCGTGGTCGTCCGGGTCGGCCACCGCCTGGATCAAGCGCCACAGGGAGTAGCCCAGCAGGCCCACGGCCACGATGCTCAGCAGGGTCTGACCGAAGGGCTGGGCGATGATTTTTTCCAGAGCGCCTTTGCTGTCCACCGATTCCTGGCCGACGGTCCCCACGGCATCCAGCAGGGCCAGGCCGCCGACAATCAAATACACTAGCCCCCGGGAGCCGTAGCCCAGCCGGGCCAGCCAGCACAGCAGGCCGGTACTTTCTCGCAATCGCTTCATGAGGTCACCTTTTTATCTTTTGGGGAGCAGGCCGTTTCCCTGGCCAGGAGATAACAAGCAGGTTTCGTACCAGTCGCCTATACTGGATGCCCATGGAGCTTGCGGCGGATAACAGTCTAGTCATTTTGGGCGCCGGGGCGCTGCTGATTCTGCTGCTGTGGCGGATCGCCTGGTGGCTGACCCGGCTCGCCGACCGCAGCGCCCGTTCCCTGGCCGGGCGGCTGCCCCGCTCCCGAGCCTGGACCCGTACCGGCCCCTTGCGCCAGCATCTGGCTCGGCGCTTTCCCCGGAGCAGTGCTTTTCTGGCTGCCCGCCTGAACCCCCGAGGCTTTACCGGCCTGCCCTTGACTCTGTTGGGGGCGGCGGCCTTATATGTGGCGTTTTTGTTGGCCGGTCAGGTGGAGGCCCTGATCGAGGCCGAGGGAATGGTCCGTCTGGACCGGGCGGTGAACGACTTCTTCGCCGCTTACCGCACCCCCCTGTTGGTGATGCTGCTGCGCTGGCTCACGGATCTGGGGGGCAGCGCCGCCCTCCTGGGGGTGGCCATCGTCGCCACCGGCTTTATCTGGGCGCACCGCCGCCCTCATCTGATCCTGCCGTTGTGGGTCTGTTACGGGGGGTCCTGGCTGACCACCTGGTCCGGCAAGTTCGTCTTCGCCCGGGAGCGACCGGAGTTCGTCACTGGGGTCACCGCCTTGTCGCCGTCATTTCCCAGCGCCCATGCCACCGGCACCCTGGCGGTATACGGCTTCGTGGCCTACGCCATCGCCCGGGACCTGGACACGGCCCGCAGTCGCTTCGAGGTCACGTTCTGGACCCTGGTGGTGGTGGCCCTGGTGGGCTTCAGCCGGGTGTTCCTGAGCGTTCATTATCTGAGTGACGTGCTTACCGGCTTTCTGGTGGGGACATTCTGGCTGCTGGTGGGCTTTGCCATCGGCGAGTATGGCCGGGCCAAGAACCCCTGAAACCGGAACCCAGCCCGGGGTTTTCGACTCCAAACAGCATCTCCCCACCCCGAGGCGCCGCTTGCGAGTACCCTTGCCGGAACTGGAATCCCTGCTGGCCGTGGACACCGGCCTCAAGTCCGGCCTGGCCCTGTACGGGCGCGACGGACGGCTACTGTGGTACCGCTCCACCAACTTCGGCTCGGCGGCCCGGCTGCGCCGGGGAGCGCCCGGGGTTCTGGAGACCATCCCCAACCCTATGTATCTGGTCCTGGAAGGTGGCGGCCCGATAGCCGATATCTGGGAGCGGGAGGCGGAGCGGCGTTATATCGACCCCTTGCGGATCAGCGCCGAGGTCTGGCGGCGACGCCTGCTGCTGCCCCGGGAACGACGGGATCGGCGCCACGCCAAGCGTAGCGCCGATGGGGTGGCCCGGGAGGTCATTCAATGGTCCGGCGCGCCCCGCCCCACCTCGTTACGCCACGACGCGGCCGAGGCCATTCTCATCGGCCTTTGGGGGGTGCTGACGGTGGGCTGGCTGAGGGAGCTGCCCCGGGAACTACACCGCTGATTCAAAGCGCCGCCAAACCCAGTTGCCGCATCAGGTCCAAGCGGTCGATCAGGGCCAGACGACGCTCGACGATGCGCCCCTCCAGCAGACGCCAGACATCCACGGCAATGAACTCCACCTGCCGACCGGTGGCCGGGATGCCGTCCAGCTCCCCCCGGTGGGTGCCCCGCACCGTAAACACCCCCACCACCCCATCCCCCTCGGCCAGCAACTGGTCCACGGTGAAGTGAATATCGGGAAACGCTGCCCGGGTGCGACGGGCAAACGCCTTGACAGCCTCGGGACCACGCATCTCCAGGGCTGGATCGGCGACGCTGCCCCGGGCCAAAAAGTCGGGGGCATACAGCTCGTCGGCCACCTCCAGTCGGCCCTGGTTCCAGCCTTCCTCGATCCAACGCCGCACGATGGCTTTGTTCTGTTCAAGAGACATGGCGCTCCTCACGGCAACTGACCCGATCCTAAGCATGGGGGGGTTGGCGGCAGTTTCGCAATAGCCAGGACCGGACTTTGCAAAGTGCGACTACGTAGTCTTTAATACAAGAATATGCCCAAGCGCGTGGGCCACTCCAGGCCGTCCAGGCCCCTTCAAGCACCCTGTGGGGAGATAAAAACACCATGACCGACATCCGCATGCGCGATTTGTATAAGCACTTTGGCGATGTAAAAACCATCGAAAAAGTGAATCTGGACATTGAGGACGGCGAGTTCTGCGTGTTCGTCGGTCCCTCGGGCTGCGGTAAATCCACCCTGTTGCGGCTGGTGGCCGGGCTGGAGGACGTCACCTCCGGGGAACTCAGCATCGGCGGGCAGAAAGTCAACGACGTGCATGCCTCCAAGCGGGGGGTGGCCATGGTGTTCCAGTCCTACGCCCTCTATCCCCATATGACCATCTACGACAATATGGCGTTCGGGTTGAAAGTGGACCCGGCCAGCGGCGAGAGCGTGGACGACCGAGTGCGCTGGGCGGCCAAGATCCTGCAAATGGAACACCTGCTGGGCCGCTTGCCCAAGCAGCTCTCCGGCGGCCAGCGCCAGCGGGTGGCCATCGGCCGGGCCATCGTCCGCAAGCCGGGGGTGTTTCTGTTCGACGAACCCCTGTCTAACCTGGACGCGTCCCTGCGGGTCCAGACCCGCATCGAAATCGCCAAGCTCCACCGGAGCATGACCGCCAGCATGATCTACGTCACCCACGACCAGGTGGAGGCCATGACCCTGGCCGACAAGATCGTGCTGCTCAACGCCGGCAAGGCGGTGCTGGAGGAAGGTAGCCTGGCCCAGGTGGGGCCGCCCATGGCGTTGTATCACCACCCGGTGAACCTCTTCGTGGCTGGCTTTATCGGCTCGCCAAAAATGAATTTCCTACCCGGCGTCATCGACACTGTGGACGCCAACATGGTCACGGTGAAGCTGGTCGGCGGCGCTGTGGTGCGGGCCGCAGTGGACGCCACCACCGCTAAACCCGGGGACAAAGTGACCCTGGGGGTGCGCCCGGAGCATACCCTGATCGGCGAGGGGGGCGGCGACAGCGTGCGGGGCAAGGTGCGCTATGTGGAACATCTGGGAGAGTCGTCGTTCGTCTATGTGACCATGGAAGGGGTGGACAGCGACGTGGTGGTGCGGGTGGAGGGGGACACCGACGCCAAGATCGACGACAACCTGACCCTCAGCCTGCCGGCGGAAGCCTGCCATGTGTTCAACGACAAGGGCAGAGCCTTCAAGCGCAGTATTGACCCCCGGGCCGAAACCCGGCCGCGGCTGTCCTGAGCCGGGGTCACGGGTTCGGATCGGCTTTCGAAAGGTCTTTTAGGAAAAGCGCGGTCGTTGACATCCTCCGAGCCTAGGGGGTCGGCTCGACACCCGACGTGGATAGGGATAGTTCCGAGTCGTAGACCCGGGCGCGGCGATCCGCTTTCCGGGTTCTAGGGTAGCCTACCCTCCGCAGGCCGTTTCCCAGGCGCTGTCCGTTCCCTCAGCACGTCTTCCAGGATCAGATACAGACACGGCACCAGCACTAGGGAGATCACTGTGGCGAACACAATCCCATAGCCCAGGGAAATGGCCATGGGAATCATAAACCGGGCCTGGCGGGAGGTTTCGAAGATCATCGGCGCCAGCCCTCCGAAGGTGGTCAGGGTCGTGAGTAGAATCGGCCGGAACCGGCGCACCGCCGCCGCCGCAATGGCCTCATGGGGGTTGAGTCCGGCCCGACGCTGGCGGTTGGCATAGTCGATCAGCACCAGAGAGTCGTTCACCACCACCCCAGATAAGGCGATGATGCCTTGCAGGCTGATGATGGACAGGCCGAAGCCCATGAGCCAGTGACCCAGCACGGCGCCGACGATGCCGAAGGGAATGGCCACCATCACCAGCAGCGGCTGGGCGTAGCTGCGAAATGGGATGGCCAGCATGGCATAGAGGGCCAACAGGGCGACGATGGAACTGGTCAGCAGGCTGTCTAGGCTGTCCTGAGTGTCCTGCTGGCGGCCTCGGAAACCGGCGCTCAGGCCCGGATAATCCTGGACCAGTTGGGGCAGCAGCTCGGCGCTCAGGGTGTTGATGATCCGGTTGGTCTGGTTAATAGGCTCCACATTCGCGGTGACGGTGACGGTGCGTCGGCCATCTCGGCGGGTGATGCTGGTGTAAGCCCGGCCCCGGCTCACCTCGGCCACCTGGCGCAAGGGCGTATAGCCGCCGTCGGGGGTGCGGATCAGCAGATGCTCCAAGTCATACTCCCGGCTGCGCTGGGCCTCCGGCAGCCGTACCCGCACCGTCACCTCGTTGCGGCCCCGCTGCTGGCGCAGGGCCTCGGCGCCATAAAAGGCGTAACGCACCTGGCGGGCCACTTCCTCGGCGGTCAGGCCCAGGCTCAGACCCTCGGGGCGCAGGGTGAAGCTCAGTTGCTGCTTGCCGGGGGTGAAGCCGTCCTGGATGTCGCCCACATTGGGAAACTCCCCCAGCAGTTCCGCCAGCCGGGCGCTGGCAGCATCCAGGGTGGCTACATCCCGGTGGCTCAACTCCACGGTCAAGGCCGCGCCCCGGCCCGGACCACCGGAGTCGGACTCGAAGCGCAGGGACTCCAACCCCAGTATAGCGCCAGTGGCCTGACGCCAGCGGCGGGTGTACTCGGAGGTGGAAATAGGCCGACTGTTCTCGTCGGTGAGATACACCAATACCCCCACCTCGTGAGCCTCGATCCAAGCCCGATAGCCCTCCACCAGAGCCGCCCCCCCGGCCCCGGCCGCCACCTCCCGGGCGGTGGCCAGCAGCCGGTCCCGCACCACCTCGGCCTTGTCCAGGGGGCTGCCCACCGGCAATAGGGCCGTCACCACCGCCCGATCCGATTCCACTCGGGGCATCAGACTGAAGCCCAGCCGTCCGCTCATGGCGTAGGCCATGACCACGCAAAACAGCGCCAACCCAATGGCCACGGTCAGGTACCGGTAGCTCAGACAAGCTTCCAGCAATGGCCGGAAGCGTCGCTCCACGAATCGGGACAAACCAGCGCTGATCCGTTGCTGGCGGGTGTAGAGAAACCGGGACAAGGGGTTGCCGTGGTGGGGATTGGCGTGGGCCAGATGGGCGGGCAGGATGAACAGGGACTCCACCAGGGAAATCAAAAACACCGTACTCACCACCAGGGGCGTGACCATGAACAGCTTGCCCAGAAAGCCCGGCACGAAATACAGGGGCATGAAGGCGATGATATTGGTGAGGATACTGAAGGTGATGGGCACCGCCACCCCCCGCGCCCCCTCGATGGCGGCGGTGATGAAATCCATACCCCGCTGCCGGTATTCGTAGATGTTCTCCCCGGCGACAATGGCATCGTCTACCACAATCCCCAGGGCGATGATAAAAGCGAACATGGACACCATATTGATGGACACGTCCAGAAAGGGCAGGAACAGAAACGACCCCAGAAACGCCGTGGGGATGCCCATGGTCACCCAGAAGGCCAGTTTGAATTCCAAAAACAGGCCCAGCAGCACCAGCACCAGCAGCAGGCCGATAAAGGCATTCTTGAGCAGCAATTCCAGACGTTGCTGGTAAATCTCCGACATGTCACGGTTGATGGCCAGGCTCACCCCCTCGGGCAGTTCCGGCTCCAGTTCGGCCAATACCGAACGCACCGCCTCGGAGACCCCGATGGGAGTCTGATCCCCCACCCGGAACACCTCAATGCCTAGACTGGGCAGGCTGTTGTAGGCATAGGCCCGGCTGCTGTCCGCGAAACCGTCCCTGACCCGGGCCACGTCCCCCAGGCGCAGGGTGGCCCCCTCGGGGGTGGTGACCACGGGCAGGAGGGCGAACTCCCTGGCCCAGTCCCGGCGCTCGGCCACCCGTAGCAGAATCTCCCCGCCCCGGGTTTCGATGCTGCCCCCGGGCAGTTCCACCGCCGCTGCCGCCAAGGTCCGGGAGATATTGTCCAGGCTCAGTCCGTAGCGACGCAACAGCGCCTGATCCACCTCCACCTGCACCTCGTAGTCCTGCGCTCCGAACAGTTCCACCTGGGTGATGCCGGGGTGCTGCAACAGCCGGTCCCGAACCGCCTCGGTCACCGCCCGCAAAGCCCCTTGGTCGGTCTGGCCGTAGACCTGAATCTCCAGCACCTCCCGGCGGCGACTGGCCAGGGCCACCTGGGGTTGCTCGGCGTCCACGGGCAAAGTGGTGACGGCATCCACCTGCTGTTGGATATCCTGATACACCCGCATGGGGTCAGCGTCCCCGGCCAGTTCTGCGGACAGCCGGGCGCTGCCCTCGGCGGCGGTGGCGGTGAGTTCCTCGATACCATCCACCCCCCGCACGGCCTCCTCCAGGGCCAGAACGATGCCCTGTTCCACCTCCTCGGGGCTGGCTCCGGGATAGGGCACGGAGACGGTCACCTGATCCAGGGTGAACTCCGGGAATACTTCTTTCTTAATCTGCAGGGACATGAACAGCCCCCCCAGCAACAGCACCAGCATCAGCAGATTGGGGGTGACCCGGTTGTGGACCATCCAGGCCACAGGACCGCGCTGGCGCAGGGGAGCGCCCGGCGTCAAGGCCGTTGCTCCCGGTCAGGGTCGGCCTCTGGAGTACGCAGGGCCATGCCGGGCACCGGCGCCGCCAGATCGGTGGTCACCAGCCGCTCATCCGGGACCAGGCCGCCGTCCACCAGCACCGTGTCCGGTCCCCGGAACAACACCCGCACGGGGCGCGCCTCCAGGCGTTCGTCCCCATCCAGCAGCCATACCCGATCCCCGTCCCGCAGCCAGGCCCGGTCTAGTTCCAGCACCCCATCCAAGGTTTGGCCCCGGATCTCCAGACTCAGAAAATCATTGAGCAGCACCTTTGGCAGGTCCCGGTGACGGGGTTCCAGGGCCAGGGGGTCGGGGAGGCTCACCAGCACCCGGGCCATGCGGCCTTGAGCGTCCAGGTCCGGGGCCAAGCGCAATACCCGGCCCTCCCGGTACTGACCCTCGGGCCAGGCGGCGTTGCGAACCCGCACCTGGGAACCCTCCCCCCCCTCTGAGCCGGGAATTTCGATCCAACGCAACTGATCCACCGGCACGCTGGCCCGCACCCAGAATTCCTTCGTATCCAGCAGGGTCAGCAACGGCGTGGTCTGGCTCACCCGACTGCCCAAGTCCGCAGCGCGGCTCACCACCATACCCGCGAAGGGCGCCGTCACCCGGGTCCGCTCCAGGTCTAGCCGGGCCTGCTCCAGAGTCGCCTCAGCGGCCCGCACGCCGGCCTGGGCGGCGGCCAGTTGCGGCTGGCGCAACACCAGAGTCTCTTGTTCCGGGGGCAGCTTGCGGCCCAGCATGGCGTACTCGGCCCGGGCATTGGCCTGCTGGCCCTGCTCCTGACGCAAGGCGGCCCGAGCCTGGGCCACTGTCGCCTCCCGCTGGCGAACCAGCAGTTGATAATCGGCGTCGTCGATGCGGGCGACCAGATCCCCGGTCTGGAAGCGCCCACCGGGTAGCAGCTCCGGGCTGGTTTCCACGATGTTCCCGGCCACTTGGGGATACAGGGTACTCTCCCGGGCCGCCAGCACCGTGCCCATAGCCTCCACCTGGATGACGTGGGTGCTGGGGCTGACGGTCACCACCTCCACCAACCGGGCCTGCTTGGGGACCGGCGCCCGTTTGGCTTGGGGGGCGGTCTGGAGCAGGCTATAGGCGGTGGTCACGCCCACCGCCAGCACCAGCAGGGGCAACACCCCCCCCAGCAGCCAGCGGCGCAGCCGACCCGTGGAACGGGGGACCGATTCCGGGAGCTGCGCGACCGGCTGTTGATCGAGTGCTTCGTTGGCCATGGCCTGATCCTTGAGAACAGGCGTGTTCGGCATTGCGCTTAGAATGCGTGCCCGAACGAACGCCTAATTTTGCTTTATAGACTGAATATGTTGGAAAATTACTTTGTGTCGGTTACGACTATATCGAAATGCAACACATTTTCTCGTCGGCCTAGCTTTGAATACAATTCTATTGCCGGATCATCATCGTAATCCGCTTGTATGAAGATCACATAGGCATTTTGTTGACTGGCCATAGCTTTCAATTCACCGATAAGCGCCGTTGCCGCGCCCTGACGCCGATGCTCCGAAGCGACCGCCAAGTCGTAGATATAAATTTCACTGCGTTCTTGCTCGTATTTGTGTAATTGGTATGCGGTCAAACCGCCAACCACATTGCCATATTTGATTGCAGCCAGCGCGATGAAATCATCTCGACTGAGCAGCTTCTTCAGATAATCGGCTCCAGGTGGGGCTTGACAATACGTATCCAGGTCTTCAAATGCCTGGCCAAAAACCTGCAATAGCTCTCTCATCAACTGAATATCTTTGCCACGGATAAGCTGAATCGTGAGTTCTTCGTTTGTATTCATTTTGAACGGTCTCAAAAGTGGGTAGCTGACGCCCAAGTATACTGTCAGACTCTTGAAAGCCTGTTTGTTTCGCGCCCACCGATAGATAACACCCCATCGCTTGAGGATCGCTTTGCATGATTATTTTCGAAGCGCCCATGGAAGCCGCAATAACCTTGGCGTCCGAAACCAGCGGGGTAGATCCTGTAGATACTGTTTTGGTTGTCAACCCGGACAATGATGCGGTTCGCGTCGCTCACCACATCCTACTTCTCAGCCCTTCGGTGTCTCGAACCCATAGGGCGGCGGAGCGGTAGATACCGTCTTGTTTGTCACCCCCGAGAAGCGACTTGAGGCTGATAATCGCATTGATTCTTGATCACCCCAAAGCAGATATGCACCAGAATTCGTAGGGCGGATTTAGCGAAGCAATCCGCCTTCCGATAGGGCCGCCTACCCGCACCCCGGAAGGCGGGTCGCTGCGCTTGACCCGCCCTACAAATTCAATAAGTTACGAGGATGTGACGAGTGCCGTAGATACCATCTTGTTTGTCACCCCCGAGAAGCGACTTGAGGCTGATAATCGCATTGATTCTTGATTACCCCGAAGCAGATATGCACCAGCTTACGCATGGCCGCCCCCAAGGCGAGCATCTTGCATTTGCCCTTGGCCAATAAGCGCTCATAGAGGGCCTGGACATCGGGATTGCAACTCAGGGCGCTGAGCGTGGCCATGTCGAGTTTGGCCCGCACCACGGCCGGACCACGCTTGGACAGATGCGGGCGCTGGTGGACGCTGCTGCCGGACTGGTGTTCGGTGGGCGTCAGGCCCAGGTAGGCGGCCAGTTGGGGCGCCCGCTCAAAGCCCCGGCCCTTGTGCAAGAGCGTCAGCATCAACGCCGAGAGTACCGCGCCGATGCCGGGGATCGATTCCAGGCGCTGGCGGTCGTGCTTGAGCCGGGGATGGCGATCGATATGATCGTTGATGGTCTCGATCAGGTGGTGGCGCTCGGCCTCCAGAAAGCCCAGGCTACGCTCCAGGGAGGCCAGCACCTCCTCGGACGCTTGGCTGATCTGGGCCTGCTCGCGGCGGTTTCGCTCCCGCTGGCGGTCGCTCTCCAGGGCCTGGAGACGGCGTAGCAGAGCCTGGAGACGGCGCACCTCGGGCGGCTCGGGCTGCCAGGGCGGGGGCTGGCGCTCGGCCACGAAGCGGGCCAGGACCAGGGCATCGAGGCGGTCGTTCTTGGCCTTGAGATTGAGGCTCGCGGCGTAGTCCTTGACCTGGCGGGGATTGAGCACCGAGACCACCGCGCCGGCCTGATGCAGCGCCCAGGCCAGCGCGTCGTGATAGGGGCCGGTGGCTTCCAGGGCCAGGCGCCAGTGCTCTGGCCCCACCCCGGTGTGCTTGCGCCCCCAGTCCAGCAGCGCCTGGTGGCCTGCTGGGGTGTTGGGCAGCGTTTTAGTCCGGCGTTTCAGGCTCTGGCTATCGACCAGCAGCGTGATATCCAGTTTCTGTTTGGCCACATCAATACCGAACGCGAACATGACGGTGGTCCTCATCGAATCGCAGGCTAACCTTGTTCATGCAGCCTCCAAGGACTGGGATACCGTTCAGCCTGCCAGGGCGAGCCGATGGGATACGCGGGGGGCTATCTACGCAACAGACTCACAGGTCTCAGGATGCGGGCAACCTCTCCGCGTCCCGCGTGGGGGTAGCTAACCACCACAAGGGCTAAGATACAAGGATGCGGTGAGGCACGAACCGCATCGTTCAAGTCTTCCAAAACTGCCAAAAAATTGCCTGTCCCATAGGGTGGGCAACGGTAGGCGGTTCTGTAGATGCCGTATAGATATTCCCCACCGAAGCCGGGGAAAGCTTAGCCTCATGGGGCGCCGCCAGGTGGATACGGCGCCGCCGCCAGGTGATTGTCCCAGCGTCTGGCTGCCGCGAATAGCGCGGCCAGGGGCTGGACCGCCCCGCTTCGGGCGTCCCATAACACCACACTGCCCGTGCCACTGCTGACCAAAAACCGCCCTGCCTGGGGCGTCGGGACTAGCCCGCAGCCATCGGGCAGCTCGAACCCAGACTGGAACCGCCCCGAACCCGCCTCCCAGCTCAATACCCGGTTGCCCCGTGGGGAGGAGACGGCGAGCAGCGTTCCGGTCGTGTCGAAGACCACGCTGCCACAGTACTGGCGCAGACGCCGCCAGCCCCCGTGCGGCGCTCGACAGAAACGCAGCGGTCCCCGGCCCCGGTGCAGGGCCACCAGTGGCACGTCGTCGCCCTGGGGTCCTTGGTATTGCATGGCCACGGCCACGCTATCGTCCGGCCCCACCGCCAGATGGCGGATGCTGAGCTGGCGCAGTTGCGGCTCCGGGCGGACCTGCCCTAGCAAATGCCCATCCCGCCGCCGGAGATAGACCAGGGACGGGTCCATGGTGGGCAGATTGAGCGCCGCCCGGGGCAGCTCGGGATGGGTGAGAATCCCGCCATTGGCCACCACCAGGGTCTCCCCGTCTCCCAGCAAGTGGATGTCGTGGGGACCGACGCCGTGGGAGGGCAGCTCCCCTAACCGCTGGTAGTGGGCGGCGGCGGCGTAGACTCCCACCACTCCCCGCTCCCCGGCGAAATCGTTCTCGGTAGCGTAAAGCAGATCACCAGCCGGGGAAAAGACACCATGGCCATAGAAATGCCGTCCCGGTGGGGTCTCGATGGTGGCCACCAGCGCGCCCCGGGCCAGGTCAATCACCAGGGCGAAGCGCCCTGGGCGACGGGCGAAGATCACGCCGTGGGGTCGGCCAGGATGCACGGCCAGGGCATGGCCGCGACCGGGCAGGGGCAGGTCCAGACGCATTGCCCCGGCCAGATCGAAACCGCCGAGCCGGTACTCCCCGGCGGCGTCCTGGCGGGCGCTCAGGTACAGCGCCGCCGCCGGCCGCGCCGCCGCCGGCCGCGCCGCCGACAGCCACGGGACCAGCAGCCCGGCGCCCGCCAGGGCCAAGAACCCGCGTCGGTCAGTCGCCATCCAGGGCATTGAATCCCACCACCAGGTCCAGGTTCGTAGCCAGGCGGGTGCGCACCAGTTGTTTGAGCGCCCGCACCTGCAAGGTCAGTTTTTCCACCTGGGATCGCAACGCCGGGTCGGTCACCGCCGTGGCCAGGGGCGCCGATATGCCCCGGGCCGTGGCTAGGGTCTGCTGGAAGGCCCGCTCCAACAGCGGAACCAGGTCCAGGTCCTGGCCATGGGTTCTGGCCAGATCAGCAAAGCCAACCCCGCCCTCTCCCCGGTACAGGGCCTGCAAAGCCTCCAGATTGATGACGATATTGGCCAGGGAGCGGCGGCTAGGCCAAGCTTCCCCCAGCCGGGGCCGGGCCGCAGCCGCCGACGCCCCCAACACTGGCTGGAGCTTGACGTCTTGGATCAGTTGCAGGCCGCCGTATAGGGCCTTGAAAAAATCCAGGGCCGCCTCCTGGGACGAAGCGTAATAGGGGTTGTCCGGGCTGGGGTGGGCGATGATGTGGCTATAGGCATCACCCCCGGCCTCCCAATCCCGGACCAGACCGGCGGCCATCTCCGTCAGGTTGGCGGTGATGGCCATGGCCAGGGCGCAGGGAAAACCGCCTCGGACCAATCGCGCCGGCCGGCCGTCGGTCCACAACAGCCGCTCCAGGGCGGGCAGGCCCTGCACCGCCACGCTGGCGGCCCGGAAGGCGTCGGTCTCCAAGGCGGCCCGGTCGGCATCGGCCAGCAGCCTGTCCAGTTGCTGATCCACCCGGCCCTGGTCTGGATAGAACTGGAAACGGTGGTCGCGCATGGCCAGTTGCACCGCCCCAAGGCGCAGATGCTGCACCCCCATCCAGGCATCCAAGGTCTTCCCGTAAGCTCCGCGCAAAGCCGCCAGGGCGCCGCCGCCCGAGGCCGGGCAATAGGCCCGGGCGGCCTGATCCAGGTCCGCCGTCGCCTGGGCCAAACGCCGGTAACGGGGCAGTACATGGTGTTCCACCAGGGACTCGTTGAGGCGCTGGTAGGCGGCCTCGGGCACGTCGGCCGCCACCACGGCCGGGACTAGAAACCACAATAGGGCAATCAGAAAAGGCATGGGCAGCGCATCACAGTGAGTTCAGAAACGCCAGCAGGGCGTCCCGCTGAGTGTTGGTCATGGCCGCCACCCGGTCCCGGGCGGCCTGGGCCTCGCCGCCGTGCCAGAGAATGGCCTCCAGCAGGTTACGGGCCCGGCCATCATGAAGGAAAAACGTGTGGCCGCTGACGGTTTCGGTCAGGCCGATCCCCCACAGGGGCGGGGTGCGCCATTCCCGGCCATCGGCCCGGGCCTCGGGCCGGTGGTCGGCCAGGCCCTCGCCCATGTCGTGGAGTAGCAGGTCCGTATAAGGCCAGATGAGCTGGAAGGACTGCTCCGGGTGGCCTTCGTTCCGGGCGGTGACGAACTTGGGCACATGGCAAGCGGTGCAGCCGGATTCGTAGAACAGCCCCTTGCCCGCCAGCACTCGTGGGGCGTCCGGGTTACGGCGGGCGGGCACCGCCAGATTGCGGCTGTAGAAGGCCACCAGATCCAGCACCTCCTGGCCCACCTCCACATCCGGGTCGCCGCCGTGGGGGGCGGCCAGGCAGTCGGCCTGGGCATGGGTGCAGTCTCCGCTTCCGGGCGGGTTCAGGGGGGTGCTAATGCCCATGTCCCCGGAAAAGGCCCCCGCCGCCTGCTGGGTGATGGTGGGCTGGCCCGCCTTCCAGCCGAAGCGGCCCAGCATCACCTGTTGCTGTTCGGCGCTCCAGACCCGGTTGGGCTTGCCAGAAATGCCGTCTCCGTCCCGATCCTCGGGATCGGCGTGGGCCAGGATGTCCGCCTCGGGGATGGACTCCAGCAGGCCCAGGCCGATCATGGGCGGGGCCACCCGGGGCGAGACCATGACTTGGGGATGCAAAGGGCCGTAGCCCAGATGGGAGATACCATAGCGCGGCTCGCGCAGGGAGACCACCGTGCCATCAGCCAGGCTGACCGGCCGTTCCCTATAGTCGATCCGCATCTGTCCCTCGGCCTTGTGGCCGGGCAGGGAAAAATTCTGCAACTGGCCGCCGTAGCTGGGTTCGGGGATGACCGCCAGGCGTCCCTCGGCCAAAGCCCGGCCCTGGGCCTCGGTCTGGGGCGGGATGCTCAGGCGCAGAAACAAGGACACGGCCAGTTCGTCGGGATAGTGGGCGGTGGGGGGCTGGCCGCGGCCATCCTTGAGGTGACAGTCCTGACAGGCCCGGGCGTTATACAGGGGACCTAGGCCGTCCGAGACCGTGGTGGAGGCCGGGGCCGATACCCACAGCTTGCGGAAAAACCCGTTGCCCACCTTGAAGTCCAGCTCCCGCTCGAAGTCCATATTCGCCGAGGACTGGGAGAAGGCGTCCCGATTGGGGGCCTTGAACGAGGTGGCCGCCCCCGCCGGGTGGGTCTCGTAAGGCTCGGGGCGGCTGAAATCGGTGGTCGGGCGGGTCACCGCTGCGATCCGCGCCCGCTCGGCGTCGTGGGTCTCGGCGGTTCCGAGCGGCACGCCGGTCAGGACGCCGATGGTCAATAGGCAAAACAGTCTGAACATGGGCTGGCCGGTCTACTGGAACACCGCTTCGGGATTGTCCAGGCTGTCGGAGCTCTCGAAGGCGATGGGCGCCAGCCCCAGGGCGGCGACCGCTTGCTCGATGCTCCGGGTCTGTTCCGTGAGAGCGTCGATGGCCGCCTGCACCACGGCGTTGCCCTCGGGATTGTCAGGACCGATCATCTGATCATAGGCTTCGGTGGTCTCGGCCCGCTCCACCAGCCGCCCCATGGCGGCGCGGGTGGCCTGGAGCCGGTCCAGCAGTTGCTGGTTTACCGTCGGCGCCTGCTCGGCCAACAGATCGGACAGGCTGGGGCCTTGGACGAGGCTGCCGTCCACCCGGGTGTAGTCGCCGGTGTAGACATTGATAATCCCCAGCACATCGTAATAGTGGGAATGGTGGGTGTTGTCGGAGAAGCAATCATGCTCCTCCTCGGGGTCATGGAGCATCAGCCCCAGCTTCATGCGCTCTCCGGCCAGTTCCCCATAAGACAAGCTGCCCATGCCCGTGAGCAGGGCGCTCAGCCCGGCATCCGGCTCCCCCTCCAGCAGGCTTGCGCGGGCCTCGCCCCCCTCGGCCCATTGCCCGGCCATCCAGGCCAGATCGTCGATCAGCAGCCCGGTGGCGGCCTTCAGGTACTGGCCACGCCGTTGACAATGGCCGCCGGTGCAGTGGGCGGGGTCGAAGTCGCTGGCGGGGCGCTGGCCGGCGCCGGATTCGGTGCCGTTCAGGTCCTGGCCCCAGAGCAGGAACTCGATGGCGTGGTAGCCGGTGGCCACATTGGCCTCCACCCCGCCCAGTTCATGAAGGGTGTCGGCCAACAGCGCCTTGTGGATGGTAGCGGCGTCGATGATCCGGCTGCCAACCCGCAGACGGGGGTTGGCGATGATATTGGCGGTATAGGCCGGGTTCTCGGCGGCCAGCCCGTCATCGGCGGCCACGTAGTCGATCAGCCCCTCGTCCAGGGGCCAAGCATTCACCTTGCCCTCCCAGGCGTCGACCATAGGATTACCGAAGCGGAAAACCTCGGTCTGTTGATAGGGGACCCGGGCCGCCCGCCAAGCATCCCGAGCCGCTTGCAGCGTGGCCTCGTCGGGGTTGGCAAGCAGGGTGTCCACCGCCTGGTCCAGTTCCCGGGCGCGGCTCAGGGAATCTTCGTAACCGGCCTGGGCGATGTCGGCATAGGTTTTCAGGATTGCGCGCTTGTCGGGGGCCGGGTCGGCCAGGGCGGGTTGAATCAGCAGGGCGCCGGTCATGGCCAGCGCCAGCAGCGGCCGTGGCATGGGGTTCTCCTTGGACGGTTGCGGCTTGATGCCGGTCGGAAACGGGGTACGGATCGCAAGCTACTTGCAAATGATAACGATTGTCAATACGATCCATGACCATCGTCACCCTCCAACCCCACGACAGGACCCTGACAAGCGCCGAGACTTTTCGTGCGTCATGAACCCCCAGGGCCAGGTGCTGCGCGGTTCTGGGTATTCCATCCTGGATAAGGCCGCCCAGGCCATGCTGCGCCGGGCCGAACCCCTGCCCTCCCCACCCCCGGAGCTGACCCAAGCCCGCCTGGAGATTGTGGCGCCGGTGGCGTTCGATCGGCGCTAGGAGGCTTGAAGAATTATCCGTCTACCGGGTGACCCTGTTCGCTGCCCACCGAACCCAATAGAGACAAAGCATGGCGCGGCTATCGGCGTTCTCCGGTGTACTGCGCCAGAGGGCGTTCCAGCGCCCCCGCAGCCGGAACGGTCGTTTGCTTCCAGGGTCTGATAAACATGGCTTTTCAAGGGAGCAGACCCCTATGCCTAGACCCCTGCCCTTGCCTCCATGGACCGTTCTCCTAGCGGCGGCGATCCTTTACGGCTGCGCCTCCCCAGGTCCGCCCCCGCCCCCACCCCCCAGCCCCGCCGAAGTGGTCGAAATGGCCAAGGCCGGTCGGGGCGCTGGGGAGATCATCCACCGGATGCGGGAGTCCCGGGCGGTGTACCGGCTGCCCGCCAGCGAACTGGCCGCCCTGCGCGCCCAGGGGGTGCCCGGCCCGGTGATCGACCATATGCAGAACACTTATATCCAGGCCGAGCGGGACGACGCCTACCGCCGCGCCCGGGACCGCTACGACGGGTACGGCTGGCCCGGCTATTACTATTGGCCACATCCGTTTTATCACCGCCACCGTCCCCACTATTGGTAGACCGGGGGGTCGGCAACGGCCTCGCGCCCCCCGGTCAGGCCCGGCAGTTACGGCGACGCCCCTAAGCCCGACTCGTCCGATAAGCCGTTGGCCATTCGTCGGGGACAATGACCACTCAGGTGTTTCACAGCGAGTGTTTACGGGCGTGTTCAGTCAGTTAGATTGATCTCAAAAGTGGGTAGCCAACGTCCGGGTATACTGCTGGACTCTTGAAAACCTGTTTGTTTCGCGCCCACCGACAGATAAAACCCCGTCGCATGTGGATCGCCTTGTATGATTATTTTCGTAGCGCCCATGGAAACCGCAATACTCTTGGCGTCTGAAACCAGCAGGGTACCGACGCCCTGGCCTATATGTGCGGGATCGACGAATAATGCGTCCAGTTCCACGGCTAGGGCAGTCAAGGATTCCAAGGCAGCGTACCCGATAACGCGATTTTGGCGATCTTCTCCTACGCGATAACGGTATCTTGGATCAGCGATTTTGTTCTGGGTGACCGTCAGTTCGTTTCGGCAAGCGTCCATGAAGGTTTGGGAATATCCCCAATACGCTTTAGATCGCATGGCCAAATTCGTTAGCAGCTCCGTTTCGCCATGCCTGGCATTTCTTATGACCAGATTACTCAATCTTCACGCCGCCGCAGTTCGGAAACGGGCGTGTCCCATCCTTGGGATAATTTCTGGACAAGATGTTTTTTGTCTTTTGCTTTATGCAAAGTACCTTCGCCCACCTGTTTTGTTCTTTGACAAGCGCCACGCTTGATGTTCGGCCAATTGTTCTTGAAAAGGCTTTGAATGGCCCACTGAAGTTTTTCATAGGATGTCGCCAGGGTCTCGTTTTCCAAGTCAAACTCCAGCTCTTGTTGGGCAATAATATCTCCCGTATCCACGCCTTCGTCCAAATAGTGGATAGTCACGCCCTTGGGAGTACCCTCGACAAAGCTCCATAAATTTGGATCAGCGCCACGATTCCAGGGCAGATAGGAGATATGAAGATTAATTGCCTTATTGGGAAATCCGTCCAATATCTCTTTGCTTAAAATGTGCCTGTAACCGTAGCTAATCAGAAATGTAGGGGCCTCGGCCCGCAACAGATGCTCCGTTATTTTCTCTTCTGTTTGGAAAACATCCTCGCCTTCCTCCCGTAACCACGCCAACAGGGGTGAATTCTCGGGGCCGAGAAATAGAAGCTTTTCTGTAGTCACCGTATTTTCTCTTTGTATGACATCAACTCGTGATTATCCGGTTTACGGGCGCGGGCTTGGACGCTATGGCATCGGGCGGCCCGGTTCAGCCCTTCAGGCCGGCCGGTAGCGCAGATAGGTCAGTCGCCGACCTAGGCCACTGAACAGACCCCGCTCATTTATGGCCAGGGCGTATTGCACGTACACCGGGTCCTGGGACAGGTGCCGCTCCTCGGTGCGGGCGCGGATGAAATACACCAGATTTAGCCCCAGCAACAGCAGGCAATCGCGCAGGGCATCGGCCCAGCCGTGGCTGGCGATAAAGGGCACGGCCACCAGCCACCAGGCCAGATTTTTGCTCACATAGGCCGGATGCTTGGTGTAGCGGTAACAGCCATTGGTGATGATGCCCCGGTGGGTGAGGTTGGAAAAGCGCAGTCCGAAACAGGCGGTGGAAACGGCGTAGATCAGGGTCAAGGCCAGGATCGCCGAACCCCACAGCACATACAGTACCGGATGGTCCGCCAGCCAGCCGCCCCAGTAGACACCGTCGGCGTTATAGGCCAGGTACATGCCGCCGATCAGGCTCCAGAACGGCTGGTAGCAGATCAGCGCCGCCAGCCAGCCGGCCACGGTAGGCTCCACGGAGCGAATATGGGTGTCCAGGATACGCATGGTCAGGATATAGCCCACGCAGGTGAACACCAGGTCCACGGTAAACAAAATCTCCCAGGAAAAATCATAGAAGCGGTTGAAGTCCGTGAATAACAGCCCCAAGTCCAGTTGGCGCAGGCTATGAAGGTTGCGGGTGAAATAGATAAACATCAGGGGCAGAAAAAAGCCCTTCACCACCCAGCCCAGGGCATGTTGGCGCAGCCGTCCTAGATCGGTCGGCGAGTAGCGGCCTAGCAGCAGTCGTCCGGTCAGCCAGTAGCCGTCCTCCGGCTCCTGCATGTAGCGGTCCACCCAGATGAAATAGGGTATGGCCCCCACCAGCAGCGTCGGCAGGCTCAGGCGCAGCAGTTCCCAGAACGGCTCGTAGAAATTGCCGTGGTACTCTGGAAACAGCCAGTAGACCAGGGCCACGCCTCCCAGAGAGCCGTAAAAGCCCAGCAGTTTCACGGCGCTGCGCCGCCAGTGAATGGGCCGGTTCAAGCTGAAATCCAGGCCGGTGGAGGGGCGTCGGTATGTTCTTAGCAACCAGGCTTCCAACACCATAATGGGCAGGGCCAGCCCAGCCAGGGCCAGCATCGCCCCAGGGACGGCGTCGATGTCGGGGGCCTGGCGCAACAGCACAACAGCGGTCACGAAACCGGCTAGGCCCACCAGGCTGATGGGCAGAACGGTACAGGAGCGGGGCAAGGGGGTTCGGTAATCCATGGATAATTCCGGCGACGAGTTGCGGGCGCTATGTTATCCGTTTGTGTATCGACCCAAAAGGTCAAAACCGTAGCCCCTCAATAGTGCCCCGCCAGGCGTTACGCAACCTCCTCAATGGGTTCGTGAAAGTAGTAGCACAACCCGTCCGGCGCGACGACGAAAAATACCTGGTGCTTCTGACCATCTCGCTCATCGATACGCCAGTTTCCGATCTGCGTTCCCCTTGCCTCGAACTCTTTTTTGATCCCTTGAATATCAGACACCAGCACGGCGGCGCCATCCTGCGAAGGGTCGCCGCCAGTGATGGCGAAACCTATTCGGGCGTCATCTCGCTCTAGGATAATCGTCGGCGCCGGGTGGTCGAGCCGCTCGATCTCGGTCATGCCGAAATGTTCGCTATACCACTGGGAGGCCATATCTATATCCGTGACCGGTAACGCCAAGACGCTGTTCTGGTATGGGTACGCCTTTTTGAATCGTGGTTTGTTGGACATTGCGTATTACCTGTTTTCTATCTTTTCGAGATGCGGCCACCGCATTGTGACTCACCGTTTCAAGTCTTCCAAAAACTCCGAGGCCGGCTCGACGCCGCTCACCAACAGATGGTCCCGCGCCCGGGTGCAGGCCACGTATAACAGATGGCGCTCGGTGTTATAGACCTCCTCCAGATCCGCCTCATCGGCCACGGTTTCGATTCGCGCCTGGCGGGGAATGATCTCATCGTCGCAGGCCAGCACCACCACGGCCCGGAATTCCAGGCCCTTGGCCCGATGCATGGTGCTGATGGAGACATGACCGCTGGTGGTCTCCACCTGGTCGTCGAGTACTTTGAAGTCCAGGCCAGCCTGTGCCACCGCTCTTCGCCCCCGCTCCAGTTCGGCCGGGGAGCGGACGAAAACCCCCATCTCCTGGGGGGCGATGCCCTCCCGCCGCCGCCGGGCCAGCCAAGCGCCGACGGCGTGGATTTCCTCCTCGACGCTGTTCAGGACCGCAAGGGTAGGCTCCGGCCCGTTGTACAGGGAGACGGTGCCCTGGCGCTCATGAATGTTGCCGTCCACATCGGCCATGACGGACGCCAGCAGTCGGTCGGCATGCTGGCGGATCTGGTGGGACGTGCGGTAGTTGATTGCCAGGGTGCGCGACCGTCCCCGCACCTCCACCCCCAGGGCTTTCCAGGAAAAGGGCGGCTGGAAAATCCGCTGTCCCAGGTCTCCGGCGAAAAACAAGCCGTTGGGACGCCGCCCCCCCAGGGCGGCCAGAAACTTCAACTGAGGAATACCCAGATCCTGGGCTTCATCCACCACGGCGAAGTCGAAGGGCGGGCGTCGGCAGTCGACGAGCCGGGCCGCCAGTTGGCTGAACAGCCCGGCCGGGGTGATCCAATCCTGGTCGGCCAGGCGGGCGCGAACCTGCTCGAACACGGACCACAACAGCGCCCGCCGGGCTTCCGGCAGCCGCGTCTTGCGTCCCAGCCGCCTGACATCCCGATAGGCGTCCCAGTTCTCCAACTGCCAGGCATCCACCACCTCGTCCCATTCCGTCATCAAAAACCCCGGGCTGACGGTCAGTCCGTCCGTCGCCTCAGCCGCCTCGGTCAGCCAGGCGTGTATCCGGTCCCGGGGGGCGAGCGTGGGCGGTCCGATCCGGGCGGCGTACAGCCGCTGGCCGATGGCGTCCATGGCCTGGACTTCCAGGCGTTCGGCAAGCCTCGGCTGGTTGCCGATCAGGCGGCGTAGCTTGATGCGTAGGGCATTGGCCAAGGTTTCGGAGAAGGTGGTGAGCAGCACCCGGGCCTCGGGATGGGCGCGGGCCAAGTGTACGGCCCGATGCAGGGCGACGATGGTTTTGCCCGTCCCCGCCGACCCGGACACCCGGGCTGGTCCGTTGTAGTCCCGCTCCACCCCTTGCCGTTGGGCCGGGTGCAAAAAGGTGGTCCATTTCTCCCAGGGGTAGTCGAGCGCCCGGGCCAGTTCCTCGCTGTTGGTCATCATCCGAAACCGGCGTTGGGCGTCGGGGTGGGCGAAAGGATCGGCGGCGACCGGGGGCGAGTTTATCCGGGGTTGGCCGCCGGTGGCCAGTTCCAGCAGCGCCTCGGCGGCCTCGCCGGGCAGATGGTCCACCAGGTCCAGGAGTGTGTCTTCATCGGCGGCGCGCACGTCGGCCAGCCATTCCTCGGGCACCCCGTAGCCCAGCAGGGCTTGCTCGGCAACGCCGGTGAACAGGGGAGGTTTGGGCGGGGTCGGCTGTTGGCTGCCTGTGTACTGGGGGATCACGATGTCCCGCACGGTTTCGCGGATTTCCACAAACTGAGCGGCGCCGGTGGTGGGATGGGTTTGCAGCTTGCGCCGCTCGGCCCAACGGTAGGCGTCGTCGTGGTGGCCCACGTAGCACAGCAAGAGGCTGTCAGCCGTGCGGTGCAGAATCAGGCGAATAGCGTTGCTGACCCGCGCGGACCAGAAGCAGGGGTCTTTAGCCCGCTCCAGGCGGTGCAGGCGCATCCCTGGGTTGGCCGGGTTCAGTTGCAGGTCGAAGGCCGTGGTCTTGACGGCCTTTTGTTCATCGCTGGTAAGCCTGGCGAGGCTATCGACAAAAGTGTCGGCGATGCGGAAGTCCATGGCGAGCCGTCCTTTCTGTTTTCCTGAGCGGTCTCAGGTCAGACGCAACACTTTCATCACTTCATCCCCCAGGTGGTTGATCACCTTGACCGCGATGCGCCCGGATTTGGGCGGGTCGAAGGGCCGGGAGGTGTCGCTGTTGAGGCTGGCCCAGGCGTCTGGGTCGATCTCCCCCTTGAGGGTGGTTTTGAGAGCCTTGTAGGGATCGTTCGCCCCCAGAAAATAGGCGTGGCGGACGAAGAAGCTTTCTTCGTTGTAGTCGGTGTCGATAAACCAGCAGGCAATGCCGTCGGGACCGTCGCCGCGGACTTCTCCGGTGTTGGGGTGGAATACGTCCACACCCTGGATGCGGACCTGCTTTTTGCCGTCCCCGGCGTCCAGAATATGGATATCCGGCTCGCCGAAGATCACAAACAGATTGCCCTTGCCGGTGTTTTTCAGGTCGTCGGCCATGTGCAGGTCGGCGTTCATGCGGGCCTTGAGGACGGGAATCCGGCCAAGTTTGGCAAAGTCCGCCGAGTGGGCGTCGTAGTTGAAGGCGCAGGCGATAAGCACGTCGAAACCGGCATCCCCGGCCTCCCGGGCGGCCTGGACCAGGTCCGGGCGGGAGACGGTGCCGAATTCCGGGCCGATAAAGATGGCGGCGCGTTTTTCCGGGCCGGTGTCGGCGTCCCCTTCCCTGTACCGGCCTTCGGCGCAGACCCGCTCCCCGGGCCAGGGGGTGAGGGTGCTAAAGGCGATCCGGTCTTCCTTGTGGGCCTGCTGTACCCCGGCGGTCCGCAAGTTGTCCAGGATCATCCGGGCGAAGTCCTGTTCCCCACCGTGGCTGTCCTGGGCGGCGGCGGGGTCCATGAGGTTGTCCTTGTCGTCCACCGCCAGCACCCGATGGGGGGAGAGGCTTTCCACGGTAAACGGTCCGGCCACGCGGATTTTCTTCCGGTCCTCGTAGGGTTTGTCATAGAGGTATTCGTAGTCGGCCTTGGCGGCGATGGAGGCGTCGATTTGCCGCTGGCGGGCGATGCGGTTTTTCCACCAGTCGGTATGCGGTCGTCGGGCATCGGCGGGCCAGTTTTCGTGGGCCTTCCGGGGGATTTCCCATTCCTCCCAGGCTGTGCCCAGGGCCTGGTTGAGTTGCCGGCGCAGGGGTTCTAGGGTCTGCTGGAACCGCTCCCAGATGACGTCGATCTCGGCGTTGTTGGCGATGGATTTGAGGGTGATATGGGGCACCCGTTCGTAGACGAAGCCCTGGCGGAGGTCACCCCGGGTGGGGGCGCTGGAGGGTGCGGCGCGGGTGATTTCGCCTTCCTTGAGCTGGCCCTCGGGGCTGTCCGCCAGCAGGTAATAGGGATAGCGAGCGCCCATGATCCGGGCGCGGGCCAGGGCCAGGGCCACGCGGGAGGTGTCGAGGGTGATCCAGCGCCGACCCCATTGTTCGGCCACGTAGGCGGTGGTGCCGGAGCCGCAGGTGGGGTCGAGGACGAGGTCGCCGGGGTCGGTGGTCATTAGGATGCAGCGTTCGATGATTTTATTTGATGTTTCAACAACATAACGTTTTTGATCTATATACCCTGCTCTGGTGGTATCGGACCAAATATTATTTATAGGTTCTATTGGAAAATCTGATAAATAACGAACATAGCGAATACTACTTTTTGAGGCATCAATTCGATCAGCCATAGCAAGTCGGTTCATGCCAGACAAATGCGACTTCCAGTGAGAATTTCTCGGCGGCTTATAAGTTTTGCCACAAAAGGTAAAACTTACTGAACCTCCGGGAGTGGCTCCCTGCGAAGCTAAATTGTCTTGATAGTATGGGTCTATGTCTTCTCCAGCTTCTATTCGTCTCGCAACTTCATCTTTTCCAAATTCAATTTTTATACCATCGGGAAGCCGCGCTCTGGAGTGCGCCCAACCTCCCCCACCACGTAATTGCCTAAAAGAAAAAGGTTGCCGATATTTTGTTTTTTCAAAATCTCTTGCATACCAAAGCAGCAAATCGAAAACCCTTCCCAACCCTAATGTTGACTGTCCACCAGTTGTTGAAAATGGAATCATGTTGAGAAAATTTTTTTCTCCAAAAACCTCATCCAAAACCGCCCGTACCCGATGCACATTCTCATCCCCAATCTGCACGAATATCGACCCCGAATCCGCCAGCAAATCCCTGGCCACCGTCAACCGATCCCGCAGATAGGTCAGATAAGAATGAATCCCGTCCCGCCAGGTATCCCGAAACGCCTTCACCTGCTCCGGCTCCCGGGTGATGTGGGCGACGTTGCCGTCCTTTACGTCCCGGCTGGTGGTGGACCACTGGAAATTGGAGTTGAATTTGATCCCATAGGGGGGATCGAAATAAATGCACTGGACCTTGCCCCGTAAGCCCTCCCGTTCCGCCAGGCTGGCCATCACTTGCAGGCTGTCGCCCAGGATCATGCGGTTGGACCAGTTGCCCTCGTGCCGGTAGAACTCGGTCTTGGCGTTGTCGTCGGGCAGGCCGTTGAAATCGGCGAACAGATCGGTTTGGGCATCGTCCTCCCGCTGCCCGGCCTCGGTGCGCCGGCGCAAGTCGTCGATCAGCACTTTGGGGTGGACCTTCTCCTGGATGTACAGGGGCGGCGCATGCACCACCAGATCGGACCAGTCCCGCATGTCCTTGCCCCGCCAGACCAGTTGCGGGTCCAGGTCGCGGTTGCGGCGCTGGTAGGGCACCTGGATGGGGCGTTGTTCCTTGTCGTGCATCACCGCCTGGTATTCGGCGGTGGGGATGTTCCGGCGGCTGGCTCCTTCGTGGGTGAAGGACTCGATGGTTTTTGGGGATGTCGGCTTACCTGCCAAGGCGTATTCCTCCAGTCAATAAGGGCTTTCCCGGACTTGCCGTGGAGACAACGGATGCGGTTCACGAAATTCACCACACCCTACTCGTAACTTATTGAATTTGTAGGGCGGGTCAAGCGCAGCGACCCGCCTTC
>CAZQXD010000007.1:0-104662 GCA_964597315.1 uncultured Candidatus Competibacteraceae bacterium
GGCCCTGCCCACCTATCCCTTCCAGCGCCGCCGCTACTGGATCGACCCGCCGGGGACCGAGGCCGCCCCGGCTTCGACCGCCGACCCGGTGGCGGACTGGTTTTATCTGCCCGCCTGGCGGACCCTGGAACCGCCGCCGCCCGCCGATCTCCCCCACCGCTGGTTACTATTCTGTGATGACTGCGGATTGGGCGACGCCCTGGCGGTACGGCTGCAACGGGACAAGCGGATAGTGACGAGGGTCACGCCGGGGAACCGGTTCCAGCGCCTGGACGCCGACCACTACACCCTGGCCCCGGAGCGGGCAGAGGATTACGCCGCCCTGCTGAAGGACCTGGATATCGCCCCCGATGCCCTGGTCCATCTCTGGACCCTGGGAGCGCCGGGAACCCAGGAAGCGGAACGGGGCTTTTACAGCCTGCTGGCCCTGACCCAAGCCCTGGGGGGTCTGGACGACCGCTCTCGGTCCCTGACCGTGGTTTCCAGCCATCTGCACGCCGTGACCGACTTCGACCCTCCCTGCCCGGAGCGGTCCCTGGTGTTGGGACCGGTGAGGGTGGCGCCCCTGGAATACCCACAACTGCGTTGCCGCTCCCTGGATCTGGAAGCCCAACCCCTCTGGGACACTGACGACACCGTGGCGCGACTACTGGCCGAGTGCGCCGACCCGGCTGGCCCGGCGCTCATCGCCTGGCGCGGCGGACAGCGCCTGGAGCAACACTTCGAACCGGCCCACTGGTCCCGGGCCGGGCTGCCCACCCGACTACGGCCTGGAGGGGTCTACCTCATCACCGGCGGCCTAGGCTCCATGGGCCTGGCCTTCGCCGAGTATCTACATCGCCGAGTGAACGCCCGCCTGGCCCTGCTGGCCCGTCGCCTGCCCGCCGGGGATACAGAGGACCGTCGGCAACGGCTGCAAGCCCTGGAGGAGTCCGGGGCCGAGGTGCTGACTCTGGAAGCAGACGTGGCTGACCCCATACAGCTCGGGGCGGCGGTGGCCCAGGTGATGGACCGCTTCGGACGCCTGGACGGGGTATTGCACACCGCCGGGGTGCTGGGCCAGGGTCTGATTCACGCCAAATCCCGAAACCAGACCGAGGCCGTGTTCGCCCCCAAGGTGCGGGGTGTCCGGCTGCTGGCCGAGACCGTGGCCCCCCACCGGCCCGACTTTCTGCTGTTGTGCGGCTCCCTCGCCGCCCACCGCCCCATCATCGGCCAGGTGGATTACTGCGCCGCCAATGCCTATCTGGACGCCTTCGCCCAGGCCACCAGCCGCCAGGGCCTGCCCACCATTGCCGTGGACTGGGGGTTCTGGCAGGAGTTGGGCATCATCCATAAAGCCCACCTGGACCCGGCGGCCAAGCAAGCCGTGCTGGAAGACATCCGCCGACAGGGGCTGAGCCAGGCCGGGGTGGAGGCCCTGGAGCGGGTGCTGGCCCGGGCTACGGGGCCGCAAGTGGCTATCTCCCCGGAGGACTTCCAGAAGCCGTCCCCCCCTGCCCGGTCCCTGGATCATCCGCTGCTGGAAACCCACGAAGACGACGGCGCGGGCACGGTGAGCTATACCGCTCGCTTGGACCCTGGCCGTCATTGGCTGCTCACGGAACATACCGTGGACGGCCACGCCCTGCTGCCCGGCACCACCTATCTGGAACTGGCCAGGGCCGCCTACGCCCACCATGTCGGCGCGGCGGCGGTGGAACTGCGGGAGGTGTATTTTCTCGCCCCCTTCGCCCCAGAGTCTCCCCGAGAATTGCGGGTGGTGCTGCGCCGACGGGGGGAGGGCTACGCTTTTCATATCATCAGTCCGGTGGGGGAGGACCGCTGGCTGGAACACGCCCGGGGGGAGGTCCGAACCCTGGACGTCGCCGCCCCGCCGAACCGGGACCTGGACACCCTGGCCACCGGTTGCAATGAAGACCGCGGATCGGTGCTCCCGGCCACCGGCTTCGGTCCCCGCTGGGACTGCCTACGCCGGGTGCGGCTCGGGGATGGCCGGGGCCTGGCGGAACTGGAACTGCCCCCGGCCCATGCCGCCGAAGCCGGGAACTGGCCCTTGCACCCGGCCCTGCTGGACATGGCCACGGGCTTTATGACCCTGGCTGAAGCTCCCCAACCCTATCTGCCCTTTCATTACCAGCGCCTGGCCCTGCGCGGCCCCTTGCCAGCGCGGCTATACAGCCTCGGAACCCGCCGCCATGAGCTGTGTTACGACCTGACCCTGTTGGACGCCCAAGGCCGGGAATTGGCCGTCGTGGAAGGCTATAGTTTGCGCCGACTGCGCCCCGCCGCCGTCTCCCGACCCCGTAACCTGGCCCTGGACCTGGCCAGCCCCGGCGCCCTGCACAGCCTGGCCTTGCGCCCGGCCCCCCGTCTGGACCCCGGGCCCGGAGAAGTGGAAATCCAGGTCCAGGTGGCGGGCCTGAACTTTATCGAAGTGCTGTATGCCCTGGGCATGCTACCCCGCCCCCCGAACCTTGGTCCCCTGCCCTTGGGCCAGGAATGCGCCGGACGGATCAGCGCCCTGGGAGAGGGGGTAACGGGCTTGAAAGTGGGGGATTCGGTGATGGCCTACGCCCCCGGCTGCTTCGGCCTGTACCTGACCGCCCCGGCGGCCTGGGTCGCGCCCCGGCCTCCCGGACTGACCCCGGAACAGGCCGCCACCCTGCCCACGGCCTATATCACCGCCTGGCATGCCCTGGTGCAACGGGGCCGCTTGGAGGCCGGTGAAACCGTGCTGATCCACGCCGCCGCCGGGGGTCTGGGGCTAGCGGCCATAGAAATTGCCCAGCGTCTGGGAGCGACCATCTACGCCACCGCCGGCAGCGAGTCCAAGCGGGAGTATCTGCGCGCCCAGGGCCTGGCCGGGGTGATGGACTCCCGCTCCCTGGCGTTCGCCGATGAGGTTCTGGAGGCCACCCAGGGTCGCGGAGTGGATGTGCTGCTGAACTCCCTGGGAGGCGAGTTCCTGATCCGGGGCCTGGACTGCCTGGCGCCCTTTGGACGGTTTCTGGAAGTGGGCAAGCGGGACGTGTTCGCCAACCACCGGCTGCCCCTGGGACCGTTCAGCAAATGCCTCAGCTTCACCGTAGTGGACGTCGGCCCGGAGATGCCCGGCTTCGCCGCCCTGTGGGCCGAGGTCATGGACCGCTGCCGGGCCGGGGAGTTGTCCCCCCTGCCCCACCGGGCCTTCCCCATGGACCGGGCCGTGGACGCCTTCGAGTACATGGCCCAAGCCCGCCATATCGGCAAGGTGCTACTCACCGTGGACGATCCCGAGACCCTGTGGGCCAGGGCCGACACCGCCACCCCCGCCCAGCCCCAGGGTCTGCCCCTGGCGGCCATTCTGGGAGACGCCGACCCCTCACCGGTTACCGACCCCAAGCCCACCCTCCCCGGCGGCCACCAGCGCCCGGAACTGGCCACCCCCTACGCGCCGCCCCGCAACCCCACCGAAACCACCCTGGCGGCTATTTGGGGGGAACTGCTGGGACTCGACCGGGTGGGCATCCATGACGATTTCTTCGAACTGAAGGGCGATTCCCTGCTGGCCGCCCAGGTGGCCTCCCGCGTCCACCGCCAACTGGGGGTGAAACTGCCCCTGAGCGCCCTGTTCGAGGCCCCCACCGTGGCCGGTCTGGGGCAACGGCTGGAGCGGCTGAGCGGCTCGACCCAGACTGAACTGGAGGAGGGCGAGATTTGAACGAACTGCTGCAACGGCTGGCCGGGCTGGGTATCCATCTGTGGAGCGAGGAGGGTCGGCTGCGTTATCGGGCGCCCAAGGGCGCTCTAAGCCCCGAACTGCTGGAGGAACTGCGCCGCCATAAGGCCGAACTGCTGGCCTGGCTGGACAAGCGCATCCCCCGCCAGCCCGAGCAACCCCATTACCCCCTGTCCCCGGCCCAGCGCCGACTGTGGCTGCTGGCCCAACTGGAGCAGGATGCCGCCGCCTACAATGTGCCCCTACACCAGCACCTGGACGGGGATTTGGACCGTCCGGCCCTGGCCGCCGCCATCAACGCCCTGATCCGTCGCCATGAGTCCTTGCGGACCCTTTTCACGGACCTGGACGGAGAACCCCGGCAGGTCATCCAACCGCCCCCCGATCCGGGTCTGGAGGTCATGGACCTGAGCGCCGAACCCGACCCCGTGGCCCGGGCCCGGACACTGGCCCGAGAGGAATCCCGACACCCCTTCGACCTGGCCCGGGGTCCCTTGCTGCGGGTCCGGCTGCTGGCCTTGGGACCGCGCTCCCACGCCCTGCTGCTCACCGTCCACCATAGCGTTTGCGATGGGGTGAGTATTGCTCTGCTGCAACAGGAATTGGGCCAGTTGTACCGGGCTTTTCGGCGGGGCGAAGCGGACCCCTTGCCGCCTCTGGCCATCCAGTACCGGGACTACGCCGCCTGGCGCCATGGCCGGGACGAGGGGCCGAGCCGGGATTACTGGCTGGCCAAACTGGGCGGGGAGTTGCCGGTGTTGGACCTGGCCACGGATTTCCCCCGCCCGCCGATCCAGACCTTCCGGGGCCGGGAGCTGTCCTGGACTCTGGACCCCGCCCCCTCCGCCGCCCTGGCGGCCCTGGGCCGTGGCCACAAGGCCAGCCTGTTCATGGTGCTGCTAGCCCTGGTCAAAACCCTACTCTACCGACACTGCGGCCAGCGGGACATTACCGTGGGCAGCCCCTGCGCCGGGCGGGATCACCCGGACTTGCAGGGCCAGATCGGCTGTTTTTTGAACCTGCTGGCCTTGCGGGACCGCTTGGACGGCCAAGCGTCGTTTACGGCTTTGCTCAACCAGGTCCGAACCACGGCCCTGGAGGCTTACGACCATCAGCACTACCCCTTCGACCGGCTGCTGGAGGCCCTGCGCCCACCCCGAGACCTGAGCCGCTCGCCCCTGTTCGATGTGCTGCTGATCCTCCAAAACCAGGCCGACGCCGGGCTGGGTCTGAAGGGGTTGACGGTACGGCCGGTGTTCGAACACCCGGAGACCAGCAAATTCGATCTCACCTTCTGCTGCAAGGACACCCCCGCCGGGCTGGTGCTGAGTATCGAATACAACACCGACCTGTTCCGGGAAGCCCGCATCCGCCGGCTGGGTGAGCAATTCTCGACCCTGGTCCACGGCGTCCTGGCCGACCCCGATACCCCCCTGGACCGGCTGGAACTGCTACCGGCGGCGGAACGGCAGCGGCTGGCGGCCTTCAATCCCCTGGCGACCCCGCTGCCCACCGCCACCCTACCGGCCCGGCTGGCGGCCCAGGCCCTATGCCGGGGAGAGGCCACGGCCCTGCTCTGGAACGACGGGCGGCTCGGCTACCAAGAATTAGACGCCCTGGCCAACGGCTTGGCCTGGCGGCTGCGGGCCATGGGGGTGGGTCCGAACCGGTTGGTGGGGCTATGTTTGGAGCGGGGTCCCCGGCTGCTGGTGGGCCTGCTGGGCATCCTCAAGGCCGGGGGCGCCTATCTGCCCCTGGACCCCAGCTATCCGCCGTCCCGGCTGGCCTATATGCTGGAGGATTCCGGGGCCGAGGTGCTGGTCACGGAAGCGGCGGTGCGAGATGCCCTACCTCCCCACGCCGCCCAGGCCCTGTGGCTGGATGACCTGGAGCCAGGAGGGCCGCTCCCGGCTGGGAGCGGCCCGAGACCCGAACACCCGGCCTATCTGATCTACACCTCCGGCTCCACCGGCCGACCCAAGGGGGTGCTGGTGAGCCACGCCAGCCTGAACAATTTCCTGGATAGCATGGCCCAAGCGCCGGGGCTGGACGAAACCGATACCCTGCTGGCGGTGACCACCCTGTCTTTCGATATCGCCGCCCTAGAGCTATACCTGCCCCTGCTGAGGGGCGCCCGGCTGTATCTGGCCAGCCGGGAGGAACTCACCGACCCGGAACGGCTGGGGGCGCTGCTGGACCAGGCCACGGTGATGCAGGCCACCCCGGCCCTGTGGCGGCTGCTGCTGGACGGGGGCTGGACGGGCCAGCCGGGCCTCCAGCCGGGCCTGAAAATCCTCTGCGGCGGCGAGGCCCTGGCGGGGGACTTGGCCCAAGGGCTGCTGGAGCGGGGGAGCGAGGTCTGGAATCTTTACGGTCCCACCGAGACCACGGTCTGGTCCACGGCCTGTCGGCTCTCCCCCAGGGAGCGTACGGCCACCGAAGCGGTGGGAACGCCCATCGCCAACACCCGCGCCCATATTCTGGATCATCGTCTCCAGCCCCTGCCCCTGGGGGCGGTGGGAGAGCTGTATCTGGGGGGCGCCGGGGTGGCCCTGGGCTATTGGCGGCGACCGGGACTGAGCGCCGAAAAATTCCTGCCCGACCCCTGGGCCGACCCACCGGGGGGGCGTTTATACCGCACCGGCGACCTGGCCCGCTGGCGAGACGACGGGGTGCTGGAGATCCTGGGCCGGGCCGACCAGCAGGTGAAAATTCGGGGTTTTCGCATCGAACCTGGGGAAATCGAAGCCGCCCTGGTGGCCCTGCCCGAGGTGCGCCAGGCCGCCGTGGTGGCCCGGGACGATCCCCCGGATGGCCGCCGATTGGTGGCCTATCTGGTCAGCGATGCTCCCCTTGATCCCGCCCACTTGCGCCAGCGGCTGCGCGACACCCTGCCCGAGCAGCTAGCGCCGTCGGCTTATATCCGCCTGGCATCCCTGCCCCTGACCCCCAACGGCAAGCTGGACCGCAAGGCCCTGCCCGCCCCGGAAACGGCTCCGAACACCCCCGCCGCCCAGCCCCGGGACCCCTTGGAACAGACCCTGGCCGCAGCCTTCGCCGAGACCCTAGGGCTGGACGCGGTGGGTATCGACGGGGACTTCTTCGCCCTGGGCGGTCATAGCCTGAAAGCCTCCCGACTGGTCTCGGCGCTTCGTCGGCAACAGGGCCTGGCCTTGGAACTGGCGGACCTGTTTCAGCGGCCCACGGTGGCCGGGCTGGCGGAGTTGCTGAGGGCGCGGGAACCCCTGGGGACGGCGCAGCATGAGCCAGAGCCGACGGCGATCCAGCCGCCGACGGCGGAGGAACTGGAGTGGCTGGGGGAATAAATGGAGATCCCGACGAAACTGGGGCAACCCCCTCTAAATCTCCCCCTCATACGAGGGGGAGACTTCCACCCCCTCCGCCTCATTCGAGGGGGAGGGCCGGGGTGGGGGTTCCCGGAACCCACTTCAAACGCCCTAGCCCATTCGTTCAGGTGAGCCATCCATGACCACCCACTGGATCGTTTTTCGCAAACCCCGCCCCAGCGCCCGGCTGCGGCTGTTCTGCTTTCCCTATGCCGGTGGCGGGGCT
The DNA here is from genome assembly GCA_964597315.1 of uncultured Candidatus Competibacteraceae bacterium. Taxonomy (GTDB): domain Bacteria; phylum Pseudomonadota; class Gammaproteobacteria; order Competibacterales; family Competibacteraceae; genus CAZQXD01. The sequence continues at coordinate 7,295 of CAZQXD010000007.1, forward strand.
TCAGCCTATCGGAGCTGGGCAGCGGCCCTGCCTGACTCCGTGGAGGTTTGCCCGGTGCAGCTCCCAGGTCGGGAAAACCGCCTGTCCGAAACCCCCTACGCCCACATGGGTGAACTGGTCAGCGCCCTGGACCAGGCCCTGGCTCCCTATCTGGACCTGCCCCATGCCTGCTTTGGACACAGCATGGGGGCGGCGGTGGCCTATGCCTGGACGCGACATCGGCAGGCCCAGGGACAGTCGGCCCCCGCCCATCTATTGGTCTCCGCCCGCCGGTCGCCCCAGTTGCCGGACCCGGAGGAACCCGCGTATGGCCTGCCCGACCCCCAGTTCAAGGCCCGACTGCGGGCGCTGAACGGCACCCCTGAGGAGGTTTTGAACCACCCGGAACTCATGGCCCTGATGCTGCCCCTCGTGCGCCGGGACTTCCAATTGAACGACACCTACCAGCCGGACCCCGGCCCGCCCCTGGACTGTCCGGTGACCGCCTTCGGGGGCCTGGACGATCATAAAGTCTCCCAGGCCCAGTTGGACGCCTGGCGGGACACCACTCGGGACCGGTTCCAGTTGCGGATGCTGGCCGGAGATCATTTCTATATCCATCACAACGCCCAGGCCCTGACCCGGGCGGTGGCCGAGGCCCTGGCCCCATGAACGATCTGCACGACCTCAAGCGCCGGGCCAAGGCCGGGGACCGGGCCGCCCTCCAGGCTCTGCGGGACAGCGGCTATTTCCAGCGACAACGGGCCGAGCGGGGCTGGCCGGCTTCCCACGGCCAGCGGCGCATGTGGGTGCTGAGTCGGCTGGCCCACGGCCCCGCGTATCATATCCCCCTGGCCCTGGCCCTGGAGGGTCCCCTGGACGCCGCCGCCCTGGCCGCCGCCCTGGACAGCTTGGTGGACCGCCACGAGGCCCTACGCACCCGCTTTGCCCTGGTGGACGGAGAGCTGCGCCAGTTCGTGGATGTGGCCGGTATCCGCCTGGAACAGCGGGATCTGAGCCAGGAGACCGACCCGGAGGCCGCCGCTCGGGACCAAGCCCAGGCCCATGCCGCCGCCCCCTTTGACCTGGAGCGTGGTCCTTTGCTGCGGGCCGCTTTGCTGCGCCTGGGGACGCGGCGCCATGTGCTGCTGGTGAACCTCCACCACGCCATCGCCGACGGCGCGTCCCTGGGGCTGCTGGTGGCGGAACTGGCGGCCCTGTACGTCGGCCACCCCCTGCCCGGGCCGACCGGCCACTACCGGGACTTCGCCGCCTGGCAGAACCACTGGCTGGCCGGGCCGGAAGCCGAGGCGGGGCGCCGGGACTGGCGGCGGCGTCTGGCCGATGCGCCAGCCTTGGACCTGCCCCTGGACTTTCCCCGACCGGCGGTCCAGGACGTGACCGGGGGCCTGGTGACCCAGAACCTGAACCGGGACAGTCTGGACACCCTGCAAGCCCTGCTGCCGGGCACCTCCCGGTTCATGGTGCTGCTGGCCCTGGTCAAGGCCCTGCTCCATCGCCACGGCGGCCAGAGGGACATTACCGTGGGCTGCCCGGTGGCGGGCCGGGACCAGCCGGAATGGGAGGGCACCGTGGGTTGCCTGGTCAACACCCTGGCCCTGCGGGACCGGCTGGACGGCGGGGAGTCGTTCCGGGCGCTGTTGGAGCGGGTGCGGTCCACGGCCCTGGAGGGCTACCGCCAGCAGGCCGTGCCCTTCGATGTGGTGGTGGACGATCTGGGCCTGGAACGGGACTTGAGCCGACCGCCCCTGTTCGATGTGATGGTCAGCTTGGAGACCGGCGAGGCCGCCCCGGCGCGCTTGGGAGAAGCCCGGTTATCGGCCTTCGGGGAGGGCTTTCCCGTGGCCAAGTTCGACCTGAGTTTTCAGTTCGTCGACACCCCGGACGGTCCGCGCCTGGACCTGATATACGCCGCCCGGCTGTTCCGGGCCGACACCGCCCAGGCCCTGGCCCGGCGGCTGGCGATGCTGGCCGACAGCGCCGCCCGTGACCCGGAGGCGGCCATGGACGCCCTGGGGCTGCTGCCGGGGGAGGAGCGGCGGCGGCTGGAGGGCCATAACGCCACGGCGGTGGAATACCCCTTTGTCCCGGTCATGGACCCCATCCGCGCCCAGGCTGCCAGGTCGCCGGAGCGCCCGGCCCTGAGCCACGGCCCGGACACCCTGACCTACGGCGAACTGGAAACCCGGGCCAAGCGCCTGGCCCATTTTCTACGCCGGCAAGGCATCGGCCCGGAAACAGTAGTGGGGGTCTGGCTGGAGCGCGGCCCGGACTGGCTCATCGCCCTGCTGGCGGTGCTCAAGGCCGGGGGCGCTTATCTGCCCCTGGACCCGGCCTGCCCCTCGGAGCGGCTAGCCTGGCTGTTGGCGGACGCCGACGCCCGGCTATTGCTCAGCCACACCGCCCTGGCCTCTGACCTGGATACTGGGACGCCCACGGTTTGCTTGGATGCCCTGGAGGAACAGGCCGAAGCGCCCACGGACCCGAACCTCGCCGTCCACCCGGAGCAGTTGGCGTATCTCATCTATACCTCCGGCTCCACAGGCCTGCCCAAGGGCGTGGCGGTCAGCCACCGGGGGCTGGCCAATCTGGTGGCCTGGCACCGCCGGGCCTTCGCCGTGACCGAGGCCGACCACGCCAGCCAAATGGCCAACCCGGCTTTCGACGCCACAGTCTGGGAACTCTGGCCTTATCTCTGCGCCGGGGCGCGGCTTTCCCTAGTGGATGAGACCACCGCCGGGACCCCCGAGGGGCTACGGGACTGGCTGGCGAGGCGGCGCATCACCATCGGCTTTGTCCCCACCCCCCTGGCGGAACCCCTGCTGGGCCTGGACTGGCCCACCGGCACGGCCCTGCGGGTCCTGCTCACCGGCGGCGACCGGTTGCGCCGCCGCCCGCCCGAGGGGCTGCCTTTCACCTTAGTGAACAACTACGGCCCCACGGAAAACAGCGTGGTCACCACCTCCGGTTCCGTGGACCCCCACGGAGCGCCGCCCCCAGATTTGGGCCGACCGGTGGATAACCATCGGGTCTATATTCTCGATAAGCGCCTGAATCTGACGCCCCTGGGGGTAGCCGGTGAATTATGCGTGGCTGGCCCGGGTTTGGCCCGAGGCTATCGGGACCGACCTGGGCGCAGCGCCGCCGCTTTCGTCCCCAATCCCTTCGCGCTCACCCCCGGAGAGCGGCTCTATCGCAGCGGCGACCTAGCCCGCTGGCTGCCAGATGGACGCATCGACTACCTGGGCCGACTGGACCAACAACTCAAGGTTCGGGGCCTGCGTATCGAACCCGGGGAAATCGAACACGCCCTGGCCGCCTGTCCGGGGGTGCGGGACTGCGTGGTGACGGTGCGCCCCGGAGCCGACGGGGACGATCGCTTGGTGGCTTATCTGGTGGCCGACAGCCCCCCGGACCCGTCGCTGTTGCGCGACCGGCTGGGCCAACGCCTGCCCCAATACCTGATCCCCGCCGCCTTCGTGGCCCTGGATGCCCTGCCCCTGACCGCCCACGGCAAGGTGGACCGGGCCGCCCTGCCCGCACCCCCCGACCCGGCCCCGAGCATCACCCCGCCCCGAGACGCCCTGGAGCGGGTGCTGGCGGGGATCTTCCAGGAGGTACTGGGCCGGGAGGCCCTGGGGGTGGAGGATAATTTCTTCGCCCTGGGAGGGCATTCCCTGCTGGCCACCCGGGTGTTGTCCCGGGTGCGGGACAGCCTGCGGGTGGACGTGCCCTTGCCGGCGTTTTTCAAGTTCGCCAGCGTGGCCGGGCTGGCCCTGACCGTGAAATCCCTGGACCCCCGGCCCGGCCAGGCGGAGAAGATCGCCACCGCCCTGGAAAAGCTCCAAAGCCTATCGGCGGAGGAGAAACAGCGCCTGCTGGCCCGCAAGCGGGGGGCGCAACCGCCCTCCTGAGGGCGACTATCCCTGTTGCAAGGAGACGGTACCATGGTTCAATTGCTCGCCCTGAAAATCCTCGCGGCCACGGTGACCGCCGCAGCCCCCACGGTGACCTTTCTGGGTCTGCGCTATCTGCACCGGCGCTGGAAGCTGACAGTGGCCCACGAACAGCATCAACAGACGGAGGAACTGGCTCGGCAAGGGGTGAAATTCGCCCAGCAGCAGTATAAAAACACCGGCGACCGCCAGACCGCCCGGCAACAAAAATTCGAGACGGCCCGGGCCCATGTGCTGCAAAACGCCGCCCGGCGCGGTCTGCCCCTGGACGAGGCCACTCTCAAGACCCTGATCGAGGACGAGGTGTTCCAGATCAAGCGCCGCTCCCCGGCGGCCATGGCGGCCACCGAGCCTGACGACCTGACCCGGATCGAAGGCATCGGTCCCAAAATCGCCAACCTGCTGATCAGTCAGGGTATCGGCAGGTATCAGCAACTGGCCGACGCTGACCCAGAACGGCTACGGACCCTTTTGCGCCAGGCCGAATTGTATATGGTGGACCCGACCACCTGGCCGGAACAGGCCGCCTTGGCCGCCGCCGACCGTTGGGATGAACTGGGCGCGTTGCAACAACAACTGGCCGGAGGCCGCCGTCCCGAGTCCGGCGACCGGCCACAAGAGGAAGCCGAACAATGATCCAGGTACTCGCCATCAAGGTGTTGGCCGTCACCGTGTCGGTGGCGGGACCGCTGTTTTCCTTTATGACCGTGCGTTATCTGAACAACCGCTGGCGACTGAACCTGTCCGAGGAAGAACAGCGGCAGTTATCCGGGCTAGCTCGGGAAGGGGTGCAGTCCGCTGAACAACAGTACAAACACGCCAAACGGGGTCAGGCCAGCCAGGAAAAATACCAATCCGCCCGCGCCCATCTGCGACGGGCGGCGGCCCAGCGGGGCATTGACCTGGATGAGAAAACAACGCGGGCGCTGATCGAGGAAAGCGTATACAAAGTCAATTACGAGGAACCGGGTAAACTTGAATGATGCGGTTCGCGCCTCACCGCATCCTACCGCAACATGTTGATAGTTGTAGGATGTGGTGAGCTTCGCGAACCGCATCATTGCCCTCAATCCGGCTCCGGGGCGTAATACACTTCAAAGGCGATGGGCTTGGTGTTCACGTCGGCCCGCATGGCGTGGGATTCCAGTTCCACCACCTGCTGGCAGGCGCGGATCACCGCTTCTTCCATGGCCTCCAGGGTCTCCCCACGGCCTATCACGCCGGGCATTTCCTTGACCCGGCCCACGAAACCGCCGTCGGTGTTCCAGTATTCCAGGGTGTAATGGCGTTGCATGGGCGTTCTCCTTATGGCCGCCAGTCGGCGGTGGCTTCCCGCACGGCCTCGGGCACGTCAATAGGCTCCGGCGCGGCGTCGGCGGAATAGAAACTCATGGCCCCCTGCTCGGCCCCGGTGGCGAGGCTACGGAAACCGTCGAACAGTTCTCGGCCCAGGCCCCACTGGTAATGATCCAGATCGGCCCTGTCCACGGCCCGGGCCGCCCATTCGGCGGACTCCACTTGGGCCTCCAACACCCCGGCCTCGGCGTCCAGGCGTAGGACATCCCCATCCCGAACCTTGCCCAGGGGACCACCGGCCAGGACTTCGGGGGTGACGTGGATGGCTGCGGGCACCTTGCCGGAAGCCCCGGACATGCGCCCGTCGGTGACCAGGGCCACTTTGTAGCCCAGACCCTGCAAAACCCCCAGGGGCGGGGTCAGCTTGTGCAGTTCCGGCATGCCGTTGGCCCGGGGACCCTGGAAGCGCACCACCACGATCACATCCTGGTGCAATTCGCCCCGCTCGAAGGCGGCCATGACATCCTCCTGGTCGTTAAACACCCGTGCCGGGGCTTCCACAATCCGGTGTTCGGGCTTGACGGCCGAGACCTTGATGACTGCCCGGCCCAGATTGCCGGACAGCAGTTGCAGGCCGCCGGTGGCGCTAAAGGGTTTGTCGGCGGTGGTGAGTACGTCGGGGTCGCCGCTCTCGGCGGGGGCCGGCCGCCAGGAGAGCCGCCCGTCGGCCAGCACCGGTTCCTCTCGGTAGCGAGACAGGCCAGGGCCGGCCACGGTGTGGACATCCTCGTGGAGCAGTCCGGCGTCCAGTAATTGGCCGATCAGAAAACCCATGCCCCCGGCGGCCTGGAAATGATTTACATCGGCCTTGCCGTTGGGATAGACCTTGGCCAGCAGCGGAATCACCTTGGACAGTTCGGCGAAATCGCCCCAGTCGATACGCACCCCGGCGGCCTGGGCCATGGCGATCAGATGGATGGTGTGGTTGGTGGAGCCGCCAGTGGCCAGCAGGCCGATGATGGCGTTGACGATGGCCTTCTCGTCCACCACCTTGGCCATGGGAATATACTCGTCCCCCAGGGCGGTGATCTTCGCCACCCGCTGGGCGGCGGCCTCGGTGAGGGCGTCCCGCAAGGGGGTGTTGGGGTTGGGGAAGGCCGCTCCGGGCACATGTAGGCCCATGATCTCCATGAGCATCTGGTTGGAGTTGGCGGTGCCGAAGAAGGTGCAAGTGCCTGGGGAATGGTAGGAACTCAGCTCCGATTCCAGCAGGGCGTCCCGACCCACTTTACCCTCGGCGTAGAGCTGGCGGACCTTGGCCTTCTCCTCATTGGGCAGGCCCGAGGGCATGGGACCGCCGGGGACCAGAATCACCGGCAGATGACCGAACTTCAGGGCGCCCATCACCAGTCCGGGCACGATCTTGTCGCAGATGCCCAGCATCAACACCCCGTCGAAGGTGTTATGGGATAGGGATACGGCGGTGGCCAGGGCGATCACATCCCGGGAGAACAGGGACATTTCCATGCCCGGCTGGCCCTGGGTGACCCCGTCGCACATGGCCGGTACGCCACCGGCGAACTGGGCCACGGCCCCCACCTGGCGCACCGCCTGTTTGATGAGTTGGGGGTAGGTCTCGAAGGGCTGGTGGGCCGAGAGCATATCGTTATAGGCGGAGACGATGGCGATGGACGGCCAGCGCATCTCCTTGAGCACGTTTTTATCGTGGTCATCGAAGGCGGCGAAGGCGTGGGCCTGGTTGGTACAGGCCAGGCTCTTGCGCACCGGGCCGTGCAGGGCCATGCGCTGGGTGCGGTCCAGATATTGGGCGCGGGTGTCGCGGCTGCGCTCGGTTATGCGGTCGGTCACCCGAGCCAAAGTGGAGTTCAGTGTGGTCATACCCGTGTTACACCTCATGATGGCGAATGGTGAGACATTTCGACTTAGAACAAGAATAGTGGTTTTTGGGGGAATCTCCCGGCGGATTTAGGGAATGCTAGCTCTATTGACCCATTTCCCCATCGAACTCCCGGGCGGGGTCCGGTTTCCAAACCCTTGGCGCCCATTCACAAGCAGACCATGAACACCGTGCTGGCCTTTAAATTGCTCGACGAATCCCAACTGGACCAACAGCTGTCCAAGGATCGGGAGCGGTCCACCACCGACCCGACCCGCCCCCTGCGCTGCACCGCCTGCGGCCAGCCGGTCACCGATGCCGATCAGCGCACCGACCGGGGGGGCGCCCATACCCATTGCGTTACCAACCCCTTGGGTCTGGAATTCCGCATCGGCTGCTTCAGCAAGGCCCCGGGCTGCACCCTGATCGGCGAGGCCACTACCGAGCATACCTGGTTTGCCGACCATGCCTGGCGGATCGCCCTGTGCCGACGCTGCGGCACGCATCTGGGCTGGGGGTTTTCGGCCACCGGGGACGAGGGGTTCTTCGGCCTGATCTTGCAACGGCTGACTGAATCCCGTTGACGATTCCCCCGGGCTTTGCATACTTTGCAGGCATACCCGCCACAGAAAGCCCTGGTCATGACCCAACCGGTAATCCAAGTCCAAGGATTGGTGAAACGCTACGGCGAGTATAAGGCCGTGGCCGGTGTGGACCTGGAGGTGCGAGCCGGGGAATTCTGGGGCCTGCTAGGGCCGAACGGCGCGGGCAAGACCACCCTGCTGCGGATGCTGATCGGCAATACCCCTCCCAGCGCCGGACGGCTGACGGTGCTGGGCCACCCGATCCCGGAACAGGCCACGGTCATGCGCCGACGCATTGGCGTGGTGCCCCAACAGGACAATCTGGACCCGGATTTCACGGTGGCCGAGAACCTACGCACCTATGGCGCCTATTTCGGCCTGACCGATCCCTGGCTGGACCAGCGGATCGGCGAGTTGCTGGCCTTTGCCTCCCTGGAGAGCAAACGGGACGCCCCCATCGACACCCTGTCCGGGGGCATGCGCCGACGCCTATCCCTGGTGCGGGCCTTGGTCAACGACCCGGAACTGCTGGTCCTGGACGAGCCGACCACCGGCCTGGACCCCCAGGCCCGCCAACTCATCTGGCAACGGCTGCGGGCCTTGCGCTCCCGGGGCATCACCCTGGTCCTGACCACCCATTACATGGAGGAGGCCCAGCGCCTATGCGACCGGGTGACGGTCATGGACCATGGCCGGATACTGGACTCGGACCCACCCCAGGCGTTGATCCGCCGCCATATCGAGGCCCAGGTGGTGGAGGTCTACGGCCCGGCGCTGGACGGCTGGCACCAGGACACTGGCGCCACCCTGGCCGACCGCTCCGAGCGGGTGGGCGAAACCCAGTTCTACTACGCCAACGACGAACGACCCCTGCTGGAGGCCCTGGGACGGCGGCCGGAGCTGACGTTCTTGCACCGCCCCGCCAATCTGGAGGATGTCTTTGTGAAACTCACCGGTCGGGAACTGCGGGAGGGTCAATAATGGAACGGCTACGGGACGCCAGCCCCCGCTGGCCGGCGGTGTGGCGGCGCAATTTCCTGGTCTGGAAGAAGCTGGCCGGGCCAGCCATCCTGGGCAATTTCGGAGAACCCCTGCTGTATCTGCTGGCCCTGGGCTACGGCCTAGGCAGCTTCGTGGGGGAGATGGGCCAGTTGCCCTATATCGTCTATCTGGCCTCGGGCATCGTGGTCTCCAGCGCCATGGTCACGGCCTCTTTCGAGGGCATGTATTCGGCCTATACCCGTATGGCCGTGCAACAAACCTGGGACGCCATGCTGGCCACCCCCCTGGATGTACAGGATGTGGTGGTGGGAGAGGCGGCCTGGGCGGCCACCAAAAGCCTGTTCAGCAGTCTGGCCATACTGATCGTGGCCGCCCTGTTGGGGGCGGTGGCCGACTGGCGGGCGTTGCTGGCCTTGCCGGTGGTGCTGCTCACCGGGCTGTGCTTCGGGGCCATGGCCCTGGTTATCACCGCCTATGCCCGAAACTATGATTTTTTCCTCTATTACAACACCCTGGTGCTAACGCCGCTGCTGTTGGTGAGCGGGGTGTTCTTTCCCCTGGAGGGAATGCCGACCCTGATCCAGTGGTTGGTCCAACTGCTGCCCCTGGCTCACGCGGTGGAGTTAGTGCGGCCCCTGATGACCGGCGGCGCCCTCGATAACCCCCTGCTGCATCTGCTGGTGATCCTGGGTTATACCCTGGCGGCCTTGATGCTGGCGGTGCGGCTGTTGCGGCGGCGACTCACCGGCTGAGGCAAAAAACCCCTCTTCTGTCCGTGTCAATCCATTAACCCGATCATCCCGGGCCACGCCGGACTCTACTGGCAGAGTCGGCACTCCAATTCGCCGGGCCATACGATCCCGGCCAGAGGACAGAGGGGTTCATCATCATGAGCGAGCAACATTCCACCGGTAGCCGACTTTTGGACAGATCCGGCCAAATCGTCAATTTGGGCTTGAAATTGAGCATTATCACCGCTGTCGCCATGGGCGGCATGTATCTCTGGTCAGGAGATAAAAGCGGCTTTTCCAAGGTCAGCCAGCAGGCGATCGAGACCCCGCAACCGGGTTTCGCCAAAGTCAGCCAACAGGGCCATCCCGGGCAGGGCTTTTCCAGTCTTCAGGGCATCCCGACCGAAGCGTTGTCGGAACAGGAAAAAGAAGACGTTCAGGGTGAACGGCGTAGAGGGCAACGTGGTCTCAGCTATATCCCTCTGGGCGGTTGGCGGCGCTGATCTGATTGTTGTCTTCCGTAATAACCGGGGCTGGTCCGATGACCAGCCCCATTGCTTTGTAGCGGCCGCCGGATTCAGAAGGTATAGGGAATGCTCAACTGGAAAGTAAACCCCGGATCGCCGTTGAGACCAACGCTCAGTTTTGGTTCCAGATAAAGTTTTTTATTCAATTGGTAGGTCAGACCGAAATCCAGAAAAAACCGCTCCTCGGCCGGCAACTCTGCCTGTCGGAAACGGGTTCGGCTATTGAAAACGCTATTGAATGAAGTGCTTACCGATAGTTTGTCATTGAAGGCCAAGGCATAGCCCAGGCCCGCAGCCAGGCTGTGCCGGGGTTCCAGCTTGCCCAGGTCATCGCTTTCGCGGCTAAAGGTATGCAGATATTCCAGATCGGCATACAGGGCCGCCGGGTCGCTGCGCTTGACCAGAGACACGCCAACGCCCACACCGTAGGAACCTTCGCCGGTGGGTATTTTTCCCAGCACAGAGGCAATGACCTCCGGCCGACCCAAAGCTTCGCTCAGTAAGGTATGGCGCAGACCGATGATTCCATCGCCCAGTTCTGAACGCTCATCCAGGGTTTCGGTGGCGGCCCCCCGGTGCAGGGTCTCCTGCTCATAGACCCAGGGCAAGGTGGCGAACAGCTCCGTGCCTTTGCCCAACCCGTATTGCAGAGCCAGGTTGGTGGCGAAGAAATCCCGTTCCAGGGTAATCGGCGTCAGGTCGCCGACGGGACTCAGTTCGAACAGGTTGCGCTCGCTTCTACCGTAGATCAGATCCAGCTCCACGGTCCACTGTCCAGGTTCCAGCAACACCGCCTGTTCACGCAGAAATACATCTCCGGCGCTGCCTGCTTCCGGCCGTTCCCCGATGGGTTCCGACCGTGCTGGAGGCGCCGACGCCGATGTCGCGCCGCGCCCCCTCACCGTCGCCAATTCCGACGTGGCCGTGCCCGCTAGCCAGTCCAGCACCGCCGTTCGGGAAAACCGCCAATGCCTACCCAGCCGACGCCCCGGTATTTGACCGGAGGCGGCCAACCGACTCACTGCGTTCGGAGAGGTCCGCAACAAAGCCGCCGCCTGCTCCAAGGTCAACACCGCCGGATCGGCGGCGGCGCTCTGGGTAAGCTGAAGCATCACGGCCAGGGAACCGGATAATAAACGCTTAACCATAGTTTATCTCCCGCGTGGGCGGATGGCCGTGGCCGGAAAACCCGGCTTCAGGAATTGGCGCACGGAGAGTAATTCAGGAGCGGGCAGATCCCCGGCAGGGGGCAACAGCAATACATCCCCGACACCATCGATTCGTTCCACCACGAACACAATGCCCTTGCCACTGCTCGGGTCCAGCCACATGTCCAAAAACCGATACAGGCGCTGGGTTTCATTGCCCAGTGAAGGGTCGGCCAGAAACGCCCGTCCGCCGCGCACGCCCTTGAGCACGGCAAAATGGTCATAGCCCTCTGGAGAGACGAACACGATTACCGGAACGCTCAGCCGGGCTAGGTACTCCGGCGCCAATCTGAAGGCTTGCGCCCGATAGCCCCTGGACTCCACGAAGCGCTGCATGTCCAGCAGAGACAGGCCCTTGTCCTCCCGCTTCTTGCGTTCTTCCGGGGACAGGTCTTCCAAGACAAAAGACAAAATCTCGGCCTCCCCCACCTTATCGCCCAAACCGTAGCTGAGCAGCGTGGCCAAGGCCGCAGCCCCGCAGGAATAATCTTCTTTTTGCTTGATGACATTCCGATCCCGAAGGGTTTTAAACGAGGTTATCGAGACCGAGGACCGCGCCCCCGGTCCCAAATCCAAGGCAGCGGCGATGGCCTGGCCGGGCAGCAAGACCAGCATCAGCGGCAGCCAGGATCGGAGCCGATGGGGACAGCAGCGTCGAAACCGGGCGGCGGGCATGGGGGACACCTCTGTTGTCAGAAACCATGACAAAAGGGACGAACCCCGAGGGATTTTTCAGCCGCCGTTGGCCATTGGAGAAGGCTGACCGCCTTGGAAGGGAGGAGCGCAAAACCGCACCGCATCCACCGGCACCCGTCGGCCCGGACCGGCTGGGGCGAAGTCTCGGGGGAATTCCACGTAGTCGCCATCGTGAAGATCAAATTCGCCCAATTCCACCCAGACCCCGGCGCGGCGGCGGCCATCCAGCACCCGCCAGGTGGCGCCGTCCCGGTGATGGACGATCACTGCGAAGGTGCTTACCGTGCCCGGCGGATGGCGGGGATAGCGCACCGCGACCCGGTAGCGCCCGGGTCGGTCACCCAGATCCGGGGCGAAGGTGACAAAGCCGGGATGACCGGGAGCGGCCTCGGCATAGGCATGATGGGGACCAATATGGTCATCCCCCCAGTCGGCCCCGGTGACCTGCCAGCGGAAAAACTCCACGGCGAAGTCCTCGGCGTCGTCCACCACGATGGCTCCCGAAGAAGCGTCCGAAGTTGGGGAGCAGTCCGGCGCTCCGACGGCGGGGGGATGCGCTACGATGAAAACCCCTAGGCCCAGCAGCAAGCCCCCGATACGCTTTGCAAAGGCCCTGAAATACCCCCTAGAACCGCCAAGCGATGTGCTATTCGAACCGTCCATGGTGCCGTTCCTTTACGATAGGCGCGCTCTTGCCTCTCGGTAAGCGTAGACCACTTGCGGCGCGTCCCGGGCCAGCGGCGACCACCCCAAGGTCCGGGTCAGTGCAGTTCCAGCCGCCGTCCGGCCCTGAGCAGCTCTCCGAATTCCTCCGCCGGCAAGGGCCGACTGAAGAAAAACCCTTGCATCTCGTCGCAGCACTGACGGCGCAGAAACGCCAGTTGCGGGGCGGTTTCCACACCCTCGGCGATGACCTTGAGGCGCAGGCTGCGCGCCAGGGCGATGATGGCCCGGACGATCTCCGCGTCGCTGGAGTTGCTGTCCACGTCCCGCACGAAGCTGCGGTCGATCTTCAGCTTGTCCAGGGGGAAGCGTTTGAGGTAGCTGAGGCTGGAATAGCCGGTGCCGAAGTCGTCGATGGCGCAGTGCAGACCCATGTTCTTTAGGCCCTGGAGGGTAACCACGGCCCGGCCGGCGTCCTTCATGATGGCCCCCTCGGTGAGTTCCAGTTCCAGATAATGGGGGTCCAGACCGCACTCCCGCAGCACCCGCACTACGGTGTCCTGCAAGTCCTGGCGTTGCAGGTGCAAGGCGGACAGATTGACCGCTAGGGTGATGGCTGGCAAGCCCTGATCTTGCCAGCGGCGATTTTGGGTACAGGCTTCGTTCAGCACCCATTCTCCCAAGGGAATAATCAGGCCGGTGTCCTCGGCCAGGGGAATAAAGCGGGCCGGAGAGATGGTGCCCAGCTCCGGGTCTTGCCAGCGCAACAGGGCCTCGGCGCCGATGATGGCGCCGCTGGTGATGTCCACCTGGGGCTGGTAATGGAGGGCGAAGCTGCCCCGCTCCACCGCTCGGCGCAGATTGTTTTCCAGGGTCAGCCGCTCCAAGGCGGCGGCGTTCATTTCGGGGGTGAAAAACCGATAACCGCCCCGGGCCGAGGTCTTGGCATGAAAGACGGCGGCGTCAGCGTTGCGGACCAGGGCCTGGGGGTTGGCGTCGTCCTGGGGCCAGAGACTGATGCCGATACTGGGGGTGATGCTGAATTCAAAACCGTCGATGGCGTAGGGCTGGGACAGCCCTTTCTGGATAGCTTCGGCGGCATGGGCGGCATCCCCTACTTCGCGAACGCCGGTGACCACTACCGCGAATTCGTCGCTGCCCAGCCGACTGACCGTATCCCCGGCGCGCGCCCAGGCCCGAAGCCGTTGGGCCACCTCTCGTAGCAAGGCGTCCCCCACGCCATGGCCTAGGGAATCGTTGATGTTCTTGAAGCGGTCCAGGTCCAGGCACACGAGCGCCACGGACACGGACTGCTTCCGGGCTGCGGCGCAGGCTTGCTCCAGGCGGTCCATCAGCAAAACCCGGTTAGGCAGGCCGGTGAGAACGTCATGATTGGATAAAAACTGGATTCGCGCCTCGGCTTCCTTGCGTTCGCTGATATCGGCGAAAATGCCCACATAATGGCTAGGCTCACACCGACCTCGCCCCTCCCGAACCGCGCTCAGGGACAGCCAGACCGGCCTTGGGTCGCCTTTCTTGCGCCACTGATACACTTCTCCCTGCCAATGGCCGATATCCCGTAACTGTCCACGCACCTCCTCGCCCTGCCTGTCGAGGGCCTGGGGAATCTTTCCGACCGCTTCTGTGGCGCTGTAGCCGGTGATATCCGTATAGGCCCGGTTCACAATCATAATCCGGAAGGCGTCGTCGGTAATGTATATGGCCTCGCCGCTGCTCTCGAATACCCTGGCCCACAGCTTGAGTTTCTCCTCCGCCTTCAGGCGGCGCTCTTCTTGGCGGTAGTTTTCCAGGGCGAAGGCAAGATTCCGAGTCATCTGCTGGACGAGATCAATCATTTCCTGGTCGAAGAAATTCGGTTCCCCGGCGTACACCGCCAGCACCGCCTCGGTTTTCCCTTCCACTTTGAGATTGAAAGCGCCGGCAGAGCGGATACCGAACTGCCGCGCCATGCTCCGCCAGTGGCTCAGGTCCGGGTCGGCCAAATAATCGTTGACGATATGGCTACCACCCTTGCGGTAGGCTTTGCCCGTCGGTCCCATGCCCTCAAGGGTGGCTTGGTCCACCGATATACTGATGGTGTTGAGCATTTCCGCCACGGGACCGCTGGTGGCAACCGGATTGACCCGTTGGCTGGCGGCGTCCACCTGGCCGATCCAAGCCATGATAAATCCGCCGTGATAGGTCAGGATATGGCAGACCTCCCGAAACAGCGTATCGGGGTCGTGAAGATGGATGATGGCGTGGTTGGTGCGGCTCAGGGCCGAGTAGAGATCACGCATCTGCGGCAAGCGGTGCTGGGCGGCCTGCTCGTGAGGGGTAACCGATAATGCGTTGCGAAACCATAGGGCCAGCAAGGGCACGGCGCTTGCCAGCACCAGCAGCAATATGGCTATCCACCAGCCCTGCCCCCCTTCCCGGCTGACGTTCCATGGCGCCAACAATCGGTCAGTGAGCCAGACACACCCCCCCACTGCCATCAGTAGCAGCCCGCCAATCCCTAGCGCTCTTGAATTGAGCACCATTTGCTTCTCCGCCAGATGTTAATCCGGCATTGTTATTGTCCTAGCCAGGTGTGCGCTGGAACACCCGAGAATACCGATAATCATAAACCACCCATGGCGCACTCGATGCATGGCACGAAACTTCACATTGGCATCCTCCCCGGCCTAAAGACCGGTAATGCTCACGGCGCTCATCCCAGCGCCGCGCCGGAATGGATCGCTTCAGCCTAGGCGGCCCCACGGGTTACCGCCGCAGATGGGGTTTATTTTTTTTCTTTTTTGTCCTTAATGCGGGCTTTGTCGATTTTGCTGTCCTTGCCGGGTTTGCTCTCGGATTTATCATCGGCCTTGGGCCAAGAATAAAGCGAGCCGCTCTGGGTGAAACCGGCCTGCTTGAGAATCTTTTCCATCAATTGGCGCTGCTGGCTTTCAGTGGTCCACCACGCCTTCACCGCGTCCACATCCACCCGATCGCCATTGCTGCGCAATTGCCCACTGATCTCGTACCAGATACTTCCTAAAGGCGTGTATTTATGCTCTTTATCTTCCTTGCGCAACACCTTTCTCGCCGCTTCGTGCGCTGCCTTCCAAGCCTGTTTATTCGCTCTGTTCATGGATCACCTTTTGGGTATTTTCGGCCTGAGAAAATCGTGTTTAATAACGGCACGGCGCGTCTGCGCCAGCCAATACCGTATCAGGCATACCACCATAGCTCCGGCAAACAGACCTAGCCACGAACTCTCCAGCGCGGCAACCAAAGACCGTGGGTCCGGCGCCCCTCACCGGGGCGAAGTCCTTGAGGTGGACGAACCGGATTGCTCGGGCAGGGGGATAAACTCTGTCTCCCCCGGCACCTTGGGAAACCGATTCGCCGCCCAATCCGCCTTGGCCGCCTCGATGCGCTCCTGGGAGCTGTGGACAAAGTTCCACCAGATATGCCGCGTCCCGTCCAGGGGTTCGCCTCCCAACATCATTAGCCGAGCCGGTCCCCTGGCGCGAATGTCCGCCTCGCCGCCGGGGGCCAGCACCGCCATCTGCCCGGTTTCCAGGAGTTGGCCATCCAGCTCCGCCGCCCCCTCGGCCATGTACACGGCCCGTTCCTGGTGTTCGTCATCTAGCACCAAGCCACCGTCCGCCGACAAACAGGCATCCATATAGAACATCTTCGAAAATACCGCCACCGGCGCCTCCCGGCCCATGGCCGTACCGGCGATCAGCCGGAGCTGCGCGCCGGGCAGTTCCAGCACGGGCAGAGTAGCGGCGGGGTAGTGGTGGAAAGCCGGGGTGGTTTCCTCCACGGCCTGGGGCAGCGCCACCCAGGATTGGATGCCATGAATCCGGTGACCCTTGGCCCGTAGTTCCGGGCCGGTGCGCTCGGAATGAACGATGCCCTGGCCGGCGGTCATCCAGTTCACGGCGCCAGGGCGGATGGTCTGAACGCAGCCCAGGCTGTCCCGGTGGACAATCTCCCCTTCGAACAAATACGTGACCGTGGCCAGGCCGATATGGGGATGGGGGCGCACGTCGATACCCTGCCCTGGCTGGAAATCCACCGGTCCCAAATGATCAAAAAATACAAACGGCCCCACCGAGCGCTGCGCCCGGTACGGCAGCACCCTCAAAACCTCGAACCCCCCCAACTGGGTAGGGCGTGGCTGAATGACATGTTGAAGCTGGGCAGGCATGGGCATCACCTCGCTACCGATACCCTGATAAGGGTAAGTCCCTATAGAATAGCTGTAGATTAGTTACCTGTTGATCCGATCGGATGCCCACACCACCAATTATCCGCTTCGCCACCTTCAACGCCGCCCTATACCGCCCGGCTCCGGGTCGGCTGATCGCCGATTTGTCCACTCCCGCCGATCCCCAGGCCCAAGCCGTGGCCGAAACCATCCAGCGGCTGCGCCCGGATGTGCTGCTGCTCTGTGAGTTTGACCACGATCCAGCGGGCCGGGCCTTGGCTTTGTTTCAAGACAATTATCTACGTATCGGCCATCACGGGGCGGCGCCCTTGTACTATCCCCATGCCCTGGCCGCGCCCTCCAACACCGGCCTGCCTTCGGGCCTGGATTTGAACCGGGACGGGGTGGTGGGCGGTCCCGATGATGCCCTGGGGTTCGGGGCGTTTCCGGGGCAATACGCTTTTGCCGTGTTGTCCCGCTACCCCTTGGAACTGGCCCGGTCGCGGAGTTTCCGCACGCTGCTATGGCGGGATTTACCCGATGCCCGGCTACCGGATGGCTGGTATCCGCCCCTGGCCCTGGAGCGCCTGCCCCTATCGTCTAAGAACCATCTGGATTTGCCGGTGCGGCTACCGGGTGGCCGGGTCCATATCTTGGCCGCCCACCCGACGCCCCCGGCCTTCGACGGCCCGGAACGGCGCAACGCCCGGCGTAATTTCGACGAGCTTCGGCTACTGGCGGAACTGCTGTCCCCAAACCCCGGCCCGTGGCTGGTAGACGACGCCGGACAGCCCGGCGGGCTGAACCCAGAAGAACAGTTCGTCATCATGGGGGATCTGAACGCCGACCCCGCTCGGGGCGGAAGTCTGGAAGGAGCCATGGGGCAGTTGCTAGACCATCCTCGGGTGCATTGGCAGGCGGCCAAGGGCGCCCTCGCTCCCACCGGAGCAGCGGGCCGGGACACGGCGGACTGGGGGCTACGGGTGGACTATGTGCTGCCGTCCCGAGACCTGACGGTGACCGCCTCGGGGGTGTACTGGCCGCCGCCCGGAGACCCGCAAACCCGGCTGCTGGCTGGCTCGGACCACCGCTTGGTGTGGGTGGACGTGGCCATGCCCTAGCGTGTTGAAGGCCCCTGGAACAGCCCGATGAGGTTCCCATCCGGGTCCAGCACTTGAGCATATTCGCCGTAGTCCGCGATCTCCACGCGAGCGGTCCGTATCCGCCCCCCCAGGGCTTCGGCGCGGGCCAGGGTGGCGTCTAGGTCCGCTACCTGGACATAGACCATGGGCGAGTATCCAGGGCTGACGTCGGCCGCTTCCATGAGGCCCACGCAGACGCCCCGTTCCGGGGTGTAGAGCCGGTAATGGCGGCTAAAGACCTGGAAACGCCAGCCGAATAGCCCCGACAGAAAGGCCACCGCCCGGTCCAGATCGGTGACTACCCATTCCACATGAGACACCAACGGCCTGTCCATGCTCAGAATGTCATGGCTAGGGCGCGGACTTCATCGAGCATGGCCGAGCGCGCTTCCCGGGACACGGATGTCACCTGATAAAAGGCTTTATGCACGATGTTCTGCACCCCACAATAGCTCAGGGTGCCGTCGGTCATGGGCCGGATGATAATGTCCTGCCAATTATTACGGCGATAGGTGGCCTCATCCCCTCCCAGGGTAGTGATGACCAGGGCCTTCTCGTGACCGAGCAGCCCTTTCATGCCCTCGGCTGTAAAATCAAATGCGAAACCCCGCACGAACACCCGGTCGATCCAGCCCTTGAGAATGGCCGGCTGTTCAAACCACCAGATGGGATAAATGAACACCAGGCCCTGAGCCCAGGCCATGTCCGCCTGCTCCCGGCGGATATCCTCGGGAATGTCCCGCTTGGCCAGCCGCCCGAGATCTTGGGCATCCAGAATGGTCTTGAAGCCCATACGGTACAAATCCTTGATCCGGGTCGTGTGGCCCCGTTCCCGCAAGGCCACGTCCACGGTCTCCAGGATGGCGTTATTGAAGCTGCGGGGGTTGGGGTGGGCATAGACGATCAAGACATTCATGGAGTCGGTTCCCGTTGCACTATCGGCGCCGGATAGGGATTGTCCGGCGAATCGGCTCCCGGCCTCACAAGCTTAGGATACTCGGGCCGCCCGGAACCGGGACGAAGCGCCGGAGCGGGCAACTTTTGGAGGCGAATGGGATCAAAAGCGTTTCACAATCATTCACGTCGGTCCAGACTCAGTATCGTTTATACTCCACGCATCTGATCGACCCAACGACGCTCAATTTACCCAGGCCGCACGCAACCTGGACGCCCCGGCCCGAACAGGATGTCTCGGACCGGGGCTTTTCTATCCCTGCAAGGCATTCAAAAAGCGATCCGCTTTTTGATAGCCCAAGGCCATTAAGCCGCTCAGAAAATTAGGCTCCCGGTCCAGCTTGGAAGCATAGTCCAGGTCCAGGTCCAGGCAAATTTCCCGTAATTCAATCATTTTCAGATGCTCGTCCTGCAAGGCCCCACTCTCCAGTAGTGCGTTGATCTTGCGGATAAAGCGTTTCTCCTGTTCCAGGGACAGATTGCCCGACAATTCATTGCGCCGGTCGAGAATGGTCTCCACCGAGCGCGGCTCCTGGGCCACCTTTTCAGGATTGATGCGGATAATCCAGATTTCGTCGGGTTTAGCTTCCGCGAGGTTTTTCAGCGGCGGGTTCTGAGAGAACAAGCCATCCCAATACAGGCCCGGTTGCCCGGGCACCGTGACCGCCCGGAACAGGTTGGGAATGGCCGCCGAGGCCATGATCGCCTCCACCGTCACCTCGGCGTCTCGAAACACCGTAAACGCCCCGGACAGTATTTCCACCGCCCCCACATAGAGGCGCGGGCTGTCGGGGGTGAGAAATTCACCGATATTACCGAAATCCACATGGCGCTCCAGCAGCGCCTGAAACTGGGTCTGGCCGATATTGGGCAGATCATAAGGGCTGACCTCTGGCAGGGCCACCCGGCCCCGTAACCGGGTCGCGTTGACCACGGCGTTGTTGAGTAGCCAATCCCAGGGGGTGTTGGCGGCGTTGTCGTCCCAAAAGTCTTGCAGGAGCTTTATGGACAGCGCCCGATCATTGCGGATCAATCCGTACCAGGCCAACAGGGCGCATATGGCCCCGCCGGAGGCGCCGCTCAGGGCGACCACGGGGAGATCATCCCCCAGCAGCCGACGCAGCACCCCGGCGGTAAAGGCGGTGTGGCTGCCGCCGCCCTGGCAGGCGATGGCGATACGCTTGGTGTGTAAGTCCATGGCTAAGTCCCTCGCAAGTAATCCGTGAATAACCCGTCCTATCAGCCAACAGTGGTCTCGAAACAGTGGCGTCCGGCCAGGGTCAGGGTCAGGTGATCCCCGGCGCCAAGCGGCCCCACGCCCTCGGGGGTGCCGGTCAGCACTACGTCCCCGGGCAACAGGGTGAAGCGCCCGGAAATATAGGCAATGAGGTGGAAAATACCCATCATCATCATCCGGGTGCTGCCCTGCTGGCGAACCTGGCCGTTTACCGTTAGAGACAGGTCGGTGTCTTGGGGGTCGGCCAGTTCCTCGGGCTTTAAAAACCGTGACAAGGGGCAGGCCCCGTCGAAGGCTTTGGCCAGTTCCCAGGGTTGGCCCGCCGCCTTGAGTTGGTTTTGCAGTTCCCGGAGGGTCAGGTCCAGGGCGATGCCATAGCCGGCCACCGCCTCCCGGGCCACGTCCGGGCTGGCCCGGCGCAATTCCCGGCCAATCAGCACGGCCAGTTCCACTTCATGGTGACAGACGCCGCCCTCGGCGGGCAGCGCCAGGGGCTGGTCCAAATCCGCCAAAGCAGTGGCGGGTTTCATGAACAACACCGGGGTCGTCGGCATTGGGTTGCCCAGTTCGCGGATATGCTCCAGGTAGTTGCGTCCGATACAGACCACCTTGCCCACGGGCAGGGGCACGGCGGAGCCGTCCAAGAATCTGTGTTGATAGGCCATGGCTGCGCCTCTATGGAATCAAAGCCGTTCATTGTCCGCTAGCCGCTCCAAGGTGGCAACGCAAGGGGATGTAAACTCGTCTCGCGATGCCGCCGATATTTGAAAATTCTGCAAATCTAGAATAGCTTGCGGGCGCTTGCGGCCCATGATTACGGCAGTCTTATTCTGGTCCGTTTTTTGCTAATATATCGACATGAAACAAAACCCCGATGACCCAGCCGTCAAGGCCCTTCAGCAACGCCTCAACACCCTAGCCTGGTGGCTGGACGATTGCCTTCCCGTTCCCTTCACCCAGCGGCGTATCGGCCTGGACGGGTTGGTGGGTCTGCTGCCGGGGGTGGGGGATGCCGCCACCACCCTGGTATCCGCCTATCTGGTCCTGGAGGCCCGGCGGCTGGGAATACCCAAGCGGCAGTTGACCCAGATGCTCTGGAACCTGGCCGTGGACGGAGTGGTGGGGAGTGTGCCCCTGGTGGGGGATCTGTTCGACTTCGGCTGGAAAGCCAATCGCCGCAATATCCGTCTGCTCAATGAACATCTGGAAAAAGCGGGCCGGACCATTGACATGGAGTCTGAGGTTCAACTTTGAAAGTTTACTGCCGATGGGGGCGGAGCGGCTCCCCAATGGCTACACTCTTCACCAGACGCCGCTAGCCACAGGACCTTTACTCACAGGACTTCCGCCATGCCCCTGATCCAGACTCCGGGATTGCATATCCACTACCGGCAGGCCGGCGACGGTCCCGAGAACCTGATTCTGCTCCACGGTAACTTCGCCTCTTGCCGCTGGTGGCAACCCCTGCTGGACGACCCGCCCTCCGGCTATCGGCTATATGCCCCGGACTTGCGGGGTTGCGGGGATTCGGAAAAACCCCTGACGGGCTATACCCTGGATCGGCTGGCCGAAGACCTGGCGGGCTTCGCCTCGGCGCTGGAATTGGAACGCTTTCATCTGGTAGGCCATTCCCTGGGCGGCGCTGCGGCCCTCCATTACACCTCGGGCCGCCCACATCGAGTGACCTCACTGATATTGGTCACCCCGCCCCCCGCCGGTGGTTTCACGGCCCAGAATCACCAGTCGGCCCTGGCCGGGCTGATCAGCCCCCAAGCCATCGCCCACTGGCTACCGGATCTGGCCCTGCACCGCACCATCCTGGACCGCGCCTTGGATTACGCCCTACCCGGCCTTGACGGCGGTTCCAAGCTGCAACCTCTGGTGGAGGACGCCCTGCATATGTCGCCGGCGGCGGTCAGCGGCTATGCCCAAGCCCTGTACGGCTGGGATATTCGGGACAAGCTGGCCCGGCTGCGCTTGCCGGTGTTGATCGTGGCCGGTAGGCTCGACCCCCTCATCAACCCGGACACCCTCGACGCCATGGCGGACGCTCTGCCCGATGCCCGATTGATGGTCTGGCCAGACACCGGCCACGCGCCGCAGTTGGAGCATCCGCAACGCTTCAAGTCCCTGCTGACGGCGTTTCTGGAGGCCCCCCAGCACCCCCGAGCCTTGGCCAACGCGGCGCCGTCGCCCGCTGCCATGGAAGCCTCGGATCGCGGTAAGTTTCATAAACTCTGGGACCGGCTGGAACAGGTGCTGTTGGGAAACCATAAAGACTAAGGCACCGCCCTGGCCCGCTCCCCCGGCGGTTCCTCCGCGATCCGATCCGGGAAGCTCTGGTCCGGCCACTCTTTGATATAGAGTTCCTGACGGTTGATGGGCACCCGCAATCCCGCCTTCTTGAGGCTATCCCAGATGCCGAACATGATCTCCGAACGCACCTCCAACAGGTTTTTCTTGACCACATCAAGAAAGTACTGAACCCGAAACAGCAGGGTGGAATCCCCAAACTCCCAGAGCAATACCAGGGGTTCGGGGTCTCCCAGCACCGCCGGATGGGTGAACACCACCCGCTCCATAAGGGTCTTGATCCGGGCCGGATCGGCCTCGTAGCTGACCCGGATCAGCAGCACCGTGCGCATGGTGCTATCACTGTGGGTCCAGTTGGTGAAGGCGTTGGTGATGACATCCGAGTTGGGAATGATGACTTCCTGCTTGTCGAAGGTCTCCATGGTCAGTGAGCGGATGCCGATGCGGGTCACCGTGCCCTCGTTGCTGCCGATCTTGACGATATCGCCGCTGCGCAAGGGGCGCTCGATGAGCAGCAATAGCCCACTGACGAAGTTATTGGCGATGGCCTGCATACCAAAACCGATGCCCACGCCCACGGCGCCGGCGAACACCGTCAGGGTGGTGAGATCCAGGCCAATGGAGCGCAGAATCACCAACAGACCAATCAGCACGATGGCGTATTGGAAGAACACCGACAGACTGTGGCGCACCCCCAGGTCGATGATCCGGGAGAACACCCAGCGGTAGGCCACCGCCCGTATCCACTGGGCCAGCCAGATGATAATCAGCACGCCGACCACGGTGACGATGATCCGCCACAGGCTGATATCCGCCCCGCCAAAGCTGAATAGGGACTGCTCCAGCACCTGCCAGACCTGGGCCACCACGGCGGAATCCCCTTCCAGGCCGTAAGCCTGAAACAGCACCACCCAAGCCCCCAGGAACAGCAACACCTCGCTGATTCGGTGCAGGGGATTGATCACCTCCTGGGTCCACAGCAAACCATAACCAGAGTGGGTGACGGCGTAGTTTTTAAGCACCACCACCACATCGTTGAACAGGCCCCGCACCACCAGCCACCCCACCAGCACCAGCACGAAGGCCACCAGATGCCAGGCCACCGACCAGGCCAGGTTCACATACCCCACCAGGCCCAGCAGGGCGGCGGCGGTCAGGGACAGGGGCAGCACCAGCAAGATCAGGCGCAACAGGATAAACCAACTGTGGCTGCCGAAACGTTCGGCCAGGCGTTCGTGGAGAAAGCCTCGCAGCCGCAGCACCGGCCAGGTGATCAGCAGCAGATACAACATGAACAGCCGGTCGAAGGCATCGGTCACCGGCGCGGGCAGGGAACTGAGGTGGGCCAGGATCGTGACCGCCGCCAGCAACCCGCCCACGAATAGGGTCCAGCTCAGCAGCCGGTAGAGCTGGGGCCGACGCAATTCATAGGGCAGCCGGGATGAACCGAGCAGCAGCCAGGCCAGGTTAATGGGCGCCTTGATGGCCAGATACAGCAGCACCAGTGTGGCGATGATGCCGAAGCCCGGCTGGGGCATCTTGACGATCCATAGGGCCAGCAGCAAGACTGCGGCAATGGCCACCGCGAATAGGTTCTTGCGCACCAGCAAAAACAGCACCAGGGACAGATTGCGGAAAAAACTGGCCTGCTCCTCCCGGTTGGCCCGCAGGATGGCCCGGTCCACGACCCGCCTACCGAAGGACACCAACCACAGCAAAGCCAGCAACGCCGCCGCCACCCCCAACCAACGCAAGGGCGCGGCGCTCATCATGGCCATAACGGCGGTCTGCACACTGAGCTGCACTTGATAAGCCAGCACCCAGGGGGTGTTGACGATGCCCTGGGCCAGTTCCCGCCATTGGACCATGGACTCGGGCAGGGTGCGCCGATCCAGCAAGTTGCGGCTAAGGATGGCGTGGTAATTCTCATCGAGCTTGCCGCCCACGGTTTCCACCCGGACCAACAGCTCCTGGACCTGCTCCTGGCGCTGCTCAATCTCATCAATAAGCTCGCCGATCAGCTTGGCCCGCTCGGCGACAGTTTGCCGATCTTCTCCAGTAACTTGTTGTTGTTTTTCGATAATATTTTGCTGCTGGGCGCTCAACTTGCTGCCTCGCGCCATCAAGTCGCGGGTGGCTTTCAGCTCCGTTTGCAAGGCCGTGATCTGTTGCATACCCTCCTGCATGGTGGCGGCTGTTGCATCGGTCCGATCCGCCAGGATCTCCAGTCGGGCCAGGTCGTTCTCCATGCGCGACACCCCCAGATCATGCTCGGCGATCTTGGCCCTGGCCCGCGCCACGTCAATGCGGGTACTCAGTAGCTGCCGCTGAGCCTCCCGTAGGGTATCCCGCTCCTCATCGAGGCGGCGGCTGAGCTGTTCCGCCTCGGCGGCATAAGCGCGCTGTTGATTGAGCAACCGGGTTTCCAGATCCACCTGAGCCTCCCGGCGGACCTGCTCCTGCTGTAGCCGATGCACCTCCTCTACCCGTTCCCGCCACTGCAAGATCAGGCTTAGACGCTGGCCGGTCTGTTCCAGGGCGAGCAGCAAGTTTTCCTGGTGCTGGCGCTCCAATTCAAGCTCCGCCCGTAGCGACGCCAGGCCGCGGGTGACGTTCTCCAGTTGCCAAACCCGGGAGGCGGCTTCGGCATCGCCGCCTTTGGCGGGGTTGCGTAGCAGTTGCTCCCGGGCCTCCAGGTCGCGGATAGACTGTTCCAGCTCCTTGATACGGCGCTCGGTATTGGTCAGCTTCACCTGTATATCGTCCAGGCGTAACTGGGCGCCCTGGGCATCCACCCGGGCCTGCCTCACCTCGGCCTCGCTCAGGGTGTCCATTTTGAGCTGGGCCATGCGCTCGGGCAGTTCCTCGGCCAGGGTCCGTATTTCCCGGCGCTGCCGATCCAGGGCGGCCTTGTCATCGACCAGGGACTGACGCCGGGCCTCCAGTTGCTCGGCGCTCTGATAGGTGGGCAAGGGGGTATCCGTCGGACTGTCATGAACCCAGGGCTGGGCGACCGCCGACGGGGCGAGACACCAGAACAGCCAGACCAGCAAACCGGCGACGAGATGGGGCAATACTGTCATGGGAGACTCTTTGGCGTGATCATTATCATGGGGCGACGCGACCGCGAAGGGCGTTTCGGCTGATACACTTCATGGATAGGGTAAATTGCCATCCGCTTCCCTGGAGTTCTAAAGCCCCTAATGATAGATAAAATAACAGTGGGTTGGCGCGAGTGGCTGGCGCTGCCGGAACTGGGCATCCCCGCTATCAAGGCCAAAGTGGACACCGGCGCCCGCAGTTCCGCCCTGCATGTGACCGAGCCGCAAATCGTGCTGCTCCAGGGCCAACGCCGGGTACGGTTTCGCCTCACCCCCCTGCGCCGACGACCGGAACTGGCGCTCCACTGCGAAGCCGAGGTGGTGGATGAACGCCTGGTCCGGGACTCCGGCGGCCACGCCGAACAGCGTCTGGTGATCCTCACCCCGGTGCGGCTGGGGGGCCGTATGTGGCCCATCGAGATCACCCTCGCCAGCCGCCACGATATGCTGTTTCCCATGCTGCTGGGCCGCACCGCCATGCAGGGCCGATTGCTGGTGGACCCAGGGCAATCCTTTCTCCACGGGCGTCGCCCCCGGGGCGTTTATCCACACACCAAGAAAACCAAATGAAAATCGCCATTCTATCCCGTAACCCCAAGCTGTACTCCACCCGCCGACTGGTGGAAGCCGGAGAGAGCCACGGCCACCATATGCAGGTCATCAACCCTCTGCGCTGCTATATGAACATCACCTCCAACCGCCCCAGCATCCACTACCGGGGCGAGCCATTGAGCGACTTCGACGCGGTGATCCCCCGCATCGGCGCCTCGGTGACGTTCTACGGCACGGCAGTGCTGCGTCAGTTCGAGATGATGAATGTCTTCCCCCTCAACGAATCGGTGGCCATCAGCCGCTCCCGGGATAAGCTGCGCTCCATGCAGCTTCTGGCCCGCAAGGGCATCGGCCTGCCGGTCACCGGGTTTGCCCACTCCCCGGACGACACCGCCGATCTAATCAAGCTGGTGGGGGGAGCGCCCCTGGTCATCAAGCTTTTGGAAGGCACCCAGGGCAAGGGGGTGGTGCTGGCCGAGACCGACAAGGCCGCCGCCAGTGTCATCGAAGCCTTTCGCAAGCTGGACGCCCATTTCCTGGTTCAGGAATTCATCAAAGAGGCGGCCGGGGCCGATCTCCGTTGTTTCGTTATCGGCGATAAAGTCGTGGCCTCCATGATGCGCCAGGGCCGGGAGGGCGAATTTCGCTCCAATCTGCACCGGGGCGGCTCTGCCAGCCTGGTCAAGATCACCCCCGAGGAACGCTCAACGGCGGTGCGCTCGGCCCGGATCATGGGCCTGAATGTGTGCGGCGTGGACATTCTACGCGCTAACCACGGCCCGGTGGTGATGGAAGTGAATTCCTCCCCAGGGCTGGAAGGCATCGAGGGAGCTACCGGCAAGGATGTGGCTGGCATGATTTTCCAATTCATCGAAAAAAACCACGCCCCCGGCAAGACTCGCACCCGGGGCCAGGGGTAAGGATCATGGCCGAATCACTACGCATCAATGGCATCGACATCGCCCCCGGCCAAGAAGCGACCATCGACCTGCCCCTGCCCAATCTGTTTACCCATACCCAGGTGCATATGCCGGTGCGGGTGATCCGGGGCCGCAAACCTGGCCCTCGCTTGTTCGTGAGCGCCGCCTTGCACGGGGATGAGATAAACGGGGTGGAAATCATCCGCCGGTTGCTGGCCCTGCCGGCGCTCAAGCGTCTGCGGGGCACCCTGATCGCCGTGCCGGTGGTCAATGTCTATGGATTTATCGCCCATAGCCGCTACATGCCCGACCGACGCGACCTCAACCGCGCCTTTCCCGGCTCCAACACCGGCAGCCTCACGGCCCGGCTGGCCAATTTGTTCCTAGAGGAGATCGTCGGCAAGGCCAGCCACGGCATCGACCTGCACACCGGGGCCATTCACCGCTCCAACCTGCCCCAGATCCGCGCCTATCTGGCCACCCCCGAAATTCGCGCCCTGGCCATCGCCTTCGGCGCCCCAGTGGTCCTGGATAGCGGCCTGGTGGACGGCTCCCTACGCAAGGCCCTGGTGGACCGCCAGGGCATTCCCATGCTTATCTATGAAGGGGGCGAGGCCCTGCGCTTCGACGAATTCGCCATTCGCGCCGGAGTACGGGGGGTGCTGTCGGTGATGCGTACCCTAGAGATGCTCCCCCAGTCCAAACACCCCCATGTCTCGGAGCCGGTGATCGCCAACACCAGTAGTTGGGTGCGCGCCCCCCAAAGCGGCATCATGCGC
The DNA here is from genome assembly GCA_964597315.1 of uncultured Candidatus Competibacteraceae bacterium. Classification (GTDB taxonomy): domain Bacteria; phylum Pseudomonadota; class Gammaproteobacteria; order Competibacterales; family Competibacteraceae; genus CAZQXD01. Next base: position 35,060 of record CAZQXD010000007.1, read on the forward strand.
GCCGCCCGCCCCTTGGGCGCTCGGGTAGACAAGGACGATGTGCTGGCCATCATCTCCGACCCCTTCGGCGAAAAAGACACCCCAGTGACCGCCCGCTTCGCTGGCATCATCATCGGCTGCGCCAATCTGCCCCTGGTCAACGAGGGCGAGGCCCTATTCCATATCGCCCGGTTCAATAAGCCCGGCTCGGTGGAGGAGCGGCTGGAGAGCTATCAAGAGGAACTGGCGGATATGCGGGAACTGGCCGATCCCCATGCCCCCCTGCTAGGGGGGATAGAGTGATGGCTCAACGGGCCATGGCAATGGGTAACAAATCCGCCGCCGCCAGCATGTAGAACAGCGCGCTCCCACCCAGAAATCCGAACATGGCCGATCCTATCCAGTCCATGGAGGCGCTGAAACGGACCACGAAAGCAGTCACTAAAATCAGGATGACAAGAAATATTTCGTTGATGGGCATGGGAATCGCCATTGAGTTGAGCAGGGCGACGCCACCATACCCGGGCGAAGCTGAACGCACAGTGAATATTGTCCGGCGCACAGGTGTCATGTTACCGGGCAAGGGTGCGAACATGGGTGGGGCGTACCCAGCGAACGGCTTGTTCCGGCCTCCGTGTCCCAGGCCCGGTTTCAGCCCTTAGCTATCGGTATTCCAGCAACTCGATCCTGTAGCCGTCCGGGTCTTCAATAAACGCCATGGTGGTCTGGCCGTCCGGGGTCTTGCCCGGCCCCCAACTAAACCCCAAGCCCTTTGTCGCCAGCCGCTCTCCGATGGCGGCGACGGATTCCACCCGGTAGGCCACATGGCCGTAGCCCTTGCCCAGATCATAGCTTTCCACCCCCCAGTTATAGGTCAGTTCCAACATCGGCCCCTCCTCCGGGTCGCCCGGCGCTCGCAGAAAGGCCAAAGTGAACTCCCCGTCCGGGTGGTCCTTTCGGGATACCAGAGTGAAGCCCAGTACGTTGGTATAATAAGCGATGGATTGGTCCAGGTCGCCAACCCGTAGCATGGTGTGCAGGTATTGCATGGTGGGACACCCCTTCGATTAAGACAGTCGAGTTGACTTTGATAAGGATCGGGAGTTCCAAGGCGACGGCTCGGGATCATTATTGATCCAAAAAAAAGGCCGAGGCGGGAGCCTCGGCCAAACAACCACCAAAGGAGGATTTGAGAAAAGACATCCGAAGATGCCGAAGCCAATATAAGTTTTATGACGCAATGCAGCAAATGATGTTTCTTTACAGGTCTCATGAGATTTTCTAGCCGGTGGCGAAGCCTCTACCAGCAAGCCGAAATTCCTTTTGCATTTCCGATAGCTTTACAAAGGAGCCTGCCAGAGGGCACAGAGACAGCCAGGCTGATCGGCTTTCCCATGGTTCTCAAACCACCCAATCCTCCATCCGCAACCCCGCAATCCGCCCAAACTCACGAGTATTATGGGTAACCAGGACAGCCTGTTCCGCCAACGCATGGCAGGCTATCCACAGATCGTTCCCGCCTATGGGCGTACCGGCAGTTTTCAGACGGGTGAACTGTTCAGCATAATGTCGGCAGATGGCCACGTTAGCCGGATAAAGCACCGGCGCCTGCCGTGTCAGACTCTCTAGTCGAGAGAGGGCCTGTGATTTACGGCTACTCCGCTCGGCCCCCTTGAGCAGTTCGGCGTAGGTGATGAAGGACATACAGAGGGTGTCCTCATCGGACAGGGCATCTACCTTTCCAGCCACACCGGGCGGTCGGTGCTTGATGAGGTAGATCAGGATATTGGTGTCGAGCAAGTATTTCACAACAACTCCCGGTCTTGCATTGGCGCTTGCTCCTGCTGATCGTCCTCCAGGGCTGCGATGAATTCATCGTCAAAACCTTCCAGTGCTTCCAGCAGCGCCGCCCCCCGATTGGCGGGCAGCGATTGGATGATGAGATCACCCTGTTCGTTGCGAGAAATCCGTACGCGGTCAGTATTTAGCCGGAATTCGGCGGGAATGCGGACGGCTTGGCTATTTCCATTCATGAACACCCGAGTGGTTAAGGTCTGCATATGGCCCACCTCATGTGTGTACTTATATGTATGTATTAATGCTAGACCTGTACGCGATCATTGGCAAGACTGTGGATTCCGTAGCAAATGGTGTGGTGTTTCAGGCACGGCGAATGCCGATTCCGAGAGTGGACCCCAGATTTGACAGTGAAGGGGACGGGGGGATTCAAACAGACCAACTTTCTGCGCTGCCTATCTGGCTGTGAAGGGGTTGTGAAGAATTGTCGCAAGAATAAGCGCTTTCTGAGCTGCCTATCCGGCAGTGAAGCTGGGATGCATTGAAATGAAAAGGTTTATTATTTTCTGAGCTGCCTATCCGGCAGTGAAGGATTAAATAGATTCACTCGCCTAGTCTGGCGATTTCTGAGCTGCCTATCCGGCAGTGAAGCACTGTTCTTGATGCTCGGACACGTACGACAGTTTCTGAGCTGCCTATCCGGCAGTGAAGCGGGGCTGACCTACGCTGGGCTGACCTACGCTTTTCTGAGCTGCCTATCCGGCAGTGAAGAAGAGTTGCTGGAGATGACGCAATCCACTCCTTTTCTGAGCTGCCTATCCGGCAGTGAAGACTCGATTAATCAGTGGTGGTCATTTACTGATTTTCTGAGCTGCCTATCCGGCAGTGAAGGATGGGCTGATCTACGCTGGGCTGATCTACGCTTTCTGAGCTGCCTATCCGGCAGTGAAGAGATCGCCGCGGCTGGAACGGACTACCTGGATTTTCTGAGCTGCCTATCCGGCAGTGAAGCGCATCCCTGAGGACTTGGAGTCTGAATACGCTTTCTGAGCTGCCTATCCGGCAGTGAAGAAGTTACAGCTTTCCTAGAAAAGAACCCCCTATTTTCTGAGCTGCCTATCCGGCAGTGAAGCAGGTCCACGAACTCCGACCAGGCCGCCGTCCTTTCTGAGCTGCCTATCCGGCAGTGAAGAACCGCCAGCGAACGGCACCAGCAGACAGCCCTTTCTGAGCTGCCTATCCGGCAGTGAAGTCAAGGGCCAGTTTGCAGAACTCGGGGTTATATTTTCTGAGCTGCCTATCCGGCAGTGAAGGCGTATTTGACGGAACGGAGGTGTTCGCGGGCTTTCTGAGCTGCCTATCCGGCAGTGAAGCCGGAAACAGCTACCGCGCCATGGACCGTGGCTTTCTGAGCTGCCTATCCGGCAGTGAAGAGCACCGGCAGGCCGCGCGAAGCGGCGGCGCGTTTCTGAGCTGCCTATCCGGCAGTGAAGTCTGAGGACGATCTATCGTATGAGGAATCACTTTTCTGAGCTGCCTATCCGGCAGTGAAGGCGTATGTCACTATCGGTAGACCGGGCTTGTATTTCTGAGCTGCCTATCCGGCAGTGAAGGCGGCGTGGGCCTGTGGCCCCGGGCTGCTTTTTTTCTGAGCTGCCTATCCGGCAGTGAAGGGCCACAGGGACCGACACAACCCACAGCGGGCTTTCTGAGCTGCCTATCCGGCAGTGAAGTATAAATCCTCGGACGCGGGCGCGCCCACACTTTTCTGAGCTGCCTATCCGGCAGTGAAGTTCTCTACATGTGTGTCCTTGTCTGGCATAACTTTCTGAGCTGCCTATCCGGCAGTGAAGAGGAGCTAGCAACGGCGGAAATAGAGCTTCAGTTTCTGAGCTGCCTATCCGGCAGTGAAGTCAGAGTTCTTCCCGCTCCATGGCGTCCAGAATTTCTGAGCTGCCTATCCGGCAGTGAAGACCACTGTATTATGCAACACTAAAGAGTCATATTTCTGAGCTGCCTATCCGGCAGTGAAGAGGTGACAATCAAGGGCACCCGCACAATGGCTATTTCTGAGCTGCCTATCCGGCAGTGAAGGTATAGGGGATAAACTTACCCAACCAACGAAGGTTTCTGAGCTGCCTATCCGGCAGTGAAGTAGGTCAGCATCTGCGCCAGATCCCGCCCGAATTTCTGAGCTGCCTATCCGGCAGTGAAGGGTCACATACCGGGAGCATGCGGCCATGTACTTTTCTGAGCTGCCTATCCGGCAGTGAAGGGGACGCGAGATCGCCGCCTACGGCGCCGAGCGTTTCTGAGCTGCCTATCCGGCAGTGAAGTTCTTGCGATCCGTCTTGCTCAACGGATCAAATTTCTGAGCTGCCTATCCGGCAGTGAAGATTTCTGACCGGTCACGCTATCTGTTAATACAGTTTCTGAGCTGCCTATCCGGCAGTGAAGCGTTCGGCGAACGCGGCGGTGGGTTGCTGCTGTTTCTGAGCTGCCTATCCGGCAGTGAAGTCCGCTGCGCCAGCCTAATCCGCTCATCCCGTATTTCTGAGCTGCCTATCCGGCAGTGAAGGTGCAGGCATGGGTTTTACCTCTCGTAGTGTTCTTTCTGAGCTGCCTATCCGGCAGTGAAGGACGTTTGACCCGGTCGACGAAGACCGAGTGCTTTCTGAGCTGCCTATCCGGCAGTGAAGGATTGATGGCAAGGAGTAGGCCGCGGGGTGCATTTCTGAGCTGCCTATCCGGCAGTGAAGAAAAGCTCAAATCCGCGCTGAATCTGCCGGACTTTCTGAGCTGCCTATCCGGCAGTGAAGCTCACCTTGACCACCAGCCGATGCACTGCGATTTTCTGAGCTGCCTATCCGGCAGTGAAGGAGGGGTTGCCCACCAGGAAGCCGAGTGTTTTTTTCTGAGCTGCCTATCCGGCAGTGAAGACCCAAACTCATTCCTACACCAGAAATAGTGGTTTCTGAGCTGCCTATCCGGCAGTGAAGGTGGCGGCGCTGGGCCTGGCCGTCATCTTCCTTTTCTGAGCTGCCTATCCGGCAGTGAAGATTCTGAGCGAGGGCGTGTGGACGGTCTGGCTTTTCTGAGCTGCCTATCCGGCAGTGAAGGGATCGGCACCCTGGACCAGACGACCCGTTCATTTCTGAGCTGCCTATCCGGCAGTGAAGCGCAGCCCCTTTTTTCGCACGACCGGGGTGATTTTCTGAGCTGCCTATCCGGCAGTGAAGGAAGTATTCCGGTGGCTACCTGAAGAATTGGATTTCTGAGCTGCCTATCCGGCAGTGAAGAACTCCTGCGCCAGTCGGTTGATGCTCCACCGTTTCTGAGCTGCCTATCCGGCAGTGAAGACCTGAGCATACGTAAAAGTCAGGGATTCACTTTTCTGAGCTGCCTATCCGGCAGTGAAGGTGGACGGCGTGAGGGTGACCGCCAAGGGCCGTTTCTGAGCTGCCTATCCGGCAGTGAAGTAGATAGACCAGATCGAACCCCCCTGCTCAGTTTTCTGAGCTGCCTATCCGGCAGTGAAGTTGATGCGAGGGCGGTGGGGTTTTGGCTGAAATTTCTGAGCTGCCTATCCGGCAGTGAAGGCGACGATCACCCGCGCCGTGGCCACCCTCAATTTCTGAGCTGCCTATCCGGCAGTGAAGCTCCACCGCCCCGCCCAGGGTAGGGTCGGCCATTTCTGAGCTGCCTATCCGGCAGTGAAGCCATCGGGACGCCGGTGGCTCATACCACGACATTTTCTGAGCTGCCTATCCGGCAGTGAAGGGTCGATCCGACATCGACAACCATGCAAGCCCTTTCTGAGCTGCCTATCCGGCAGTGAAGTAGAGATAATACCGAAAAACATCCAATTTTTCAAAGAACTTACCGTATTTATACCGCTTTAACCCAAAATTTTAGCCCATTTTTAACCCATTGATTCTTATGGGCTAAAAAAAGCCCGAAAAAAAAGGGTCAAAACGTCGGGGTAGGACCCTGCCTCAGGGTGCGGCCACCGTCCTGGCTAACCGCACCCTATTCGACAGGGTGCATCCCGTCGGCACAGCCTATCTAAAACCAGGGCACGGTCGCCTCCGGGCTGAGACCATAGGCGCTGAACTCGCCCCGCACCGGCTGCTCTTGAACCGGTAAATGCTCGATAAACAACCGAAACGGCTGTCCCGTGCTTTGGCTTCTGAGGGTGACAAAGGGCAGATTGAGCCGTTCACCCGCCGTATCCGGTATCGCCTCGCAAGCGGCGTCTAGGGTGATGCCCCGACGTTGCATCAAACGACGGCGCAGGCGCTCGGGACTGCTCTTGGCCTGTACCCGCCGCACCACCCGATGGGCGGTATCGCCGGGCACGGGGGTAATCTCCCCAACCGCCGTATGGTCCCGCATCCCCAACAACCAATTCAGGGACGCCAACCGCCCCAGCGCCTCGGCGGAGCCGTGTAACCGTAAGCAGTCATCCAAGGACGGCGCCTTTGGCCGCACCTTCGGAAAACTGACGCCGATGTTTCCCTCACCCTGCTGAACCAAGGCCCGGTGCAGCTTGCTGAACAAGGCGCTCATCAACAAGGGGGTGGAAAACTCCGGGTCCGGCAACAACCGGATATCCAGATAATGGTCCGTCATGGCTCAGGCGTCCTTTTCGCCGAACACCCCACCCCGGATCAACGTGGCCATCAAATAATGCTGCTGGTCCGGCGCGGGCGTCTTGTCGCGGATAACCCACCCGTCCAGCAAACTATAGAAATCCGCTTTCTGCTTGGGCTGGCGATACGCCTTGCCTTGAGAGGTGACCGACCCATAAGGCTCCACCGCGATGGGACCCAGAAAATCGCCGTTCTCGTCGGGATACCAAGTATCAATGGTGCGCAAGGCATTGCCGATCTTCTGGGAATGCATCGCCGCCGTGGACCCCACCGTGTACAACGTCTTGCTTTTCTGGCCCTTGCTGCCCCCTTTGTCCAGAATCAGCTCCTGGGACGGAAATACCTCCTGACCATCACCGATTCGCACATAAGCGATCACCTCCAGCAAGGCAAAGCTGTCTCCCGACAAGCCCTGCTCGATCACCTGGGCCAGCTCATCAATAGCGGCTTTCGCCTGATCCGGGACGTCAAAATGCCGCAACGGCAAGGCCAGGGCATCGAACACCCAAGTCTGCGCCGCATCGCCCCCCCGTAACTGCCGGACCTGAACCTGAATCTGCTCGGCGCCCATCCGGTTGCGCCACAAAAACCGGCCATTGGCCAGATTGACGGCATAGCGCCGGGCTAGCTCCCCGAAACCCTGGCCTTCGGCATAGGCGCTCACAGTACTCTGCAACTTGGCCTGATAATCGGCATTGTTGCAGGCCGAGGGCGTGCCCGCCCCACCCAGCACCCGCAGGGTAAAGCGCAGCCGCAGCGTATCCGCATCCATGGGCAGGGTAGCCACATCCACCGTTTGCAGATTGGGGTTTTCGATGGACGCATCCAGCTTGGCCGGGTCTTGGTCCTTGGTTTTCAGCCGGTTGGAGATGGTCCCCCGCACCGATTTCTCCCGGACCTGAACCCCGGACCAGCGGTGGCCGTTGTCCAGATCGGCCCAGTTACCGGCGCTGAACAGTCCATCTGAGGTATCCAGCTTGCGCTCGAACGCCAGAACGGAGGCGGTTTTCAATTCATTCTTGGCCATAGTGCAGACTCCTTATGCAACAACATTGGTGGGGGGAATATAATCGTTTGTACAGCAATACAGCCCCAACTCTGGCTGGGCGTCGTAACGCCACAACAAGTGCGAGAGCTGGTCGATACGGTGGGGGCTGATCCATTCCCCCAGGGAATAAAGGCTTTCCACGAAACAAAACGGGGTGGCGCTGTCCCGAGCATTGGCCACCTGGCCCGGTTCATACAGGGGCGAGATGGCCTGATAGCCCACCGGAATCGGCGCCAGCCAGCCGGGTTTACGGCGCGCCCGCCACTCGGCCTTGTCTGCATCATCAGGGTCCGGGGTGGGTTCCATATTGAGGCGGGACAAATCCAACAGGGCATCCAGAGCCGTGGCTGTCGGGTCCGGCTGTTGGGCCTGCATGTCGGCCAACCGGCGTTCCAGCACATCCTGTCGGCTGACCAAGGCAAAGCCGGGCAACAGCCGGTAACGCAGCCCGGCGAAATGCGCCCCGAGGCTTTCCTGGTCATCGGGCAGCGAATTCCAATCCGGGCTGATTCGTAGGTTCTGGGACTCTTTTTCCCCATAGACCCGGGGCAGCACACTGCCCCCCGCCAGGCGCATGGCCTGAGCCTGGTCCAGGGCATCCCAGGCAAACTGCCCGCCTTCGGCCTCATCCAGATAGCCGTGGGTCTGGATCAGCAGGCTAACCTCCATATGGGCGCGGCCCTCCTCCACAAAGGACGGTGGCTTCTCATTTTTATCCACCGGATTGCGGGTGAGGCAAAACACTTGGGTGCGCTTGCCCGGCGGCTGAAACACCTGGGGATCGAAGCGGTGGCAGATGATGCCCACCCCATCCAGGGTGATGTCATACTGCGCGGCCAGCCGTCGGCCCAGGGCATGGACGAAACCCACAAACGCCGTGGGCGATGGAAACCCCCAGGTCAGGGGACCGGAAATGGCGTTGGCGTTCTGGACCCGCAACCGAGGCAATACCAGCAGTCCTTGATTATCCATAACTGACCAGTCCTTCTCTGAGTAGATCAAACTCCTTGTCCAGCCCGCTTTTCCACTCGCTGTGTTCCGGCTGTCCCACGGGCAGCTTGTCGTGTTGCAGCGCCCGGTTGAGCCAGTGGCCGAACCGGTCACAGACCTCGGCCCGCCAATCCCGGGCCTGGCGTTGCTGGGCAAAGTCCGGGTCCAGTTCTGCCCGTTTGGGGTCTAGCCAGTACTGCTCAATGAGATCCAAACGGCAATCCGGCCCGGCGCTCCAACCCGGGGGCAGGGCTTGCAACTGGGCGGTGAACAGCAACAGCTCATCGACGATGCGCCCGACCAGCTCGGCGCGGGTGTTGCGGATATGGATATTGTTGATGTCCTTGCCACTGACGGAGACCAGGAACGTTTTCAAAATCCGGGTGAGATCCCCCACGGCCTGGCGGCGGGGAAAGGCCCGCTTGAAAACGGTCTGCACCCTCAGTGGCGGGCGCACCGGATCGGAGCGCCAGACCGGGGGCAGCGAGGCCAGAAGCCAGTTTTCTCCGTGACGCTCGCTGTTGAGCTGGCTGACGTTCTGGTGTTTGGTGCCACCGTAGTTCTGTACCGCAAGGTTGAGATATTCCCGGTAGCCGACTGTATAGGGCTTGGAAGCGCGGCGGGCCGCGCGGGCCGCCTTGGCCTCATCACCGAACCGGTCTTCGGTGATTCTGCCATGCACCCCATGGACCAAACTGGATGGGAACAAGGGGGCCAGGAGATGATAACCGCCGTCTTTGAGCGGAAAATAAAGCTGCTTGGCCAAGCTGCTGGAGATGGTGGGTGTATCGTTTTGGGCGATGGCGGCCATGGTTTTTGCCCACCGCGCCCCTCGCGCTGGATCATCGGATAACGCGGCGATCAACACCGGATCGGCGGCCCTGGCCCGCTCCAGCAAGGTCTTATCTTGGTACACCAGCTTGAGGAACTTATAGGCGTCCAGGTAGGCGGCATTTTTTACGGCATCGACAACACGTTCATCGCCCAGAGTATGTGTGCCAACCAGTCGTTGCAGGGCAGGAGCGGCCACACCTGGCTCATAAAGAATTTCAGTAGCACGGGTATTGATTTTAGGGTGGATGTACTTGACGGCGTGGGTGACCAGTTGCAGCTTACTGGCCCGGTTCGCCACACCCTCTAGCCAATCATCCCACTGATGCTTGAGTTGAAGCGTTCTGATCTGCTCCGTGTCGTCGGCCTTGACCTTCTCCAGTTTGGCGTCCAGTTGCTGCTGGATATATGCCCGGATCATCTGCCTGAGTTCCGCGACAGATGCCGGGTTCGGTGTTTCCTCGACCATGAAAACTAGCTCCTTTGCGATAGTCAGCGACAACTCAGGCCATTACATGCCAGCGCATCAAACGATCCCGACTGGTCAGCGTTACTCTACAAACGATGACAAATTGGGCCTGATTTGCTAACGTGCAAGAACACTTTGGAGTCACTGATTACTCGCGGTGGTGACAAGGTGAATCCAATAATGAAGACGCGACCGAGATTCGAACTCGGGTACGGAGAATTGCGAGCCCCCCTGCCTGACCGCTCGGCCATCGCGTCACCCGTCTCATCCTTGAATAACCCCGTCTGTTGGCGCAGATGGGGTTTTTGTATATCCATTGGTGCGCCATGATAGCGATGTTCATTCAAAACATCAATCCATTGAACTTACATTTTTATGTTATACAGATTAAATACAAAACAAAGTATAGACTGTCCCTGCACTGCCGTGCAGGTAGCTCAGAAAATTGACCTTACCTTATTGGGTTACATCCACTGCCGAATAGGCAGCCAAGAGCCGGTGAGGGACACACCGGCTCACTCTCGATAACTACCAAACCCCAACGCCGGGTGATAAACCCACCCCCGCTCCCTCTGGACGGCGGCCAGTTCCAGCGTACCCAAACGCCTGGCGCAATCCCCCACTTCCATATCCAACGCCTCCGCCAGCGCCTCCAAAAGGTCCAGGTAATCCATCTGCCCCCAATACCCGATACCCGGACCGAGGGTGACCTGAAGGGGTCGGAACAGGCTTCGGGCCTCCTCTACCTCCACGCCGGTGCGCTCCAGGCGTATGAACTGGATATTCCGGCTGTCCTCGTCCGGCACCAGGGCATAGCGCAGCCGACCCCGAGGGTCGTAGCGAAACGGGTCGGTCCGCTGCAACTCCCCCGACAACCCGGCCCGGGTGGTCCACCAGCGATCAACGGGCGCGATGCGATTCTGGGCATCGCTCACCATCAGCGCCCGCAAGCGGTCATGCTCCAGATCCACCAGATTATTCCCAGGCTCGGGCCGGTCCCGCTCGGTGATGCGCGTCGCGGCGTCGATCACGGCGAACTGCTCCGGGGTCAGCAGATCCCCCAGGTTATGGCTATTGAGCATGAAATCCTGGCGCTCGAAGCCTGGGCGGCAATAGGTAGCCTTACCGATACCATCCCGAATGCTCTTGATATTGGTCTCCAGCAAATACAGATTCGGGTCGGTACAGACAGCCTTGGGTCGATGCCGCCAGATACGGCCCGCCAACTGGATGATGGAGCGCATGGAGGACGGCTCGACGATGCCCCAGTCATAATCGTGATCCCGGCCCACCTCCGCCACCGGGGTGGCCAGCACCACGAAAATTTGGTCCGGGCAGGGGTCGGCGTCCAGGGCAGCCCGCAGTTCCGGGTCATCGAAGACGTGCTGGGATTCATGACGTTTCAGCAACCGATCCAAGCGCGCCTCCATGGCGGAGCGGACCAACAGCGGGTGCTGGGAGTGATAGCAACACAGATGGATGCGATGCCCGGAGCGGGCGCCCATGGCCAACAGGGACTGGGCTACGTCCAGCAGCGGGTCGATATTGGCCATGCGCACCACCCCGAAACTGACCCGTCCGCCGCCATGGGGATCGTTGCCGTGGTGGCGGGCATGAAGCTCATGGATCAGCTCATGCAGCCCTTCGGCGACGTCATGATGGATGGCCCTGGGCGCCTGCCCCGTGGAGACGGCCAGGGGCTTGATCTCGGCCCGCCGTCGAACCGGCGCCGAGGAGAGTTTTTTCAGCCGATTCGCCACAAAGGCGCCATGGGCTTCCATGAAACTCGCCCCGTCCCCATGCTGGCCGGACTTGGCGGTGAACTCGTCAAACCAGGCGCAGCAGACCTCCGTTGACCCATTGGGCAGGCCGCGATTGCCGCCATACACCTGACGCCCCGCCCGGTACGCCTCGAACAAGCCCTGAATCAAGGCCGGCGGCAGGGTGGCGGACGACAACAACACCCGGCTGCCCAACAGCCCGGCCCAATGGACCAACCGGCTCAGGGCGGGTAAATCGTCCAAGTCAAACTCGTCAGGCTCGTCCAGCACCAGATCGGAACTCAACAGCCGCAACATGGGCGCAATCTGGCGACCGCCCCGGACGCCTTCGGTGGCCGGCATCAGATGGTCGATAGTGCAGACCAGCACCGGCGCATTGAGCAACGCCTTGGCCCCACGGGTATGCTCCAGCCAGGCGTTGAAGGGTCCGTCCCCCAGACTGCCCTCGTAATGGACATGGAGGGCGTCCGGCAACAGCGCCTCGGCGGACTCGCTGCCCGTGGGCGGCTCCGGTTCCTGGGCCGATTGCGTGTGTTCGAACAAGGCCCGCGCCGCGCCCCCCACCAGCACCGCCATATCGTCCGACCCCAGATGCAACCGCTCCCGGTAGGCCGCGCCGGTCTGCAAGGTCAGGACCCGCAGCCCCAGGGCGATGGAAAACCGAGCGCCCCGTTGGGGGTCGGCCAGAGCGTACATGATCCGGCCATTGGCGAAGGTCTTGCCACAGCCGGTGCTGGCCATATTGACCCCGAAAAAGCCCTGTTCCCCGGAACGAACCTGCAAGGACGCGGCTAGCTCGTAGGCTTTGTCCTGCCAGCGGAACCGGTTCTCTTTATTGCGCTTTTTAAAGCCCGAATGCCGGGCGATGCGGGGCAGATGCCGAGCCAGCAGGGGCAACAGGCGGGCAACCCGGGCGCTGTGGTGGGCCACCCCCACCAGATGCTCGTCCAGGGGTTGCTTGGGCTGCTTTGTCTCGCGGTCGGTATTGGCCAGCACGGCCTTGCAGCGAGGGTCCCCCTTCCGCCGTTGCTCCGGGTTCGTCAGGCTGGAGTAGTGATGATCCGCCAGCATCAAAGACAGCCGGGACAGATGGGCGACATAGCTGTTGTCCAGCCAATCGGTCTCCAGCAACCCCCGGCGGTTCAGCATAAGCCCCGCCAAACGACGCGCCCGGGATCGCCAGGCCCGGCTGGCCAGGGGCAGCGCCGAGATCCCGAAGGTCCAGCAATCCCGCACGTCTTTTTCCTGGGCCTCCGTCCGCCAGCCACACCAGTTGGCATGGATGCTGGCAGGCAAGCGGTCGAGAACTTGGGGGTTGGGCTTTTCGTTCCTGTCTTTCACTTGCATGGGCAGGCGATGATGGCTGACCACCAGCCAGCCGACAGCCCGGGCCAGGGGGGGCAAGGTTTTCAAGGGACTGGGCAGCAGCCGCGCCTTGGGATGGTCTTTTTTCAGCCGCGCCAGCCAGCTTGTATCGACCTTATCCGGCAAGGCCGCCAGGCGCTCCAGCCATTGCCGGTCGGTATCGTCCCCCACGAAGGCTTCGAACAGCCGCAGCGACACCCATTCATGGCGCAAGGCATCCGCCATGGGTTTTTTGCATTTCAGTTTTTTCTGAAACGCCTGGTTGGCCTTGCCGAAATCATGAAACAGCCCGGCCATGGCCGCCAGCAGACGGATATCCTCGGCGGTATGCCAATCGTTTTCTTGGTGGCTACGCAGAACATCCCGTCCGGTGGTGTTGGTGGGCGTCGCCCCATGGGCGTTGAAGCGGGAGGCGTCGCCGACGATCCAAATAAGCTCGCTATGGTCCTTGCCTCTGATCCAGTAGCAGGCCACGGCGGTATTCCTACGGGCGGTTTTTTTCAGCAACCGACGCAGGGTGTCCAGGCCCTGCCAGGTGATGGGGGTCTGCCAGGTTCGATCCCCGCGCCGCTCGGCGAACTGATCCAGAATCCGCCGGGTTTCCGTGAGGGCGTTTTTGCTGCACTGGGAGATGAGCAACACATTCATGGGGTCCGCCCTCCCAAATCCTGAGCCACTACCTTTAGGGTGTCGATCATGACATCCAGGGCTTCGGCGCGGGCGAAGCTCTCGATACAGCGGCGGCGGAATTCTTGTTCTTCATGGCCCGCCATGGCGGAGATAAACGCCTGGGGCAAAATGTGGGCGTCCTTGACCAGATCGGCAATATCGAAAACCAACCCGCCCCGGCGGGTCTTGCCGTGTAAAACAGCCAGCCCATGGGGCAGGCCCAGCACCCAGGCCGCCGTGGCCCCCAGACCATATGCCAGATAGTTGCCGTGGTCCAAAAACCGATTGGCGGGATCGCCGCCGCTACCCCGCTTGGCCCGGGTGAAGTCCCCGTAGTCCACGGCCCGGGCCACCAGCCCGAATAATTTCTTGGTCAAGCGGGCCTCCTCCGTGAGCAGGGCCGTGGTGTCGGCGGCCTGGCCGATGGCCTGGGCGGACTGGTCCAGCGCCCCGGTGAGTTGCGCCGGCTCGATCAAAAAGCCCGCCTCCTTGAGAGACCGGCTGGTGAGCCAATGGTGGCGAATGCGCTCTAGCCGGTGGCGCTGGAAGGCTTTGGCGGCCTCCAGGCGCAAAGCGTCCACGAACCAGAACCGCACCCACGCCTGGAGGTATTCCGTGGGCCGATACTCGCTCTGGGGGGAAAACCAGGCCACTTCAATATCCAGCTCATTGGCGCTGTATAACGGCGTGCCGCCGCCACCGCAAAACCCCACCATCACCCCTGCCCTGGCCAGTTCCCGCATGGCGGCTTGGGTGATGGAGGTGCCGGTGCCCAGGAGCAGGGTCGTGGTGTTGGCGATGGGAATATTCCAGTACAGGGAACGCCGGCCTTCATCGGTGACAAATTCCACCCGGCCACCGTTGACCAGCACCCGGCAGTGTTCCAGGTAATAGAGGTTGGCGCGTTTGGAGTGGAGAATGGTTTTCAGATCCTGGGGACTAAAATCTTCCATGTGAACATCCTGTCTTGAACGTTTCGGGTTTCGCAGTGAGGACAGGGGCAGCGGCTTGCAACGGCGCCAGGGGCTTTGGCTAGTGTTCCTTGCCTCCCCCCACCCCGGCCTCCTCCAAGGTCTCTTGGGCCTCGGCCTGATCCTCCTCGTCCGCCTGTGGGGATTCCTGGAGCTGCCGCTGCTCCGTCTCCAGGCTCAGACGGATAAAGATAGGAAAATGATCCGATCCGGTATGGCCCAACCGACGCAGTTCCAGCAGCTTGAAATGGTCGGAATGAAACACATGGTCCAGAGGCCAGCGTAGAAACCGGTGTTCGGCGTGGAAAGAGTTATGCATGCCCCTCCCCACTCGGGGGTCCAGCAGCCGGCCAATGCGCCGGAACAGTTCGCTGGTATGGGACCAGGCCACGTCGTTGAGGTCCCCGGCCACGATTACCGGATAGCGGTCCAGCTTCACGGCCTTGCCCACCACCACCAACTCGGCGTCCCGCTCCGTGGATTGCTCGGCTTCCTGGGGGCTGGGGGGCTTGGGGTGGACACAGTGCAGGACCACCCGATCCCCAGTGGGTAGCGTTAACAGGCCGTGAATAGAGGGCACTTCCGGTTCCACCAAATACTCAATCTTGGCGTCCTCAATGGGCAGCCGGGAGAACAACAGCATGCCGTAAGTGTTATCCAGAGGCTCCAGCACCGTATGAGGATGGCTTTGGCGCAGGGGCTCCAGTTGCTCCAACCACCAGTGGTCGGTTTCCACAAACAACAGTATATCGGCATCGGCGGCCTTCACCACATCCAGGCAGCGGCGGGCCTGGCGGTTGTCCATCAGCACATTGCACACCAGCAGGCTGAGCTGGGCCGGATTGTCGGGTTTGTGGCTGTCCAGCACCTGCTTGCCATGCAAAGGGGTATAGGGGCGAATCCGATACGCCTGATAGATCAGGCACCCGGCCAGGATCGCCGCCAACAGGTCCGGCCAGCCGGCGCCCCAGGGCCAGACCAGCCCGTGGATAGCCAAGGCCGCAGCGGCGATGGCGACAATCTGCACCCGTGGAAAGTCGAATACCCGAATCCACCAGGCGTCGGCCCGGACCAAGGGAATCAGGGTGGCCAGCACCATGGCCACCTCCACCAGGGCAAGCAGGATTTGGAACACTGTGCTCATACCTTGCGTCGCCCCCCCATGACGAACCAGACAAAGGCCAGGGCTTGTAAGCCCAGCACCAGCCCGAAGGCGGTGGCATAGCCTCGGGGATCGTAGCCCCCCGCAGTGGGCCATAGGTCGATGATCGCGCCGATCCCCCACTGGCTGGCAAAGGCCGCCACGAACACCAGTAAGTTTATGGCAGTGTTGACCCGTCCGGCCAGGGCCGCCGGAAAAGTCTGGGACAGCACCGCATAGGGCAGGATGCCGGCGGTGCCGAAAAAGCCGAACAGCATCCACAGGGGCAGGGTGGCCGCCGTCACCCCCAGGGCCAATAGCAACTGGGCCACCATGAACACCCCCATCCCCCCCCCGGCCAGGGCGATGGGCGGAATCCCGTAGCGGGACAGGCGCCAGGCCAGATTGCCGATCAGCAGATAGCCCGCCACCATGGCGGCGGCGATGCACAGCAAATGGGTGGCCACCGCTGGCCGCTCCAGCCCGGCCACGTCCGTCAGCCATGGCCCGGCCCATAACCCCTGAATGGACAGAAATGCTGCCTGGGAGAACATAGTCAGGGGCGCCACCCGCCAGAACCGGGCGCTACCGAATACCTGCCCCACCCCCCTGAGCTGGTCTTTAAAACCACCGCCGTGGATCTGTCCGGGGCGTTCCGGCGCCACCAGAAACAGGGCCGCCGCCACCCCGAAAGTGACCACCGCCAGCCCCAAAAACAGGCCCCGCCAGTCGATCAGCCCCAGGGCCGCCTCCACGGGCGCGGTGGCGGCCAACGCCCCCAGGCCACCGGCGGTCATGATGAACCCGTTCACCGCCGGCAGTCGCTCGGCGGGAAACCAGATCACCATGGCCTTGAAAGCGCCCATCAGGCAGGCCGACACCCCCAACCCGATCAGCGCCCGGCCCAGGATCAGCCCTTCCAGGCTCTCTGCCAGGGCGAACAGCGCCGCCCCCGCCCCGGCGAACAACAACAGCCCCGTTTCCACCCGGCGCGGCCCGAAACGGTCCAGGAGCATACCCAGAGGCAGTTGAAACAGGGCGAATGTGAGAAAATAAACGCTGGTGAGCAGGCCCAGATCGGCGGCGGTCAGTCCCAGATCGGCCACCAGATTCGGGGAGATCACCGCGTTGACGGTGCGAAACAGATAGGACATGAAATAGCCGGCGGCGAAGGGCAGGAACACCCGCAAGGCCACGCCGGTGGCGACCGGAACATCTCCCATGGCGGCCATTCAGGACTGGACGGGACTTAATAGAAAAACCTCTTCCGCCAACCGGCTCAAGCCCCTGGCCCGCAGCTCCGGGGCCTCGTTCAGGGCATCATGAACCCGCAACCGTTGTACCGCGTAGAAGGCCCGGAACAGGTCTTCCACCTCCGCTTCGGGGACCGAAAACGGCGGCCCTTCCATCTCCCCCTCCGGGTACTCCAGGGTCAACAGCAGCACCGGGGCCGTGGGCAGAATGGCGTATAAATGGCGAACATAATCTCGGCGTAGATTCACCGGTAGAGCGATCAGGGAGGCCCGGTCGTAGACCCCAGCCACCCCGGCCAGGTCTTCCGGGCGCAAGGCGAAGAAGTCTCCGCACAGTAGGGTATAGGGACCGGACTGGTAGATTTTGAACCGTTCGCCGTCCCTGACCTGGGGTTGTAGCCCATGCTCTTGAAAAAATTCTTCCACCGCCAGGGCGCTTAGCTCCACGCCCAGGACCGGATGGCCCTGTTCCGCCAACCACGCCATGTCCACGCTTTTGCCACACAAGGGCACGAACACCGGCTGTCCGGGTTGTAGGGCCAGGTGATGCCACAGCTCCCGCAGATGGGGGTTGCCGGTGTGTTGATGGAAAGCAATCTGCCGTTTTTGCCAGCGCTGGAGCCAGAAACCTGCGTGCATGGAGGTCCTTTAATAGTAGCGACTCATAATTTGAGCATAGACCGGTAGCGCGCCGTGGCCAGAAAAGTTAATAGCTCTCCCGGCTCGCCGCCGCGCATGGCCCCCCCATCAGCGGGGCGGACCCGTGCGGCTAGGCAGCGGCGCGGCAATTAGGGTGTGGCGGCGTCTACTTCTGGCGCCGGGACGTCTTGCTCTTCCACCGGCTCGGGGGACACTGCGGGCGGTTGGTCCTGATACAGCAACTCCGGGTTGACCAACTCTGCGGGCATGCCATAAGGCACAATCTGATAAGGACGCCCCAACTCATCGGCCCAGAAGGTGCCGGGCGCCAGCTCCGCCGCGCTGCCCACCAGTGGCGGGCCGCCAATCGGGGCTAGGATATCCAGCATCTTGGCGGCGGCGGAGCGCTCCAACTCCCCAAAGGACTCCACGATGCCCTCCCGATAGCCGTTTCGTAACGCCACGAGGGTGGCTTGATCCGTGGCTTGCACCTGATCCTCCAGCAGGTCCCAGATGGCGTCGGACGCCAGCATGATATTTTTGGCTTTATGGGATGCTTCCAAAAACCCCTCCACCGCCCGGCGGTTCTGGTTGCCCCAGCTTTCGTGGAACACCCAGCCCAGCATCGGTAGCTCGCTGGATACGCCCAGGGCCGACAGCACATCGCGCATGTGCAGCAACTCCCTCATCCCGTCCGCCTTGAGCCGTGCGCTGTAGTCCCAGGCATTCAGCACCGCCGGTAGCTCGCCAGCGAGCATCAGCTCACTGAGCAACGGTGGCTCGCCGAATACTGGCTCCACGATCTCCGCCAAATCCTGGCCCATAGCTTGTTGGGCGTAGGCGCGCAACAACAGCCAGCTTACATTCATCGGTCCGCCAGCCACCCCCAGGCGTTTACCCCGCAGATCTTCCAGATCGCCGATACCCGCGTCGGGACGCACCATCACCCGTCCTATGGACCTGGATTGGGGCACGAAGGTGTAGTCCTGGCCTTCGGAACGCTGCCGGGACACCCACAGCCAGTCGGTGACGATAATATCCACCGCGCCAGCTTGCAGGACGGCCGTGGTGGCGTTGTTCTGGTCCAGGGACGTCAGCTCCACCCGCACCCCCCGCTCTTCGGCCAGACCCATGTCCTTGATAACTTCCAGTTCCCAATTGACGGTGTCGAACCGGACAACGCCGATCCGTAGGGTTGCCGGTCCCTTGAGCGCCTGTTCCACGGCGTCACCCTGGGCGATGGCCGCGCCGGAATACAGACCCAGACCCAGCCAGACCCCCATAAGCATTCGATACCACACTATTTGCCCCATCCACTGCTCTCCCCATTGACAGGCGATGGGCGGGACCATCCCGCCGATGCTAATGGTACGAAAAACGCCAGAGACAAGCACATCGGGCAACGGGGACGCCCGACGATGGTCTCGGTATGCGGTTCCAGGACCAAGGCATCCAGCAACAGCCGCCGATCGTCCGGGGTTTCGCCGGCGTCACCCCCCGCCCCGCTGGTAGTGGCGCTCGAAACGGCGCATAAAGGCCGCCGCCGCCGCCGAATCGTGTTCCGGGAACTCGAAGGTGACCTGGGTGACCGGCAGCCGGATTAGGGCGATGCGCCGCTCTCCTTGTGGGGAGAGCCGGATCACCACCGGGCCTTCCGGCTCCTGGATGGTGACGATGGCGCCGTCCACCCGCCAATCCCGCCCCCGAACCACCGCCGGCAGGGAGCGGAAGAACTCGGCATGGGACAGCCCCATTTCCCGGTGCAGCGTGGTCGGCATGAGGGGACGGGTCCCTCAGCCACCGGCCACGGGCGGCCAGATAGCCAGTACGTCGTGCTCCCGCAAGACCGTCTCCCCATGCTGTTCCGGGGGGATATAAGTCCCGTTTACCAGGACCAGATGACACAGTTCCCGGGGCAGTTTCAGGTCGGCCATGAGCTGGCCTATGGACACTCCCTCCGGTACGCTCATGGGGGCCACATTGCGCTCCGCTTCCGGGGGCAGATACTCCGAGAGGGTGGCGTATAGCTTGACGGTGATGTCCATGGCGGTCTCAGGGCCGGGCCAGATAGTTGCGAGCCAGATAGGCTTCCACGATCCGATTGGGGTCTTGCATCAGCTTGTCCTTCCAGCCCCCTAGCCGAACCCTGCCCTGGATCAGGCCCCTCAGCACACCCACATGCTGGGTCAGCCCCAGGGCGGTGGCGCCCACCAGAATGTCTTCTTGAAATTTCAGGCTGATGTAGCGGTACCGGTCCGCCTCCACGGACTCCACGGACTCCCCGTCCTCGGTCCCCATCCACAGGCCGAAGGAACTGGAGATCAGGCCCAGGGTGTCCAACACGTTCATGTTGATGCTGCCCTGATAATAGGTGCGGTTGCCGGCCATGTTTTGGGCGCTGATCCGGCCATGGTCAGAGGCGGTAGGCTGAATGGCGTGGACCTCGTTGGCGCCGGTGGAGAAATCCCGCCCTTGAGCCACGTCTCCGGCGGCGTAGACGTCGGGAATGTTGGTTTGCAGAAAATGATCCACCAGAATGCCCCTGTCGGTTTCGATGCCGCTGCCCTCGATAAACTCCAGCTTGGGCTTGACGCCGGCGGCGGAGATCACCAGATCGGCGTCCAGTTCCTGGCCGCTGTCGAGGCTGACCTTAAAGCGGCTCTCGGCTGGCTCCGGGGCGCCGCCCAGGCCGATGGCGCCGAGGAGCTTCTGGAAGCCGCCGGGTTTCTCGCTATTAGACTGGATGGCGGTCACCCGGGTGGAGGTATGGACGGCGATGCCCTTGGACTGGCACCAGGACTTGATCAGCTTACCGGCGGTCTCGTTCATCATTCGCGGCACCATGCGGTCGCCCATTTCCACCACCGTCAGCCGCACCCCCCGCAAGGCCAGGGCTTCCAGCACGATACAGCCGATGAAACCGGCGCCGATCAGCAGCACCTTGGCGTCTTTTTGGGCCAGCTTGATGATATGGCGGGCATCCTCCAGGGTCCAGCAGGTGTGTACGCCCGCCTGGTCCACGCCGTCCACCGGCGGTTTGACAGGCCGGGAGCCGGTGGCGATGAGCAGTTTGTCGTAATTATGGCCACCGCCCCTTTCGAGGGTCAGACGCTTGTTGGCGGTGTCCACGGCGGTGACCCGGTCGTTGACGATGCGGATGCCAAGGGCCTGGTAATGATCGCCGTCGTGGCGCAGATGGGTGCCTTCCTCGCCCACTTTTTCGATCAGCAGGTAGGGAATGGCCATGCGGCTATAAGGACGCTCCGGCTCGTCCCCGATCAAGGTGATGTCCCCTTGGGGATCGGCCTTGCGCAGGGTTTCCGCCGCCACTACCCCGGCGGGACCGGCGCCGATGATCACGTAGTGCATTGCGTATCCTCCTGGACAGATAGGCGGGCGCGACGCTCCGGGCGGAGCGCCGCGGCGACGGGTTTACAGACCCAGCCTGGCGCGGGTCTCGTCACTGAGTCGGCCTTCCGGGGTCCAGCCACGGAGTTCGTAGTACTCCGGGATCATTTTATCCAGCTCGTTGACATGGCCCTTGGCCGGGCCGGTCTTGGCGGGCTCCTTGAGCAGCCGGGGCGGCAGGGTATCGTCGGCGGCGGTCATACCGGCGGCATTGTTGAATTCCCGCTCCAGATTCCAGATCCGCTCCCCCACCTCCAGACAGGTCTCCACGGACCAGTCCCCCTCGCAGGCGGCGTCGATCTGGGGGGCGATATCGTCCAGGGTCCAGGCGAAAGTGGTGAACACGCAGATGCCTGCGGAATCCACCAGGGCGGTGGCGTCCTGGAACGCCTTGACCAGTTCCGGCTTGCCTTCGGTGACCAGAGGGTCGGTCTTGGTGGGAATCCCCAGCACCTCGGAGGACACGGTATAGGAGCGCAGATGGCAGGCGCCCCGGTTGGAGGTGGCGTAGGTCAGCCCCATGCCCTTGATGCTCCGGGCGTCATAGGCCGGGAACTCCTGGCCCTTGACGGTCATGGACAGTTCCGGGTGGCCGTACTTCTCGCACAACCGCTTGGAGCCTAGGCCCAACTCCAGGCCGAAGCCCTCGCCCTTGCCGGTCACCTCGGAGGCCCAGCACAGGGCCTCGGCGGAGCCGAATTTCAGCTCCACGCCGCCGGTCTGCTCCTGGGTGATCAGCCCCATGTCGTAGAGTTCCATGGCGGCGGCCACGGTGGCCCCGAAGGAGATGGGGTCCAAGCCTTGCTCGTTGCAGATGAACTGGGCGTAGGTCAGGGCGTCAATGTCGTCCACCCCGGTGTCGCAGCCCAAGGCCCAAGCGGCCTCGTACTCCAGCCCCCCGGAGGCCACTTTATAGCGGTCCTTGCCCTCCCCCTGGATGGAGAAATGCTCGGGGTCGATGGTGGAAATGCGCCCGCAGGCGATGGTGCAGCCGAAACAGGCGCCATTGCGTACCAGATTGGGTTTGCCGTCGGACTGACGAGGCTCGTGCATGGCCTCCCCGGAAATCCGGGAAGCTCCTTCGAACTGCACATCCCGCCAGTTGCGGGTGGGCATGGCGCCGATCTCGTTGATCACGTTCATAAGCACCTGGGTGCCGTACTTGGGCAGGCCCTGGCCGGTGACGGCATTCTCCGCCAGCACTTTCTTACCGGCCCGGGTAGTCTCCATGAACCGTTTCGGGTCTTTGATATTGCCCACCCCCAGGGTGCCCCGCACCGCCACCGCCTTGAGGTTCTTGGACCCCATGACCGTGCCCACCCCGGAACGCCCGGCGGCCCGGTGCAGATCGTTGACGATGGCCGAGAACAGCACACCCTTCTCGGCCCCCTGGCCGATGGCCGCCACCCGCAGCAGGGGGTCCTGGTGCTTGGTGTGCAGCCAGCGGTCGGCCTCCCATAGGGTCTTGCCCCAGATGTCGTCGGCGGGCAGCAGTTCGGCTTTGCGGTCCTCCACATACAGATACACGGGCTTCGGGGCCTTACCCTCGAAAATAATCATGTCCCAACCGGCGTTCTTGAGTTCGGCCCCGAAGTGGCCGCCGGAGTTGGAACAGGCCACGCAGCCGGTCAGGGGGCTTTTGGTGACCACCGAATAACGGCCTCCGGTGGAGACCATGGTGCCGGTCAGCGGCCCGGTGGCCATGATCATTTTGTTGTCCGGGGACAGAGCATCCACCTGGGGATCGATCTCCTCCACCAGATATTTGGTGGCCAGGCCCCGCTGGCCAAGATACTGCTTGGCCCACTCCATGTTCAGAGGCTCGGATTGAATACTGCCTTCGGTCAGGTTTACGCGCAGGATTTGCTTGGTCCAGGCCATGTCACGCCCTCCTCAAACTGTGTCAGGTACCGATCAGGCCCGCTCAGACCCGCGCCTTGTTGTCGGTCTTGGCGGCCCAGGCCCGCATCCGGTCCAGGCCGGTCCAGTTGGCGTCGATATAGGTGATGGCCGCGGTGGGACAAGCCTTGGCGCAAGCCGGGTCGCCGCCGCAGAGATTGCATTTGATCACCTTGCCGGTGGCGGCGTTGTAGTTCACGGTGCCGAAGGGGCAGGCGATGGTGCAGACCTTGCAGCCGACACAGACGTCCCCGTTGACCTCCTTGGCGCCGGTGGCCTTGTTGAGGGTGATGGCCTCCACGGGGCAGGCGTGCAGGCACCAGGCTTCGTCGCACTGGGTGCAGGTGTAGGGCACAAAGCGGCCCTGGTCGTGGAAATTGAATACCTTGATGCGCGATTTCGCCGGGTTCATGATGCCGTCCTGCTCCAGTGAGCAGGCCATTTCGCACTGTAGGCAGCCGGTGCATTTCTCGGGATCGATATGCAACGCTCTCATCATGGGCTGGGACCTCCTGGGAATCTGGTGGTGTTGGTCCGGGTCACACCCCCCCTATGTGAGTCCGGCACTCGGGATGTTTACGCCAAGGCGTCAGCCTCCCGTGGCATTCATGTGGCGCAGGATCACCGGCCGCGCCCGCAGATTGAATTCATGGCCCTGGGGCTTGATCTCCATGGCCTTGACGATGGTTTCCTTGAGCCGCTCCAGGTCGCCGGGGTGGGCGCGCAGAACGTGGCGCAAGTCCACGGAGTGTTCCTGGCCCAGGCACAGCAACAGCCGACCCTCGGCGGTGACCCGTACCCGGTTGCAGTCGCCGCAGAAGTTATGGCTATGGGGGGAGATAAACCCGATCCGGGAAGGGCTGCCTGCCGCCCGGTAGTACTTGGACGGGCCGCCAGTGGTTTCCGTGGTGGCGATCAGCTCGAAGCGCCGGGCCAGGTCGGCGCGGATCTGATCCGATGAATAATAAGCCTCGGCCCGGTCGTGGTCGCCGATCACCCCCAGGGGCATTTCCTCGATGTAGGTGATGTCCATGCCGTTGTCCATGGCGAAACGGGCCAGGTCCACCACCTCGTCGTGGTTGCGGTGCTTGAGGATCACGGCATTGAGCTTGATGCGCGGAAAGCCAGCGGCCTGGGCGGCGCGGATACCCCGTAGCACCTGCTCTAGGTCGCCAACCCGAGTAATGCGCCGGAAACGCTCGGGCCGCAGACTGTCCAAGCTGACGTTGATGCGCCCCATGCCGGTGGCCCGCAACTCCACGGCCAGGCGCTCCAGTTGCGAGCCGTTGGTGGTCATCACCAGTTCCCCCAGGCCCGGCAGGCCGCCCAGCTCCCGAAACAACCACAGGACGTTTTTGCGGACCAGGGGTTCACCGCCGGTGATACGGATTTTGGAGACCCCCAACTCGCTGAAGGCCCGCCCGACCATGGCCAGTTCCTCAAGGGTGAGGATTCTAGCCCGGGGCAGGAATGCAGTGTCCTCGCTCATGCAGTACACGCAGCGGAAGTCGCAACGGTCGGTGACCGAGATACGCACATAGGTGACGTGGCGACCGAAGCGGTCGATCAGCTTGGGGGTGTCCGAGGCAGTCTGGCCGGTTGTGACATGCACGGTGTTGCACCTTCTAGTGGGTTACGGATGCCAAGAGAACGCGGGATCGCGGCGTCGACGAGCAGGTATGAACGGGTGGAACAGCCAGAAAAACCCGGCCCAACTCATGGGGCACATCCCGACAACTAGCATCAACCATCACCATCATGCTGTAACTGATACCAATCAAGGCTGGCGAACCCGCGGCGCTGCTGAGTATCAGTGTAGCGCGAACACGGGCATGTCGCCGCCATGTAGTCACTGGGCGCCCTTGCTGGCCTCCGCGAAAGCGGCCTGCTGCTCGGGGCTGGACTCTGTCTGGTGCTTGGATTTCCATTCCGAATAGGGCATCCCATACACGATCTCCCTGGCCTCCTCGTAGCTCATTTCGACGCCTTTCTCCTCGGCCGCCGCCCGATACCATTTGGATAGGCAGTTACGGCAGAAACCGGCCAGGTTCATCAAGTCAATGTTCTGTACCTCGGTATGCTCTCGCAAGTGCGCCACCAGCCGTCGGAAGGCCGCAGCTTCCAATTCGATACGGGTTTGTGGGTCCATGGAACCTCCTGAATCAGCACCTGGGGCGGCACAAACACACCACCCCGTAAACGATCCGCGTCGGTAAACTAGCCGGAAACCTATAATTTTTGCTGGTTCGCGGCCAGCGAAGCCGAAGCGACGCCCCCGGACACCGGTTCCAACCCATGGCAACCGGCGTCGTTGTGATTATAGGCGCACTGGCCGGACAAAGGGCTGCGGGAGGCATACCACACACCCTCCCTACCGGTTCATGACCTGCATAGCCTCACCTACCGACAGCACATGCCACCCTGCATGCAAGGCCCTGTCCCGGTCGCCTAGGTCAATGGCAATGCCTTCTTTAACTTCTGGCCAGGCCAGTTCCAGTTGGGCGATCACTGCTTGATCCGGGCCAACAAGTTCATAGCCCACTTGGGGTTTAGCTTTGTTTTTAGCCTTGTAGTGGTACAACAGACCATGAACTGCGGGGTCGGCCAGTTTGAATATCGACCCCCAGCTACCGTTATCGAGCAGGACCTGTTTTCGTCTTAACTGATTAATCAGCTTCATATCTTTGTGCCTGACCTGCATATGATTGTGCATAGGTTCCTTGCGGTGGCAGTCCATACATAAGGCTCGCAGATTGGCATCGCGGTTGTCGCGCTTGTTGCCGTTGATATGGTGCGTGTGCAGCAAGCGTTCATGACCGAACAGGCTGACCCCGCAGTTTTCGCAGACGAAACCCTTGGCCCGCCGGTAAGCAAGGGAGACTTGCCTCCAGTCGTCGCTGTACCCGGCGCCGTACAGAACGTCGTCATTCTTCGGCAGACTACGAAACAGGGAACTGTAACTGGCAAAAAATTCGCCGATCCCGAACTGTTCAACCATATCGGTCCTGTCATTTTTGCTTTTTGCTTTGTAGTTCTTGTAGTTCAAATAAGTCAGACAGTCCCGACAGACGAGCAGTCGCGCCTCGCCCTCCATGGTTTGGCCCGTAATACTGTCTGTGCCGTGGATATGGAAACTGCCACCGAGGTTGTTGGTGACTTTATAGCGGGCGAATCGATTTGCCTGGCGCATCCGCTCCAGGGTGCGGCAGTCGGCCACATGAAAGCGTTTACCCTTTTTGGCCTCCCCGCTCAGAACGGCCGATATGTTGAAGCCGTTATCAGGTATGAATAACAGAATCTGAACGCCATTGACGCTGAGCAGGCCGTTATCATTCTCCAGGTCTTCCAGACTGATCTCGACTTCTTCCCCGCGCGTGAGCCGATTGTCGAATTCCATGTCAGCATCTCTCCGGTCCGAAACCCACTCAAAGTCCGCCTCCCCAGCGCCCATCTGCCGAACACTGTGCCAAAGCGATGCGAAATCCACCTGCAACTTCACTAGCCTTGCTCCAGAATCTTGCGAATCTGCACCTCTGAGTTGGTAATCACCCGGAAGCTGACCCGGCGAGATTTGCCTTGGTGCTCCAGGCCATCGCGGTCGAACACCAGCCGGGACGAGGAAAATCCTACCGCCGCGATATGCTGTTTTATCCAGGACCGGTATGCCGCCACGCTGTCCATGTTGTAGACATGGTTGAGTACGCTGCGGGTGCGCCCCTGGGAGAGTTCCATATTCAAAAAGTACGCTTCGGCATCGCTGGTCTGGCTGTTCCAGATGCTGCTGGTATGCCCCTCGATACGCACCTCGTCGATGGAGTCATCGAACTGCTGAAGAATTTCCATGTAGCGGAGGAAGAAATCGTCCAGCACCTGCTTATAGCGTTCTTTCAGCTTGATTTCGCCGCTGGCGAACAGCACATCCGGCGAGCGGAACGTGAAAGTCAGGGTTTCCCGATCAATGGCGGCATCCCAGCGGGGCAGATCGGCCTCGAATTCCTCCATCAAGGCTTCGTAGAGGGCCACCTGATTCTCCTGATAGGCAACGGCCACCTGCTTGATCTTGTCCCGCTCGATAAAGGCATTACGCATCAATGCGATGGAGATAAACAAGAACACCATCATCAGACCGGCCATCAGGTCGGAGACCGACAGCCAGTGGGATTCTTCCTGTTCCAGTGACTTGGGACTAATCAGGGCGCTCATCGGACGTTTACTCTCCGGTGTGCTTCGGTAATCCGACCCATCTCAGCCACCAGTGACTTATAGTCCTGGGTGAACTTCCCGGTGATGCTGGCCAGGGCCTTGCCCATCTCGTTCATGACCCGTCCGATCTCCATGCCCATGGCATCGTCGATCATGTTGACCTGCTTCTTCACGGCCTCGCCGGTGTCCCCAAGGGTTCCCTCAATGGTTTTGGACAGGCCGCTGAACACCTGCCGAGCCTGATTGGCCTGGGTGTCGGCCATCTCCCTCAGGGACTCGGTGAAACTGTCGCGCATCTCCCGCAATCCGTTGTCGAATGCCTTGCGGGCATTATTGGCCTCGTCGATCATGGTGGCGCCGGCGCTGCGGAAGTCATCGGTGACTTGTTTACCTTCTTTCTGTAGGTCTGCCACCAGATTGCGTAGGATGTTATTGATATCGGTAATAGAGTCTTCCAGGTGCTGTTTGACCTGTTCGCTCTGAGTCGATACCTGATCCGAAGTGGATACGAGCGCGCTGTTGACGCCGTGAACCGAGTTCTTGAAATCCTCGGCTCCCGTCACAATGACGGTCTTCACCTGCTCCACACTCTCGGTCATGCCCTGGGCCAGAGCCTCGGAATTCGAAACCAGTGTTTTGTTGACCTGGTCCACGGAAGTCTGAAAACCCTCGGCCCCTGACTGAATGAGCGTCTTGATCTGCTCGGCGTTTTCGTTCATGCCCCGGGCCAGCGTTTCAGACGCGCCGCGTACCCCATCTAGCGTGGCGTCGATGTGCTGGCGGATTTCGGGCACGGCTTCCACCGCCCGGTCGCGGATGTCCCTGAAAGCATCCAGATGCTCACCCAGTTCGCTCAACTGATGCTGATTGACCTCGACGATCTGCTTGAGCTGCTCCATGGTCTCGGGAATCGTCCCAGCGTCGGTGCTGATCTTGGCCACTGAGGTCTCGGTCTGGGTGATGGCGCTGACCCCGAGTTGGTACTGCTGGATCATGTCGTGGATCTGCTGTTTATAATTTTCCTGCCATTCCAACAGTTTGCCCACGGCTTCGTTAAGCGCCTTGAAGTTGTCCCCGAACTGCTCGGTCAGATTGTGGTTAAAATCCGCGATGGCCGCCTTGAGGGCTTCAATGACTTGCTCGGTGGCGGATTTAGCCATCATGTCGGCAAAGTCCTGAAGTTTGATCCAGAGTGTGTCGGTAAACTGCCCAAAGGCTTGCTGTTGAGTGGCGGCGGTGGCGGCCAGTTGGCCGGTGGTGGTGTTCAAGGCGACGAGTTCCCTGGCCGTAGCCTTATGCTGGTCAGACAGATCTCCACGCAGGAGCTTAACCTGTCCCATCAGGCTGGATTCGTCGTTCTCGCTGATGGCTTTCTTGAGGGCCTGGACGCTGTCGGTCTGAGCCTGGAGGGCGGCATACAAATCACCGATCCCCACCTGGTCCTCGTCCGGGACTTTAGACTTGCGCAGGCTGACCAGAAATGTGGAGGTCAGAATCTTGTAGAAAATCGATAGCGCCATCCCCGCCAAACTAGTGATAAAGGCGGTTTTCAAACCATTGAGCAGCAGGGTGATGCTGGCGTCGATCCGGGTGGGATCGAATTCTAGCAATCCGATGACAATGCCGACGAAGGTGCCCAGAATGCCTAGCGAAGTCAGCAAGGTCGGCGTGTAATGGGTCAGGGCTTGTAGCCAGCCGAAAGGTTTCAGCAGAACGGCTACGATGAAAATACCCAGAAGCAGCGCCAGAAAGAAATCGGTTACCGCCACGGCGCTTTGTTGTATGAGCCAGATTTCTAGGGGTTGGGATATAGACTGCGAGAACATGGAATTCCTTTCTCAAATGTGTGATGCGGATATGACGCAATCGAATCGTCTAATCGCTCCGGCGATGTGGCCCGTTACTTTCGGCCACTATCCGAGTGTCGTTGGCAACCGTTTAAAATGCCTTGTCCGGCGTCAAATTAAAATATGTTGCGCTATCGCTCGCCGACACCGGGTCTTGATCGAGCGTTTTGAGCTACCCCGCGGAGTTTACCCGTCGCCGCTGCGCCCCCGCCACCAACCCCAGCAGCGCCAGGGCCGGTAGCAGCATCCAGTACTTGGACGGCTGGGCCAAGGGCAGTTCCGCCCCTTGGATCTCCCAGTCGAAATCCATGCCGGCGTCGTAGGCCGGACTGCCCCAGGTCACGCCGTCCACCAGCAGTTGGCCGTCTTCCTCCCGTAGCAGCAGTCCGGCGCTCTCCAGGCGCTCGCTCCCCTCTCCCGCCCCGCCCAGGGGTAGGCCCACGGTCTTGGTGACCCAATCCCCGGCCAGGGTCTCCCCCGCCACCAACAGCCGTAGTTCCGCCCCCGGGGGCTGTTCGCCCGCCACCGCCAGCACTTGTCCGGGGGGGATTTGCTCCAGGGGCGGGTACAGCCGGTCGTTCCAAAACCCGGGCCGGAACAGGGAGAAGGCCACCAGTAGCAGGGCCAGGGACTCCCACCAGCGGCTGCGGGCCAGAAAATAGCCCTGGGTGGCGGCGGCAAAGGCCAGCATGGCGCCCACCGCCCCGGCCACGGTGAACAGCAGTTCCCACCAGTGTGCAATGCCGATCAGCAGCAACTGGGTGTTGAAGATGAACATGAAAGGCAACACTGCGGTGCGAATGTCATAAGTGAAGCCCTGTACCCCGGTCATGATCGGGTTGCCCCGGGCGATGGCGGCGGCGGCGTAGGCGGCCAGGCCCACCGGCGGGGTGTCGTCGGCCAGGATGCCGAAATAGAACACGAACAGGTGGACGGCGATCAGGGGCAGCACCAGGCCGTTCAGCTCGGCCAGGGTCACCAGCACTGGTGCCATCAGGGCCGAGACCACGATGTAATTGGCGGTGGTGGGCAGGCCCATGCCCAGGATCAGGCAGATCAGGGCCGTGAACAGCAAGGCCAGCAACAGATTGCCCCCGGAGATCAGTTCCACGAACTCGGTCATTACCAGACCGATGCCGGTCAGGGTCACCGTGCCCACCACGATACCGGCGGCGGCGGTGGCCACACCGATGCTGATCATATTGCGGCCGCCGGTGACCAGGCCCATGAGCAATTCATTTAGGCCCCGCTGGGCCTGTCCCCCAAGGCCGCCCCGGCCCCGGAACCAGGCCAGCAGGGGGCGCTGGGTCACCACAATAAACATCATGAATAGGGTCGCCCAGAACGCCGACAGCCCCGGAGAGAACCGTTCCACGGTCAGGCACCAGACCAGCACCGCCACCGGCAACAGATAATGCAGCCCCGATTTGATGGTCGGGCCGGGTTCGGGCAGCCGCACCAGTTCAGCGTTCGGGTCGTCATGGGCCAATTCTGGAAACCGGGCCGCGTACCACAGCAGCCCCAGATACACCCCCAGAGCCGCCAGCCCCACGGGCAAGCTGGCCCACGTCCCCAGCCAGACTTTGATCCAGCCGATGCCGTAGTACACCGCCGCCGACAGCAGGATCAACCCCAGGATCACCGTCGCCCAGATCAGCAGCCGTTGGGCCAGGGTGGCTTGACCGGCCCGGGGCAGACCCTCCATGCCGGCCTTGAGGGCTTCCAGATGAACAATGTAGATCAGGGCGATATAAGAGATTAGCGCCGGTAGCAGGGCATGTTTGATGACCTCGATATAGGGGATGCCTACGTATTCCACCATCAGAAACGCGGCGGCCCCCATGATCGGCGGGGTGAGCTGGCCGTTGGTGCTGGAGGCCACCTCGATGGCCCCGGCCTTTTCCGGGGGAAACCCCACCCGTTTCATCAGGGGGATGGTGAAGGTGCCGGTGGTCACCACATTGGCGATGCTGGAGCCGGAAATCAGCCCGGTCATGCCCGAGGCCACCACCGCCGCTTTGGCCGGCCCGCCCCGCAGATGGCCCAGCAGGGAAAAAGCCACCTGGATGAAATAGTTACCTGCCCCGGCCCGCTCCAGTAGCGCCCCGAACAATACGAACAAAAACACGAAATCCGTGGACACGCCCAGGGCTACCCCGAACACCCCTTCGGTACTCAGCCACTGGTGGTCGGCCAGGGTATTCAGGGAGGCGCCCCGATGGGCAATCACCCCAGGCATGTAGGGACCGAAATAGGTGTAGGCCAGCAGCACCAAGGCCACCACCGCTAGGGGCGGTCCCAGGGTCCGGCGCACCGCCTCCAGGAGCAGCGGTATGCCCATGCAGGCCACGATCACATCCCTCGGGATCGGCGCGCCGGGGCGCTGGGCCAGTTCCCGGTAGAACAGCAGCACATAGGCGGCGCAGAATGCCGCCAACAGGGCCAGCAGCCCGTCTTGGAGCGGCACTCGATGGCGGGGGGAGGCGTGCAGGGCGGGAAACGCCGTGAAGGCCAGGAACAGGGCGAAGGCCAGGTGCAGGGAACGGGCCTCGGTGGTGTTGAACACTCCCGTCTCCAGCCAGAACGGCAGGGGGGAGGCGTACCAGAGTTGAAACAGCGACCACGAAAGAGCGGTGAACATCAGTACTTGACCGGCGAATCCGTCGGGGTCGCGCCGCCCGGTGTCGCTCTGGGCTACCCGATCCTGGAGATCGGCGGATAGAGGGTTAGGTTGCTCTGCCATGGGGACACCCCGGGCCAGTTTTACTCCCTAAGCCTAGACTTGAAAAGGTCTATTGGAAGCATGGCGACGCCCGGCGGCATGCTGAGTTTGATTCTGATACTGGCCCTGATAGCCCCTCCCGCCAGACCTCATCCACCCCGCCCCGGGGATACGCCGGTTGTGTTTAGAACAAACCGTCGATGTGTCCCCGCCCGTCCAGGGGCTACAACAGCCTTGGCTCCAGCCGTATGGGCGTCGGATGTGCAGGACGTTGGTATGGCGGGCCACGCCTCAGCCAACAGAGGAGTATCAGCGATGTTTCCCATGCAATGCGGATATGGACGTTTCGGGGCGCTGCTAGCAACGTCCTTACTCATATCCGGCGCGACGGCGCCGGCGGCCTCGGCACTGGAACTCAACGAGACTGAGCTGTTTTTCGAGCTAAACAATACCGACGGCGATCTGGGCATCCATGCGTCCATGGACGGAGACCCCTACAAGGAATTGGAGATTGAAAATCCCCGAGGCCGCACCCTTCTCAGGGTCCGCGCGGGTGGACAACTGTCCAGACAAGGACTGACTCAGTTGTTTCTTGAAAGCGCCGAGCCGACCTTTGACGAGTTGTCGCCCACCGCGTTTTTCCGCCGGTTTCCAGAGGGACGCTATGAAATCTCCGCCTCCCGGGGGCGTGAAGAATTCGAAATCATGGTGGAACTCAGTCACGTCATGGCGGCCCCGCCGGGTAACATCAGCGTTTCGGGCTTGTCGGCGGCGGAAAACTGCGATGCGGATGACCTGCCGGTTGTGAACGCGCCCGTCCTGATCGACTGGGACCCGGTGACGGAATCCCATCCCGAGATTGGTAAATCCGGCCCCGTCGAGATTGTCCGTTACCAGTTTTTCGTGCAACAGGGGGACTATAACCTTGCGGTCGATCTACCCCCCACCGTGACGGAGTTCCAGGTTCCGGCGGCCATCACGGCTCTGGGCGGCACTTTCAAGTTTGAAATCATCGCCCGAACAGCCGCGTTGAACAACACGGCCGTGGAGAGTTGCTACATCGTCCAGTAGAGCTGTGACAATGGGTCCGCTCAGGCCGACGGCCCAGGCGTTTACCGCCTGCCTTTGTCCGATCACTCGGGCCTTAGTCGGCGTGCCCAGCCTGGCGAATGCCGTCCTGAGCGGGTGTTTTGGCTCGCGCGTTGCCCGCCGAAAAATCTTCGGCGGGTAGGGAGGGCGACCCATCGGTCGGCGCCCTGGAAGACCCATCCGTGGGCAGCAAGTCCTCCAAAAAATAGGCGCAAAAAGCACTCCGGCCGGGCATCCCGGACTTCTGGTAGACCGCCCGGGCCTGATGCCGAACCGTTGCCTCCGTTGTCCCACGTAGATTGGCGATCTCGTTATGGGAAAACCCCTTCAGCATGAGCAGGCCCACTTCCCGTTCGGACGGAGTGAGGTTCCAGTCGTCGAACTGGGACTTAATGGCCTCGCTCAAACCTTTGAGAAAGTTCTGCGCCCGTCGGCGCCAGGCTTCGCCCTCCACCCGCGCCACACGCAGATCGCGGATCAAGGTTTCTTTTTCCCGGCGTTCCCGTTCGAAGCTGTTGGTCAGCAGGGCCACGCCGGTGGCGGAAACCACGATCAAGGCGATCTCCAGAGCGTCCGCCAGAAATTCCCACAACGATACTGGTTCAGTTTCGGTGGCGACATTGATGCCCATCAGAATCGCAAAGGCGCCTAGGCCAAGCCCGGCATACCCTACCCGCAAGCGTCCGGTCACGATTGTGCCGCTTTGGAGAACATAGCCATGATCGACGTTATACCCCGAATTAAGGCGCCACACCACTTGGTTCATGGGACACTGCGAACCTGTTTGCTGGCGGGTTCCTTATTGCTGCTTGGTATCGCCCACGCCAAGGATAACGGCGTCTTGTCCCCGGCCTCATCATCAACAGCTTATCCCCGAGTCAGCATGGAGGCCGGGCTGCTGAGCGTCGCCGCCAGCGACGTGCGCCTAGACCGGCTCTTGGGGGAACTTGCCCGGCAAAGCGGCCTGATCATCGTGACCCGGGAACCCATTGCCGAACGGGTCACCCGGCGCTTTAACCGGTTGCCCCTGCCCAAGGCCGTGGACCGTATCTTGGGAGGCCACGGCTTCATCCTGCTGCAACCCCCCCCTTCGGTCGACGCCGTAAGCCGGAACAGCGCATCCCCAGGTAGATTATGGGTTTTACCCACCTCGACCCAGGCCGATTCCGCCTTACCCTTTTCCACCATCGACCGACTCCGCCTGGGGCTAATGGGGAGTGATGCTGTGGGCAGGCGGAAAGCCGTTGATGCCCTGGCCGAATGGGGTGACGAGGAGACGGTGGCGGACTTGAAAATCGCTTTGCTTGACCGCGATCGGGAGGTTCGCTGGCGGGCGGTCGCGGCTCTTGGTCATTTTGGCGGAGAGCAGGCTGCGGCAGCCTTGGTGGGGGCTATGAAGGCCGATGATGCCGCGCTACGGAAAGAAACAGTCAACGCCTTGCTCCACATCGGCGGCAGCGCGGCCATTGCGGGTATCGAGCAGGCCCTTAGCGACTCGGAACCCACGGTCCGGGAAGCGGCAATCAAAGCCCTGGCCGACCTGGGCGGGGAACAGGCCGTCCAGGCGCTGGCCGTTGCCCTAGGCGACCCGGACACCTCCCTGCGCCTGGAAGCGGTGGATGCATTGAGCGGCATCAAGGGAATGTCCGCCACCCTTCTGTTGCGGATGGCCTTGCAGGATGAGCATAGCCTAATCAGGGAAGCCGCCGCCGAATCCCTGGACGAGCGGGGGAGCGAGGCGTTGTATTAACCCGCTCTGGAATAACGCCCACGCCTGAAATCCAGCCTCAAGCCTGCCTCGGTTTCGCCGATGCAGAGCATAACGCCAACGATTCGCGGAGACCCTGCCATGACCCCGTGGAGCCTGTACGCGGAGCTGGACCGTTTGCCCGCCGAGGAACGGGATTTGATGGAATCCGCCCTGGCATACGCCGGCGCCTATCTCAGGGGCGCCCCTGGCCCTGAACAACGCCAACTGCGCCGCCGCTGGCTACGGGCCTTCCGGCGTCGCTGGCCGGAGCGGCCCTGGCCCTTGGACGAGTTCACCCTGCGCCGGGTGTCCTAACACCCCCTGGCCACGATCTGGCCGATTGCAGGCGGGGGTTCACCGCCCATCAGAATTTCATATCCTCGAAAAATTTCTTCACCCCGTCCAGCCAGCTCCGCTCCTGGGGCGAGTGCTTCTGTCCGCCTTGCTCCATGGATTCGGCCAGGCGCTCTAGCAGTTCCTTCTGCTCGCGGGTGAGGTTAACCGGGGTTTCCACCTTGACCTTGCACAGCAAGTCGCCGGTGGCCCCGCCACGCACGGGACGCACGCCCTTACCCCGCAGCCGGAACACCTTGCCGGTCTGGGTTTCGGAGGGGATTTTCAAGCTTACCCGACCGTCCAGGGTAGGCACTTCCAACTCGCCACCCAAGGCGGCGGCGGTGAAGCTGATGGGCACTTCGCAATACAGGTTGCTGTCCTCCCGGGTGAAGATGGGATGGGATCGCACCCGAATCTGCACATAGAGATCGCCGGGAGGACCGCTATGCTCCCCGGCCTCCCCCTCCCCGGACAGGCGGATACGGTCGCCACTGTCCACTCCGGGGGGCACCTTCACCGACAGGGTTTTGTGTTCCTCCACCCTGCCGCTGCCGCCACAAGCGGCGCAGGGTTCGGGAATCACCGTGCCCCGGCCATGGCAGCGGGGGCAGGTCTGCTGGATGGAGAAGAATCCCTGCTGCATGCGCACCTGGCCCACGCCATTACAGGTGGGACAGGTGGTGGGCCGGGTGCCCGGCTTGGCGCCGCTGCCGTCACAGGTGGCGCAGCCCACCAGGGTGGGCACGCGAATCTTGGCGGTGGTGCCGAACACCGCCTCCTCCAACCCTAGCTCCAGGGTATAGCGCAGATCGGCTCCTCGGTACGCCTGACCGCGCCCACCGCGCATGCCGCTGAAGATATCCCCGAATACGTCCCCGAAAATATCGCTGAAATCGGCTCCGCCACCTTGACCCGCGCCGGGACCGCCGCTGACCCCGGCGTGACCGAACTGATCGTAGGCGGCCCGTTTCTGGGCGGAGCTAAGTACTTCGTAAGCCTCCTTGGCCTCTTTGAAATGCTCTTCCGCCACCGCGTCCCCAGGATTGCGGTCAGGGTGATATTTCATGGCCAGCCGACGGTAAGCTTTTTTCAGCTCGGCCTCGCTGGCGTTGCGGGCCAGTCCCAGAATTTCGTAATAGTCGCGTTTTGCCATGGTCCAGTCTTGCTGCTAGGGCTTGATACTCCAAAAAAGCCAGGGTCCGAGGCTGGAAACCGGCCCCGGACCACTGGCTTACCCGATAGTTTGCGTCACTACGGATTACTTGTTGTCCTTCACTTCCTCGAACTCGGCATCCACCACGCCCTCGTCCTCGGACTTCTTACCACCGCCGGCGCCGCCTTGGGGACCGCCGCTCTGGGGACCGCCACCCTGGGGACCACCGTCCTGGGGACCGCCGCCCTGGGGACCGCCGCCCTGATTGGCATAGATCCGCTCCGCTAGCTTGCCGGACAGCTCGCTCAGCTTCTGGGTTTTGGTCTCAATGGCGGACTTGCTGTCGCCTTTGATGACCTCCCGCAGATCGCTGATGGCCGACTCAATGGCGCCCCGTTCGCCGCCTTCCACCTTGTCGCCCAGTTCCTTGAGGGTCTTTTCGGTGGCGTGAATCAGGGTGTCGGCATGGTTGCGGGCGTCCACCAGTTCATGGAACTTGCGGTCTTCCTCGACATGGGCCTCGGCGTCCTTGACCATGCGTTGAATTTCATCGTCGGACAGCCCACTGCTGGCCTTGATGACGATGGACTGTTCCTTGCCAGTGGCCTTGTCCTTGGCGGATACATGCAAAATACCGTTGGCGTCGATGTCGAAAGTGACCTCGATCTGGGGTACCCCCCGGGGCGCTGGCGGAATATCCGACAAGTCAAACCGGCCCAAGGACTTATTGGCGGCGGCCTGTTCCCGCTCCCCCTGGAGTACATGCACCGTCACCGCAGTCTGACTGTCGTCGGCGGTGGAGAACACCTGATTGGCCTTGGTGGGAATGGTCGTGTTCTTTTCGATCAGCTTGGTCATCACCCCACCCAGGGTCTCGATGCCCAGTGACAAGGGGGTCACGTCCAGCAGCAGCACGTCCTTGACTTCACCGCCCAACACGCCGCCCTGGATCGCCGCGCCGATGGCCACGGCCTCGTCGGGATTGACGTCTTTGCGAGGCTCACGCCCGAAGTGGTCCTTGACCCGCTCCTGAACCTTGGGCATCCGGGTCTGACCACCCACCAGGATCACCTCGTCAACCTCGGACACACCCAGACCGGCATCCTTGAGAGCGATCTTGCATGGTTCCATGGTGCGCTCGATCAGCTCCTCCACCAGGGATTCCAGCTTGGCCCGGGTCAGCTTCAGGTTTAGATGCTTGGGACCGCTGGCGTCGG
Source organism: uncultured Candidatus Competibacteraceae bacterium (assembly GCA_964597315.1). Lineage (GTDB taxonomy): Bacteria > Pseudomonadota > Gammaproteobacteria > Competibacterales > Competibacteraceae > CAZQXD01. The sequence goes on from CAZQXD010000007.1 coordinate 72,269, forward strand.
CGGTGATATAGGGCAGATTGATGTCCGTCTGCTGGGACGAGGATAGCTCGATCTTGGCCTTCTCGGCGGCTTCCTTGAGGCGCTGCATAGCCAGGGGGTCTCCCCGCAGGTCGATGCCAGCGCTCTTGTGGAACTCATCGGCCAGGTAGTCGATGATGCGCTTGTCGAAGTCCTCGCCGCCCAGGAAGGTGTCGCCATTGGTGGACAACACCTCGAACTGATGCTCGCCGTCCACTTCGGCGATTTCGATGATGGAGATATCGAAAGTGCCGCCGCCCAGGTCGTAGACCGCGATCTTGGCGTCGCCGCGCTTTTTGTCCATGCCGTAGGCCAGAGCCGCAGCGGTAGGCTCGTTAATGATCCGACGCACGCTCAGACCGGCGATTTTACCGGCGTCTTTGGTGGCCTGGCGCTGGGAGTCGTTGAAATAAGCCGGGACAGTGATAACGGCCTCGGTGACCGGCTCGCCCAAATAGTCCTCGGCGGTCTTTTTCATTTTTTGGAGCACCCGGGCGGAGACTTCCGGGGGAGCCATTTTCTTGTCCTTGGCCGCCACCCAGGCGTCGCCGTTGTCGGCCTTGACGATTTTGTAGGGCACCAGTTTGATGTCTTTCTGGACTTCCTTTTCCTCGAAACGACGGCCAATCAGTCGCTTGATGGCGAACAAAGTATTCTGAGGATTGGTCACCGCCTGACGCTTGGCCGGTTGGCCTACCAGCACCTCGTCGTCGTCGGTATACGCCACGATAGAGGGGGTAGTGCGATCACCCTCGCTGTTTTCGATCACCCGGGGCTTACCCCCTTCCATGATGGCCACACAGGAGTTGGTGGTCCCCAGGTCGATACCAATAATCTTACCCATTGCTGTTCCTCACTAGTCTGTCAGTCTTGCAGGGATTCGTTAGAAATCATTGCCTGCCTGTTACTTGGGGGCCGGTTGGTCGTTTTCAATCCCCTGGTCGGGTTTTTTGGCGGCCTGGGCCACGATAACCATGGCCGGACGGATCAACCGGTCGTTGAGTACATAACCTTTCTGGACCACATGCAGCACGGTGTTAGGCTCCGCTTCGGCGGAAGGCTGCATGGCCATGGCCTCGTGCCGCGCCGGGTCGAACTTCTGGCCCTGGGGGTTGACCTCCTCGACGCCCACCTTGACCAGAGCGGCGGCCAGCATCTTCAGCGTCAGCTCGGCGCCTTCGATCAGCCGGTTCAAGTCCGCCGTCTCTCCGGCGTGGCCGATGCCCATTTCCAAGCTATCTTTGACCGGCAGCAGTTCGTTGACGAATTTCTCCAAGGCGAATTTATGGGCGTTGGCCAGTTCCCGCTCCGTGCGTTTACGCATGTTGTCCATTTCGGCCCGGGCGCCTAGAAACAGTTTCCAGTGTTCATCGGCCTTGACCTTGGCTTCCTCTAGTTCCCGCTGCAAGGCTTCGAGAGTGTCATGCCCCACCAGGGCGGCCTCCTGGTCGGCGGTCGGCTCGGACGCCGGGGCGGCGGTCATTTCGGGTGGGGTGGTTTCCCCCTGGGCAGGGGTGTTGTCCGCAGTGTTTTGTTTGTGGCTCATCCACTGTCTCCGTCGCAACAATTGAATAGTCATCGGCGACCCGATAAGCGGGCCGCAGTTCGGATGCTGTCTGCAAACGTGGGGTTTCAGTGGTGGGAATTCAAGGCCGAGGCCAGCAGCCGGGCGGTGACATCGACAATGGGAACCACCCGGTCATAGGCCATGCGCGTAGGCCCGATCACCCCCAGCACTCCCACCACCCGGCCTTCTAGAGAATAGGGGGCGGTGATGACGCTGATCTCGTCCAGGCTGTTAAAACCGGATTCGTCGCCGATGTAAATTTGCACCCCCTGGGCGTTCAGGCACTGATCAAACAAGTGCAGCAAGTCTCGCTTGCTGTTGAACAGCTCGAAAAGCTGGCGGAGTTTGTCCACATCGGACAATTCCGCGAAATCCATGAGGTTGGTTTCACCAGCCAGCACGTAGTCCTCAGAGGGCTGATCCGGCTGAAACGCCTGTTCGGCCATTTCGATGGCGGTGCGCATCATCCGGTGCATGTCCTCCTGGGTGCCCCGCAGCTCCTCCACCAAGGCATCGCGAATGGCCCGCAGGTCCCGGCCTGCGAACTGGGCGTTGAGATAATTGGCGGCCTGTTGCAGTTCCGCCTCGGTGTAGCCACGACCGGTATGGATGACCCGGTTCTGAACCTCCCGTTCGTTGACCACCAGAATCACCAGCACCCGGTTTTCGGACATGGGCAGGAATTCCACATGGCGTAGCATCAGCAGTTCGCGGCGGGGCACCATCACCACGCCAGCCATGCGGGTGATGCCCGAGAGCATGGCGGAGACCGATTGCACCAGATCGGTGGTGCTCAAATCGGGATCGAAGCGCCGACGCAGTTCCGCCACTTCCCGGCCTTCCAGGGGCTTGACTTGCATCAGTGAGTCTACGAAGAAGCGGTAGCCACGCACCGTGGGCACCCGCCCGGCGGAGGTGTGTGGGGAGCGCAAAAACCCCATATCCTCCAGGTCGGCCATTACATTGCGCACGGTGGCGGGAGATAATTTAAGCTTGGCGTCGCGCACCAGGGTTCGCGACCCCACCGGCTGACCGTCTTGCACATACCGTTCGATCAACAGCTTGAGCAGAGACTGGGCGCGATCACTCAAGCCGCTGGTATCGTTGACGTGGGAATCGACCACAGGCTCTACCCCTTAGACTGGCAATCGCCCCATGAGAGTGCCAGCCCGGGAACCTAGCAACTCCCCGCCCAAGGTGTCAAGCCACCCCCCCCGACGGTTGGCGGGGGGGGCGCGAAATGATAACGTGACCGAATCACCAGGACCCCTAAACCCATGCCCTATATCTTCAACACCATCGGCTTGATCGGAAAATTCGGAGATACCAGCGGCGCGGACACCATCGACCAGATCGCCACCTGGCTGCGTCGGCGCGATGTGAAAGTGCTGTTTGACGAGGGCACCGCCGAACTGCTGCCCCCCAACGGTCTGGAGGTGGCCAACCGCCGCGCCATCGGTCGACAGTGCGACCTGGCTATCGTGGTGGGAGGCGATGGCACCTTGCTCAACGCCGGTCGTTCCCTGGTGGACTTCCAGGTGCCGATCCTGGGGGTAAACCTGGGTCGGCTCGGATTTCTGGCCGATGTGTCGCCCTTGGAGATTCCCCATCGCCTGGAAGAGATTCTCAACGGCCAGTTCCAGGAGGAAAGCCGCTCCCTGCTCCACGCCCAGATTGTGCGCGACGACCGGGCGGTCACCCAGTCTTACGCCCTAAACGATGTGGTGGTTCACAAGCGGGACGTGGCCCGGATGATCGAGTTGGAGACTTTTCTGGACGGCCAGTTCCTGAACGCCTACCGGGCCGACGGGCTGATTATCTCCACCCCCACCGGCTCCACAGCCTATGCCCTGTCCGGGGGCGGTCCCATCATCCATCCGGCCCTGGAGGCCGTGGTGGTGGTGCCCATCTGCCCTCACACCCTCACCCACCGGCCTATCGTGGTGGGGGCCGATGCGGAGATCGAGATCCGGGTCAACGAAACCAATACCACCCATACCCAAATTACCTGCGACGGCCAGATCAGCCTGGCCATCGAACCCGGGGACCGCATCCGCATCCGTAAAAAACGCCGCAAGCTGCGGCTGATCCACCCCACCGGTCACGACTATTTCCAATTGCTGCGGGCCAAGCTGCAATGGGGAGTCACCCCGGAAGGCACGCCGTTCGTGAAATAGAGCCTGGACCCCATGCTGATCCATTTGCAGATTCGCGACTTTGCCATCGTCGAACACCTGGCCTTGGATTTCGGCCCGGGGATGACGGCGCTCACCGGAGAAACCGGGGCAGGCAAGTCCATCCTCATCGACGCCCTCGGGCTGCTGCTGGGGGACCGGGCCGACAGCGCCGTGATTCGCCCCGGAGTCGGGCGGGCCGAGCTGGTGGCGGTATTCGATCTCGCCGCCCTGCCCGAGGCCCGGGCCTGGCTGGCGGAACGGGACCTGGGGGACGACCCGGAATGTCACCTGCGCCGACTGGTCACCCGGGAGGGCCGTTCCCGGGCCTATCTCAATGGCAGCCCCCAGCCCCTGCAAGTACTCAAAGAGTTCGGCGAACGGCTGGTGGATATTCATGGCCAGCATGAACATCAGTCCCTGCTGCGCCGCGACGTCCAGCGCCAGTTGCTAGACGATGCCGCCGGCCACGGATCGCTGCTGTCCGAACTGGCCGACCAGCACCGGGAAATCAGCGGACTGGGCCGACGACTGGCGGAACTGGAGCAGGCTCGCACAGAGCGGGAAGCGCGTTTAGACCTGCTGCGCTTTCAGGTCCGGGAGCTTGAAGCCCTGAACCTGGGAATAGGAGAACTGGCCGACATGGAGGACGAGCATCGCCGACTGGCCAACGCCGGACGGCTGCTGGAAACCTGCCAGTCGGCCCTGGATACCCTCTACGATAACGAAGACCAATCCGTGAGTACCTGGCTGGGGCGGGTGGCCGGGGAGTTGGAGCCGTTACAAGACATCGACGCCCGGCTGGGTCCGGCCCTGGAGTTGGTCAACGCCGCCCTGATCCAGGTCCAAGAGGCCAGTGACACCCTGCGCCGCTATCTGCTGGACACCGACCCGGACCCGGGCCGACTGGATTGGCTGGAACAACGCCTAGCGGACATTCAGGCATTGGCCCGCAAGCACCGCCGCCGCCCCGGGGAGCTGCCAACCCTGCTGGGGGAACTGGGCGGCGAACTGGACGCCATCGAACACGGCGAGGAGCGGGAAGCGGAACTGCGCCAGGCCCTGGAACGGGCCGAGGCCGAGTATCACCGTCTGGCGAATCAACTGAGCCGACAGCGGACCACCGCCGCCACCGAGCTGAGTCAGCGGGTTAGCGAAGCCATGCAGAGCCTGGGCATGGCCGGCGGGCGTTTCGAGATTCGCCTGGAAGCCACCGGCCGCCCTACCCCCACCGGCCTGGAGACCGTGGAGTTTCTGGTTAGCGCCAATCCAGGCCAGCCCCCCCGGTCCTTGGCCAAGGTGGCTTCTGGTGGCGAGTTGTCCCGGATCAGCCTGGCCATTCAGGTCATCACCGCCCACGGCGAGCGCATCCCCACCCTGATTTTCGACGAGGTGGACACCGGCATCGGCGGCGGCATCGCCGAGGTGGTGGGTCGGCGGCTGCGGGAGCTAGGCGGCTCCCGGCAAGTGCTGTGTGTCACCCATCTGCCCCAGGTGGCGGCCCAGGCTCATCGGCATCTGCAAGTGAGCAAACACAGCGACGGAACCAGCACCGCCACCCGCATTCTGGCCTTGGACCAGGAGGCTCGGGTGGGCGAAGTCGCCCGGATGCTGGGGGGAATGGAACTCACCGATAACACCCTGGCCCATGCCCGGGAAATGATCGACCGGGCTCAGTCCCCGTCGGAGGAGCGGTAAGGGCAGTTCTCGGTGATGCAGTCGCCGTAGAGAATCAGGCAATGATCGGCGAGCTTGAAGCCATGGGCGGCGGCCATTTTCCGCTGCTGCTTTTCGATAATCTCGTCCACAAACTCCTCGATATGCCCACATTGCAGGCAGACGATATGGTCGTGGTGATCCCCCTGGTTGAGTTCGAAGATAGACTGGCCGCCCTCGAAGTGGTGGCGCTTCACCAGCCCCGCCGATTCGAACTGAGTCAGCACCCGGTAAACCGTGGCCAGACCGATCTCCTCTCCGGCGGCGATCAGTGCCTTATAAATGTCTTCGGCGGTCATGTGACGGTCGGCGTTGTCCTGAAGCATCTCCAGGATCTTCATGCGCGGCATCGTCACTTTGAGTCCGGCCTGTTTCAATTCTTTGGAACTCAAGCCCTGTTACCCTCGTTTCGGCTATGCACCCACGGCCAGCTTTGCGCTATGATTGGCAGTCATCATCAACTGCCTATCCAGATCTAGTTTAACACCCCATGCCAAGAATCCTGCTGCTCGCCTGCCTTGGGGCGGCCCTCGCCGCCGCCGGTTGTACCACGGACGCCATCCCCGGCGTCTACCGCATTGATATTCGCCAGGGCAATCACCTGGACGAGGCCCAGGTGGCGCAACTCCGTCCCGGAATGTCCAAGCGCCAGATCCGATTTCTGCTGGGCACGCCCTTGGTCGAAGACTCCTTCAACCCCAACCGCTGGGACTATTTCTACAGCTTCCGGGAAGATGGAGAGCTGATACAGCGCAAACATGTGGCGTTGTTTTTTCAGGGGGAACAATTGGCGCGAGTGGAGAATAATCTGAATCCCGAGACCCCTTAGTCCTCCTGGGCAGCCTCTAGGCCACCGCCTTTTTTCATCCGCTTGCCCTCCGCCGCCCGCTGCTTGCGTACCTGTTTGGGATCGGCAATCAAGGGCCGGTAGACCTCCACTCGGTCCCCCGGGCGTAGGGTGGCGCCGGACTTGCTGAGCTTGCCGAATACCCCCAGATCGGTCGTCTCCGGGTCAATTTCCGGGAACCGCTCCTGGATTCGGGACAGCCGCACGGCGTCGGCCAGGGAAGCGCCTTCCGGCACCTCCACGGGGATAATCACCTGTTCATCGGGGCGGGCATAGGCCACTTCCACAGCCAGGGTCTTAGGGTCGGCCATATAATTCCACCGCCCGCTTGGCAAAAGCGTCCACCAAAGAATTGGCAATCTGGCTGAACACCGGCCCCACGGCCAAGCTCAGCAGCGTATTGGAAAACTCGTAGTCCATGTCCAGGGACACTTTGCAGGCGTGTTCGTCCAGGGCTTTGAAGTGCCAGAAGCCTTCCAGATGATGAAACGGCCCCTCCACCAGACGTATCTCGATCATCTTGTTGTATTGCAGGCGGTTGCACGTGGTAAACGATTTCTTCAGTTTACCCTTGGACAGTTCCAGGGTGGCCCGCACTTCGTCATCGTTTCGGCTCAATACCCGCGCCGACTTGCACCAGGGCAAAAATTGGGGATAGGACTCGATATCATCCACCAGGGCGAACATCTCCGCCGCCCCATAGGGAACCAGAGCATTCTTGTGTACATGCGCCATTTATTCTCTCCGCTCGAGCCATGGTTCCTAAGCTTAGCCAAACCTGCCACGACCGTTTGCCCAGGGCCGGATTGTCTGGCAAAACCGCCGGTCGCTCAACCACCAGACCATACCCCCGGCTGATAGATCGGCCTATAATGCGCTCCCATGGCCAAACAGAAACAGCAATCCGACAACACCATCGCCCGCAACAAAAAAGCGTTCCACGATTATTTTATCGAGGAACACTTCGAGGCGGGACTGTCCCTACAAGGCTGGGAGGTCAAAAGCCTGCGGGCCGGCCGCGCCCAGATCAAGGAAGCCTATGTGACGATCCGCGATGGCGAAGCCTATCTTTTCGGCTGCCATATCGCCCCACTGCCCTCCGCCTCCACCCATGTGAACCCGGACCCGGTACGCACCCGCAAGCTGCTATTGCACCGCCAGGAACTCAGCCGCTTGATCGGCGCTGTGGAACGCAAAGGTTATACCCTCGCCCCCCTGGCCCTGTACTGGAAGCATGGGCGGGCCAAGCTGGATGTGGGCCTGGCCAAGGGCAAGAAAGCCTACGACAAGCGGGCCACCGAAAAAGAACGGGATTGGCAGCGTGAAAAACAACGGACGCTGCGGGTGAACTGACGCACCTTGGTGGTCAATCCCGCAGTTTATCGGGCGGGTCAGAGCAGTTGATAAAAAGGCACCAGCCCGAACCAGAGAATATAGCTGAGGGCCGCCACCAGCAGCCCGTCGATACGACCGACTGTAGCGCTGCGCCGATAGTCCCTAAGTAACCACAGCAGCAGCACGGCATGGGGCAGCACCCACACCGCAGCCCCCCGGTAGCTGCCGTGCAGCCCCTGCCAATCCCCCCATAACACCGCCGCCAAGGCCGCCAACACCACGCAAACCATGGCCAACCCGGCGGCCTGGCGTGGTCCCAAGCGCACGGCCAGGGTGCCCTTAGCGGCCTGTCGGTCGGCTTCCAGGTCCGGTATACCAGCTAGGATGATGGCTGGCAGCACCGCTAGAAATAGGGGCAGGCTGGCCAACCACGGAAAACCATCCCACCAGGCTCCGCCCTGAAACACATAACCGCAGAGCATGACCCCCAGGCTGTGGGTGAGAGCGACATTCATCTCCCCCAGCCCCCGGTAAACCAGCTTCAGGGGTGGAGCGGTATAGCCCAGACACAGCACCAGCATCACCCCGATCAGCACCGTCAGCACCGCCGCCGGGGTCGCACTGGCGGACACCAAAACTCCCGCTGCTCCCAGGGCCGCCATCAGGGCCATCGCCCTACCGGCACGGATTTCCCGGAAGCTTAGCCGTCCGTCTACCAGCACCCGGGAGCCGCCGGTAAAAGGGCCGTGGCAGCGATTGGCCCGGTCAGTTTCATAGTCCTGGTACTCATTGCCCAGCACCGTGGCCACTTCCAGAAAAAACAAGAACACATAGCCCGGCCAGTAACTACTCCAATCCAGCGCGGTCCCGCTCCCCCGGGCCGCCCCCAAGGCTCCCACCGTATAGGCCAGCCAGGTCATGGGGTAGAATTGCAACCGGATGGCCGCCACCCAGGCCCCGAGTTTGTCCACCAACCGCCGCCCCGGACCGACAGCGCCTTTGGCCAGGGAAAAACCCATGGCCCGGGCCTGCTCCAACCAGTCGGCCCGCCGTGGGGCGTCGGAATCCTTCACCGGTCCCAAGGTGAGAATGCGGGTGACGCGGATGCCGCAAAAGCCCAACACCGAGCGTTTCATGGCGTTATGACCGGGCGCCCGAAACACCAGCCGATAGACCCAGCCGGGCATGTCCTGGGTGGTGATCAGGTGAGCGGTGCGCCCGGTCAGCAGGCCCTGGAAACCCCCGTTTTCGGTTTCCCGGAAGGCAAACCCGGGCAGAATCACCCGGTCTAGAAAACCCTTGAGCAACGCTGGCCCGGTGCCCCACCAACCGGGATAGACGAACACCAGATGCTCGGCCCAGGCGATCAGCTCCTTGGCCCGGATCAGGTCCGGCTCCAGGGGCTGGTCGGTGGGGGAGACGGTGCGCACATGGGGGTCGAAATCCAGCTCCGCCAGATTCAGCCGTCGAACATCCACCCCAGCCCGCCGCGCCCCGGCCTGGTAGGCGTCGGCCAGCGCCCCGCACAGGCTGTCCTGGCGGGGATGGCCGAGAATGAGCAATACCCCCATGACGCCCTCTGGTTTGTTACCCATTGACTGGGCGCGGCGCCCGCTGGCGCGGCGCCCGAACTCAGAAGATAAAATCCGTGGACAGGAAACTGGATCGCCGGTTGCGGATGATGTCGCTGATCAAGGTTTTGCTCCGGGCGTCGTTTTTGGCCGCCACCAAGGTACGGATGGAAAACTCCCGCAGAGCATCGGCCACCGACAGGGTGCCTTCCGCCGAATCCTTTCTGCCGGTAAAGGGGAAAGTGTCCGGTCCCCGCTGGCATTGGGTGTTGAGATTGATCCGCCCCACCTGATTGGCGAAGGCGTCCACCAGGCGGGCCACGTCCTGGCCATCCTCCCCGAAGATGCTCAACTGCTGCCCGAAGCTGGAAGCGACCACATAGTCGATCACCTCCTCCAGGTCCCGGAAGGGCACAATGGGGATGACCGGCCCGAACTGTTCCTCCCGGTACACCCGCATGGCGCTATCGACCGGATATAGAATGGCCGGATAAAAGAATGTCCCCCGAACCTCGCCACCCTGCTCGTTGACCACTTGCGCGCCCCGGCTGACGGCGTCCTCCACCAGGCCCTTGAGAAAATCGGTCTTGCCCGGCTCCGGCAGGGGCGTCAAGGCCACGCCCGGCTCCCAGGGCATGCCTGGCTTGAGTTTCGCCAGCCGCTGCTTGAACCCCTCGATGAAAGGCTCGGCGATGCTTTCATGGACCCACAGGATTTTCAGGGCCGTGCAACGCTGGCCGTTGAAAGACAGGGCGCCGCCCACGCATTCTTGAACGGCGTTGTCCAGGTCCGCGTCCTTGAGGACGATGCCCGGATTTTTGGCGTCCAATCCGAGAATGGCCCGCAACCGGTGGGGTTTCGGGTGCAGTTTCTTCAGGTCGCTGGCGCCTTTATTGGTGCCGATGAAGGCGAACACGTCGATCTTGCCGGTCTCCATGAGCGCGCCCACCGTCTCCCGCCCGCGCCCGTAGATGACGTTGATGACGCCAGGCGGGAAGCTGTCCCGAAACGCTTTGAGCAGGGGGCGGATCAGCAGTACGCCGAATTTGGCGGGCTTGAAGATCACCGTATTGCCCATGATCAAGGCCGGTATCAGGGTGGAGAAAGTTTCATTGAGGGGGTAATTGTACGGTCCCATGCACAAGGTCACCCCCAAGGGAACGCGGCGAATCTGGCCCAGGGTGCCCTGCTCGATTTCGAACCGGCTGGAATTCCGATCCAGCTCTTTCAGGGCGTTGACGGTTTCCACGATGTAATCGCAAGTGCGGTCGAATTCCTTTTCCGAATCCTTGAGGTTCTTGCCGATCTCCCACATCAGCAGCTTGACCACCACTTGGCGCTGCTCGCGCATTCGGGCGAGAAACCCTTCCACATGGTCGATGCGTTCCGCCACCGACAGGGTGGGCCAGGCCCCGTGGCCCGCGTCGTAGGCGTCCACTGCGGCATCCAGGGCCTTGAGGGCGGTGGCGGAATCCATCAGGGGCGTACCGCCAAGGGTCACTTGCTCGACCGCGTCCCCTCGGCGAATGCAGACGGGGCTTTTCACCGGCTGAAGATTGCCCTCCCAGGTCAGCAGATCCCCCCCGAGCAGATACTCCCGTTGCGCCATGGGTTCCGCCAGGCGGTAAGCTTCGGGAATCTCCGTTTCGCCAGGAAACAATGTGTCCAACTCGGTGTGATTGCCCATGAATTTCCCTCGCTGTTGATGACGGTGAAGCGGGAACACAACGGTAAATGTAGATTGGAATGGGAAAAAATCGAGACCGGAGACACGGTAGCCGACGCTCTCCCCGGGAGAGACTCCGTTGCGAGATGGGGAAATCGGCAGTTTATATCTGAAGCGTCCCAAGCACCCGGACCGCCCTCAGGGGAAGCGGGGCTACGGCGTCGTCGGCGGGCAAAGCACCAGACCGGAGAGCCGGGTCAGCCCCCCCGAGCCAGCAGCGGAATGGTCAATGGGGTGCCTGCGGGCATTCGCAACTGATTGCCAGGTAGACCATTGGCGGAGCGCAGAATAGGCAGGCTGATGCCGTAACTGGCGGCGATCTGGGCCAGGCTCTCGCCCCGCTGAATGACGTGGACTCGTTGGGTTCGGGCCACCGGCTCGGAGCGGACCTCTCTGGGAGTCGGCGGCGGCGTGGTCATGGGCGTGGCGGTAAGCACCAGCGAGGGCGAGGCCGGTTCCGTGACCGGTGCGACCTTGGGCGTCGGGGCCGCCACGAGAACCGGCGCCGGGACCACATCCACCCCAGGTGGGGGGGCGATGGGCGCCGCCTCCGGGGCCTCCACCACAATCATTTCCTGAGCCGGGCGCTTGCGGAAATAGCCCCGAATACCGTCCATGATGGCCTTGGCCAGGCGCTTCTGAAAGACCTTACCGCGCAGCTTTTTCTCTTCCGAGGGATTGGAGATAAACGCCGCCTCCACCAGAATGGAGGGCATGACCGGGGAGGTCAGCACGGCGAAACTGCCCCGCTCCACCCGGGACTTAAACAGACTGCCCATTTCCCCTAAACGCTTGAGTACCTGCTCGGCCAAAAACTGACTCGCCTCCAGGTTGGCGTCCTGCTGCATATCCAGCACCACCCGATCGATGTAGTCGTCCTCCAGCAAGCGCATGCTGCCTAGTTTATCGACGGCGTTTTCTCGGTGAGCCAGCAGCCGGGCGGCTTCGCTGGTGGCCCGTCCGGTGGACAGAATATACACCGAGGAACCCCGGGGCTTGGCATGTTCGGCAGCGTCGGCATGAATGGACAAAAACAAGTCGGCGTCATGCTTGCGGGCGATATTGAGGCGTTCCCTCAGACCCAGGTAGCGGTCGCTGTGGCGGGTCAGCACGGCCCGCATACCGGGTTCCTGGTCCACCAGGGTCTTGAGATGACGGGCCACGGCCAGCACCACACTTTTTTCCCGGGTGCCCCGAGGGCCAACAGCGCCAGGGTCTTTGCCGCCGTGGCCCGGATCAATGGCGATGACGATATCCCGGCTTACCGGCACCCAAACGGTCTTTTGGGCCTTGGAAGCAGCGTTGGCTCCGGCGAGCCTGGCAGGGGGCTGGCCCGCAGGAGGATAGACCTCCACCACCAATCGGTGCCCGCCCCTGGCGTCCGGGGGAGCGTTGAACACCTGATAGCGCCCGGTCCCTACCAAGTCCAGCACCACCCGCAGGTCGGATTGCTCGCGCACCCCGGTACGCACTGCCCGGACATGGCCAGAGCGCAAACTCAGGGACTTGAGCGCGGTGTCGCGGCGGGCGTCCTGGAGGTCCACCACCAGGCGTGGGGGATTATCCAGCATAAAGTGATGCGCTTGCGCCGGCCCGGACAGGTCGAACACCACTTGGGTGCGATCGGAGTATTCCATCAAGCGGCCGTTACTAACCTGCACCGGGACGGCAAGAGCGGTCACGGACAGCGATAACAGCAGAAGCAAGACCAGCAACTTCATAATTAAATCCCCCCTCGGCGGTTTTTTTACTATAAGCCACCCCGTTCTTCAACGTCGGAAGCCCTATTCAGCGCCGCCAACAAGGTCATCCCGATGGCGGTGATCGCCTTCAGGTGGCAGACTCGGCCTTGGGGCTGGTGGTCCAGTTGCAGTTCCAGGTCCGGTCCCGGCAAGCTCCGCCCCCCCCGTTCGGGCCATTCCACCAGCAATAAGGCGGTATCATCCAACTGATCGGTCAAGCCCAGATAGTCCATCTCTCCGGCGTCCACGAGGCGGTACAAGTCACAATGCAGAACCGAGCGGTCGGCCAGGTGATACGGCTCCACCAAAGTGTAAGTGGGGCTTTTGACACGTCCCCCATGGCCCATGCCCCGTAAAAGGCCCCGGACCAGGGTGGTTTTGCCGACCCCCAGGTCGCCACGCAACCAGCACACACACCGGGAGCGGGGTATCGCCTCCAGGGCCGCTGCCAGCCCCGCCCCTAAAGCCTCGGTATCCGCTTCGGCGGCCAGGTAAAGGGTTCGGGTCATGGATTGACTAGCCGCCGTAACTGGGGCAGCAGATCCAAGGCCATCAAGCCCCGCTCGCCACCCTCCTCCGCCGCCAGATCCCCGGCCCGACCATGGAGATAGACACCGGCCCGAGCGGCCTCCAGGGGGGACAAACCCTGGGCCAGCAGCCCGGCGATCACCCCGGTGAGTACATCGCCCATACCACCACTGCCCATGCCGGGGTTGCCGCTGACACACACCGTCACCGGCTCGTCAGCTGCCGCCACCAGGGTGCCGGCGCCCTTGAGTACCGCCACGCCACCGAAACGATCAGCCAGTTCGGTGACGGCGGCAAAGCGATCCGCCTCCACCGTCGCCGAGTCGCTGCCCAGTAGCCGGGCCGCCTCTCCAGGGTGAGGGGTCAGCACCCAGTCGTCTCTACGCCTGGGATGGCCCACCAGCAGGTTCAGGCCATCGGCGTCCACCACCAGGGGGCGTGCAGCGTCCAATACCGTTTCCAGCAGTACCCGCCCCCAAGCCGTTTGACCCAGCCCCGGACCCACCACCACCACCGTAGCCCGTTCTAACAATGGGTCCAGGCTATCCCCATCCTCCACCCCTCGGAACATGAGTTCCGGGCGCAGGGCCGCCTGTACGCTAGCGTGGTCGGACCGGGTAGCCACGCTCACCAGCCCGGACCCGACCCGAGCGGCGCTCTCGGCGGCCATCCGCGCCGCCCCGGCCATGCCATGATCGCCCCCCACCACCAGCACATGGCCATGGCTTCCCTTATGGGCGGAACGGGAGCGCCTGGGTAACAGCCGGGGCAAGTCCTGGCCCACGTAGCGCAGGGCGGCGGGCCGCTGTTCGGCGTAGAGGTCGGCGGGCGCCCCCAGAGCGTCGAAAATAACCCGGCCACAACAGGCCGGGCCCTGACCCGTGAACAGCCCCTGTTTGAGACCGATAAAGCTCACCGTCACGTCGGCCCGCACCGCCGCCCCCAGCACCGCGCCCCGATCGGCGTGCAGCCCCGAGGGGATATCCACCGCCAGCACCCCGGCGTGGTGGCCGTTGATCCGCTCCACCGCCTCCCGCCAGCGACCGCTGACCTCCCGCTCCAGGCCGGTGCCCAGCAGGGCGTCCACCACCACCTCGGCATCCAGCAGGGGCGCGGTCTGAAAGGGCTGGATAGGCACCTCGGCGGCGGCGGCGTCCTGGGCGGCGCGCCAGGCGTCGCCCCGCAACTCCCGGGGATCGCGTAGCCACAGGGCGTGGGATTCCAAACCGGCCTGTTTGGCCAGCCGGGCCACCACATAGCCGTCCCCGGCATTGTTACCGGCGCCGCACACCACAACCACCCGTTCGGCTTCGGGCCAGATTTCGCGAAGCGCCGAGAAACAAGCTTGGCCGGCCCGGCTCATGAGGGTGTAGCCGGGTATGCCTCGCTCCTCGATGGCAAGACGGTCCAGTTCTCGCACCTGGGCGGCGCGATACAGTTCAGCGGGCAAAACCTGGTTGGTCTCCATGTTTACGGTTTCCCTGGCTGTTGACAGTTCTGGCAAAATACCCTGACTGCTGCCGTAATTCCACCGGACCCGCCCCATGACCGCCTCGCCCTCCCCGCCCGATCCACCTACCCTGGCATCCAACATCAAGGACTGGGGACGGGAACTGGGCTTTCAGGCTATCGGCATCACCGGGGTGGATCTGGAGGCCGACGGGGCGCGGCTGGGGGACTGGCTGGCTGCCGGCTACCATGGAGAAATGGACTATATGGCCCGCCACGGGCCGCGCCGGACCCGCCCGGCGGAGCTGGTGCCGGGTACCTTGCGGGTGATTTCGGCGCGTATGGATTATCTGCCCCCCCAGGGCGCCAAACCGCAACAGGTGCTGAATGATCGGTCCCTGGGCTATGTGTCCCGCTACGCCCTGGGCCGGGACTACCACAAAGTCTTGCGCCGCCGCCTGCAACGCCTGGCCGAGCGCATCGAGGCGGCCATCGGTCCCTTCGGCTACCGGGCGTTTACCGACAGCGCCCCGGTACTGGAAAAAGCCCTGGCCCGGGACGCCGGTCTGGGCTGGATCGGCAAGCACAGCAATCTACTGGCCCGGCAGGCGGGCTCGTGGTTCTTTTTGGGGGAGATCTTTATCGACCTGCCCCTGCCCGTGGACCGTCCGGTCAGCGCCCATTGTGGCTCCTGCGCCGCCTGTCTGGAGGTCTGCCCCACCCGGGCTATCGTTGCCCCCTATCAGGTGGACGCCCGGCGCTGTATCTCCTATCACACCATCGAACTGCACGGCTCCATCCCCCGGGAATTCCGCCGGGCCATGGGCAACCGCATCTACGGCTGCGATGACTGCCAGTTGGTCTGCCCCTGGAACAAATTCGCCACCCCCACCCCGGAGACGGACTTCCTGCCCCGCCACGGCCTGGACGCGCCTCGGCTGGTGGACCTGTTCGCCTGGACCGAGAAGGCATTTCTGGAACGCACCGAAGGTTCGCCCATCCGCCGCATTGGCCATGAACGCTGGCTACGCAATATCGCCGTGGCCCTGGGCAACGCCCCCTGGTCGGAATCCGTGGTGACGGCCTTGAACGCCCGCTCGGAGCATCCCTCGGCCCTGGTGCGGGAGCATGTGGCTTGGGCGCTGGCGGAGCAGGCGGGTAAGAAGCCGGATTTGCGACGGGACACGAGGCGCGGTACTATCAGTCACTAGGTGACTTATACCGTGATAACATTGAGACGCCACCATGGGCAGCACTGAGTACGCAAGCGATTATCTCGAAGCCCGCGGGATCTCAAGCCCCGAGGCCCTGACGGAGGCCCTCGGGCGGGTCCTAGACAGCATGGAGCCGACAGTATACGAGGCCCCCGAGAGCGGACTTACGGAGCACGAGCAAGCGATTTTGCGCGAAGGCGGCCTCCGCCTCGAACGTAGCAGCGGCCGGGATCTGGTCGCTGAAGGTGCTGTTCGGTTCGCCGCTCTAGTCGAGCGTAGCCTCTCGGCCGAGGAAGTGGCCAAACAGTTGAAGGTGACCCCAGGACGGGTCCATCAGATGATTTCGAAACGAGATCTCTATAGTTTTCGGCTGGACGGCAAGCGGTTAGTACCGGACTTCCAAATTCGCGACGGTAAGCTGGTTCCGAACATCGCCCAGGTCAACAAGGCGCTGCCGGAAACCATGCACCCACTGGGCATCTTCAACTTTTTTCACTTGGAGAACGTCGATCTCTTCATCGACGAAGCACAAGAAGTACGGCTCTCACCGCTAGCCTGGCTAGGGGAAGGGCGGGACCCGAAACCAGTGATCTTCATGGCCAAGCACTTGTGAACTTGTGCCAAAGCTCCCCCATGCGCCCGACTTAGCCGTCCTGCGTCGTATCGAGCCAGCGCTCCGGACGCTCGATACCCGGCAACTGTGGCACCGAATCTATCGGCGCGGCGGAGAGCATCCAACCCGGTGGAACTCGCTGAGGTTCCACGGACCAACAGACGCCCGCTTTGACCACCATTTGCCAGACCGCTCAGGAAATGCCCAAGTGCAAGAGCGCGGCATTCTCTATCTCGCCAGCGATGTGCCTACCTGTCTCGCGGAGGTATTCCAAAACAACCGGGAGGTTGACACGTATGATCGTCATCCGTGGTTAGTGTCGTTTCGTTTTGCCTCGTCACTCACGGCGCTTGACCTGACGGATACGTTCCCCATGCTAGCCGGTGCCTCGATGAAACTGGTGAGTGGTCCCCGGGTATTCGCTCGGAATTGGGCACGAGGATTTTACGAGGCGTACCCGTTTATCGACGGCCTATACTTCTTGTCTTCGATGACGAATCGCCCGGTGCTGGCGCTGTTCGAAAGGGCGATAGAGAAACAGCCGCTCCCCGATATGCCGCTATTTCACCGGAACCTGGACTCCCCTCTTATGCTCATCCCGCTGCAAGAAGCCTGTAAGGATATCGGGTATCGATTCTCACCCAAGACACCGTTCTGAAGGTATTGTCATATAGGACACTACCGTGGAAATGCTAAGTAAATAGTCTGCTTTAATGGTAAAGGAGCCGACATGACCGACCACATGCCAGATGACTTATCCGCCGCCGGCCGCGACTTGCGCGCCTACACCGATGAGTTGCGCCCCAAACATCCGGTGGTCAGGAACGTTGCGGGCGAATGGGTGCTGCTCAGGCATGCCGACGTCGCCGCTGCGGCCTTGGACCACGAGCGGTTCTCCAGCGGGGTCTCTCGCTACCTGCAGGTACCCAACGGATTGGACGGTGAGGAACACACCCGCTACCGAGACGTTATCGAGCGGCACCTGAGCCATGGCGCATTGGAGCCGTTCGTACCCGTCTTCGAACGCCTCGCAGCCCAACTGATGGCGGAATTGCCTAGGGGCGCTGTGCTGGATGCCGTGAGCGACATCGGCGCCGTGTTCGCGGTGCGTGCCCAGTGTGAATGGTTGGGGTGGCCAGCCGAGTTGGAACCACGACTGCTGGAGTGGATGCGGGAGAACCATGCCGCCACCCGCTCCGGGGACCGCGCCTGGACGACGGACGTGGCCGAACAGTTCGACGAGATCATTCGCTCGGTTATCCTGCCCCGCCGCGCGGCGGACGGCAACGCCCCCGATGACGTGACCACCCGGCTTTGCCGCGAGGTGGTGGATGGGCGGCTGCTGACGGAGGTGGAGCTGGTTTCGATCCTCCGCAACTGGACCGGCGGCGACCTGGGTTCCATCGCGCTGTGTGTCGGTGTACTCGTGGCCCATGTCGCCCAGCAGCCGGGGCTTGCAAAGCGGCTACGCACGGCCTCGGATAACGAAGTGGAAGCGGTCATCGATGAGGTGTTGCGCCTCGACGACCCATTCGTTTCTAATCGGCGCATTACCATGTGCCCCGTGCGGATCGGGGGCCAGGATATCCCGAGCGGCGCCCGGGTCAAGCTGAACTGGACTTCAGCCAACCGTGACGAGACGGTCTTCAACAACAACCGGTTCGATCCCGAGGGGAACGCGGCAGCGAACCTTGTCTACGGGATCGGGAAGCACGCCTGTCCGGGTCGGCTGCTGGCCACCTGGGAACTGCGGATCGCGTTGCAGGCACTGCTAGCGTCGGTGCAGACCATTGAACTGGCGCCCGACCAACGGCCAGAGCGGGAAGTGGCGCCCGTGGGTGGGTACCACCGGGTGCCGGTGGTATTCACTTAGGTTCTGTCAACACTACTCTACTGATCGGTAAGGCGACACCCCCCCGGATTTCCAGGAATCCGGCACGCCGGTTGCTACACTTGGGTCTACGCCGCTTTGGAGTCGGCTTCCGTAGTCTTGGCGCACCAATACAGTGCCCGCTATGGGTCGGCAAGTCCGTTTACCGTGCATCCATAACTAAAGAGCCTATCCTCATGCAAGCACACGATAAGGAACTGCGCGCCCGCGTCCGCTTATTCGGCGACCTGGTGGGCCAGGTATTGCAGGACCAGGAGGGCGGCCGCGTGTTGGCCGCCGTTGAGAAACTGCGCAAGGGCTTTCTCGAACTGCGCCGGGATGAGCAGACCACGCCCCGCAAGCGCGAAGAGCTGATGCGCTTTATCGAGAACCTCAATATTCAGACCCTGACCCATGTGCTACGAGCCTTCGGCAATTATTTCAGCCTGGTCAATATCGCCGAGGAGGATTTCCAGCACCAGCAGCGCCGCGCCCAGGTCCGGGAAGGCAAGCCCCTGTGGCGGGGTTCTTTCGACGAGACCCTGCGAGTGTTGCACGCGGATGGCGTGAGCGCCGCCCAGTTGCAAACCCTGCTGGACAACCTGCTGTTCATGCCGGTGTTCACCGCCCACCCCACCGAGGCCAAGCGGCGGGTGATTCTGGAGTGCCTGCGGCGGATTTTTATCGACAGCAAGCGCCTGAACAATCCCCGCCTCAACGAGCATCAGCAGGCGGAAATCGTCGCTGAACTGCGGACCCAGATTCAGACCCTCTGGAAAACCGACGAGGTGCGCTCCCACAAGCCCCAGGTCCGGGACGAGATCAAAAACGGGCTGTACTATTTCCGGGAGTCCATTTTTCACGCCCTGCCCACCCTGTACCGCAACCTGGAACGGGCCGTCTCTCATATCTATGCCGATCAAGGGGGGCTGGAGGCTATCCACGTACCCAGCTTTATCCGCTTTGGCTCCTGGATCGGCGGCGACCGGGACGGCAACCCTTACGTCACCCCGGAGGTCACCCGCCAGGCTTTGCGCCTGCAATGCCGGGAGGTGCTGGAGGAATACCTACGGCGGGTGGATGGACTCAGCCACCTGCTCACCCACTCGACCTCCCTGGTCACCCCCTCCCATGATTTCATGGCCAGCCTGGAAGACGACCCACTGCTGGTGCGGGAGACTTTCCGGGACAACCCGGAACAGTTCCGCCAGGAGCCGTACCGGCGCAAGCTGTATCTGATGTATCACCGCTTGCAGGACAATATTCGCGGGGTCAACGAACGCCTGGCCGGACGACCCCTGCCGGAACGGTTCCTGGGCTATGTGTCGGAGCGGGAGTTCCTCCAGGACCTGTACCTGATCCGGGATTCCCTGACCGCCCATGGGGACGGCAATATCGCCGATGCGGAACTCAAGGACCTGATCCGCCTGGCCGAGACTTTCGGCTTTTATCTGGCCGCCCTGGACCTGCGCCAGGAGTCCACCCGCCACACCGAGGCGGTGGCGGAATTGTTCCACAAGGCGCCCAACCTGCCGGATTACCAGGCCCTGGACGAGGAGCAACGCCTGACGGTACTCAACGAATTACTGTCCCACGAGGGCACGCCCCTGCTGTATGCCGAGCATCTGAGCGAGTCCACCCAGGAAACCCTGGCGGCCTTCCAAGTGATGGCCGAATTGCGACGGGAAATCAGCCCCAACGCCTTCAGTTCCTATGTCATCTCCATGACCCACCAGGCCAGCCACATCATGGAAGTCATGTTTCTGGCCTCTTTTGCCGGCTTGGCGGGTCGGCGGGGCGAGGGTTGGCGCTGCGACTTGCGCGTCGCGCCGTTGTTCGAAACCATCGATGATCTAGCCCATGTAGAGACAGTACTCGACCAGTTGCTGGACCAGCCCGCTTACCGGGCTTTGCTGGATGTTTCCGGGGGCACCCAGGAGGTGATGTTGGGTTACTCCGACTCCTGTAAGGACGGGGGCATCCTGGCCTCGTCCTGGGGACTGTATCAGGCCCAACAGACCATTACCGTCATCGCCGCCCGGCGAGACATCCGCTGTCGGCTGTTCCATGGCCGGGGCGGCACCATCGGTCGGGGTGGCGGCCCCACCCACGACGCCATTCTGGCCCAACCTCCCGACACAGTACGGGGTGGGATCAAATTTACCGAACAGGGGGAAGTGCTGTCCTTCAAGTACAGCAATAGCGAGACAGCCGTCTATGAACTCACTTTCGGCTGCACCGGCCTTCTGAAAGCCAGCCGTAGCTTGATCGAGCCGGTCCAGGAGGACAGCGAAGAACACTTACGGATCATGGACGAGTTGGCCCGCCACGGGGAGCAGGTGTACCGGGAGTTGACCGACCATACCCCTGGCTTTATCGACTATTTTTACGAGGCTACACCGGTCAACGAAATCGGCCTGCTGAATATCGGCTCCCGCCCCTCCCACCGTAAAAAAACCGACCGCTCCAAGTACTCGGTGCGGGCCATTCCCTGGATGTTCGGTTGGGGTCAATCCCGCCACACCCTACCCGGCTGGTACGGGGTGGGCAGCGCCCTAGAAGCCTGGCACCAGGGCGATCCAGAGCGGTTGGCGACCCTCCAGGCCATGTACAAGGACTGGCGGTTCTTTCGGTCCTTGCTAGAAAACAGCCAGATGACCCTGGCCAAGGTGGAGCCGGGCATCGCCCACGAGTACGCCCAGCTCTGCCAAGACCAGGCCATGGCGGAGCAGGTCTACGGACGCTTCACGACCGAGTATCGGCGCAGCGTGCAACAGTTGCTGGCGGTGGCGGAGCTTCGGGAGCTACTGGAGGAGAACCCCGCCCTGGCCTTGTCCCTGGAACGGCGCAACCCCTATCTAGACCCCATCAACCATATCCAGATTACCTTGCTGCGCCGCTGCCGGGAGGCCCGGGAGGAGGATCAGGCCCAGAGCGCCGAAGCCTGGCTAGACCCGCTGTTGCGCTCCATCAATGCCCTGGCGACGGGGATGCGCAATACCGGCTGAAGACCGGATAAATAGCAACCCAGTACCGATGGCGGGTAGGGGCGAAAAATTTTTCGCGCCAACGGCAATCCCCGATCCCGCCCCGGTATATGCCGGTTCAGCTCGGGGTGAGCATCTGGATGGGGATGACGTTGCGGGAGCCGGTAACGTCATTCTGCTCGTCGCAATACACTAGCGCTGGCCTGAATTGGTGGAGTTCCGCAGTGTTGAAAATACCATAGGCGCAGATGATGATCCGGTCACCCGTGGCGGCCCGATGCGCCGCAGCGCCGCGCACCGCGACCATTCGGGACCCGTGTTCGCCACGCACGGCATAGGTAGTGAAGCGCTCGCCGTTATCGACGTTATAGATCTGTACCTGTTCGTAATCGTGCAAACCGGCCAAATCCATCAGATCGCCGTCGATGGTGCAAGAACCCTCCAGGTCCTGCTGCACATGGGTCACGCACGCCCGGTGCAGTTTTGCTCTGAGTAGTGTGATTTGCATGGTTCACCCCTACCTTTTCCACGGGTGGCGGATGCCATCCCGAGAAAGTTGCTTATAGCCCAAGAATTGTCCCATTATTATTAAACATTACTGAAAATGTTGCAACGCAACATGTAAATTATCGATCAACCGTGTTCGGCCCAACCAGGCTGCGGCCACCAGCCTTAGCTCCGTATCCCCAGGCATGGCCGGTTGCAGATCGCCGATCCGGCGCAATTCGAAATAGTCTGGCCTGAACCCGGCGGTCGCCAGTCCATCTAGGCTATCTTTTTGAATCGAAACAAAATTCTTGTCACCATTCTGGAGCCGTCGAGCCGCCATCGTCAGGGTCTGGTACAACTTCGGCGCCATGGCCCGCTCCTCGGCGGACAAATAGCCGTTGCGGGAACTCATGGCCAATCCGTCGGCCTCCCGGATCGTGGGCACACCCACAATCTCCACGGGCATATTCAGGTCGATGACAATTTTGCGAATCAGGGTGAGTTGCTGCCAGTCTTTCTCTCCGAACACCGCCAGGTCCGGCTGCGCCATATTGAACAGCTTAACCACCACCGTAGCCACCCCGGTGAAGTGCCCGGGCCGGGATTGGCCGCACAGCAGGTCCGATAGTCCCGGCGCCTCCACCCGGGTGGCTCCTTCCAGGCCCTGGGGATACACCTCCCCGGCATTGGGGGCAAACAGCAGGTCCAGCCCCACATCTGCCAACTTGCGGCTGTCCGCCTCCAGCGTGCGAGGGTAGCTGTTGAAATCTTCGTTGGGTCCGAACTGCATGGGATTGACGAAAATACTGGCCACGCTACGCTGCGCTCGCTTGCGCGCCTCCTCCACCAGCTTGAGATGACCCTGATGCAGATTACCCATGGTGGGAACCAGGGCGATCCGCTCTCCGGCCTGGCGCCAGGCGGCCACCCGAGCGCGCAAAGCGGCGATGGTGTGTATGGTTTCCATGACAATCGGCCTCGCGAACAATCAGGAAAAAACAATCACCGAAATAACCATAGCAGGCTTTCGGCCCGAGGGAACAACCCCCCAGGTCACCCCGCCCGCGCCGACCAGTGCTCCAGGCCCACGGCCGGACAGCGGCGCAGTAACTGCCGCAACGGTCCCAGACCAGGAACCCGCAACTCCGGGTCCAGATCAGCCAGGGGGTAAAGTACAAAAGCCCGCTGGTGCAGCCGGGGATGAGGCAGCGTCAACTGGGGATCGTTTTGGACTCGATCACCATGCATCAGCAGGTCCAGGTCCAGGGTTCGCGGTCCCCAGCGTTCTTCACGCACCCGGCCCTGGGCGTTCTCGATGGAGTGTAACGCGGATAAGAGTGTGGGTGGGTCCAGCCGGGTTTCCAAGCGGGCCACGGCGTTGAGGTAATCCGGCTGACCGGGGGGACCCACCGGGTCGCTACGATACCAGGGCGATGCCTCCATACCCCGGCAATCGGGCCAAGCGGCCAAGGCGTTCAAAGCCCGGCGCAGTTGGGCCGGGGGGTTGTCCAGATTGCTGCCCAGACCGATATACGCCAGCACCCAGGCCATGGGTTCAGGACCCGCCCTCGGTGCTGGCCTGGCGGCGGCGAGCCGGGCGGCGCCGACGCTTGCGTTGGGGCGCGCCCGATCCAGTCGCGCGCGCGGCCTGCTCCCGTTCCGCGTCATCCAGGGTCTGAAAGTGGGTCCACCAGTCCGCCAGTTCCTCCAGGGATTCCCCAGCCTCCCGACGCAACACCAAAAAATCATAGGCGGCCCGGAACCGGGGATGGGCTTGCAGCCGTAGCGCCCGTTTGCCAGTCCGCTGCTCGAAGCGCGGTTGCAAGGACCAGATCTCCCGCATGGGCAGGCTGTAGCGGCGCGGTAAGGCCGTATGCTTAAGCTGCTGCTGGACCACCAGTTCACCCGCCTCCAGGATAGCCTCCATTTCATCCATGCCGTCGGCCATCAGCCGTTTGGCCCGTTCCCGTAACGGCTCCCATAGCAGGGCGGCGAACAGAAACGCCGGTGTCACCGGCTTATCCTCGGCGATACGTTGATCGGTATTGGCCAAGGAGCGGATCAGCAAAGTACGGGGAAAGCCCTCCTCCTCACGGCGCAGTAGCCGATCCACGGCGGGAAACAGATGCCCGAACAGATTGTAGTGGCGTAGCAATTCGAAGGTCTGCACCGCGCAACCCCCCATGAACAACTTGAGCACCTCGTCGAACAAGCGGGCGGCGGGAATATCCTGAAGCAGATGACCGAGACGTTCCATGGGCGCCTCGGTAGCGGGATGGATTCGGAATCCCAGCTTGGCGGCGAAGCGCACCGCCCGCAGCATGCGTACCGGGTCTTCCCGATAGCGCTGCTCAGGGTCGCCAATCATGCGGATCAGTCCGGCTTTGAGATCCTCCATGCCGTTGGCGTAATCGCGCACCGAGAAATCATCGATGTCGTAATACAAGGCATTAATGGTGAAGTCCCGGCGTAGGGCATCCTCTTCGATGCTGCCGTAGACGTTGTCGCGAATAATCCGACCGTTGTCGCTGAGCTGGCCGTGGCTGTCGTCGTCGTCCCCATGCCGGGCGCGAAACGTAGCCACTTCGATGATGTCGCGGCCAAAGCGCACATGGGCCAGGCGAAAACGCCGCCCGATCAACCGGCAGTTGCGAAACAGCTTATAGACATCCTCGGGATGGGCGTCGGTGCCCACGTCGAAGTCCTTGGGTTCCCGACCCAGCAATAAGTCCCGTACGCCGCCCCCCACCAGGCAAGCCCGGAACCCGGCGCCCCGCAGCCGGTACAGTACTTTGAGCGCATGCGAACTGATATTGGCCCGGGAGATAATGTGGTCGGGCCGGGGAATAATGATCGGTTGGATAGTAGTGGTCTCGGCTTCCAAAGGCAGCCCCGAAGGCTCTTGTGCGATGCGAAAGAATCCGTATAATACCAGTTTCCTCGCGATTCGCCAGCCATCCCGCTCCCTTCGTCTAGCGGTCTAGGACGTCGCCCTCTCACGGCGAAAACAGGGGTTCGAGTCCCCTAGGGAGCGCCAAGCTTTTCAATGACCTGCCGCACTCTCACTCCAGCCAACGCTCTGCGCCCCGATGCGCCCCCCCTCGCGATCATAGGTCTCTTAGCAGCGCTTCCAGTTCATTGAGCCTAAACGGCTTGATCAGAAAACGTCAACACTTCAAACAGTTTTCGGCAATTCCTGGGTCATTAGATCGTGACCGCAGCCGACTGGCTTTGTTCGAGGGCTTCCAAAAATGCATTTTGGATGGCCTCGGGATCAATACCGCAGTTGTCCACCACGTCCCAATCACCCCGTTCATGAGCCAAAGTACAGTGTAGTAGCCGACCATAGGGTCCGTCGTGATTCAGCAAGGCTTGGGCAATGGCCTCTTCCAGGGGTAGATGGTCCAGCACCTGCTTCATAGGCGCCTTCAGCAAGGCGTCCATGACCGATAACAGGCCGGTGATGAACGCGGTATCGGGCACGGTTTGCGGTTGTTCCTCGGCCAAATTCCGACACATATAGGCGCGCATCAAGGCGGTGCTAGTCAGGTCATCCCGGGCTTCGCTAAAACTGGTCAGCATCATCAGCGTGGCCCAGGCCCGGAGGCTGTCCAGCCCCAGAAACACCACCGCCCGATGGATGGTGTCAACGGGATGGCTCAACCTGAAAAACGCTGAGTTGAGATACCGCAGCAGCTTGTAGCTCAAAGTCGCATCCCTGGCGATCAGTTGTTCGATGGTTTCAAGGGTCGCCGCAGGATCATTGAGCTTGCCGATCAAGTACAAGAGCGCGGCCTTATTGGCAGGCACGCCGCGACCGCTGACCAGTTGGGGTTGGGAGAAGTAATACCCCTGAAAGTAGTCAAACCCCAGTTCCAGACACTGCTGGTACATGGCTTGGGTTTCGATTTTTTCAGCCAGCAGTTTCATCCCCTGGCTTCGGAATTGGGACACCAAGGGGATGACCTCTGCCATGGGGGTGGTGAGGACGTCCAGCTTGACGAGTTGCGCAAACCCGAGCAGCCGCTGCGTATCCGGGGTTAGCACAAAGTCGTCCAAGGCGAGGCGATAACCGGCGCTGACCAGCGACTCTAGGACATCCAGCAGGGCATGGTCAGCCTTGATGTCTTCCAATACCTCCAACACGACTCGGTCGGGGGGCAGCGCGGCCAGGGATGGGTGCATGAACATATTGCGGGTGACGTTGATAAAGGCGGGGCAGTCCCCTACCAACTGATCCAGTCCGATGGTGGTGAGGGTGTGGAAAAGCACCTCCGCAGTCGCCTGATCGCCATCCACCACCTGAGCGGCATTGGCGCTTGTGGGCCGGTAGAGCAACTCGTAGGCCACCACCCGGCTCTTTCGATCATAAATGTTTTGTCGACCGACGTAGATTTCGTTCATCGTCTACCTCCTATGTATAGGATTAACGCTCTAGCACCGATGCGAGTACGCTCTGGCGGCGAGCAAACCATCTCGATCTTCTTCCTTGGTGACATAGAGTGATATAACTTAGGCCTCGGCCTGGCCGATATACCCAACGTAACCATAACAAATTCCCCACCCCAAAAACGAACCTCATTGGCGATGATTCTTGGCTACTTTGCCGACAGCGCCCATAGGCATCATCCGACCCTTGGGCGATAGGTGACCCGTCGGTCGCGTCCGCCGTGCTTGGCTGCGTACAACGCCTGATCGGCCGCCTCGACCAGGGCCGCTGGCTCCGTAAAGAGTGTCCGCCCCTTACCCACCGCCAGACCGATGGACGCGGTGACCGTCAGGGGGGCCGTCCCGCCAACAGGATGGGGCGTGGCCCGCAGCGCATCCAATATCCGGTCCAGCACGATCTCGGCCCCTGGGATCGCAGTCCCCGGCAGCAGCACGATAAATTCCTCTCCCCCATAGCGCGCCACCACATCGGTATCCCGCAGCTTGGCCATGAATAATCGGGCGACGTTCAGGAGTACCGTATCCCCGGCCTGATGGCCATGGCGGTCGTTGACCTGCTTAAAGTGATCCAGATCGATCAGGGCCACGGCCAACGGCCAGCCATGGCGCTGGGCATTGGCGAACTCCTCAGCCAGGCGCGCATTAAAGAAGCGGCGATTATATAAACCGGTCAAACCATCGCGCTGGCTCTGATGCTCTAGATCCTGGGCTTTTGCCTCCAGGGCCTCGGCGCGGCTGCGCGCTGCGGTGGCTTCCTGGGCCTGAAGGAGGGTCCGAACCGTCAGCAGTTCCTGAGCCTGCTCCAACAAGCCGGTGATCTGGCTCGTGTCCGGCAGGGTGATCTCGAACAGATGGGCGACTTCGGGCAGGGTCGCGGCCATGGACTCCAGCACTTCCTGGTAGTCAGCTTGGGAGAGGTGAAGCCACTGGGCCGCCGCCGTCCAGGCGGCGGCTCGCATGGCCTCGGACTCAGGCTGAAACCAGAGTTCGGCCATGCAACTGGCCACCGCCGTATAGGGAGCCAAGACCGTACCCCGCATCGGCGCCGAGGCCGCGTTGGGCTGGTGGCTGCCAGCCACGGCCTGAACCAGGTAGTCGGGTAATCCCCAATGCTTGAGCAACCAGGCGCCGACGGCGGCGTGATCGACGCCGAAAGCATCATGCTCGGCCAAGACCAGGGCGTCATGAGAGGGGCAACCAGCCAACAGAGGACCGTACGCCTCGGGCAATGCCCGCTCCAGAGCCAGCATGCCAATATCGTGCAGCAGCCCCGCGAGAAACAGTTCTTCCCGGCAATGCAGGCCCTGCTGGGTGCCAAGCAGACGGCAGGCTTCGGCGGCAATCAACGAGCGGCGCCAATAGTGCTGCATGTCCACCTGGGTGCGATCCGCGCTCACCGCCCCCCGCAACGAAAAACTCAAGGCCAGGGTCAAAGCCGCGTTGAGACCCACCAGGCTCAAAGCCTGGCGGAGGTTCTCGGTCTTGCGGCGTTGGCCGTAGAGGGGGGAGTTCGCGGCTTTGAGCAGTTTACTGGCCAGAGCCGGGTCACAAGTTATCGTTTCCGCCACCTCCCCCAAACTGGTGTCGGGATCATTGCCCAGATCCAACACCCGTAGCGCCACCCCTGGCAGGGTGGGCAACGTCGAGCAGCGGCGTAAGCGCTGTTCCAGCTCCGTTTGCATACCTGGGCTCCCCTGGGGCTTTAGCATCGTTTTCGTGTTCATCGTCTCCAGGTCACCGCGCGACGCCCAAGCCAGACCATCACGGCCTCTGTCTCTGTTCGGCGGGCGAGGGAAAGTCAAACTGATTGGCTCGGTCTCCGTGTAGTGAGTCGGCCACGATCCTCGGAACTTGAGTCCCCACCCAAGCCCCAGAGACCGGTTGGCGATGGCTCCCTCGCCACCGGACCGGCAAAGGAATCGACACCCCCCCCAAAGCGGGCAACACCGTCGAGCAGCGAACCGTGGCTGGTCCCGATGGCGCTGACCCTATACCAAAACCGGCACGTAACTTGCCTTCCATATAGAGGTCGAATACAAAACCAAGCCGTGTTTGATACGGCGCTCATAACAACCCAATTGGTTGGCCCCGGACAGGACCCGTCACTGTGTTGCCAGGTGAAGGCATGGCCGCAACCGGAGTAACCCACATGCAGTCCTCGCCTCCCGCCTCTGGCGCCGATGTTCTACCCACGACCTGCCGCCGCCATTGGGAACGGCGCCGGGTGTCTCTGTTGCCAATGCTGGTTCACGGTCACTTTCATGGCCGCCGCCGCCGCGCCCGCCGGGGCGCTGATCAAAGGGGATTTTATGTGGACCGCTACCCCCCCTCGTTACTGGCGTTGGTGGTGACCATCTTTTTGCTGAATTGCACGGATGCGCTGCTGACGCTGCGGTTGTTGCAAACCGGTTCAGAAGAAATGAACCCGCTCATGGCCGTGCTGATTGAATGGAACTGGAATGTGTTTACCACCGCCAAATTTACCCTGACCGGGCTATGTCTGGGATTTTTGGTGCTGCACATCAATTTCCGGTTGTTTCGGATAGTCTCGGTACGGCAGTTGCTTTGGGCCATCCTGGGCGTCTATATGGCCTTGGTCTGCTACGAACTCTGGTTGCTGGGCCGCCCCTGAACCAGCCTTTGCCGGCAGGGGCGGCCTTTGTCCTAAGTCGCCATTACACGGCGACAGCCATGTGCCGCTCCAATTCATAGAGCAGATCGCAGCTATCGGTTTTGACTGTGGGGGGTTTAATGGCTCTTTGCAGTTGAACGACTTTGTTCCGACCCTTGGGTGAGAATACGCCCTCCAGGAACGACACCACCGCCTGATTCTCAAGAACGTATTCCGACTCCAAACCGGCCCCGCCGTGGGTGGTCAGACGGCGGGCCAGGTCCAAGGCGGTAGCACCGCTATCACAGCGGCGGAAACAGTCGATGCCATTGCGCACCAAGGCTTTCAGAAGTTGCACCTTGGCCATGCCCCCCGATTCCCGGCACAAAGTGGCGCTGTAGCGCCACACGGCCACCAGCACCGCATTGCGGCCGTGACCATCCACGGCATGAATATCGGCGCCAAGCCGAACCAGCAATTCAGCGGTCTCGCTCAAACCGTTAGCGACGGCCTCCAAGAAAGGCGTCGTCTGGGCGGGACCGTAACGGAAGTCCACCGGCCCCTTGCGGCTGCGTATCAGCTTCTCGGCCTGCTTTGAGTCAAAGTTCCAAATAGCCCTCATCAAACTGTGTTCCCACTGATCGTTGGTCATCATGACTGTCCTCCGTTTCGCTCGATACTCTGGAAATTATCTCGCCCTGCTCAGGCTAAAAAGATAACCCGAAAATCGCGTAAAAAACGGTTATTGACAGTTTTTAACGGGCTAATTGTCATGATCATGCTATTATCGTGCTGCATTCTGATTCTCACTTCGCGATCCTTTGCAAGGTGTATTTCAAGCTGCGGTTTTTCCTATTTTGCGATGCAAACCGGTACTAGCCGGGACCATGGCCACCTTTAAAATCCCCCTCCCCCTGGTCCATACTCGCCACCTGGCCTCAGCGGAAACCCCCTTATGATTCCCATCATCACCCTCATTCTGGTCATTGCCTTCGCCTTCTGGATGTTCTGGGATACCCAGAGCCATGAGGCGTCCCAAAACAACCTGCTGGAATCTGGTTTCCAGGTGGACGCCACCCTTGAGGGCCGGCCCTCGGTGTTGTTCGATAGAGATGACCGCAAGCTGGCTTTTGTCTCCTCCACCCGCACCACGGTCTACGACTATGGGCAGGTGTTGGGCTGGGAATGGGGCTCGCGGCCCAAGGAGGGCTATAACGCCAAAAGCGATACCCAGGAGTCTTACTACGTGGTGTTTTATATGCAGTACGAGGACGAACCCACCATACGGGTGGAAGGTCTGGAAGAAGCGGAGGCCCGAGTCTGGCAGGGGAAGTTGGAAGACTTGCTCGGCAAGGGCGCCGACGGCGGATGACCCGACGCTCGCCAAAAAAAAGCCGGGGCGCCAGGCCCCGGCAAACTCATCCACCAGGATGAATGACAGCGTTAAAACTGTTCATCAGCAAGCTCCATCACCGTTGCACCGCCGCTTTGCACCGCCTGGGCCAGGCTTCGGGCCTTGGGCAACACCCGTTCGGCGTAGAACCGAGCCGTAATCCCCTTGGCTCCGTAAAATCCCGGGTCCTCGCCCGCTTCCAGCCGCTCCCGGGCCGCCAAGGCGGCTCGGGCCATTTGCCAGCCGCCGCAGACCGTTCCCACCAACATCAGGTAATCCACCGAACCGGCCAGCACCGCGTTCGGATCATTGGGCATGGTGTCCACGACCCAGGCGGACGCCTGCTCCAGAGCCTTGATGCCCTCGTCCAGGGATTCGCCAATGATCGCCAGCTCCCCGGACTCCGGGTTTCGCAAGCGGTCCCGGGTGGCCCTCATCTCCCGGAGCAACGCCCCCATGGCCTCGCCCCGGTCCATGGCCAGCTTCCGGCCCACCAGATCGGCGGCCTGGATGCCCGTGGTGCCCTCATAAATCGTCGTGATCCGGGAGTCCCGCAGGTGCTGGCAGGCGCCGGTTTCTTCCACGAACCCCATGCCCCCGTGGACTTGCACCCCCAGGGAGGCCAACTCGATGCCCAGTTCGGTGCACCAGCCCTTGACCACCGGGGTGAGCAGGTCCACCCGGGCCTGATGGGCGCGCCGGGCCTCCGGGTCCGGGTGGTGGTGGGCCAGGTCCATGGCCCCGGCCACCGTGTAACACACCGCCCGCATGGCCTCGGTCTGGGCCTTCATGGTCAGGAGCATCCGCCGGACATCCGGGTGCTGGATGATGGCCACCCGCTCCCCGGACTTTTGGCCCGCGGGCCGACCCTGGACCCGGTCCCTGGCGTAGGCCAGGGCCTGTTGATAAGCCCGGTCGGCGATGGCCAGCCCTTGCAGCCCCACCTTGAGGCGGGCCTCGTTCATCATGGTGAACATGCAGGCCAGCCCCTGGTTCTCCTGGCCTACCAGAAAACCGATAGCGCCACCCCGGTCGCCGAAGGACAGGGTGCAGGTGGGGGAGGCATGGATACCCATCTTGTGCTCGATGGACACGCAATGGACGTCGTTGGCCTCGCCCAGGGAACCATCGGCGTTGACCAACACTTGGGGCGCCAGGAATAGGGAAATGCCCCGCACCCCTTCCGGCGCGTCTGGGGTCCGGGCCAGCACCAGGTGGATGATATTGTCGGTGAGGTCATGGTCGCCCCAGGTGATGAAGATTTTTTGGCCGGAGATCCGATAGTGATCCCCCTCCGGCACGGCCTTGGCCCGCACCGCCGACAGGTCGGAACCGGCGGCCGGTTCGGTGAGGTTCATGGTGCCGGTCCACTGGCCGCTGACCAGCTTGGCCAGATAAATCCCTTTCAGCGCCTCGCTGCCGTGGACTTTCAGGGCTTCCACGGCCCCGGCGGTGAGCATGGGGCACAGGGCGAAGGACATATTGGCCGCTTGCCACATTTCATGGGTGGCGGTGCCCACCAGCTCCGGCAAGCCCTGGCCCTCGTAGTCCACGGCGCCGGACAGGCCGTTCCAGCCCCCGTCCACGAACTGGGCGTAAGCGTCACGGAAGCCGTCGGCGGACCGGACCCGGCCATCAACCCAGCGGGCGCCCTGCTCGTCGCCAGGCTTATTGAGAGGCGCTAGCACCTCGCCGGCCAACTTGGCGGCCTCTTCCAGCACCGCCTCCACTAGTTCCGGTCCCACCTCGGCCTCGGCGAAGGCGGGCAACGCGGCCACGGCCTCCAGGCCGGCTAGTTCCTGGATCACAAAACGCATGTCCCGGGTCGGGGCGAAATACGTGGTCATGGGGTACTCTCCTATGGCAATCAGCTGTCTCGGTGGTCCGAAGTGGGACGCCGTGCCAAAAACGTGGCGCGTCCCGGCGGTTTGGAATGGCGATTCATGGGGCAAGCGGTCCACCGTGGGCCAAAGTGAGAGAAACTCCACTCCGGCCCTGGCGGCTGCTCAGCCCTTCCCCTGATCCAGGGCCTGGCTCAGTTCCGGCAGCACCTGGAACAAGTCCCCCACCAACCCGTAGTCGGCCACCTGGAAGA
>CAZQXD010000008.1:0-5406 GCA_964597315.1 uncultured Candidatus Competibacteraceae bacterium
GTTCGATACCATAATCGGTCTCGCCCATCAGGGCCTCGCCGCTGAGTTTAAGAAGAATTCGCTTGAAAACCGGCTTGAAATCCTGCATGGATGATGACGACCTGCTCGCTGGCGACTGGCGACTGGCGGGGATTGTACCTGTTTGGCAAGGTTCCGTCAGCCTTGCTTGCCGAGCGTGATACAGGCGATTTTAGCTCCCCCGCACCTGGGCCATCACCTCATCGGCGAAGTTTTCTGATTTCTTTTCAATACCCTCGCCCAGCTCAAAGCGCTCGAAGCGAATCACCTTGGCGCCCGCCGCCTTGAGGCGTTTTTCCACCGACTGATCCGGGTCCTTGACGAAAGGCTGACCCAACAAGGTCACTTCGTTGAGATATTTTCGCAACCGCCCCTCGACCATCTTGGCGATGATGTCGGCCGGCTTACCGCTTTCCTGGGCTTGAGCGGCGTAGATTCCCCGTTCTTTTTCCAGGACTTCGGCGGGCACCTGCTCGGCGCTGACGCAGATCGGCCGACTAGCGGCCACATGCATGGCGATATCCCGGGCCAGGCTGGCATCCCCGCCTTGCATCTCCACCAGCACTCCGATGCGTCCGCCGTGAGAGTAGCTGTTCAGATGGCCAGCACTGGTTTCAAACCGGACAAAGCGCCGGATATTAATGTTTTCGCCGAGCTTGGCGATCAGTTCTCGGCGTACCGTATCCACGCTCTTGCCATCACCCAAGTCAGCCGCCATCAGGGCTTCTAGGTCGGTGGGCTGGCCGTCCAGGACCTGCTGGGCCACGGCCTCGGCGAAACTCCTGAAGTCGTCGCCCTTGGATACAAAATCGGTCTCGCAGTTGACTTCCGCCATGACGGCGGCGGTGTCGCTCTGACGGATGGCGATCAGTCCCTCGGCGGCGGTGCGGCCGGCTTTCTTGTCAGCCTTGGCCAGCCCGGTCTTGCGCATATGCTCAATGGCGGCCTCAATGTCGCCTTGGGTTTCTTGTAGGGCTTTTTTGCACTCCATCATGCCGGAACCGGTCCGTTCACGAAGTTCTTTTACGAGCGCCGCGGTTATCTCGGCCATGGGTAATCCACCTCATTATCAGTCGGGTATATACAATTTGGGGAGCTTGCAAAAAGGCCCGCAAGCGACTACCCGCGGGCCTTCGATGCCAACCGGGCCGGTATCAGCCAGCGGCGGCGTCGTTGGTCTCGCCACGGGCCGTGTCGTCCACCTCGACGAAATCCTCTTCCTCACCGCCAGGTGCGCGAGGCGCGGCGTTGCGCCCATCCAATACCGCCTGGGCGGCGCCCTCGGCGTAGAGTTGTACGGCGCGGATGGCGTCGTCGTTGCCAGGAATGACGTAATTGACTCCGTCTGGAGAGTTGTTGGTGTCAACCACACCCACCACCGGAATACCTAGCTTATTGGCTTCCTGCACGGCGATCTTTTCATGGCCCACGTCGATCACGAACAAGGCGTCGGGCAGACTGGGCATGTCTTTGATGCCCCCCAGGCTGCGCTCCAGCTTATCCATCTCCCGGCGCCGCATGATGACCTCTTTTTTGGCCAGACGGTCGAAGCTGCCGTCTTGGGCCATGGTTTCC
This sequence comes from uncultured Candidatus Competibacteraceae bacterium, assembly GCA_964597315.1. Classification (GTDB taxonomy): domain Bacteria; phylum Pseudomonadota; class Gammaproteobacteria; order Competibacterales; family Competibacteraceae; genus CAZQXD01. The sequence continues at coordinate 1,594 of CAZQXD010000008.1, forward strand.
AGGTCTTTGAGACGCTTGATGGATTGGCGCACGGTCTTGAAATTGGTGAGCATGCCGCCGAGCCAACGGTGGTTGACAAAGGGCATATTGCAGCGGATGGCTGCCTCGGCGATGGTTTCCCGGGCGGCGCGCTTGGTGCCCACGAATAAAATCCGGCCGCCTTTGGAGGCGAGCTTGCCCATGAAGTTCATGGAATCGTTGTACAGGGGCAGGGTTTTCTCAAGATTCACAATGTGAATCTTGCTGCGCGCGCCAAAGATGTACGGGGCCATCTTGGGGTTCCAGTAGCGGGTCTGGTGGCCGAAATGGACACCCGCTTCCAGCATCTGGCGCATGGAAACATTAGCCATGGGGTAGATCTCCTGATTTCAGGGTTGAGCCTCCATACGCCCCATGCGACAACCCCAAGGGGGCACCCGGTCGCATGTGCCGGCGTATGTGCGGAATCGTCATGATGGATTTGCCAGTTGGGCGCGCGCTTTATACCATATTTCATTTGGCGAGACCAACCTGCCCGGTGAATCATCCCGAGCCGTGCGCCGCCATACCCATGTAAGGAATCCGCCACGAATGAGTATTGTCATCAAGACGCCCGAAGAGATCGCGCAGATGCGCGTCGCCGGCCGCCTGGCTGCGGACGTGTTGCGCATGATCGGACCCCATGTGCGCGAAGGCGTCTCCACCGAGGAGTTGGACCGCATCTGCCACGCTTATATCGTCAACGAGCAGCAAGCCATTCCAGCGCCCCTAAACTACCGAGGCTTTCCCAAATCCATCTGCACCTCGGTCAACCATGTGGTCTGTCACGGCATTCCCGGAAAAAAAATACTTAAAAAAGGCGATGCCGTGAATATCGATGTCACCGTCATCAAAAACGGCTGGCACGGCGATACCAGCCGCATGTTTTTTGTGGGTGAACCGCCGGTCATAGCTCGACGGGTAGCCCAGATTGCCTACGAAGGCATGGTGATCGGCATTCGTATGGTTCGTCCTGGGGTTCGGCTCGGGGATATTGGTCACGCTATCCAGAAACACGCCGAGGCCCAACGCTGCTCGATTGTCCAGGAGTATTGCGGCCACGGCATCGGCCGTCAGTTTCACGAGGAACCCCAGGTGCTGCACTACGGTAAGCCGGGGACGGGGGAGGTATTGACGCCGGGGATGGTGTTCACCATTGAACCTATGGTTAACGCCGGTCGGCGGCATGTCAAACTGCTGCCCGACGGCTGGACCGTGGTCACCAAGGATCATAGCCTCTCTGCCCAATGGGAACATACGATAGCCGTGACCGATACCGGTTTTGAGGTACTCACCTTGCCCGATGGGGAAACCCTTTAGGCGCTTTGGGACACATTATATATATGGCTAACCCCGCCCCCCTCGAACCCACCCAGGTGGCGTTCACTGATCGGGATATTTTTGATCCCGTGGATTTCGACCGTCAGCGCGGTCTTGCCCCGAATCGGATCAAGCTCTACCGGGAAGCGCTGAAACAAGGAGATGCCGTCCTCAAGACGCTGTTTCAGCAGGGCATCCCGGCCTGGGATCTAGTTCCCGCCCGGTCGCGACTGATCGACCAGTTGCTGATCCGGGTCTGGACGGATCATTTCGCCGACACCCCGGAACCGGCCCTGGTGGCGGTGGGTGGCTATGGCCGAGGGGAGCTTCACCCTGGCTCTGATGTGGACATCATGATCCTGCTGGAGGGACAGACCAACGGCCCGCTGCGGGAGGCTGTGGAGGGGTTTCTAACCTTCCTATGGGACATTGGCATCGAGGTGGGACATAGCGTCCGCACCCCGGAGGACTGCGCTCAAGAGGCGGTGGCGGACATTACCGTGGCCACCAATCTCATGGAAGCCCGCTGGCTGGCCGGTCCCCGGTCATTGTTCACGCGCATGCGCCAGGTCACTGGACCGGACCACATCTGGTCGAGTCGGGCGTTTTTCGAGGCCAAGCGGGAGGAGCAGCAACGCCGCCACCACAAATACCACGATACCGCCTATAATCTGGAACCCAATATCAAGGAAGGACCCGGTGGGTTGCGAGACCTGCAAATGATCGGCTGGGTGGCCAAGCGCCATTTCAGCGCCCAGACCCTGCACGACTTGGTGGACCACCAGTTTCTCAGCGAAACCGAGTACCGGGATTTGCTGGACTATCAGAATTTTCTCTGGCAGGTGCGCTTCGGTCTGCACGCTCTCACAGGCCGCCGGGAGGACCGGCTTTTATTCGACTACCAGCGCCAACTGGCCACCTGCTTCGGCTACCGGGATGAAGACCATAATCTGGCGGTAGAGCAGTTTATGCAGCATTACTACCGTACCATCATGGAGCTGTCCCGGCTCAATGAAATGCTGCTGCAACTGTTCCAGGAGGCCATCCTGTTGGCCGATGACCCAGGCACCCCCGCGCCCATCAATCGGCGCTTTCAGGCCCGCCGGGGGTTTCTGGAAGTGACCCGGCAAAGCGTGTTCCTGCGCTACCCCTTTGCTCTGCTGGAGGTGTTTTTGCTGCTACAGCAGCACCCCGAACTCAAGGGGGTTCGGGCCTCCACCATCCGTCTGATCCGCGCCCAGCGTAGCCTTATCGACGACAGTTTCCGCAACGACTTGCGGGCCCAGAGCCTGTTTATGGAAATCCTCCGCCAACCCCGGGGGGTGACCCACCAGTTGCGCTCCATGAATCGGTACGGGGTGCTGGCCGCCTATTTGCCGGAGTTCGCCTGCATCGTCGGGCGCATGCAGTACGATCTTTTTCATACTTACACGGTGGATCAGCACATCCTGTTCGTAGTGCGTAATCTGCGCCGTTTCTATGTGCCAGAGCACGCCCACGAGTTCCCCCTTTGCAGTGTGCTGATCCACAAAGTACCCAAGCCGGAGCTGCTGTACATCGTCGGGCTGTTTCACGATATCGCCAAGGGCCGGGGCGGCGATCACTCCCAACTGGGCGCCCAGGACGTAGAGGCGTTCTGCGAGCGCCATGGGCTAAGCCGCTTCGACACCGGCCTGGCCACCTGGCTGGTGCGACACCATCTGGTCATGTCCCTCACCGCTCAGAAAAAAGACATTCACGATCCAGAGGTAGTCAACGAGTTCGCCCGCTTCGTGGGCGACCAGTTGCACCTGGATTATCTCTATCTACTCACCGTGGCCGATATCCGGGGCACCAACCCCGGGCTGTGGAACTCCTGGCGGGAATCCCTGCTGCGGGAACTCTACGAAGCCACCCGCCGCGCCCTGCGCCGGGGCTTGGGCAATCCCATCGACAAGGCCGAGTGCGTCAAGGAAATCCAACACCAAGCTCGGACCCTGCTACTCAACAAGGGAGTGCAGGCGCGGCGGATACGCGGCGCCTGGCGCAGTTTCAGCGACGATTATTTTCTGCGCCACTCCCCGGACGAGATCGCCTGGCACAGCCGCGCCGTACTCAAAAAAGCCGACGATGGCCGCGCCCTAGTGCTGGCCCGGCCTGACCCCCTGCGCGGTGGCACCGAAATCTTTGTCTACACCCGAGATCAGGCCAATCTGTTCGCCCTGACCACCTCGGTGCTGGACCAGTTGGGCCTGAATATTGTCGATGCCCGGATTATCACCAGTCCCTGCCACTATACCCTGGACAGCTACACGGTTTTGGAAGCATCCGGCGAACCCATCACCGAGCGGACCCGCATCAAGGAAATCGTCTCCCGGCTGCGCAAGGAACTGAATCGCCCCGACGCCAAGCTCCTGACGCCCAGCCGCCGACCGGCCCGGGTACTCAGGCATTTTCATACCCCCACCCAGGTCAGCTTCACCGACGACGAACCCA
>CAZQXD010000008.1:5416-58758 GCA_964597315.1 uncultured Candidatus Competibacteraceae bacterium
TACTGTGCCTGATCGGCCGGGCCTTCATGGACTGTGAGATCCACCTTCAGAACGCCAAGGTCGCTACTATCGGCGCCCGAGTGGAAGATATGTTTTTCATTACCGATCTCCACGGTCAGCCGCTGCGCAAAGCCCAACAATACTTATCCCTGCGCAAGGCCCTGATCCGCCACCTGGACGGCAAGGCCGACTGAGACCTCGAACCCCCAACGTCGGCAACCGGAGACAACCCATGAAACGCTACGGCATTCGCGGCACCCTGCCCGAAGGTGACCCCTTGCGTCTGGTCCATCTGCTCGGTCCAGACTGGGAGTGGTATAAGTGGTACGACACCGAAGCAGAGAGGAATAAGGCCCTGGCCGAACTTCAAGAGCAGTTTGCCTATTATCGCAAAGGAGACATGCCCAGCCAGGTCCTAGTCAAAGTGGAACGCTGAGTTTGCCATCCAAACCCACGCGCCGGGGTCTGCAATAAAAGTGTAATATCGTTGCAATATGATGGACGCCTTCTATAGATAGAGTACGCATTTCCAATGTTGGCCCGACGGGCTGAGATCTCTGATTTTTTGGTTACTTTTCTAGTGGAGGTTCCCGTGCATCACAAGCAGACTTTTATTCTTGCTTTGCTGACGATGGCCATGGCCATGGCCAGTACAACGGTAGCCCAGTCCCGCGACTACGTCAGCATCGTCGGCTCCAGCACCGTCTATCCTTTCGCCACGGTAGTCGCCGAACAGTTCGGCAAGACCAGCACTTTCAAAACTCCGAAAATCGAATCCACCGGCTCCGGCGGCGGTATCAAGCTGTTCTGCGCCGGGGTGGGCGTGGAGCATCCAGATATCGTCAATTCCTCCCGACGCATCAAGTCCTCCGAAGTGGAGAGTTGCGCCAAGAACGGCGTCAAGGAAATTATCGAGGTCAAAATCGGCTATGACGGTATCGTCCTGGCCAACGCTAAATCTGCCCAATCCATTGACCTGACGCTCAAGGAAATCTTCCTGGCCCTCGCCAAGAACGTGCCCGATCCTGAGGGCGGCGATGCTCTGGTGGCCAATCCCTATACTCGATGGAGCGATATCAACGCCAACCTGTCGGACCGGCAAATCGAGGTACTCGGCCCGCCGCCCACCTCCGGCACCCGCGACGCTTTCGTGGAACTGGCCATGGAGGGTGGCTGCGAGCAACTGGAAGCCATCGAAAAATTAGAAAAAAATGACAAGAAAGCCGCCTGTCATACCATCCGCGAGGACGGCGCCTTTATCGAGGCCGGCGAGAACGACAACCTGATCGTGCAGAAGCTGGAAGCCAATCCCAGCGCCTTCGGTATCTTCGGCTTCAGCTTCCTGGATCAGAATACCGACAAGGTGCGGGGGGGCCACATCAACGGTGTGGAACCCACCTTCGAAAACATCGCCAGCGGCGACTATCCCATCTCCCGGCCCCTATACTTTTACGCCAAGAAAGCCCATGTGGGGGTGATCCCCGGCATCGGGGAATACCTGGCCGAATTCACCAGCGACCGGGCCATGGGCGAGGAAGGCTATCTGGCCGACCGGGGCTTGATCCCCCTGCCCGAGGACGAATTGCAGGCCGTTCGCAGCGCCGTCCAGTCCCAAAAGAATCTGGACTTGGCCACGAAATAAGCCGCGCCTGCGGGGGCCGAACTGTTCCTGGCCCCCGCTTTGAGCAGCTTTTATACACAATAACGACGACGGGACTGGCTTCGACTCATGCAGAGTTCTCTACTGGTTCTCATCCTGCTGGTGCTGACAGCCGTCGGCTACCAACTCGGCCGGCGTCGCTCCCTGACCCTGGCCCGTCCGGGAGGGGGCATTCGCCATTTACATTCCCTGCCCTCCCATTACGGTTTTTACACCGCCCTATGGTGCGGAGTGCCGGCCTTTATTCTGTTCAGTCTATGGCTGGCCTTGGAACCAACCATCGTCACCCAACTGGTGATTGGTGGTTTACCCGAGGAGGTCCGCCAACTGCCCGAAAATCGCCTTGATCTGGTGGTCAACGATATCAAGAACCTAGCCAGCGGCAATATCGTTTCCAGCACCCCAGACGCGGTGACTCTGGCCGCCGCCGAACATTACCGCGACCTGCAATTTATCAGCCAAGCGGCCCTGGCGGTAACCGCCCTGTCCCTGGGGGTGGGCGGCATTGCCTTGGGCTGGCGGCGTATCGCGCCGACTTTCCGGGCTCGCAATCAGGTGGAGCGGTTCATCAAGTATTTCCTGATCGCCAGTTCCACGGTAGCCATCTTCACCACCATCGGTATTGTGTTATCGGTGTTATTCGAGGCCATCCGGTTCTTCAATAAAGTGCCGATTTCGGAGTTTCTATTCGGCCTAGAATGGAGTCCTCAGACCGCCATCCGCGCCGACCAGGTGGGTTCTTCCGGCGCTTTCGGGGCCGTCCCCTTGTTTGCCGGCACCCTACTGATTTCCTTTATCGCCATGCTGGTGGCCGTGCCCATCGGGCTGCTTTCGGCCATTTATCTGTCAGAGTACGCCGATCGCCGGTTCCGGGCGGTGGCCAAGCCGCTACTGGAAGTGCTGGCCGGCATCCCCACGGTGGTGTACGGCTTCTTCGCGGCCCTCACCGTGGCGCCGCTGCTGCGGAATACCGGCTCACTGATCGGCCTAGACGTGGCCTCGGAAAGCGCCCTGGCCGCCGGTCTGGTCATGGGCATCATGATCATTCCCTTCGTGTCCTCCCTGTCCGACGACGTCATCAACGCCGTACCCCAGTCTCTACGGGATGGCTCCTACGGGCTGGGCGCCACCCGCTCCGAGACGATCAAAAAAGTCATCCTACCGGCGGCCCTGCCGGGCATCGTCGGTGGGGTGCTGCTGGCGGTGTCCCGGGCTATTGGCGAAACCATGATCGTGGTGATGGCCGCGGGCCTGTCGGCCAATCTCACCGCCAACCCCCTGGAGGCCGTGACCACGGTGACGGTGCAGATTGTCACCCTACTGGTGGGCGATCAGGAATTCGACAGCGCCAAGACCCTGGCGGCCTTCGCCCTGGGCTTGATGCTGTTCCTGGTTACCCTGACGCTAAACGTGATCGCCCTGCATGTGGTCCGCAAGTATCGGGAACAATATGACTGACGCCCCCCAACCGGGCTTCGACGCCCGCCGCCCCTCCCCCAAACACGCCAAGGAGCGGGTTCAGGCACGGCTGGAGCGGCGCTACAAAGCCGAACGCCGATTCCGGGCCTATGGCCTGGGAGCGGTGGCCCTGGGTCTGCTGTTTCTCCTATTCTTGTTCGCCAGCATCACCTCCAAGGGCTACCGCGCCTTCGAACAGACCTGGATACAGCTACCGATCAGCTTCTCGGCCGAGACCCTGGACCTGAACGGCGATTTGAGTCCCGAAGCCCTTTCCCGGGCCAACTACGGCGCTTTGGTCAAGGCCAGCCTGCGGGAACAGTTTCCAGAGGTGACGAGCCGACGCGACAAGCGGGATTTATACAGACTGGCCAGCACCGGCGCCGCTTATCAGCTCCGAGAAATGGTGCTCGCCGACCCGTCGCTGATCGGCACCACTCAAGGGATCTGGGTGCCCTCAGATGACGAAGTGGATATGCTCATCAAGGGCCATATCGACCGGGACGCCCCGGAGGACGAGCGCCGCATCAAGGATAATCAATTGGCCTGGATCGACCAACTGATCGATCAGGAGCGCCTCGAAACCCGCTTCAATACCCTGTTTTTCACCTCTGGCGACTCCCGGGACCCGGAACTGGCCGGTATTTGGGGCGCGGCCATGGGTTCCATCTACGCCATGCTGGTGACCCTGGCGCTATCCTTCCCCATCGGCGTGGCCACCGCCATCTATCTGGAGGAGTTCGCCCCCAAAAATCGCTGGACCGATCTGATCGAGGTCAATATCAACAATCTGGCGGCGGTGCCCTCCATCGTCTTCGGTCTGCTGGGGCTAGCGGTATTCATCAACTTCTTCAACCTGCCCCGTTCGGCGCCCCTGGTGGGCGGGCTGGTGCTGACTCTGATGACCCTGCCCACCATCATCATCGCTTCCCGGGCGGCCCTGAAGTCAGTCCCCCCCTCCATCCGCCAGGCGGCCCTTGGAATGGGCGCCTCCCGCATGCAGATGGTCTCTCACCACGTCCTGCCTCTGGCCATGCCGGGAATGCTCACTGGCACCATCATTGGCATGGCCCAGGCCCTGGGAGAAACCGCTCCGCTGCTGATGATCGGCATGGTGGCTTTTATCGTGGATATCCCCCAAAGCCCCCTGGACCCCGCTACCGCCCTACCGGTGCAGATTTATCTATGGGCCGACAGTCCGGAGCGGGCCTTCGTGGAGAAAACTTCCGCCGCCATCATGGTGCTGTTGGGCTTTCTGGTGTTGATGAACACCCTGGCCGTAGTGCTGCGCAAACGCTTCGAGCGCCGCTGGTAATGAACCACAGACATGAGGATGACGCCATGAGCACCCCTAGCGTAGTCAACCGGGCCACCACCGGCATCGCCGCGCTCCCCGACCAGCACGACAGCCAAACGCTAGATTCTGCGGACAAGCCGCCCCGGGCAACCCCCCCCGAGCCGCGACAAACAACGCCCAAGGACGATTTCCAGGGTACGGTAGGGGAGATCACCGCCGCCAACCCCAAGATGGTGACCCGGGATGTCAACGTTTACTACGGCGAGAAGCACGCCATCAATAACGTCAGCCTGGACATTGGCGCCAATGAGGTCATCGCCCTAATCGGCCCTTCCGGCTGCGGCAAATCCACTTATCTGCGCTGCCTCAACCGAATGAACGACACCATCGACATCTGCCGGGTGACAGGTAGCCTGGAGCTGGACGGAGAAAACATCTACGACAAAAAATTAGATGTGGTGCAACTGCGCGCTCGGGTGGGGATGGTGTTTCAGAAACCTAACCCGTTTCCCAAGTCCGTCTATGACAATGTGGCTTATGGTCCGCGCATCCACGGCCTAAGCAATAACAAGGCCGAGTTGGATGAACTGGTGCAGGTCAGCCTGGAACGGGCCGGGTTGTGGGAAGAAGTCAAAGACCGCCTGGACGGGCCAGGTACGGGTCTGTCTGGAGGCCAGCAACAACGCCTATGCATCGCCCGAGCCATCGCCGTCAGCCCGGAAGTGATCCTGATGGACGAACCGGCCTCGGCCCTGGACCCCATCGCCACCGCCAAAATCGAGGAACTTATCGACGAGCTGCGAGAGAACTTCACCATCGTCATCGTGACCCACTCCATGCAGCAGGCCGCCCGGGTATCCCAGCGCACTGCCTACTTTCACCTGGGTCGGCTCATCGAGGTGGGGGAGACTGAACAGATCTTCACCAACCCCGAACACAAACTGACCGAGGGTTATATTACTGGACGCTTCGGCTGAATCCGTCCTCTGGAGATCTTTAGAATGTCCCTTCGCACCGACAAGCATACCCTAAAGCGCTTTGACGAGGATCTGGCCCACCTGCGCAGCTTAGTGCTGGAAATGGGCGGTGTCGTCGAGGAGCAGATCAGCCAGGCCATCAGCGCCCTGGATGATGAGGACGTGAGCGCCGCTCAGGAAGTCATCGCCCGGGACCACATGGTCAACGACTTCGACGTCAAGGCTAACGAGGAATGCACCAACCTCATCGCCTTGCGCGGCCCCGTGGCCAGTGACTTGCGCATGCTCATGTCCTTGTCCAAGACCATCACCGATCTGGAGCGGATCGGCGACGAGGCCGAGAAAATCGCTCGCATGGTGGTGCATATCTATGACAGCGACAGCAGCGCGCCAAACCACGGCCTGTTACGGGACGTGAACACCATGGCCAAGATCGCCCTAACCATGCTGCGGGGCGCGTTGGACTGCCTGGCTCGAATCGACGCCGAAAAAGCGATGGATATCGCCCGAGTGGACGCCGATCTGGACGACGAGTTTCGCTCCGCCCTGCGCCGGCTGATCACGTATATGATGGAGGACCCCCGCACCATCGGCCAATCCATTGATGTTTTGTTCATCATCAAGGCCCTGGAGCGAATCGGCGACCATTCCAAGAACATCACCGAATACGTGGTGTATCTGGTCAAAGGCAAGGACATCCGCCATACCAACCCCAACATGGTTGCCCAGGAACCCCATCAAAACTAAGGGCGAGAAGCGCCCAACCACTCAACCACGGGGCTTGTGTTCCCGAAGCCAAGCCCCGTGTTTTACACGGATATCCTCCAACACTTCCTTATCCATAAGATTATCGTCGCGCATACGCTCATCGTAGTTCTCCCAGCCCATGAAATCCCGTAGCGCCCTCTTGGTGGCCGCATCGAACACCCCGGTGGCCTGCCCCTTGTAAAAACCGCGAACATGGAGAATTTGTTGCAGTTCGTTGGCCATGGCGCTGTTGATGGGTTCTAGCTTGTCGGGATCACTGCGAAAGAAGGTGAGTTTATAGAGGGCCAGAATCCGCTCCAGCTCCTGAATGGGGGTTGGGTGGTCGCATACGGAGATATCCACCCAGCGATCGTTGTTGGCCCCATAACCGCCGTTTTCGCGCACCACCAGCAAAGCCGCCGACTGCTGGCCACGACGATCACCGCCTGCCGCCTGACCAGCGGCCAGGGCCTTGAGCAGCCGATCCGGCAACAGTCCAGAAGTTTCAAGAAAAGTCTGGGCCATAGCATCCAGCACCGCCTCGCCGACAATGGTATTACCCTGCACGGCGTAGTGCTTACCCGTCTTGCCGCCACACCAATCAAAGCAACGGCCGCCGGTGAAGGTAGCCGAGCGCCCCTGGCTGTCCACGATACCCATCTGCCGCAGGTCCCGATCCGGGTCGGCGGCGGTGAGTATCTCCACAGCCTGCTGGGGGCTGACGCCGTTTTCCAGCAGTGCAAAACCGCGGGTGGCGTATGCGGTATTACTGAAGGATTGGGTAGCCACCGCCCCCACACCCACCTTGGCGAAGGGAATCACCGCCCGAACATTGGGGAACTTGGACTCGGTAGCGACACCCAAATCGCCGGTGTCGGGGTCAAAGGCGACGATGGAAAAAGTCATAATGTACTCCTGAACTGGACCGAACCGATCTGATTCTGACTATTTTCATCGCCTGGGGTCGTATTGGGCCTAGGTGACGGCGTCATTGAGTTCGCGCTGGGACGAGGTCCACCTCGACCGTGCCCGGCCCCGTGTTTACCCTCGGCGATGCAAGGCTGTGTCTAGCGAGGTGGCGAAAGGCCGAGTCCCGCGACGCCGGATCGGGCGATCACGGCTATAAGCCGTTGCCGTGGGCGGGCGCATCAAAGACTGTTGTGCCCGACCCCAGAATGGTTTTGTTCATAGCGCCGCTGCCATTCGGCGCCACGTCGGGCCGTGGGTATGGCCAGCAACCGCTCGAACTCGATAAGCTCGCCGCTTTCCTCGCATAGCCCGTAACGGCCCTGGCGCAGCCGGGTCAGGGCCGCCTCCACTTCCAGCAGGTCGTGCTTATGGCGCTCCAGCAGTTCCAAGTCCAACTCCGCCAACAGATCGGCCACCGACTCATCCGCTTCGTCGTGGACCTGGCCCGCCAAATCCTGATACCGCTGCTCGTCATGGCGCTGTAATTCCTCGCGCAAGGTTTCCCGCAGCCGCGCCTGTTCCTCATACAAGCGACGGCGCAAGATCGTCAGTTGGGCTTCGGTCAGATGCTCAGCCATGGTCTGTCCTCCCATCTATACGTCTTGCCGGTGAGTATAGACCACCCGCCTTGCGAGGTCCGGCGCGACGGTGGAGATAAACGCCGCCGACGGCTACCATGTGAATAGCACCGACGAAGTCGATGGTATCGCGACCCATCCCAGGGTCGCGGTTCTGGCAACACCCCGGGTATGCGCCCGGGATTTGAGGAGGCAAGCGTATGAGTGCGACGTGGATACTGGTGGCGGACAGCAGCCGGGCAAGGCTATTCTCGGTCAACAAGGCCCTTGAGCCTTTAAACGAGATCGACAGTTTTTCACACCCGGAATGCCGCGCCAAGACCCAAGATCTGATCTCCGACCGCCAGGGACGGGGCGCCGACCGCGGTAATATGGATCATGAGGTCGAGCCCAAGCGACAGGAAGCCATGAGCTTCGCCAAACAGTTGAGCGACCACCTCCGCAACGGCCGAACCGCCGGATTATTCAAAAAGCTCTATATCGCCGCCGCCCCTGGGTTTCTGGGCCTGCTTCGTACCAAGCTGGACAACCCCACGGCGCAATTGGTGGTAGAGGAGGTCAACAAGGACTTGACCCTACTTGATCCCGGTGAGATCCGCCGACATCTACCCGAACGATTATAAATCTCGTCATTCCAAACCCACCCCACCCCCCGCCACGGCGGGGGTTTTTAGGCCGTAGGCAATGATATTCCCGTTAGCTTCTTATACAAGGCCACGGCGTGGGAATCGGTCATCCCGGAGACGAAATCGGTGATGGCCAGCACCCGCCGGTATAGGTCCGCATCCGGCCGCCGCCCTGGGCCAACGAACGGCTCCGGGATCAGGTACACCAGCATCCGGCTCTTAGGCGAAGCCCGCTCCCCGTTGGCGGCAATGTCATTGACGGTGTTCACAAAGGCCTCTAGCAACCCTCCTAGCACCTCGAAACCGGCCGCCTCCACCTCCACCACCGGCGGCGAGACATAGACCTTATCCTCCGCTAGGCAGCGCAGGGCGTGCATCTCCCCGGCCAGGGGGATCAGATCCAGGAGTTCCTGGTCAAGCCCTTTATCCAACAGGGTGGCTTCGAAATCCATAAAACAGGCGTGAACCTGGTCGATCACCCGGCCGATGGCTTTGGCCCGCAAGTATTCGATTTTTTCGTGATCCCGGTGGATGCGGGCGAATTTTTCGCCGCCGCTTCCGGCCAGGGGCATGAGTCGGTCCCGAACCTCCCCATAGTCCAGTTGCTTGAGCCTAAAGGCGTCTTCGATGTCGATGATGCGGTAGCAGATATCGTCGGCCGCCTCCACCAAATAAGCCAAGGGGTGGCGGCGCCAGGCGCCGGGGGCCACCGGAGCCAGCCCCACCCGCGCCGCCAGCTCTTGGAACAGGTCGGCGTCGTCTTGATAAAAACCGAACTTCTTGAAAGCGATACCAGGGGGCGCCGAAGCCCGGGAGGCCCTAGGGTATTTGGTGAACGCCCCCAGGGTAGCGCAGGTGAGTTGCATCCCGCCCCGGTTATCGGGGCTTTGCAGGCGGCCGATCAGCCGGAAACCCTGAGCATTGCCCTCGAAGCGCAGAAAATCCTCCCGACAGGCCGGGGACAACCCATCCAGCACCTCTTGGCCGGTGGCCGAGTCTTGGAACCATAACCGGATGGCATCCTCCCCAGAATGACCGAAGGGGGGGTTGCCGATATCGTGGGCCAGGCAGGCGGCGGCGACGATAGCGCCCACGTCCTGGGGGTCGATGCCGCAGATACCGTGGCGACGGATCACGCTGTCTCCCACCAGGGTGCCCAAGGTGCGGCCAACGCTGGAGACTTCCAGGCTGTGGGTTAGACGGGTGCGTACATAGTCGCTGCCGGATAGGGGGAATACCTGGGTTTTGTCCTGTAGCCGACGAAACGCCGACGAGAATACGATACGGTCAAAATCCCGCTGAAAATCGGTGCGGGCTTCTCTGTCCACCCGTTGTTCGGTCATCCCCAGCCGGACACGGGACAGTAACAGGTTCCAGTCCATGCTGCCTCCCGGTAGCTATAAAGCATCAGTTTCGGCCAGGGGGCGGCCTCTGGCAAGGGCACGACCCCCGGTAGGCGACCTTGCCACGGACCTCTCGGCATTTGGCGCCAGGCTTGCTATCTTGCTTTCGGGCGGCCCGGGCGGGCAGTCCCCACTGATCCGGCAATTCGCGGAGGCTCCCATGCGATCCGAAAAACTCACTTTCCGAAACGACGAAGGCGACACCCTGGCGGCGCGACTGGATCTGCCGGCGGATAACGAGCCGGTGGCGTACGCCTTGTTCGCCCATTGCTTCACCTGCAACAAGAACCTCCGGGCGGTGGGCCATATCAGCCGCGCCCTCACCGAAGCCCGGATCGCCGTGCTGCGCTTCGATTTCACCGGTTTGGGTGAGAGCGAGGGGGATTTCCAGGACACTAATTTTTCCTCCAACGTGGACGACCTGATCCGTGCCGCTTCCCTGCTGGAGGAGCGCTATCAGGCGCCGCGGATTCTGGTGGGTCATTCCCTGGGCGGGGCGGCGGTACTCCAAGCCGCCCACCGGCTGCCCTCGGTGGTGGCGGTGGCCACCATCGGCAGCCCCGCCGAGCCGGAGCATGTGACCCACCTACTGGCAAGCCGGCGCGAGGAAATCGAGCGCAACGGCGTGGCGGAGGTGCGACTGGCCGGTCGCCAATTCACCATCCGCAAGCATTTTCTGGACGACCTGGCCGCCACCCGCATGAAAGACACCCTTCGCAACCTGGGCAAGGCGCTGCTGATCTTCCATTCCCCGGTGGACGACACCGTGGAGATCGCCAACGCCGCCCGGCTATTCCAGGCCGCCCGCCATCCCAAGAGCTTCGTCTCCCTGGACCGGGCCGACCACCTGCTCAGCCAGGAAGCGGATTCCCTGTACGTGGGTCAAGTGCTGGCGGCCTGGGCGCGCAAATACCTGCCTGCCGTGGAAACGCCGACCCAAAAGACCTTGGAGGAAGGCAACCGGGTGGTGGTGCGCACCGAGTCCGGCGGGTTTCGCAGCGAAGTCATGGTCCGGGACCATGCCCTAGTGGCCGACGAACCCCGGGATATTCCCGGCGGCAGCGACGCCGGTCCCACCCCTTATGACCTGCTACTAGCGGCTCTGGGAGCCTGCACCACCATGACCTTGCAGATGTACGCCCAGCGGAAAAAACTGCCCCTGGAGGCGGCCACCGTGCGACTCACTCACAACCGCATCCATGCCCAGGACTGCGACGATTGCGAAACCCAAACCGGCCTGATCGACCATATCCAACGGGAGTTGGAACTGAGCGGTCCCCTGGACTCAGCCCAGCAGTCCAAGCTGCTGGAAATCGCCGACAAGTGCCCGGTACACAGGACCCTACACTCGGAAATTCACATTACCACTCGGCTACGGGAGGACGGTTAAGGATCAGGGCGCTGCCTTCAGCAGCGTCCTGAAGTAATCAATAACGACCGCCAGCCCTGTTTCCAGGTCGGTCTTGGGCGCCCAGCCAAGCCGCTCCCGGGCCAACTCGATATCGGGTTGGCGGCGCAGGGGATCGTCCGTGGGCAAGGGCTTGAAGATCAGTTCGGAATTGGAGCCGGTCAGCCTCAGCACTGTTTCCGCCAAAACGCGGATTTCCATTTCGTTCGGGTTGCCTAGATTAACCGGGCCGGTAAAGCCATCCGGGCTGTCCATGAGTCGGATCAGACCCTCCACAATATCGTCCACAAAACAGAATGATCGGCTCTGGCCCCCATCCCCATACAAGGTGATGGGCGTTCCTTGAAGCGCCTGGACGACAAAGTTGGGAATGACCCGCCCGTCGTGGGCGCTCATGCGAGGGCCATAGGTGTTGAAAATACGCGCCACCTTGACGGCCACTCCGTGTTGGCGGTGGTAGTCGAAGAATAGGGTTTCGGCGCAACGCTTGCCCTCGTCGTAACAAGCGCGTGGTCCGATGGGATTGACATGGCCCCAGTAATCCTCCCGTTGGGGGTGAACTTTGGGGTCCCCGTAGACCTCGCTGGTGGAAGCCTGAAGAATCTTCCCCTTCAGTCGCTTGGCCAGCCCCAGCATATTGATGGCCCCGTGGACGTTGGTCTTGATGGTCCACACCGGATCGCGCTGATAATGAAGGGGCGATGCGGGACAGGCCAGATTGTAGATCTCGTCCACTTCCACTTGGAGCGGAATCCCGATGTCATGGCGCAGCAACTCAAAGTGAGGATTGTCCAGCAAAGGCAGGATATTGTCCCGGGCGCCAGTCACAAAATTATCGACGCAAAGCACCCCGTGGCCACGCGCCAATAGACATTCGCACAAGTGGGAACCAATAAACCCAGCGCCGCCGGTGACCAGAACTCGCTTACGTGGACGGTTTTGCATGGCCGGTTGCCTTGGTTGATTATGGGCCAGATTTCGAATCGCCTGGAATGCCATCGCGTCGCCAGACCCATCATCCGCCTGTGGTGGACTGGCTTTGGAATTCACGGGCTACAGTATAGGCGCTGGACCCCGGCGGTTTGCAATGCCCAGCGATCCCCTGCCAATCTGCGGGCTTCAAAAACCCTCGTGGCTCGGTTACAGTGAAGACCGGACACATTCTCCCCCGCCTCCCCGGGGCGCGGATTGACTAAAGTTTCGGGGGTAGGTACCGATGCCATCCTCTATACGTCCAAGGACTCTCAACGGTTCGGCGGCGCGATGCCTGGATTGATCTATTCTTCCAAAGCCTGGTTGGCCACGGTGATGCTGCTGTTATCGGCGCCCGGCCTGGCGGATATCTACGCCTACACCGACAAAAACGGGGTGCGACATATCACCAATGCGCCCGACGATCCCCGTTATAAACTCATCATGCGTACCCCCAAGTACCGCAAAGCCGACACCGTGCCCGGACGTAAGTCCCTGCCTGGACTGGTGAGCAACCGGTCGGTTAAGCCGTTCCGAGTCAATGAAACCAACCGTCGGCGGTTTGCCAGGGATATCGCCCGGGTAGCGGGAGAACATCGTCTTGAGCCGGCTTTGCTTCACGCCGTAATTAGCGCCGAATCAGCCTACAACCCCGTGGCCGTGTCTCGGGCCGGCGCCATGGGGCTGATGCAGTTGATGCCCGGCACCGCCGAACGCTTCGGCGTGGAGGACCCTTTCGACCCCATCGCCAACATCAAGGGCGGCGCCCGCTATCTGCGTATTCTGCTCGATCAGTTTCAGCAACTGACCTTGGCCCTGGCCGCCTATAACGCCGGGGAGAACACCGTCATCCGCTACGGCAATGCGGTTCCCCCCTACCCGGAAACCCGCACCTATGTCAGCCGGGTGCTCAGCTTTTACGAACATTACCGACGGAATCCGTAAGCCCCATGGACTACTTACCCCTCCCCGCGCCACTCTGGAAAAGCTTGTCGGCTTCCCACCGCTTTAGCCCATGGCGTGGCATCGGCCTGTGTTTGGCCCTGCTGTTGCCGCTCCTTGCCACCGCCGCCCCAGACCCGCTCGACACCCAGCGCCAACTGTTTGTCAGCGCCGAGGCGGCCCTGAAACTCGGCGACCGGGACCTATACCCGGCATTGCGCCGGGCGCTGACCGACTACCCTTTATATCCCTACCTGATTTATAGGGAACTGTCGGACCAACTCGACCAGGCCCCAGCCGCCGAGGTGCGCGCCTTTCTGGACAGTTACGCCGATACCCCCCTGGCTGTCCGGTTGCGTCGAGCCTGGCTTAAACGCCTGGCCCGCGAGCAACGCTGGGGGGATTATCTTCGGGACTATCGGGATATGAACGACACCAGCCTGGAATGCTGGCGGCGCCAGGGGCTGCTGGCCCAAGGGGATGTCAGAGCCGCTTTGAAGGGTATCGAAGCCCTGTGGCTCCATGGCCGTTCTCAGCCCGATGCCTGCGACCCTTTGTTTGCCCGCTGGCGGGAACAGGGCGGCATCACCCAGCAGCGGGTCTGGCGGCGTTTCGCCTTGGCCATGGAGGCAGGCGAACACGGCCTGGCCCGCTATCTGGCCCGGTTGCTGCCGGCCACCGACCAGCCCCTGGCCACCTTGTGGCTGGAGGTGGACAAACAGCCGTCCCTAGTGCTGGTTGCCGAGCGTTTCGAGACCGCCGGCGCCCGTGGCGCCGAGATTCTGCTCCATGGCCTGAAACGCTGGAGCCGTAGGGATTCGGTGGCCGCCGCCGCCGCCCTGGACCGGGTCAAGGCCCGCCAGACCCTACCCCGGGACGGCCTGCTGGACCTGGAACGGCGCTTGGCCGTGTACGTGGCCAGCCGCGGAGACCCCAGCGCGGCAGCCCGGCTGGCGGCCTTGCCCGATAGCGCGGTGGATGAAACCGTGCGGGAATGGCGAGTACGGGTTGCTCTGCGCCAGCGGGATTGGGCACAGACCCTGCACTGGCTAGATCGGCTAACCCCCAAACAACAGCAAGCCGCCCAATGGCGCTACTGGCGGGCCAGGGCCTTGGAAGCGGGCGGCCAGGTCCAAGAGGCCAAAACCCTGTACCGAAAGGTGGCCGGCCAGCGCAGCTATTACGGTTTTCTAGCGGCCGACCGGGTACGAGTTCCCTACCGCCTCAACGATGAACCCTTGCAGGTCGGCACTGGCGAACTCTCGGCCCTGAAGCGCCATCCCGGCATCCGCCGGGCGAGGGAACTGTTCCTGCTCAAGCGTTATTGGGAAGCCCGCGTGGAGTGGCAGAGGGTCATGAGAACCCTGGATAATAAGGGTCTGAGACAGGCCGCCAAGCTGGCTCAGCACTGGAACTGGCATGACCGCTCCATCGTTATCGCCGCCCGGCTGGGTCACTGGGACGATCTCAACTTGCGGTTTCCACTGCCGTACCGGACGCCGGTGCTGGACAGCGCCAACCGGGACGGGGTGGACCCGGCCTGGATTTACGCCATCATGCGTCAGGAGAGCATCTTTCAACCCGATGCCCGCTCCCGAGCCGGCGCCCTGGGGCTAATGCAACTCATGCCCGCCACTGGCCGACAAGTGGCCCGTGAACTCAATACCCCCCTCGGTCGTGGCGGCGCGCTTTATCTTCCCGAAACCAACATTCGCTTCGGCGCCTATTATCTGCGCAGCATGCTCAACGACCTTCAGAGCAACCCTCTGTTAGCCACTGCCGCCTATAACGCCGGTCCCAATCGGGTGCGAAGCTGGCTGCCGGACCAGGGCAGCATTGACGCAGATCTGTGGGCCGAGACCATCCCCTTCGCCGAGACCCGCCGTTATGTACAACGGGTACTGGAGTACGCCATGGTTTACGATCTGCGCCTCAACGGCGTGGGCCGGATTCGGCCCGGCGCCATGAGCGCTCGGATGCCGACCATCCAGTCCATTCCGGGAGAGAGTTAAGAGGGGAAAAACCCCCTCGCCCGCCCTGGGCTGGGGAGAATGGGGGCGAGGGGTAAAGGGGTCGTCTACAGCCTCAGCAGGGCCAGCCGACCCTTGCCGTAACCATCGACGGTGATTTCCAGATCATTACGCTGTCTGGATTTGCTCAGGGTGGAAGTTTGATCGGCGGGCACTGTTTCCGGTGGGAAGTACACCGTGTCCAAGGTCACCCGCTGGGCATCCTCCTCGGCAAACAGCCGGGAGCAGATGTTCAGCACTTCATAGAAATTGTCCCGTACATCCTCGTCGTCAATGACGCCGGACTTGACAAAGTCCTTGGCCGATGCAGCCGGAATCAACGACAGGGCCGATCCAGAGAAGGCGGCGGCCGAAATATCGGCCAGACAGGCCGCCACCGGCTGGCCATCGCCGTTGCGGTAGAATCCGGCGATTTTCAGCTCCGCAGGCTTTGGGGCTGGTTTCGCGGCCACCATCACTTCCCGACCCAATAACCCGGAGAGCATTTTCTCCACAGCTTCGAGATCAATTTTTTGGCTCATGGCTATACCTCCCGTCCGGCGCCGTCAGTCCAGATAGTTATCCAGGGCGGCTCGAAAATCTTCCGCCGTGAATGGTTTAGTGATCAAAAAGCCCGCTCCGGAGTCCATGGCCAGCTTGCGCTGCTCGGGACTGGCCTCGGTGGTCACAAAACCAAAAGGAACCTGGCAGTCTTCCTCGCGCAAGGCTACGAGCAGGTCGATGCCATTCATCTCCGGCATGTTCCAATCCGATATGACCAAATCAGGCTCGTCATCCCGAATGATCTGTAGGGCCTCGGCGCCATTGGTGGCTTCCTTGGTCTTATGGCCGATGTAGCCCGCATGGCGTAAGGTACGTAGCACGATACTGCGCATGGCCTTGCTATCGTCCACGATCAAAATGTTCATAGGCACTCCGTTTCTATCTCACTGTATTCAAATGGACTGTTTTGCACCCAATGCAGCCCCCGACTTTGGCATTGATTGCTGAGTTCACCTGAGAATATCGGGCGTGGCGATCAAGAATTTAGGCATTTTGGCAATGCCGCCCATCAAACTTCGGCATGGTTACACACCGTCATCGGCGACAGGCGCCGAACGGGCAGGGCCGATCAACAGGGCCGTGTCACTGCTAGTCGCGAACCCGATAGCAGATGGTTCGTTCGAACTTCACCTGCTCGAAACGGGCATCCAGGTTGAGAGTGGTTTCCGCGCCGCCTAGGAATAGATAACCGCCGGGCCGCAGAACCTGCTGGAGCTTGTTCAAGATGTCTTTTTTGGTGGTGTCGTCGAAATAAATGAGTACATTGCGCAAAAACACAATGTCCAGAGGCGGCAAGCGGGGCCAGGGCGCCGCCAGATTCAATTCCCGGAACTCGATCATCTGGCGCAGGGTGTCCTTGATCTGCCAGTCCATGCCCACCTTTTGGAAATACTTCACCAACATGGCCGCCGGCAAGCCGCGATTGATCTCCAATTGGCTGTACCTCCCCTCCCGGGAGCGGGCGATCATCAAAGACGACAGATCCGTAGCCAGCAGCCGCAGTTTCCTATTCTGCAGTTCGGGGAAATGCTCACAGAGCACCATGGCGATGGTATACGCCTCCTGACCGCTGGCGCAGGCGGCGCACCACAGATGCAGCTCACGGTTAGCGGACCGCTGGATCACCTCCGGTAGGATTGATTTCCGCAAAGTTTCGAAGGGGTGGACATCCCGAAAAAACGACGTTTCATTGGTGGTCATGGCCTCCACCACCGCCCGCCGTAAATCCCCAGATTGATTCGAGCGTAGCCGGATCACCAAGTGCTCCATGGTGTCCAGCCCGGCCATGCGCAAAATGCGCTTGAGGCGCAATTCCACCAGGTATTCCTTGCCAGACTCCAAGACAATGGCCGAACGCTCCCTGACCAACCGGCTGATATAGTCATAATCGCTACGTGTCAGCGCCATGTGGATCGTCTTCCCTTATCAGGCTGTTCTAGAGCAACCGACGGGCCGTGGGGGGACGGCTTCACCCGCCGGTGAAACCGGGCCAGAATCGCCGATGCGATCTGCTCCAAAGGCAGCACCTGGTCGGCTAAGCCGGCCTTGGCCACGTGGCCTGGCATTCCCCAGACCACACTGCTGGCCTGGTCCTGTACCAGGATCTGACCACCCGCCTTACGGATGTCGGCGCAACCGGCCAAGCCGTCCTGGCCCATGCCAGTGAGTACTACCGCCAAAATCCGCCCGCCGAGAATTCCGACCGCCGACCGAAATAGCACATCAGCCGAGGGTCGGCAGGAGTTCTCGGGCGGGTCCTGGTTGATGCCCAGACACAGCCCTTGAAAATGGCGCCGCAGCACCAGATGATGGTCTCCAGGCGCGATCCAGACACTGCCGGGCGCCAGTACACACCCATCATACGCTTCAGCCACTCGCGGTTTGACACGGTCATTCAGGCGCTCGGCAAGCATCCGGGTGAACAAAGGGGGCATGTGCTGAACCACCACCACCGGCACGGGCAAATCCGACGACAGCTTTTCCAGCACCATGGACAAGGCGTTCGGGCCACCCGTGGAGGCGGCAATGAGCAGAACATCGACGGGTTGATCAAGCTGGCCGGACCCCGGATGGCCGGACCCCGGATGGCCGGACCCCGGATGGCCGGACCCCGGATGGCCGGCCCCCGGACGGCCGGCCCCCGGACGGCCGGCCCCCCTATTCTCATCCCGCGCTGTCAGGGGCGGCGGTGGTTCTGGAGGGACGGCATCCACAAGCCTGGTTGGCGAGGCGTAGCCGCGAAGCCGGGGAAACAATGCCTTGATCTTGGGCGCCAGACAATCCCGCACCAACTCGGCCACGACCTCCGAGCCTCCCGGTCCCTCTGGTTTGGCTACATAATCCCGAGCTCCCATGGCCAGGGCATCCAGGGTGGCCATGGCGCCCCGCGTGGTCAGGGTGCTGAATATGATCACCGGCAGGCTCGGGTAGTCTCGTTGCAGCCTCCCGAGGGTTTCCAGCCCACCTTGTACCGGCATTTTAAGATCCAGGATCAGCAGATCCGGCTTGAGCCGATCCAGCATGTTCAAGGCGTCCCGGCTGTTAATGGCGGCGCCCACCACCTCCAATTGTGGATCATCCTCCAGTGTACGACTCAACAGCCGTCGCACCGCCACGGCATCGTCCACGATGAGTATTCGGATTTTGTCCATGGCGCTTATTCGGATAAACCCAGCAGATTGAGCTTCTCCAAAATGATCTCTTTGGTAAAGGGTTTCATGACATACTCGTTGGCCCCGGCCTCCAGGGCGTCGGCGACATGGAACATCTCGGTCTCGGTGGTCACCATCACCAGATTGACAGCCTTATACCGAGGCTGGGCGCGGACCACCTTGACGAATTCGTAGCCGTTCATTTCCGGCATGTGCCAGTCCACTAGAGCCAGTTGGATGTCCTCATGGGCTTGCAGAATCGCCAGCGCCTCCTGGCCATTGTCGGCTTCCATCACCTGGTAGCCGAGATCCCTAAGGATCCTGGCTAACATCCGCCGCATCACCCTGGAATCGTCAATGACCAACGCTCGCTTGCTCATCGTGTTTCTCCGTTACCCAATTTTGGCGGCGTTGGTCCCCACCGGTGCGCCGACCCCCACCACCTCGTCAGCACGCCGGTGTCGCGAACTGCGCGGACCCACAGGCTGTCGACGCTGAGCTACCGATCCCTTTGGCCGACGCGTAACCGCATCTCTCCCCGTCTTAGGGAGGCGCGCTCCGGGGAGTGCGTATTTCGTAGTGAAACTGTCCCACCCGTTCCGACAGTTGTTGTTACCAACCCGGTCATTGCATCGGCGGCCTGGCGGGACTCTTGAGTGGCCGCCCGCGACCGCCACGGCGCGGCCAGTAGGTACACGGCGGCAAGTGGGGTTGCTGGGCTGTCCCTGATTCTCGCCTTGGCCCCTCATGCCTTGACGGATTCGGTTTCTTTGGTCTTGAGGTTTTCCCGGTTTGGGTTGATGACTTTCTGGGTGTCCAGCACCAATAACAGGCCCTTAGTCAGCTTATAGGCCCCTTGAATCAGTTCCCGGGCCACGCCCACAAGGGTCTCGGGGGGCCGCTCGAAGGTATCTTCGTCCACGTGCAACACATCGCCGATCTTATCCACCAGCAGGCTGACCGCTCCATCCCTGGTATGAATCACCACGTTCATGGGCTGCTGGCCGGCGGGCCGAGGGGGGAATTGCAAGACTTGCCTCAAATCAATGGCAGTGACGATCTGGCCGCGCAAGTTGATCAACCCGCTGACCACCGCCGGCGCCAAAGGCACCGGTGTCATCTCTTGATAGCGGATCACCTCCTGGACCTTGATCACCTCCACGCCAAAAAATAAGCCCGCCAGGTAAAACGTGCAGAACTGCCGATCATCCGCCATGGTCTATGCCCTCTCCAAGCGTCGGCCCTTGGGATATAGCACCGGCATGGTGCGCTCCAGAAACGTCTCCACATCGAATATTTCCGTCACCTTGCCCTGGATCACCGTGGTGCCCTTGACCCCCTGGCGGGTACTCTCACCCAGTACACTGAGGGTTTCCTCCACAATATCGATGATCTTATCCACCACCAGCCCCAAGCTGTTGCCGTTGACGGTATAGACCACCACCTGCGCCGTGGCGGCGCTGTCGTCCTCGGCATCCTCGACCAGGCGCAGCATGCCGCGGCGTTCTTCCAGCACCTCGGACAAGCGCACCAAGGGCAGAATCTTGCCCCGATACTGAACCACCTCCCGGTCCCCGGCCCACTCCAGAGCCTCATGGGAAAACTCTTCAAGGCGGGCCACTTCGGCCAGAGGAATGGCCAATACCCCCTTACCCGGAGAGCGCACCAGCAGCAGATTGTGGCGCTCCCCAGCCCGATCCTGCTGCTCGGCGCCCATACCCACCAGGCCATGGTCCCGGGACTCGGATATCACCTTGGCGCGCTGGGCCAGGCCCAGAATGTCCAGGATCAGCGCCACTCGCCCATCCCCCATCACCGTGGCTCCGGCGAACACCGCGACACCCCGCAGCAGGGTGGCCAGGGGCTTGACCACGATTTCCTGGGTGTCATTGATCTGATCCACCACCAATCCGAAGCGGCGCTTGTCGGCCTGAAGCACCACGATATTGGCGCTACGCATGGACTCATCGGGCGTCTGTTCCTGGTCCTGCGCCAGTTCCAGTTCCTTGTTGAGATAGACCAGAGGCAACAGCTTGCCCCGCAGCCGGTATACCGGAGCACCATGAATATTCTCGATACTGTCGTCCTGGGCGTTGTCCAGGCGGATCAGTTCCTGAAGACTGCCTTGGGGGATGGCGAAGCGCTGGCCGCCACAGGTAATCACCAGGGCGGGAATGATCGCCAGGGTCAGGGGCAGATTGATCTTGAACGTCGTGCCCTTGTCCTGGACGCTATTCAGTTCGATGGTGCCGCTGATTTTCTCGA
This sequence comes from uncultured Candidatus Competibacteraceae bacterium, assembly GCA_964597315.1. Lineage (GTDB taxonomy): Bacteria > Pseudomonadota > Gammaproteobacteria > Competibacterales > Competibacteraceae > CAZQXD01. Next base: position 25,943 of record CAZQXD010000008.1, read on the forward strand.
TATTGGTTTTGACCACATCCATGCCCACCCCTCGCCCGGAGATATTGGTCACTTTCTCGGCAGTGGAGAAACCGGGTTGAAAAATCAGATGGGTGACTTCCCGGTCGCTCATCTCGGCGGCCTGTTCGGGGCTGATCAAGCCCTTTTGCAGGGCCTTGGCCTTGAGCTTGTCCGGGGGGATGCCGGCGCCGTCGTCGGCGATCTCGATATTCACCTGCCCCCCCTCATGGTACGCCCGCAGGGTCAACACCCCTTCCATGGGCTTGCCCTTGGCGGTGCGAGCGTCGGGGGTCTCGATGCCATGATCCACACAGTTGCGCACCAGATGGGTCATGGGGTCTTTCATGGCCTCGATCAGGCTTTTATCCAGTTCAGTATCCTTGCCGTGCATTTCCACTCGAATCTGCTTGCCGCAGTTCAGGGCCATATCCCGGACAATGCGGGGGATCTTGTTCCAAATATTGTGGATGGGCTGCATTCGGGTTTTCATCACCCCTTCCTGCAATTCACTGGTGATGATGTTCAGGCGCTGGGAAGTGGTGTTAAATCGGGTATCCTCCCGAACTTGGGCGTACTGAAGAATCTGATTGCGGGTCAGCACCAGTTCCCCCACCAGATTCATAAGATGATCCAACAGCCCCACATCCACCCGAATTGAGGACTCAGCCACCGATGTGCCTTGGGTTTTCTTAGGTGGCTCAGCGGCTGGCTTGGGGACGGGCGGATTAGGGACCGCCGGTTTAGCCGCCGTGACCACCGCCTTGGCCGGGACGGCTTTGGGTATCGGATCGGCAGGCGGCTTGACGGGCGGCAAAGAGGCGTGATCCGGTTCCTGCAAGCGGGCCAGGGTATCGATCAACTCCCCATAGGTCTGGTCGCCGTCGCTGCCGCTGGTTTCGATGACCCCGAGCATAGCCCGCACCGCATCCACCATGGTCAGCAGCGCCGTGGTGCGCTCCGGGGTCAGGGGTATTTCTCCATCTCGTAACCGGCTCAACAGACTCTCGCCAACATGGGCCACTTTTTCCAGCTTGGCGAAGTTCAGGAATCCGCAAGCGCCCTTGATGGTATGGATGGTGCGGAAAATGCCCGCCAGAATGGAAAGGTCTTCCGGGCGGCTTTCCAAGGCCACCAGATCATTATCCAGTTGGTCCAGGTTCTCGTTACTCTCAGCCAGAAAGTCCCTGAGTATTTCCTCCCTCTCGTCGCCCAGGTCCACCGCCCCTGTCGCGGTCGGTTCGGGCTTGGGGGTTTTCTCCCTAGGCGCATCATTTGGCGCGACATCCGCCGCCGGAACAGTGGGCTGTTGCAGAGCGGTCAGGGTTTCGATGAGTTCTTCATAACCCAGCTCCCCGTCCCCGGCGGTGGACTCGATGGCCGACAACATGGCTCGCACCGCGTCCACCATGGCTAGCAGGGCGCTGGTGCGCTCGGGAGTGAGATTAATTTCTCCGTCCCTGAGCTTGCTGAGCAGGTTCTCGCCGGCGTGGGCCACTTTTTCCAGCTTGGCGAAGTTCAGAAATCCGCAGGTGCCCTTGATGGTATGAATCGTGCGAAAAACACTGGCTAGAGTATCGCGGTTGTTCGGGTTGGTTTCCAAAGCCACCAGCTCGTTGTCAAGGCGGTCCAGGTTCTCGTTACTTTCTTCCAGAAACTCTTTAATGATGTCGTCTTGTTCGTCCATTGGAAACCTCGCTGATGGCGGGCCTGGCGCCATGATGCCCACCCCTATTGCGGCGTTTATCGGCCAACGCGCCGGGGTGTTTAGGCGCCGCTCTCGTTTGCAACGGGCGTCCTCATGCCAACCCCGCTGGCGCCGATAAACCGTGAACTGAGGACCGGCGTGTTGGTTTCTGGCCGCATCCCAAAGGAGTTCCGATCCATGAGCGTTTTTCGAGCCATAGCCCGATTCGGGTCCCAGACTGCGGACCACGTTCAGCCTTGCCCCCTTGGCATCCTGGTTGGGCGATGCTGTTGCCGCCGCGAAGGGCGCTTTCGATAGCAAAACCCCTATCCCCGTCCGAGACACCCAAAAATAAGGAGCTTGGCAAATGCCCTCCCATGCTCATCCATCCGCCTCCGACGCCGTGGCAACCCCGGCCTCCGCCGCCCCTGGTCAACAGGCGGCCCTGTACCGCTCCATCATTCAGCGTATCGCGGAACACACCGGCGGCCTGAGCATCGAGATTACCGATATCGCGGGACATCTGAACGAGGTCAGCGACCTGGCCACCCATCAGGCGGACTTGTTCAAGGATCTCCAGGAGCGCGCCGGGCAAATGTCCGACCACAACAATCAGGTCGCCGAGGCGGCGGCCCAAACCTACCAGTTGGCGTCCGCAGCCCATGCCGATCTGGACCAATCCCGGCGAACCGTGGAGCTATCCCTGGACGATATCCGCCACCTGGCCGAGTTGGTTACCACCATCGAGTCCCAGGTCGGCTGCCTAGGCGAGGCCATGGCGCGGGTCAGCAAAGTGGCCAAGGGCATCGACGCCATCGCCAAGCAGACCAATCTGCTAGCCCTCAACGCCACCATCGAAGCGGTGCGGGCCGGGGAAGCGGGGCGGGGATTCGCAGTGGTGGCCGGCGAGGTCAAGGAACTGGCCAAGCAGACCCAGGGCGCCACAGCGGAAATCGAGGTCACCCTCAAAGATCTGGCGGCGCGGACCCGGGAGCTGTTGGACAAGGGGGCGGAAAGCAAGGCCAAGTCCGAGGACGTGCGCCGGGGCGCCCAGGCCATCCAGCAGGTCATCGACACCATGGGCGCGTCCATGAGCCAGGTGGACCACCAGGCCCAGCGCATTGACGAGGCGGCGCGGGACATCGGCCAACACTGCACCCAAGCTGCGGAGGTGGTGAACCACATGACCGAAGAGGCGTTCCACTCCAGCGCCGCCCTGAGGGAGGTCCGAGACCGGCTTAATCGAATGCAGACCATGAGCGAGGACATGGTCGGACTGACCGCCGTGGAGGGCATCGACACGGTGGACACCAAATTTATCAACCTGACCAAGGCCACCGCCAAGCGAATATCTCAGGTTTTCGAGACCGCGATTCAGGAAGGCCGGATCAGCGCCACCGCCCTGTTCGACCGGCGCTACCAGCCGATTTCCGGCACTAATCCCCAGCAATACCTGACCCCATACGTGGACTTCACGGACCAGGTGCTGCCCCCTATCCAGGAACAGGTGTTGGATTTTGACAAGCGTGTCGTGTTTTGCGCGGCCGTGGACAACAACGGTTTTCTCCCTACCCATAATCGCAAGTTCTCAAAACCCCAGGGTAAGGACCCGGCCTGGAACACTGCCAACAGCCGCAACCGTCGGCTGTTCGACGACCGGGTGGGTCTGGCGGCCGGGCGCAATACCCGGCCGTTTCTGCTGCAAACCTATCGGCGGGATGTGGGCGGTGGTCAGTTCGCCCTGATGAAGGACGTCTCCGCCCCCATCTACGTGAACGGTCGCCATTGGGGCGGGGTACGCATGGGTTATCGGATCGACTGAGGAGAACAGGTACGATGGACAAACCAAAACTTTCCTTGCTGGGCCGGCTCAATATCGGTCCAAAACTCGCCCTCACTCCGCTGCTGTCCACCGTAGTGCTGACGGGTATCATGATCTATACCCTGCTAACGGTTCAGGGGCAGCAGGCCGATGCCTTGCTGGTGGATCTAGCCGGCCGCCAGCGCATGCTCAACCAGCGCCAGACCACCGAGATCTTGCTAGCTTCACAGGGGCTGCCCGCAGATTATCAGGCCACCCACAGCCTGCTGGAGCGCACCCTGACGGCCCTGATGGATGGGGGCAAAGCCGTCCTCAATCCAGCCAGCGGCGCCACCGTGATGCTGCCCCCAGCCCCGACCCCGGCGATTCGCGCCAAGCTGGAGGAGAATCAACGACTATTCAGACACTATACCGTCGCCGCCGAAGCCCTGCTGGAAACACAGTTCGGAACAGTGGACTACGCCAACCGTCTGTCAGTTCTGCTCACGGCCCGGGATCAAATCCATATAGCCGCCAATCAGGCGGTCAAGCTGTTTACCGCCCATTCCTCGGACAAACTGGCCTTTATGCTTCAGGCGGGCTTTATCATCACCGCCATTGTCGCTGTGCTGGGCAGCCTATTCGCCTGGCTAATGGCGCGACATATCCTCCATCCCCTCAACCAGACCATGGCCGTGCTTGAGCGGGTGGCCGGGGGCGACCTGACCCGGCGGGTGGCGGTTGACAACCGCGATGAGATCGGGCGCATGGCCCGGGCCATCAACCGACTGATCGCCGATGTACACCGGGCGGTGCAGGCCGACGCCGTAGACTGGGAGGCCATCACCGCCCAGCGCCAGGAATTGCACCGCATTCAACAGATTATCGAGCATGCCTCCAGCAATATCCTCTACGTGGATCATGCACTACGCCTGGGGTATCTCAACCCGGCTTCCCGGCAGACTTTACAAACTCTGCAACGCTGGCTGCCGACGCCGGTGGCTCAACTGCCGGGGCAATCCATCCAGTTCCTGGGCGTGGAGCAGGCCCAACTGACAGCGCTGTTCGAGGGTAGCGATGTTCAGCCCCAGAAACAGCTCACCGCCCTGGGCGATGAAAAACTACGCTTGGAACTGGTGGCTATCCGCGATGAACAGCGCCGCCCAGTGGGCGTTCTGGTGACCTGGGCGGTGGTCACCCAGGAGTTGAAAACCCAGGCCCTGGCCCGCGAGGCCGCCGAACGGGAGCGTTTTCAGAACCAGCAGTTGCAGACTCAGGTGGGCAGCCTGCTGGACGTGGTGCGGGCCGCCGCCAAGGGGGATCTGACGCACCAGATTACGGTGCGCGGCGAGGATGCCATGGGCCAGATGGGCACGGGCCTGGAGCAGTTTCTCCAAGACCTGCGCCGGTCCATTGCCGAAATCGGCGACACCGCCCGCACCCTGGCTTCGGCCTCCGAGGAAATGCGCGTGGTCAGCCAGCAGATGGGCGACAACGCCACGCACACCTCCGCCGACGCCGAGCGGGTATCCGGCGCCGCCGATCAGGTCAGCCACCGGGTGGAGGCGGTGGCCGCCGCCGCTGAACAAATGAGCACCAGCGTCCGGGAAATCGCAGACAATACCGCCGAAGTCTCCCAGGCGGCCGCCTCGGCGGTAAAAATTACCGCTGGCGCCCATGACACCATGTCGCGCCTCAACCAGAGCAGCGGCGAGATTGATAATGTCATCAAGGTCATCACCGCCATCGCCGAACAGACCAATCTGCTGGCCCTGAACGCCACCATCGAGGCCGCCCGGGCCGGGGAGGCCGGCAAAGGTTTTGCCGTGGTGGCCAATGAAGTCAAGGATCTGGCCCGTGAGACCGCCCGGGCCACGGAGGACATCGGCGCCAAAATCACCTGCATCCAAGCCGACACCAAGAGCGCCGTGGCGGCCATTACCGAAATTGATTGTATTATCAATAACGTTAATAACTTGCAGCGCAATGTGGCGTCAGCCCTGGAACAACAGGCCAGCGTCACCAACGAGATCACTGCCAATGTCGCCGATGCGGCCCGGGGCAGTTCCGACATCGCCAACAATATCGTGACCGTCGCCACCACCGCCCAGAACACCACCTCCGCCAGCCAAGATGTGCAACAAGCGGCCGCCGAACTGGCCCAGGTGGCCGCGCGACTGGAAGGGCTGGTGAGCCGGTTCCGCTATGAGTGAGCGTCGCCGCTGTCCCTGGCGTGGCTGGCCAAACGCTGGAGAGCCTGGCCCAGGGGGGTGTTCCCTTGGTCCCGGGCCGCCCCCTCCAACAACGTGGCCACGCCGTCGTCCGCCACCAGCCGTCGGGGGGGCGGTTGGGGAAGGGTTTCCAGGGGAACGATCCGCACTTTCAGGGGCGGCACCGGACGCTTGAGGTGGGCCGCCATTTCGTCGCGCAAGCTGCGCAGAGTGAAACGCAGCCGGGTCGCGTAAGCCGAGGATTCGGTTTGTATAACCCAAACCTCCGGGTCCAGACGGCTCAGCAGAGCGTGACCCCGCAGGGCCGGTGGCAGATAAGCCCGCAATACCCGATTGATTTCGGCCAGTTCACCATTCTGCTTCAGCAGGTCCGCCAACCGGCCCTGGGGTTTGCGGAAATGGTCTTCCAGGGGTTTAAGGGGACTAGCCCGGACCGGAGATCGGGGCTGGGTGACCAGCGGTGGAGAGGGGGTACGGCGTGGGGGGGCATAGGCTTTTGGCGGGGCCGCTTCCCGGACTGTAGGCGGCGACTCGCCACGCAACAAATCCAGCAGCCGGCCGGTGTGTCGGCGCGGGTCCTTGGAATCGTTGGGGTCGGCCATAGTGGTCTGCCCGGGCAACGTGCCAAAGCGGCACGATAAGTCTCTGAACGGGTTCAGTTTGCCAGAACCATCCGGGAAAAGCCAGAATTCTGGGTTGGTGGTCAAACCAAGCTGGGAGTGTCGGATTCCATGACCAGCGGGGGGCGGCCCATCAACCGGACTCCAGCAAGGCGATGGACTCCACATGGGCGGTATGGGGGAACATGTCCATCACCCCGGCGGCCAATAAGCGATAACCATGACGGTTGACCAGTTCGCCCACGTCCCGGGCCAGGGTGGCCGGGTGGCAGGACACATACACGATCCGCCCGACCCCCAGTCCCGCCAAGTGGGGCATCATTTCCAGGGCGCCGGAGCGGGGTGGGTCCAGCAGGGCCTTGTGGTACGGTCCCTCCATCCAGGGCTGTCCGCCAAGCTCGGCGCTCAGATCGGCGGCATGAAAATGGGCATTGCCGATACCGTTACGCTCGGCGTTGCGCCCGGCCCAGGCCACCAGGCTGGCGTCACCCTCCACCCCCACCACCTCCCCGGCCCGGCGGGCCAGGGCCAGGGTGAAGTTGCCCAGACCGCAGAACAGGTCCAGCACCCGCTCGTGGGACTGGGGCGCCAGCAGGTTCACGGCCCGGTCCACCATGGGCCGGTTGATGTGGGTGTTCACCTGGGTGAAATGATAGGGCTGGAAGGCCAGGTCCAGGTCGAACTCCGGCAGCCGGTAGTTGAGTTCTCCCTGCTCGGGCCATAGCAGAGTCGTGGTCTCCGGGCCCTTAGACTGCAAATACACCTGGATATCGTGGCGCTGGCCGAAGTCTTGCAGCAAGGCGCGATCCGCCGCGCTGGGCGGGTCCAGCACCCGGAAGTTCAGGGCCACAGCCTCATCCCCCACTGCCACTTCGATCTGGGGCAGCCGGGCGTGGAGGGACAGGCCGCCGATCAGGGCCGAGAGGGCGTCCAAAAGCCCTCCCACCCGAGGGTGGAGTACCTCGCAGCGGCGCAGATCGGCCACGTAGGGCGTGCCCCGCTCCCGAAAGCCCACCAGCACCCGGCCCTTTTTGGGGACGTCCTTGACCGCCAACCGGGCCTTGCGCCGGTAGCCCCAGTGGGGACCGGTCAGGGGCGGCAGCACGGTGGCCGGATCGACCTTGCCGATCCGGGCCAGGTTGTCCAGCAACTGCCGCTCTTTGAAGGCGACCTGGGCATTCGGCTCCAGGTGTTGCAGGGCGCAGCCGCCGCAGAGGTCGAAATGGGCGCAGTGGGGTTCCACCCGCTGGGGCGATGGCTCGGTGATGGACTCCACCCGGCCCTCGTCATATTTGCTATGGCGAGCAGTGTAGCGAAACGTCACCTGTTCTCCGGGCAGGCCGCCATGGATGAATACGGCCTTGCCCTCCAGCCGGGCCAGACCCCGACCATCGTTGGCCAGGTCGTCGATACGGGCGGTGAAGCTTCCCTCGGGGGGCCGGGGGCGGCGGCGAGATCGGGCCATGAACAATCCTATACTAGGAGGCCGCCGACCAGGCGGCCAGAAATTCGTCGAAATGGGGCAGGTGTTTTTCGGCGAGAAAATCCCGCAGCAAGCGCAACTCTTTGGCGTAGCCAGCCTCCGTGAGGCGGCCGCGTAGTAATTCAAAGCGCAGCCATACCAGATAAGTATTGAGTACGTCGGTTTCGCAGTAATTGCGAATACCTTCTATGTTCCCGGCCTGAAACTGCTCCCAGACCTTGCCTCCGTGCATACCCAGCTTACCGGGAAAACCCAACAGCACGGCGATGTCGTCCAGGGGAGCGGCGGCCCGGGGCTGATAGGCCGCTAGCACGTCCATGAGATCGGTGTGCCGCCAGTGAAACCGGCCCAGGTAGTTGTTGTAGCGAAACCCGGTGTCCTCGTCTCCAGTCTCCCAGTAGCGGGGCGCCGCCACCCCGTGGAGCAGCGCCCGATAATGGAGTACCGGCAGGTCGAAACCACCGCCGTTCCAGGACACCAGCGTGGGGGTGTAACGGGCGATGCCCTTGAAAAAACGCTGTATCAGTTCTCGCTCCAGGGCTTCCGGGCCGCCTAGAGACCAGACCTTAATGCCCTGCGCTCCACGCATCACCAGGGAAATAGCCACTATCCGGTGTAGATGAGGGCGTAGGAATTCTCCTCCGGTCTGGGCGCGGCGCTGCTGGTAAAGGGCCTCGGCCACGGCGTGGTCGTCCAGCCCCTCCAGGCCATACAGCCGCCGCCCCCCGTCCACATCCGGGACGGTCTCGATATCGAATACCAAGACAGTCACTTCTTCTGCCAGCCTCCCCGCCCCTGATACCACCAGCCGCGCCGGGCATTGGCCACCCACTGCCGGGAGAAGGTAGCGCGAATATCGGCTTCCCACTCCGGGTGGCCGTTGGCCCGGGCGATTTCCTGGTATAGCGCGTTGCGGTCCTGGTTCTCCTGAGCCACCAGTTGATTGATCGCGCCTCGCTGGGCCAAGGGCACAGCATTGAGGTCACGCACCGCGATGAGTCCATCTTGGGTCAGGCCGACCCCCCCGCCGTCATAAAACGGCTCCAACTGGCGGTGCCGGGCGGCCATGGACCCTTTCAGGCGATTGATGGCCGGGGTGTCGATATTGATATTGGCCTGCTGGGCCTGGGCGGCGGGGATGAGCAGATCCAGCAGCCAGACCAGTCCGGTCATTGGCTGGGCCTGGCTGGACTGGGGCGGCGCGGCAGCCTCGGGGGCCTCGGGCGGCTTGCCCCAGACATCCTCGATGATGCGATCAGCGGCTTTCTCCGCAGCCGCCGCCGGAAAATAAATATTGATGGTGACGCAGGCCACCAGCAGCCCGTAGGCTGTGGCCAAGGTCGCGCCCCGGATGTATCGCCGAATACCGTGCATACAAACCTCGTGTTATTGAATCACCGGTCCTTCACTGTGCATGGCCGCCTGCAACCGGGCCAGCAATTCCGCCCAGTCCACCTGGCGGGTATAGCCGATCACGTCGATGCGTGGCAAGCCCTGGCCTTCCACCAGGTAATACCCCCCTTGGGGGGCGGGAGCCACGCCGTTCATCTCGCAGACCCCCCTGGCCAGTCGGCAGCGGATACCCAGCCGCCGGTAGTTGAACTCATCGAACAGGCTCAAAAACCCCCGTGACAAAACGGCGGCGGCGTTGGCTCCGCCCAGGGCGGAAATGGCCTGCACCGCCCGCTGGCTGATGCGCCGTCGGGAGTGATCCCCAGGCGGGGTATACAATCGGGCGTCGAAGGCCACCGGCTGCCAGTCACCCAGCACCAGCCCGTCGATCCGACCTTCCAGCTTGCCGGAGATTTTACCCACGTCGAAGGCGCGGGTCAGGGTCTCCAGGTCCAGGTCCCGAATATCCACCTCGGCATAGGCCCGGGGCGCTATTCCCAGGGGGTCTTCCAGACGCAAGCGGGTGAAGGTGATATCCCCGTCGAAGATTCGTGTCAACAGAGCGCCGCCCACCTCCAGCACCCCGTCCCGGTACCGTACTCCGGGGATCACCCCGGACAGCTTGCCAGCCAGGGGCGGCCAGTCCAGAGCCGCGCTGAGCGCCCCCATGGATACCGGGTGAAGCTGGCCGTCAAACTGAAACTCTGCCGCGCCGCTGCCCAGACCCTGCCCTTCCAGACGCTCAATCACCAGGGTACCGTCCAGCACCGGTAGGCGCTGAATGCCCGGCAGCCAAAAAGCGCCGCCCCGGGATTCTAGGGCCAGGTTAGCGGGTCCCAGATCAATACGATAGACATGCCCCTGCCGCCAGCTCAGTTCCGAGCGGCGCGGGGACTCGCCGCGCCCCCAGGCCAGTCGCCCATCCAGGCCCTGGGCGCCGAACCGGCCCTGGCCGTCTTCCACGTTCACTGCCGCCAGGCGCAGGTCCAGTTCTTTCAGACCCCGATCATCCAAAACCAGCCGTCCCCGCACCAGACCGTCGGTGGTCAAATCTCCCAGGACAGTGCCGGTGAGGGGGGTTTGCAGGTAGCGCCGGTATACCGTCGGCAGTCGGGCCTGCTCCAGGTTCAGTTCCAGGTCCGCCAGTTGGCCCTGCTCCAGGTCCAGGGTCAGACGTCCCCCCAGAGCTAGGAAATGGCCGTGGCGCAACTCCCCGATGTCCAGTTCCAGGCGCTGCTCCTCCAGTCGCCCGGACAGCCGGACACTCAGGGGCCGCGCCTCGCTCAGGTCCAGCAGCACCGGGTCCAGATAAGCTTGGCCAGCCTCCAGATTCAGGTTTCCAGAGAATCGGCCAGCGCCTCGCCAGCGACCCTCAAGGGTGGCGTCCAGGCCCTCGGCGGCGTACCGGCCGCCCCCGGCGGACCAGGCCAGGCCCTTGGCCCCTAGCTTAAAACCGACGTTGACGGGTTCGGCGGCGCTGGCGGCGACGGTGACCTGGCCGTCGATGCGACCCCGGTTGCCCGTTATGGGGAAGGTCAACAGCGGTTGCAACAATTCGGCCAGGGCGGCGGCGTCCAGACGTTCGCCGTTCAGGGTGAGCGACCAGCCGACGGCGTCGACCTGTCCCTGGGCGCCCACCCGGCCCCCGGCCAGGGCCAATTTGTCCAGGGAAAACGTCAAATGGCCAGCGGCGCTATAGCTGAAACCGGCCTCGGCATCCAGGGCGCGGCTTCCGGGCGCCTGGGCCCGCAGGCGACCGCCAGCGCAGGTGAGCCGATCCGGCGCCAGTTCCAGAGCCGAACAATCCAGACGTAGGGTGGAGAGGGTGATTTGGGGCAGTTCCAAGCGCTCGGCCCGCAATTCCAGCCTGCCCTGGCCGAGCGCCGGCCCCTTGAACGTCAGCTCCACACCGTGGACCTGCCAGCCTTCCCCGGTCAGGCGATCCAACTGGGTGGTCAACGCCAAGTCCGGCCCGGCCTGGGCAACGGACAAGACCAGCAGGGCCGCGAGGGCAAGATAGCGGCGGCCCTTCACGGCCAGGCGGTCACTCCGGGAACACGCCGGTGGACAGATACCGGTCGCCCCGGTCGCAGACGATGGACACGATCACCGCGTTCTCCACCTCCCGAGAGAGCATCTGGGCCGCCACCAGGGCGCCGCCAGAGGAGATTCCGGCGAAGATGCCCTCCTCCCGGGCCAGCCGCCGGGTCATGTCCTCAGCCTCCGGCTGGGTGACGTCGATGACCCGGTCCACCCGCTCGGGCTGGTAGATCCGGGGCAGATACTCGGGGGGCCAGCGGCGAATACCGGGAATGCTGGCGTTGTCGGCGGGTTGAACCCCGACAATCTGGATATGGGGATTGCGTTCCTTGAGGTAGCGGGAAACGCCGACGATGGTGCCGGTGGTGCCCATGGAGCTGACGAAGTGGGTGATCCGGCCTTGAGTATCCCGCCAGATTTCCGGGCCGGTGGTCTCGTAGTGAGCCAGGGGATTGTCGGGGTTGGCGAACTGGTCCAGCACCTTGCCCTTACCCTCGGTCTCCAGGCGCTTGGCCAGGTCCCGGGCGCCCTCCATGCCCTCTTCCTGACTGACCAGAACGATTTCGGCGCCGAAAGCTTTCATAGCGGCGCGACGTTCGGCGCTCATATGAGAGGGCATGATCAGCACCATGGGATAGCCCTTGATGGCCGCCGCCATGGCCAGGGCGATGCCGGTATTGCCGCTGGTGGCCTCGATGAGCGTGTCACCGGGTTTGATCTCGCCCCGGGCTTCGGCGTGCTGAATCATGGACAGGGCTGGCCTGTCCTTGACCGAGCCGGCGGGGTTATTGCCCTCCAGCTTGGCCAGAATGATATTGCTGGTGGCCCCGGGTATGCGTTGCAGACGCACCAGTGGAGTGCCGCCTACAAAGGATTCGATGGTGGGATAGTCGCTTGCAGTGCTCATGAAGCATTCGTACCTGGTGATGGAAAACCCATGGAAAACTTCTCCCCATCAGGGTCGGCCTGGGGGTATGATACCTACTTTAGTACAAGGGACTATTCGGTTTTTTGTTGCTTTGCCGATAATGTCACCCTGCTGAGAAACAATACAATAACTTAAACTGGATTGAATGGCGGATTGGTGCGCCCATGGATGACAGTAAACATGTTGTAACCGCATTTGGGCGGCCGCCATCTTAAGGAGATGGGCGGAAAACTATGAATATGGGCATCCGTACCAGCGTGTTCTTCTTGGTATTGGCGCCTGCTGCGTTGATCGCCGTGGTGCTGGTGGCGTATCTCACCCATACCCGGGTCCGGGACCTGGATCAAAGCCTTGCAGAACGGGGCCAATCCATTACCAACCAGGTGGCCCGGGCGGCGGGCTATGCCTTGGCCTCCGACAACCCGGCCGCGCTTCTTCCCCTGGTTCGCTCGGCGCTCCAGGAGGCTGATGTCGCCCGCGTTCTTTTGCTCGACAACCGCAATAAAATTTTGATCCGGGAAACCCGCGAGGTAAACACCGCCCTGGCGCCATCCGTGGCAGACTGGATTCCCGTGGGCAATTCGGCCCCGCTGATATTCTCGGCCGCCATTGGCGACGATCCGCATTTGGGACCGTCTGGCCGGTCTGACCTGCTCGGTCAGGCGCGCCTGGAACTGTCCCGCCGATCCACCGAGCAGCGCCAACGCCAGGTTATTTGGACCAGTATTCTGCTCACCCTGGGCTGTCTGCTGATGACCATCATCATCGGCCAGCGTATCGGCCGCAACATCTCCGGCCCCATTCTACGTTTGGAAGCCGCAGTTCGGGATCTTCGGGACGGACGCCTGACCGTGCGGGTGGAGGAACAGGCCACCGGCGAGCTAGGCAGCCTGGAACGGGGCATCAATGCCATGGCCTCGTCTTTGCAATCCTCCCACGAGCACTTGCAAGAACAGGTGGACGCCGCCACCGCCGAGCTGAGGGAAACCCTGGAGGAGTTAGAAGTCAAGAATGTTGAATTGGATATCGCCCGCAAGCGGGCCGTCCAGGCCAGCCAAGTGAAGTCCGAGTTTCTGGCCAATATGAGCCATGAAATACGCACCCCCATGAACGGCGTGATGGGCTTTATTGAACTGCTCACCAAAACCGACCTGGACCGTATCCAGCGCGGCTATCTGGAGACCTTGCGGGCTTCTGCGGGCAATCTCATGGTGATACTCAACGACATTCTGGACTTCTCCAAGATCGAGGCCGGCAAACTACGCCTGCGCAAGCGCAACTTCGATCTGCGGGAGGTTCTGGAAAACGCTGTCTTGCTGTTCGCCGCCAATGCTCACGGCAAGGGCCTGAGCCTGATTCTGGACGTGGAGCCGGACGTACCCTCGACTCTGGTAGGCGACGCGCCCCGCCTGAACCAGATTCTCTCCAATTTCGTCAGCAATGCCATCAAGTTCACCGACCGGGGGGAGGTCGTGGTGCGGATGAGCAAGGAACAGGAATCCGCCCATGGCATTACCCTGCACTTGACCATTCGCGACACCGGCATCGGCATTCCCCCCGAGGACCAACTGCGTCTGTTCGATGCCTTTGAGCAGCTCGACACCTCTATCACCCGCCGTCATGGCGGCACCGGCCTGGGTCTGGCCATCTGCCGACGGTTAATCTCCATGATGCAGGGCCAGGTCCGGGTGGAAAGCCAACCTGGGATCGGTTCGACCTTCCATGTCTCCCTGACACTGGACAAACTGCCCCCCCAGCCCCAAGCCGACCTCCAGCGCCGCCAGGGCCAGGTGTTGCTGATCGCCGAGGATTCCCCCTCCACCCGGGCCACGGCCCATATCCTGGAATACGGTGATCTGCACTACCAGTCCCTGAGCGACTTGTCGGCGGCTACGACCTGGCTGCATGGTCCTTCGGGAAATCTGGCCGATCTGGAGGGTCTGATCGTAGACCGGAGCGCGCTGTCAGCCCCTGTCCACCACTTTTCCGAGCGGGTCAGGCAAACCGGCATAGGCCGATCTGCGGTATTAATCCTGCTGAATGTGGATGATGAGCATCCTGCGGTGGCCGTATTCAAGCCCCTGTTCGATACCATCTATTTCGCCAATTCGCCGGTGACCTCCCGGGAACTACTGCCCCTGCTGTCCTCTCCCCCGGCGGCGGCCACCGTTTCTCTAGAGGGGCGGTTGGACGCCAACATTACCCATTTGACCACCCTCGCCCCACACCGTAAGCATGACCCGGCAATCCAGTCCTGGCCCAAGCCCCACACCGGCCTGTCTTATCTTCCGTCGTCCCACGAACGTTCCAGGACAACACCGGCAACCCGGGTTCTGCTCGCCGATGACAACCTTGTCAACCGTCAGTTAGCGCAGATATTTCTGATCCAGGCAGGAATTGAGGTCGAAGAGGTGGATAATGGCAAGGAGGCGGTTGATGCCTGTCGCCATGGGCAGTACGATTTAATCCTGATGGATATTCATATGCCGGAACTGGACGGACTGGAAGCCACCCGCTGCATCCGCGCCTTACCCGCCAACCCCAATAACCGCATACCGATTATCGCCCTGACTGCCGACGCCATGCACCGGGAGCGCAATCAATATATTGACGTGGGAATGGATGACCATCTTTGCAAACCCATCACCGAAGCCATGCTGAGACAAGTCCTGGAAAAATGGTGCCCACCCCCAATCCAATCCAAGCTTGCTGGGCTGGAGCAAGGCAAGCCTGCCCATGATGGCTGACGAACCGCTCCCCGTTTATGATCGGGCCTTGGCCCTCGACGTGACCGGTAACCGGCCCGAGGTCGCCGATCAATTGCTGAATCTGCTGATACACAAGGACCTGCCCGCCCAGGAGCAAAACCTGCGCGCCGCCTATCGGGACCAGCGGTTGGATGATCTGCGGGAGGTTAGCCACAAACTGCAAGGGTCCGCTCGGTATTGCGGAACGCCGGCGCTGCTCGCTGCGGCCCAACACTTGGAAGCCCTTCTCGATACCCCCGATGCGCCGTCAGTGTCAGCGGGTGTACAGCGGCTTCTCGGAGAAATCCATCGCCTGCTAGAGACGTTCGGCGCCCCGGACGTCTGACCTCCCCGGTCATGCCGACATCGGCGGCAACGATGCTGTTGGCCCGCGCCCCTCAGCCGCCCCGGCGCCCCTCCAGCATCAGTCTTTTCATCTCCCGCACCGCCCCTTGTAGGCCGGTGAACACGGCCCGGGAGACAATAGCATGGCCGATGTTCAATTCCCGCACCTTGGGGATCGCCGCCACCGGCTTGACGTTCTGGTAGTTAAGACCATGCCCGGCATTAACGTGCAACCCCAGGGCCAGACCCCGTTTCACCGCCGCCGCGATGCGCTGAAACTCTTTGTGACGCTGCTGGTCGTCGGCAGCGTCGGCATAGGAACCTGTATGGATCTCGATTTTCGGGGCGCCCGCCTCGGCGGCGGCCTCTACCTGGTGGGGGTCGGGGTCGATAAACAGGGACGTTTGAATACCGGCGGCGGCCAACCGCGCGCAGGCATCCGCCACTCGGGTGACCTGTCCGGCCACATCCAGCCCACCCTCGGTGGTCAGTTCCTCGCGCCGCTCGGGCACCAGGCAACAGTCCGCCGGACGCACCGTTTCGGCGATAGCCAGCATCGGCTCTGTCACCGCCATCTCCAGATTCATGCGGGTTTGCAACAGTTCCCGCAATAGGCGCACATCCCGGTCCTGGATATGGCGGCGGTCCTCTCGCAGATGCAGGGTGATGGCGTCCGCCCCAGCCTGTTCCGCCTCCAAAGCCGCTTGCACCGGATCGGGATACCGACCCCGCCGAGCTTGGCGCAGGGTGGCCACATGGTCGATATTGACCCCCAACAGGATGTCATTGTCTGAAATCATGGATCGTCCTCAAGATTGGCCGCTTTCGGATGGGATAATTGCTGGATACAGGATGCTCGCCGCCGACTCACGGCGACAAGAATAGTCGTAGGGATTCGCTTGGGACAGCGTGATCATGCTCCCGGCTCACATTGGAATCAAATCGCAGGGGATTTATAGGATTGTAATCCGTGGTCGCGGCCATGGCGGGCATGGCCCGCTCCCATGGCGGCGCTGCTTATTTACCGTCCTTCGACATTTTATCCACGACCTCCTTGGCTTGGCGTCCCACCCGTGACCGGGCCAGGGCGCGGTCGGCCTGCGCCTTAACGGCCTTCAACCAACGTCTGGCCCAAGCGTACTCCAGACCCAGGATTGCCAGTCCGGCGGGGATGACCAGGATCGCCGGTCCCGGTAGCACCAGCAGAGTGACGCCTATCAACAACACCGTGATGCCGATCACCGTAACCACGACGCGGCGGGCCATGCGATAAGTTTCCTGAAGATTTGAACTGGACATCGAGCAGCTTCCTTTAGAATAGGAGAATCGGTGTTGTACCGGCTTCCTGCCTTTAACCCATCGGAGACCCGCCATGGCGCCGCCACTGTTGCTGGACCCCGCCACCTTATGGGGCAAATTGATCGAGCGCGGCCATCAGGCGCTGACCGATGGAGCATTGCAACCCCTGGTCACGGAACAGGCGGTCGTGGAGCAGGCCGGACTACGGTTTTTGGTGCGCGTCCTGGCCGGACTGGCCCGCAAGGATCAGGCGCGTCGGAAACAACACCATGGGACCGGTCATCAGGGCGGGGAGTTCAATCCCTTTCTGCCCTACGACCCAGCCCTGTTCGTGACCGATATTTCCCCTACTCATGTGGGCTTGCTCAACAAATTCAATGTAGTGGATCATCACCTGTTGATCGTCACCCGGAATTTCGTAGACCAAGAGACCCCGCTCGAACTGGACGACTTTCGGGCGCTGGCCGCCTGCTTGGCGGGCATCGACGGGCTGGGCTTTTACAATTCCGGCAGCGAAGCCGGGGCCAGTCAGCGCCATAGGCACTTGCAACTGCTTCCCCTGCCCTTGGATTCCAAAGGCCCACCCCTGCCCCTGGAGCCGGCTCTAGCCGGAGCGGTGTTCCAGGCTGAGGTGGGCCGCTCGCCCCGGTTGCCCTTTCGCCACGGTCTGGTGCGCTTGCATCTGACCGGACAAGACCTGGAACAGGATGCCGAGAGTGTGCTGCAAGGCTACCGGCGCTTGTTGCTGGAAATGGGGGACCTGGGCCGGGACAATGGCGGTCGTCCCACGCCCTACAACCTGCTGGTCACCCGCCGCTGGTTGCTGTTGGCGCCTCGGCGCCGGGAGTGTTTCGAGGCCCTTTCGGTCAATGCCCTGGGCTTCGCCGGCGCCCTGCTGGCGCGGGAGTGGGCGCAGGTGGAACGGATTCGAACTGCGGGGCCACTGACGGTATTGCAGGAGGTGGGCTTTCCCATGGGTAGTTAGAATCGAATATGCTTTTTTTATATAAATTTATCTCGAAAAAGTACTTTTAATGCATATAAACCGGTGGTAGCGTTGCATCACTCCGCCGGTAACTCCACATTCCCGACAGCTCTCCGAGCGACAGAGGCAAGGTATGACCACCTGGAAAGAACAACTGGCCGACCGGCTATCCACCGATCTGGCCCGCGAAATCGATATATTCGAAACCCAGATCCACCTGAAGCGACAGGGTAAGGTCGATGACAAGCTGTTCGCCGAGACCCGCCTGCGTCGGGGCGCCTATGGCCAGCGCTACGACAACG
Organism: uncultured Candidatus Competibacteraceae bacterium; assembly: GCA_964597315.1. Classification (GTDB taxonomy): domain Bacteria; phylum Pseudomonadota; class Gammaproteobacteria; order Competibacterales; family Competibacteraceae; genus CAZQXD01. The sequence goes on from CAZQXD010000008.1 coordinate 43,800, forward strand.
GCCAGCGCCACGATGGCGTCGAGACCCGCGCCCTGGGCTTTGCCTCCGGCGAACTGACCAAAGGCCCCGAAACCCTGTGGGATGCTCCGGGGATGCAGCGCATCAAGATCCCCTTCGGCGGCCTTAGCCCCGAGCAACTGGAAGTCCTGGCCGACACCGCCGAGGAATACTCCGACGCCATCGCCCATATCACCACCCGCCAGGACGTCCAGCTTCATTACGTCCATATCGACGATACCCCGGACCTGATGCGCCGACTGGCGGGAGTGGGCATCACCACCCGGGAAGCCTGCGGCAACACGGTGCGCAACGTCACCGCCTGCCCTCTGGCCGGCGTCTGCCGTGGCGAAACCTTCGATACCACCCCTTATGCCAAGGCCCTGGCCAGGTTTCTGCTGGGCCACCCGGACGCCCAGGACTTCGGACGCAAGTTCAAGGCCAGTTTTTCCGGCTGCAAGCACAGTGCCTGTGGACTCACCAACCTCCATGATTTCGGCTGCATTGCCCGCACCCGCACGGAGAACGGTGTCGAAAAGCGCGGCTTCGAAGTCTATGTGGGTGGTGGCCTGGGCGCCGTGCCCCACGACGCCAAGCTGCTCTCGGAGTTCGTGCCCGAGGAGGAATTGCTACCCCTGGCCCAGGCCGTCTCCCGGGTGTTCGCCCGCCTGGGTGAAAAGAAAAACCGCGGCCGAGCGCGGCTCAAGTTCTTGGTGGCCAACCTGGGTATCGACGAATTCCGCCGCCTGGTCCTGGAGGAGCGGAAAATCCTGCCCCACGACCCCGCCTGGACAAACTGGATCGACGAACTGCCCGCCTGGAACGAACAGCCCCTCAAGCCCGCCCAGGCCCTGGCACAGACCGGCGACCCCGACTTCCAAACCTGGCGGGCCAGCAATGTCTACCCCCAGAAACAGGACGGCTACGCCGTCGCCACGGTGGCCCTGCCCCTGGGGGATATCACCTCTCGCCAGCTCCGGCAATTGGCCGATATCGCCCGTCGCTATAACGGCGGCCACCTGCGCAGCACCGTGGATCAGAATATCGTCCTGCGTTGGGTCGCCGAGGCCGATTTACCGGCCCTGTACGCCGACCTCAAGGCCGCTAATCTGGCCACCCCCGGAGCCGGCACCATCCTGGACGTCACCGCCTGCCCTGGCACCGATACCTGCAAGCTCGGTATCGCCTCCTCCCGGGGTCTGGCGGCGGAGTTGTCCGAGCGCCTGGCCGCCAAGGCCCACACCTTGGACGAGGCCATTCGCGGCCTGCATATCAAGATCAGCGGCTGCTTTAACTCCTGCGGCCAGCATCATCTGGCCGACCTGGGTTTCTACGGGGTCAGTCGTAAGGTGGCTGGCACCACCGTGCCCCATTTCCGGGTGGTGCTGGGCGGCCAGTGGGAGGAAAACGCTGGCGCCTACGGGGAAACCATCGGCGCTGTGCCCTCCAAGCGCATCCCCGAATTTATTGACCGGATCACCGATAAATACCTGCAAGAGCGCCAGAAGCTGGAAACCTTCCGTGAGTTCGTGCGGCGAGTGGGCAAGAAGAACCTGAAGGTCCTGGTGGACGAACTGGCGGTGGTGCCTGCCTATGACGAGGACCGCTCGTTCTACTCCGACTGGCGCGACCCTCGGGAATTCACCATCCAGGACATCGGCACCGGTGAATGCGCCGGAGCGGTGGTGTCCCGGGTGGAGTTCGACCTCCAGGAAGCCGAGCGCCGTTATTTCGAGGCGCTGCTCAAGTTCGATGACGGGGACTGGGAGGGGGCCGACCGTACCGCCTACAGCGCCATGATGGAAGCCGCTGCGGCCCTGGTCCGTGACCAATGGCAGGACCTGCCCGACGACCCCGACACGGTGGTGGCGGAATTCCGCGCCCGGCTCTATGACACCCAGTTATTCCACGACAAATACGCCGGCGGCAAGTTCGCCCAGTACCTGTTCGCCCGCCATGCCGATCAGGACCGGCGCTTCGACAAGGACCTGGCCCGCCATGTACTGGAGGAGGCCCAGTTGTTCATCGAAGCGGCCTACGCTTGCCATAACCGGGTTCTGGAACAACGGGCCAAGAACGCCGCTCCATTGCCGCCCCGTCGAAAAAAGCGCAAGCCGGCCGCGACGGCGTCCGACTGAGGAAGGTTGACCATGGATTTTCATAAAATTGGGGTTAAGGTCTACGCCGAACATCCCCTCGACGACCCCCTGGACCTGATCCCGGTGTTTCATCGCTGGATTCAGCAAAGTCTATTGGATGACCTATTGATCGACGTGGCCGATTACAGCCATGTCCCTCAGGGTCCGGGCATCATGCTGATCGCCCATGAAGGCAATTACGCCCTGGACGAAACCACCGGCCGCCCAGGGCTGGCTTATTACAGCAAGCGGGAACTGGCGGGCGGCCTGGATGAGCGGCTGGCCACGGTCCTTGGCAAAGCCCTGGCGGCCTGTCGGCTGCTGGAGCAGGACAGTGAACTACGTTTTCGGGGTGAGGCCCTACAGGTATTCGTCAACGACCGCCTGGCCGCCCCCAACGATGACGCCTCCCTGGCGGCCCTGGAGCCAGTCTTGGGCGCCCTGGCCGCACGGCTGTATCCGGGCCAGGAAATCTCCCTTGAGCGAGCCGACACCGACCCCCGGGAGCGGCTAGGGATAGAACTGCGCGCCCCGGAGGCGGTGACGGTGACAACCCTGCTGGAGCGGTTGGAGGGTGGCGACCGTCCGGCCTGATCCGGGGTTCGGCGCCCGCTCACGCCCCCTTCAGGGATCATCCTCGTCCCCCGCCCAGCGCCAAGTGGTCACTCGCACCCGCAGTCGGCGCAGGGCTTCGGCCTCGGCGGTATCCGGCAGGATAACCGCCGCGCAGCGGGTGAAACGCCCCGTGGCGAAGCGCAGCACCAGCAGTTGGGGATGGACATAGCCCCCGAGTAGCCACGCCTCCCGGCGTCGACCGTCACCGTAGCGTAGCCGCCAGACCCCGTCGGCGCCGCATTCCAAGCGTCGCAGAAACCAGCGGCTGGCGGGCGCGCCGAAGCGATAAAGATTGAAGGTCAGGGATGCCGCCAGGGCCGCGCCCAAAGCCAGGCTCGGCGCCATGGGCAGCGGGGCGACCATGAGACCCATGGCCGCCAGGCCGTGCAGCCCCCCCAGGGCGGCCAACAGCCGCCGGGAGGGCCTTAGCTCAAGAACCGGCGCTGATCTTGCGGACCACATCGGCCACCGCCGGATCGGCGGGGATGTGGCGACCGATCAGATAACCGTATAGCTCCGGGTCCTGCAACTCCAGCAGGTCCGCGAAAAGGGTCTGCTCCTGTACGGAGGCGCTGTCGTAGTGGCGCTCCAGATAGCGCAGCAGCAAGACATCCAGTTCCTTCATGCCACGTCGGCTACGCCACACCAGTTTCGAGCGTTCGCTCATGACTTCACCGCCCCTTTAGCGGCGCAACACCATCATTTTCTTGATCTCGGCGATGGCCTTGGCCGGGTTCAGGCCCTTGGGACAGGTCCGGGTGCAATTCATGATGGTATGGCAGCGGTACAGCCGGAACGGGTCTTCCAGATTGTCCAGGCGTTCGCCGGTGAATTCATCCCGAGAGTCGGCGATCCAGCGGTAGGCTTGCAACAGGATGGCCGGTCCCAGGTAACGCTCGCCGTTCCACCAGTAGCTGGGACAACTAGTGGAGCAGCAGGCGCACAAAATGCACTCATACAGCCCGTCCAGCTTGGCCCGGTCCTCCTTGGACTGGAGCCGCTCCCGATCCGGGGGCGGGGGGGTCTGGGTCTGCATCCAGGGCTTGATGGAAGCATACTGGGCGTAGAAGTGGGTCAGATCGGGCACCAGATCCTTCACCACCGGCATATGGGGCAGCGGGTTGATCTTGGCGTCCCCTTCGATCTCCTCAATGGCCTTGGTGCAGGCCAGGGTGTTGGTGCCGTCGATGTTCATGGCGCAGGAGCCGCAGATGCCCTCCCGGCAGGAGCGCCGGAAGGTCAGAGTCGGGTCGATTTCGTTTTTGATTTTGATCAGGGCGTCCAGCACCATCGGCCCGCAGGCGTCCAGGTCCACCTCATAGGTATCGATTCGGGGATTTTTACCGTCGTCCGGGTTCCAGCGGTAGATATGGAAGGATTTGCCCCGCTTCACATCCGCGGCGGCGTGAGACTTGCCCTTCTGGATGATCGAATTGGGAGGAAGCTTGAATTCGGCCATGGGGTTTCCCTCTTAGTAGACGCGCTTCTTGGGCGGGAAGTACTCGACCTCGTCGCTCAGGGTATAGGTATGCACCGGTCGGTAGTCGATCTTCACCGTCCCATCCGGCTCCAGCCAAGTCAGGGTGTGCTTCATCCAGGTCACGTCGTCTCGCTCCGGGTAGTCCTCCCGGGCATGGGCGCCGCGGCTCTCCTGGCGATTGTGGGCGGCCCCGATGGACACCACCGCGCAGCCCAGCAGGTTGTCCAGTTCCAGGGTTTCCACCAGATCGGAGTTCCAGACCAGGGAACGGTCGGAGACTTTGACGTCCTCGAAGGACTGGTGGATGCCCTGCATTTTCTGGATGCCCTCGGCCATGACCGGACCGGTGCGGAACACTGCGGCGTGGTTTTGCATGGTGCGCTGCATATCCAGGCGGATCTTGGCTGTGGGGCTGTGACCCTTGGCGTCGCGTAGTTTATCGAAACGGCCCAGCACGGCGTCCACCGAATCTTTGGGCAGGGTCTTGTGCTGCTGGCCGGATTTGATGACCTCGGCGCAGCGGATGGCGGCGGCCCGGCCAAAAACCACGATATCCAACAGGGAGTTGGAACCCAGGCGATTGGCTCCATGCACCGACACGCAGGCGGCCTCACCAATGGCCATCAACCCCGGCACTACGGTATCGGGGTTGCCGTCGCGCAGGGTCACCACCTCGCCGTGATAATTGGTGGGGATGCCGCCCATGTTGTAGTGGACCGTGGGCAGCACCGGGATCGGCTCCTTGGTCACGTCCACGCCGGCGAAGATCTTAGCGGTCTCGGATATACCCGGCAACCGCTCGTGGAGTACGTCGGCGCCTAGGTGTTCCAGGTGCAGATGTATATGGTCTTGCTCGGCGCCGACCCCCCGGCCTTCGCGGATCTCCATCGTCATGGAGCGGCTGACCACGTCCCGAGAAGCCAGATCCTTGGCGTTGGGGGCGTAGCGCTCCATAAACCGCTCGCCCTTGGAGTTGGTCAGATACCCGCCCTCGCCCCGGGCGCCCTCGGTGATCAGACAGCCAGAGCCGTAAATACCGGTGGGGTGAAACTGGGTGAATTCCATATCCTGGAGGGGCAGCCCGGCCCGCAGCACCATGCCGTTACCGTCGCCGGTGCAGGTATGGGCGCTGGTGGCGGAGAAATAGGACCGGCCATAGCCACCGGTGGCCAGCACGGTCATGTGGGCCCGAAGAACATGCAGGGCGCCCTCGGCCAGATCCCAGGCCACCACGCCACGGCAAGCGCCGTCCCCGTCCATGATCAGGTCGGTGGCGAAGTATTCGATAAAAAACTCCGCCTGGTGTTTCAGGGACTGTTGGTACAGGGTGTGGAGAATGGCGTGACCGGTGCGGTCGGCCGCCGCGCAGGTACGTTGGGCCTGGCCCTCGCCGTAGTTGGTGGTCATGCCCCCGAAAGGCCGCTGGTAGATGCGCCCATCCTCGGTGCGGGAGAACGGCACCCCCTGGTGTTCCAGTTCGATTACCGCCGGCACCGCCTCCCGGCACATGTATTCGATGGCGTCCTGGTCGCCCAGCCAATCCGAACCCTTGACCGTGTCGTACATATGCCAGCGCCAGTCGTCCGGCCCCATATTTCCCAGTGAGGCGGACATGCCCCCCTGGGCCGCTACGGTATGGGAGCGGGTGGGGAAGACCTTGGTGATACAGGCGGTGTTCAGGCCCTTCTCGGCCATGCCGAAGGTGGCCCGCAGCCCGGCCCCGCCGGCCCCCACCACCACTACATCGTATTTATGCTCGATAACCTTGTAATCGCTTGTCATGTATCCCTAGCCTCCGAAGGCGATGCGCAGGACGGAGAAAATGGCCATAGCGCCCAGCACCACCATGGTGAATTTGACGACCATCAGGGCGGCGAATTTATAAGGCTTGTGGTGGACATAATCCTCGATGATTACCGCCAATCCCAGGGCGCCATGCCAGAAGGTCACCCCCAGGAACAGCACCAGCATCACGGCGTTGAAGGGCCGACCAATCCAGTGGATCGCCTCAAGATAGCCAGCATGGGACACGGATACGACAGCATAGACAAACCACAGGGTCAGGGGCACCAATGCCAGTGAGGACAGGCGTTCGGCCCACCAATGGCCGGTTCCTTCCTTGGCGGAACCCAGACCCCGGGCGCGGGCAAGCGGTGTGCGCAGATTCATGGTTGTTCTCTCCCTCAGGGCGCGGCGATAAGCCAGGTCAGCAGAGTACAGACCGCAGTGGCGATCATCACGGCCTTGCCGGACTTGTAGACAGTGGAGATCTCGAACCCGAGTCCTGTATCCCAGAACAGATGGCGGATGCCGTTGAACAGATGGAAATACAAGGCCCCGGTCCACAGGAACAACACCAACTGGCCGAGCATGGAACCCAGAACATGGTGGGCGTTTTCATAGGCTTCGGGGCCGGAGGCGGCGGCGATCAGCCAGTACACCACCAACCCAGTGCCTGCGGCCAAAGCAGCGCCGGTGGCCCGATGGGTGATGGACAACATGGAGGTTAGCTGGGGTTTATAGTAAGGACCGATCATGAACGGCGACAGCGGCCGCTTATCCGTTGCCATAAAGTTCCACCTCGTCTCATTGTGAATTGAAAGGACGTATTTATTGTTGTCAAACTAGGGTTTTGGCTGGGTAGGCCGTATCTTAGCATTGTTGCATCGCAACTACGAAACGGCTACAAACCCACCCTCTGAGTTTGAGGACGAATCGGATTCATCACAAACCGTAGGGCCGAAACAACTGTTCAGAAATCAATGCAACGTCCGGCTTTCTCCCAGTCGCCGTAGCGGGTGGGTTCCGGTCCCTTGGGTCCACCGACTTCCTTTGGCCGTGGTTCGGCACGGTCGTTGGGGATGGTGGACGGCTCGGCCTCGGGCTGGGGTTGCCGTGGCGAATTTTTATTCATCGGACTGTCACCTTTATAATTCGGGCCGGCGGGAACGCGGCCGCGACAGATGAGTTCCCAAAGACACGCGGCGCCTTGATGGTTTCAAAGGCCGCCGCAGGTAGTGCCCGCATTATGCAGATGGAAATTGTTCGGCGCAACGCAAGCAACTCCTGCCTCCATGGCAGATAACCCTTAAGAGGCGTGACCATGACAGCGGATTGGACTGACTTTCTTACCCAGGCGGGGGCGGTGTTCGACGACGACCGGGTACTCAACTTCGGCGATCCAGTGGCGGAATCCCGGGCGGCCCTGGAGGGCGAGGTGTTGTGCGATCTGTCTCATCTGCGGCTCATTCGGATTCAAGGAGAGGATGCCCAGGGGTTTTTGCAGGGCCAGTTCACCAACGATGTCCGCCGCATCACCCCGGAGCGTAGCCAACTGGGAGCCTGGTGCAGCCCCAAAGGGCGGATGATGGTGAATTTCCGCCTGTTTATCCGTGACGACGGCTATTATCTACGCCTGCCAGGAGAACTGCTGGCGCCGACTTTGAAACGGCTGCGGTTGTTTGTGTTGCGCAGTCGGGTGAAGCTAGAGGAAGCCCATGTACTGATTCACTTCGGCCTGTCTGGGCCTCGGGCGGCGAAGCGCCTCCAAGAGAGCCTGGGAGGCATTCCGACTCAGGCCGATGGCGTGTTCCACGACCAGAGCCATACAGTGATCCGCCTGCCTGGCGCCACACCCCGCTTTGAGATTTACGCGCCTGTCCAGGCCACCAAAACCCTGTGGCTAAACCTCGCTTCCCACGCCCGCCCGGCGGGGGCGGAGGTCTGGCGACTGTTGGATATCCGGGCAGGCTTGCCCACCGTGTATCCAGCCACGACCGAAGTTTTCGTGCCCCAGATGACCAATCTGCACCTGCTGGACGCCGTGAGCTTCAAGAAAGGCTGTTACAGCGGCCAGGAGGTAGTGGCGCGCACCCAATACCTGGGCAAGCTCAAGCGGCGCATGTTCCGGGCCAGGGTGGCCGGTCCTACCCTACCCCGGCCCGGAGATGAGCTGCACTCGCCCCTGGCCGGGGAAAGCCAAGGGGCGGGACGGGTGGTGGACGCCGCCCCCCATCCAGACGGCGGTTTCGAGCTGCTGGCCGTGGCCTTGATTGACTGCGCCGGGCGGGATGCGCTGTATCTGGGCCGGGATGGACCAAAGTTGGAACTGGAGGCGCTGCCCTATGTGTTCGAGACACCGGAGGGCTGAGATGTCTTGAACGATGCGGTTCGCGCCTCACCGCATCCTACCGCTTCACCGCCCTACGAAGGGCTAAGAAGTAGGCTGTGGTGAGCTTCGCGAACCGCATCATTGTTTGGATTGACAACCAAGTCGGTATTTACCGATCAGGTTCACGCCTCAATGATCCCTACCTGCCCTAGATAGGCCAGCACCTGCCCGGCGGCATCTTCTGGGGACTGGACCTGGGTCTCTAGGCGCAGCTCCGGGTTTTCTGGGGCCTGGTAAGGGGAGTCGATGCCGGTGAAGTTTTTCAGCTCGCCCCGGCGGGCTTTTTTGTAGAGACCCTTGGTATCCCGCTCCTCGGCCACGGCCAGGGGGGTGTCCACGAACACTTCGATGAACTCCCCTTCCTCCATCAGGCCCCGGGCCATCAACCGTTCGCTGCGAAACGGGGAGATGAAGGACACCAACACGATCAGCCCGGCATCGGTCATCAGCCGCGCCACTTCCGCTACCCGGCGGATGTTCTCCACCCGATCGGCCTCGGTGAAACCCAGGTCCTTGTTCAGGCCATGACGGATGTTGTCCCCGTCCAGGAGATAGGTATGCCGACCCAGGGCGTGGAGGCGTTTTTCCACTAGATTGGCGACCGTGGACTTGCCAGCGCCAGATAGGCCGGTGAACCACAGCACGCAGGGCTTCTGGCCCTTGAGGGCGGCGTGAGCCTGCTTGTTAACATCGATGGCCTGCCAGTGAACGTTCTGGGAGCGGCGCAGGGCGAAGTGCAACAGGCCCACCCCCACGGTGCCGTTGCTCAGCCGGTCGATGAGGATGAAGCCGCCCGTGTCCCGGTTCTCCTGATAGGCGTCGAAGGCCACGGGCCGGTCCAGTTCCAGGCCGCATACCCCGATTTCATTCAGTTCCAGGGTTTTGCCCGCCAGACGCTCCAGGGTGTTGACGTTGACCTTGTATTTCAGGGGGGCGATGGTGGCGGTGACGGTCTTGGCGCCGATCTTCATGAGATAACTGCGACCCTGGAGCAGGGGCTGATCGCTCATCCAGATCAGGGTGGCCTCGAACTGGTCGGCCACCTCCGGGGGGCTGTCTGCGGTAGCCAGCACATCCCCGCGACTGACGTCGATCTCATCGCTCAGGGTCAGGGTCACGGACTGGCCGGCCACCGCCTGCTCCAGGTCGCCGTCGTGGGTGACGATCCGCGCCACCCGGCTCTCCCGGCCCGAGGGCAAGGCCCGGACCCGGTCTCCGGGGCGGACCAGACCCCCGGCGATGGTGCCGGCGAAGCCCCGAAAATCCAGATTGGGCCGGTTTACCCACTGTACCGGCAGCCGAAACGGCAGTCCCCGGAGGCGCTCCTCGTCCACCTCCACGGTCTCCAGATAGCCCATCAGGGTCGGCCCGTGGTGCCAGTGGGTGCGCTCGCCCGGGGTGGTGATATTGTCCCCCTTCAGTGCCGACAAGGGGATACAGGTGATGTCCTTCAGGCCGATACGCTGAGCGAAGGCCAGATAGTCTTCCTGAATTTCCCGAAACCGCTGCTCCGAGTAATCCACCAGGTCCATCTTGTTGATGGCCAACACCACATGGCGGATACCCAGCAGGGAGACCAGATAACTATGGCGGCGGGTCTGGGTGAGTACGCCCTTGCGGGCATCGATGAGGATCACCGCCACATCGGCCGTGGAGGCCCCGGTCACCATATTGCGGGTGTACTGCTCGTGGCCGGGGGTGTCGGCGACGATGAACTTGCGCTTGTCGGTGGAGAAAAACCGGTAGGCCACGTCGATGGTGATGCCTTGTTCCCGCTCTGCGGCCAGCCCGTCCAGCAGCAGCGCGTAGTCCAGGTCTCCGCCCTGGGTGCCCACTTTCTTGGAATCTGTCTCCAGGGCGGCCAGTTGGTCTTCGAACAGCATCTTGGATTCGTACAGCAGCCGACCGATCAGGGTGCTTTTACCGTCGTCCACGCTGCCGCAGGTGATGAAGCGCAGCAGGCCCTTGTTTTCGTGGGCCTTGAGGTATTGCACGATGTCCTGGGCAATCAGGTCCGAGACATGGGCCATTAGAAGTACCCCTCTTGCTTTTTCTTTTCCATGGAAGCGGCGGAGTCGTGGTCGATGACCCGCCCCTGGCGCTCGGATGTCCGGGCCAGCAGCATCTCCTGGATAATCTGTTCCAGGGTGTCGGCCCCGGACTCGATGGCCCCGGTGAGGGGATAGCAGCCCAGGGTGCGGAAGCGCACATTGCGCAAACCGGGTTGCTCCCCGGGGTCCATGGGCATGCGCTCATCGTCCACCATGATCAGGGCGCCGTCCCGCTCCACCACCGGACGCTTGGCGGCAAAGTACAGGGGCACGATGGGGATGTTTTCCAGGTAGATGTATTGCCAAATATCCAGCTCGGTCCAGTTGGACAAGGGAAACACCCGAATGCTCTCCCCCTTGTGCTTGCGGGCGTTATACAGCCGCCACACCTCCGGGCGCTGGTTCTTGGGGTCCCAGCGGTGCTGGGCGGAGCGGAACGAGAAAATCCGCTCCTTGGCCCGGGATTTTTCCTCGTCGCGCCGGGCGCCTCCAAAAGCCGCATCGAAACCGTACTGATCCAGGGCCTGCTTGAGTCCCTGGGTTTTCATGATGTCGGTATGGATGGCCGAGCCGTGTACAAAGGGGCTGATATTCATGGCCAGTCCCTCGGGGTTGATATGGACGATCAAGTCCAAACCCAGGTTCTTGGCGGTATCGTCCCGGAATCGGATCATCTCCTGGAACTTCCAGGTGGTGTCCACGTGCAGCAGGGGGAAGGGCGGCGTGGCCGGGTAAAATGCTTTCATGGCCAGGTGCAGCATCACCGAGCTGTCCTTGCCGATGGAATACAACATCACCGGGTTGTCCGCCTCGGCCACCACTTCCCGCATGATGTGGATGCTCTCGGCCTCAAGGCGCTGTAAATGGGTCAGCCTCATGTCATCATGACCTTCGTAGATAAGTCATAGTCCCTCAATATATCCAGCTTCGCGCCCGGGACATGGGGGCGGCAGGGTGCGCGGCTTTTGGGCCTGGGCCGGCCGCGCGGGTCAAGCTAAAAATCCAGCCGGGCACTTTATCAGGCCGACCACCCTCCGGGCACCCCTCCGGGAAGCATATCGGGAACGAAGGCCCGATCTTGACACCCTCCCCTGCCCGGGGGCGGCCACCGGGACGAATTTGCTACTATCGCCGTGAATCATTTCCGGGAGAGGCCCCATGACGATTTCAATAGACCTCTTGAAAAAGTCATGCTGCCAGGGCGATTTCGAAGTTATGGATCGCTGCGATTAAGTTGAAACGCAATCCAAATCGTCGCCGCCGATTGCGGTAGCGACCGGCCAGGATGCGAAACCGCTTCAGGGAGCGGATGACATGCTCGACCCGAATCCGCATCGCCGCGTGCAGACGATTGACCGCCCGTTGCGCCGGACTCAGGGGTCGGCCTGGGCTCGCCTTGAAGGGCAAATAGGCCTGAGTCTGCTCGTGTTGGATACCCTGGTAGCCTTTGTCGAACCAGTGCGGCAGGCACACCGAGACCTGCCGAGGATGCCCCTGAAAGACCTTCAGATCGTGGACGCGACCGGGGGCGAAGGCCGTGGCCAATATCTCCTTGGACTTCAGGTCAATGCTCAGTTGCGCCTTGAGCGTGTGGTCCTTTTTCTTGCCACTGTAGTGATGGCGCTGTTTTTTTTGGGCCGCTCAATCGGGGTCTCCGTGGCATCGACGGCCACCGCCGGACTCTGGGCGCGGCGACGTTGCACCCGCTCACGGCGCTTGGGCAGATGAAAGCGCGGATCGGCCAACAGGCGCTCTTCAACCCGCTGAATCAGTCGACACACGGCCGATTCACCTAGCCCCGAGTCCACGCCTAACTGCAACTGGGTCCGGTAGTCATAGTGATAGAGCAAGGTCAGCAGCAGTTGGTCTTCCAACGGTTTCTTGGGCGGGCGGCCCGGCTTGCGCTTTCGCTGTTCGGCCGCCCGCAGGGCCTCTAGCATCGCTTCGAAGGTCGCTGGCTCCACACCACAAGTGCGACGAAATTGATCGGCCGGTAGGTTTCGAAGGTTTTCATAGCTCATACCTATAGTACTGAGGGTTCATCGCTACTTTTTCAAGAGGTCTAATGACCGGTCGGGTCTTGGCGATGGCTTTGAGCCTGACACCCGTCATCGCCACGGCCGGGGAAGCCGATGTGGTGGAGGTGGACGCGCGGCGGGAGGCCGACGGCAGCTATCACTTTCAAGTCAGCGTGCGCCACGCCGACAGCGGCTGGGACCACTATGCCGACCGCTGGGACGTGGTGGCGCCGGACGGCGCGGTGCTGGGCGTCCGGGTGTTGCACCACCCCCATGTGGATGAGCAGCCCTTCACCCGCAGTTTGTCGGGAGTGAGGGTCGCTCCGGGTACCACTGCGGTAACGGTGCGCGTCCATGACTTGGTGCATGGCTTCGGGGGACGGGAAATCACGGTTCCCCTACCTCCCTGATTATTGACTACGCCATCCTGGGCTTCAACAATGTCCCGGCCACCGGCAAAGTTATCAGATCGTTGATGAGGCTCGCCCGCTTTTCCGGCCCCGGTAGTGAATGGGCCGGAAGGTCTCACTGGCTGAGTGGCGGGCGCTCTTTCTGGCACTGGTAGCCATGTTCCGGGGACATATTGTGTCTGTATAGAATGGCGTAGGTGAAGATGCATCCGATGCCGACGGTCGACTGCACTTTCAGTAGCCCGGCCTGACAGGCTCCCTATATTTCAAAGATCCTTTATCGAAGATATTGCTCTCAGCTCCCAAACTTTAGCCTTTTTCAGGCGTGAAATTTTTATGGCGCGTAAAAAGCTTTTCTTAGCTTCCAAGATTGTCACTTTTTTATGCTGTGCACGCAAAAATTTGGATTTTTCTAAGAGCATTTCTCCGTAAAGTCGATGAACCTCTGCTTCGCACCAACAATCGTTGCTGATCGAAATATCAGTCAATATGCTAGCGCATTTATCGATCCCCAAGTCAATTTCTCCCATTTGTGCATGTATATTAGCTAGTAAAGTAGAATAATAAGGCATCATAATTTTTATTCCCGCAGCTTGATAAACCGACAATCCTTCCTTTATACATCTAAAACCATTCTCTACCTGTCCTTGTTGTGACAATAACCATCCCTGACTAATTTTTGCTACTCCTCTCCAATGAGTAAAGCTATATTGTTCGGCAAGCTGAATAGCTTCAGGTAAATTTGCATGTACCTTTTCTGTACAAAGACGAAGTTGTTGGAATAAGCACCAGCAATTTAAAGCCAGACAGAGGCTGTATGGATGTTCAAGTTTACGAGCCAAGTCAATAGCTTGATCAGCCATTATCAAGGCTTGCTTTTCATAGCCAAGCAACCATTGAATCACAGCCGCATATATACGGCAAATTATTACGGGATCATGCCCTAGCAAAGAAATATGTTGATGATGTTGATCGTATTGATGTTCAATGATGCCTTTCTCAAAATATTTCAGACTTAATTCAAACTCTCCAAGATGAAACAAAACTGATCCAAGCGCTTGGCAAGCTTCCTCATGAAAGAAGACTGAATCTGGATTATTGTGGGCAATGCCGACAAGTTGTTTACCTAACTCATATGCTTTCTTTAAGTCTGCTGTGGCAAAAAAAATTCCAAATAGACCACGATTTGCTTGGAAATTCTGAAATGCTTCACCAAATTCTTCACTCAACTTAAAAGCGCGATTATATGCCTGGTTCACTCGTATGGACCCATAACCCTCAGTAGTCATCAGTACTGTACCAAGCATCATCTGTAGCCGAAATTCCTGCTGATTACGCTCTATGTCAGCAGGCAGAGACTCAAGCAATGCCAATGCTTTGCCAAGATGCTCGCTGGCTTCCTGACTGGCATGGCGGTACAACGCCTGCCCAACCGCTTGCTCAAAGTACCGCACAGCTTTTGGTAAATCGTGCCCTTCCTCAAAGTGCCATGCCAGTTCCACAGCAACGTCATGGGTATTATTGATATAACCCTTTTCGAGCCGCTCCCCGATGCATCTATGCAGACGGCAGCATCTATTCGGTGTTACTCGCTGTTGGAGTAATTCCTGGTAAAGTCCATGAATAAATTCATAGCGTGCCGCCGGGGTCCCATCGGGCCAAGTGACCATACCTCGTTCGCGAAGAAACTGTTCTTGTCGAGCTAAAGCCGCGCAGCGCTCTTCGACTGTTTCTATTTCTATATCTAACCCGGCTGCCAAGGCTGGCGACAAGAATGATGTCCCAGCAATGCTTGCTACCTCCAGCAACTCCCGGTCCCCAGCATTTAGTTGATTGAGTTTTTTTTCAATCAACTGCTGGAGGGTAGCAGGAATTGTCAGATTGATGGCTTCTAAATCAGTCTCTAATGTCCACTGCCCATCTACTTTTGCAAGTATTCCTTGGACGCAGAGATCCTTCAAAATATTTACCATAAATAGAGGATTGCCATCAGAACGGCGGTGAACTAGGCCTGTCAGTCTCGCTGGTAGACCTGGATACCATCTTTCAATATAGCTGCCTAAAGCAGTCTCAGTTAAG
>CAZQXD010000008.1:58768-96170 GCA_964597315.1 uncultured Candidatus Competibacteraceae bacterium
TTAAGGATTGCAGAGATAGCTCTTTGAATCGTTCGTATTTACATAAGTTCTGATGAATTTTTTTCAACGGATGGGTCTGTTCAAAAGCATCTTCCTGTCGATAGGTACCGATCACCATTAACTGTGCTTGCTGGTGATCGTGAACTAGATAGTTGATTAAATCGAGGGTGGACCTGTCTGCCCAATGTAAATCTTCCACATACAGTATCACCCCACGTTCAATGCTCAGCATCGTGAATGCCTCAGAAATCTCTCGCAACATCCGCTCTCGGGTCAAACCTAGCGTCCTGCGTTGGAGTTCGTCCGCGTAAGATGGCGTTAGCAAGGCGGGCATTTGTAGCAACCAGCTAGGTGCATATTTATCAAGACATTCTATAAATTGCCTGTCATTCGTTCCATGACAAAGTTTCCCTAACGCGGTGAGAATAGGTAAATAAGGTTCTCTTTTTCCAAAAATTTCCACACATTGCGCCCCCACTAACCAGAGATTGTGACGACTTGTTATCTGCTCTAGATACGCCTGAAGCAATGTCGTTTTCCCAATTCCGGTTTCACCCGTAATAAAGACTACTTGTCGTTCACCCTGCAGGGCGTACTCGAATTGCTGGATAAGTTGGTCCAATTCTAGCTCTCGTCCTACTACTTTGATTAATGACGGGTAGTAAGGAGCACCATGCCCAAGCAATGTGATGTTGCCGATGTATTCGTAGCCTCGCTTGTATTTCGTTTTGATAAACTGCGGATTGTGTCGGTCATCGTTCAGGATTTTACGCAGGTCCCGGATCAAGCCCTTCAGGAGCGTATCAGTGCCAGGGGGTCTGTTACCCCACACGGCGTACTCTAACTCTTGAGAAGTCAGCAACTTGCCAGGATTCGTGACCATGTATCGCAGCAACGCGAATGCTTTCGGTGGCAGACTGAACTCTTGTCTACCGCGCCGAAGGCATTCATTGGTCAAATCTAGGCACCAGGTTGATAAGTGCTCGAATGGGCCTTCGATCATCACACCCTCAAAATTCCATGAAAACTCCACAAATTCCACACCAATTATAAACCGCATTTCGCTAACGTGTATCAGGATATTGATTCATTACTGACATTCGGCAATTTTTAAACCATACATCATATAACTTAATTTATTGTTTTTATTAATTTTTTAGTTAGATGCGCAAAAAGTAATAGAGGATAGGGTCCGACTGCTACTGCTGGCAATCGTTCTCAACGGGTCCAGGGAAAGCAAGTTTACGAAGCGCGCTTATGGCCCCGGACCTAGCGTTAGCTCGGCCGCTGGCAAACCTGAACCAGGCCGAGGCTGTTAAAGAACAGCGAGGCGGATGTGAGCATGTTACTGCGATTGGGGTTACGAGATTATGGATGAATCGGATAAATTTTATACATGTTGAAAATTTTGATTGTCGCCAATTATCGTTGGAGGTTAATTATGCCTTACCCTTACGATAAATATCAGAATAATTTTATAGATGTCATTATTGATATAATTATTATTATAGCAATAATAATCTACTTGATAGGGACCATGGTTTCCTGTATTGCTGGTTTATTTTAATTTTTTCACAATACAGATTTTGGACAATGAATAACTATATAAGCAGAAATTCCAACAGTGGTCGCCGCAGACCCTTGCCCCGAATCCGGACGTTATGGTCGAGCCGATAAAAGCCCGGGTACGCGAAAATCATCTGTTTACAGTACTTGATTTTTGGAGGGATTCATTATGATGAATTATAGTCCTGTTTTTGGAATCGCCTACACCAGCCTGGTTGCCAACCTAGCGAATATTCGCACTCACTTTTCCACACTCTCACTTAGCCGGATGAGAACCACCTGGATAACCTGGCAGGGGCGGCACGGCTACCGGCGTCAACTTCGCCATATGGATGAACACTTGCTTAAGGATATAGGTCTTTCGAAATGGAAAGCGGCTCGAGAAATCGACAAGCTCTTTTGGGAACCCTAACCTGATTAGAACTCTTGAAAAAGTAATCTATAGCGCTTTCTGGTGCTTGATAAAACAAGCACTTACGCACACTTATTCAAGAGGTCTATTATGCCAGATCCCCTAAATCCCATGATGCCTTTTCTTCAGGGTCTATTGGGTTCCAGTCTGTTACTCGCATTGGGACCGCAGAATATTTTTTTGATTCGTCAGGGTCTGTGCCTAAACCATCCTGCGTTGGTTGCTTTGGTATATATCGTGGTGGAAGTAACTCTTATCACGGCGGGCGCTTTAGGGCTTGGGAAGTTCATCTCGCAATCCGATCCCGTGCGCAACGTAATGGGCGTGATAGCATTGATTATGTTGCTTTGGTTGAGCCTGCGCCATTACACCAACGCTTTCAAGTCAGAACATCCTGGGATTGAAAACACGAAGCGACTTTCCATAAAAGATGTGCTTTTCGTCTCCATTGCGGTTTCCCTGTTCAATCCCCTATGCCTTCTTGACACCCTGCTTCTGATGGGAGGGCTGGCTGGACAATATCAGAACTTCGAAGACAAGGCCTGGTTTGCTGTTGGTGCTGTAACCACATCAACTCTTTGGTTTTCCACCTTGGCCTGGATTTCGGGGCGACTGGGATTTCTTTTCAAAAAATCCCGGGCCGCGCGCCTGCTCGATCTGAGTGTCGGGATCATGTTGTCTATTTTGGCAATGAGTTTGCTAGCCGGATTAGTGGCTTCAAGGTAAGAGATCATTATCAGCGGCATTTTTTACGCCATTAATACCATGAACTCATGTCTCATTTACTATCGATAGGAGTGAACAACCCTATGCGCCAGATTACGAAGAACCCTCATCCAATAGTATGGTTTCGACGATTCGTCATGCTTATTATGGTCAGTCTATTGTTGATAGCCTGTAAAAATAACAGTCAGGATGATAATAGTTTGCGCTATCGTAGCGAGATTCGCTATACCCAATTCGGTATTCCTCACATCAAAGCCGACGATTGGGGCAGCCTGGGCTACGGCTACGGTTATTCCTTCGCTGCGGATAATCTCTGCGTACTGGCTGAAGAATTGGTTACCATCAATGGGGAACGATCCCTGTTTTTCGGTCCTGATGCGGGGTACCAGGATCCGCTTAACTTGGCTGTTGAAAGTGTGATCATCAATAACCTCAAAAGTGATTTCTTTTTCACCCTTATGATGACACCAGAGCGCCTAGCGGCCCTGCGAGATGCAACCCCACTTCCCTTCCAAAAACTGGTCCAAGGGTACGTCGCCGGTTACAACCGCTATTTGCGCGACACCGGCATAGATGCCCTACCAACTCCCTGCAGAGGAGCGGCCTGGGTCCGGCATATCGAGCTGGACGATCTCTATCGGCTTTTTTACGGACTGACCCTGCTACAAAGTTCTCGGCAGTTTATTGATGCCTTTGTCAATGCCACACCTCCTGGCACCGAGACAATGTCCGTCGAGACATTTAGAGCCAGGACACCAATCGCTATGCCCGACATGGCGGTGCCGGGCCTCGGCAGCAACGCCTATGCCCTGGGCCGGGAGGTAACCGAAAATGGCCGCGGCATGCTGCTGGGCAACCCCCACTTTCCCTGGCTGGGCAACCTGCGATTCTACCAGGTGCACCTTACTCTGCCCGGGGAACTCGATGTCATGGGAGCATCGCTCTACGGTACGCCATTTGTACAGATCGGTTTCAACCACAACCTGGCCTGGACCCATACGGTTTCCAGGGCCTGGCGCTTCACACTGTATCGCCTTACGCTGGAGCCTGGTAATCCAACTGCCTACCGCTACGGAGACATCATCCGGGCTTTGACCCCCAAGACTGTCAGCGTACAAATTAGGGAGCCAGACGGTTCCCTGGGCGAGCGTCGTCATACCTTCTATTTGAGTCATCTGGGACCGGTAGTGAGTAACACTCCACGCTTGCCATTTAGCTTCTGGAGCACAGATACCGCCTATGTCCTGCGCGATGCCAACGCGGAGAACTTTCGCACCTTGGCTCAGTGGCTGCGTTTGAATCAGGCTACCAGCCTGGAATCGTTTCGCCAGGCCCTAAACGAAATAGTGGGCATTCCCTGGGCCAATACCCTGGCCGTAGACCCGGCGGGTAGCGCCTTCTATGGTGATATCACCGTGGTCCCTAACGTTCCTGACTCCCTGGCGGCACGCTGCATCAATACCGATCTGGCCATGTTGGTGTTCGCCAATCAGGGATTACCGATTCTGGATGGCGCTGACCCCGGTTGCGAATGGATAGTCGACCCAGCCGCACCCCAAGCGGGCATTTTCGCCGCTACAGCCCTGCCGGCGCTGGCGCGCAACGATTACATTGCCAACTCCAACGACAGTTACTGGCTGTCCAATCCCGAGCAGCCTCTAACCGGTTTTCCCCGTATTGTGGGCGACGAGGAGACACCCCGCTCCCTGCGCACCCGGCTGGCGCTGACGCAGATCCGCGAGCGGCTTAATGGACAGGACGGACTGCCTGGCATGACCTTCAGTCTGCCGCACCTTCAGACGATCTTGTTCGCTAATCGCAACTACGGCGGTGAGTTACTGGCCGGCGATCTGTCCAGCGTCTGTGCCATGCATCCTACTGTCGTGCTTGAGGACGGTATGGAGGTGGCCTTAGGCCAAGCTTGTGAGATATTGGCTAACTGGGACCGCAAGAACAATATTGAAAGTTTCGGCGCTCAGGTGTTCAGGGCTTTTTGGGAACGGGCCACAACCATCGAAAACCTGTTCGAAATACCGTTCAACCCGACAGCCCCTCTGGATACTCCCAATGGTCTGAATATTGACAACCCACAGGTTTTGACCCGCATCCGTCAGGCTCTGGGGGAAGCAGTACGCGACCTTGCCAACCAGAGCATTCCCCTGGATGCCGCCTGGGGCGAGGTACACGCGCTGGTTCGCGACTCAATAGTGGTGCCTATCCATGGCGGCAACGGCACCGAAGGCGTGTTCAACAGTGTCAATGCCCGCCGTTACTTGGGTTCAGCCGGAGACCTACCAGCTTACGATCCGGTGTACGGCAGCAGCTATATTCAGACGGTAACCTTCGACGGCAACGGTCCCGTGGCCGAGGTCCTACTGACCTACTCCCAGTCTAGTGATCCGGATTCACCACACTTCGCGGACCAGACCCGGTTGTATAGCCGCAAGGAGTGGGTGCGGCTGCCCTTCTCCGAGACGGAGATTGCCGCCGATCCGGGACTGAAGATAGTGGTGCTTGAAGAGCTTGAAGAGTAGACGCTGGATAAATTGTATTTCCGGTAAGACCCTGAGCGTTTTCAAAAGCCCTTAGCGACGAAGCCGCGCCCATTGCTCCTCCAGGCGCTTGACCGACACCGGCACGGCGGTTTTCAGCTCCTGGGCGAACTGGGATACCCGTAACTCCTCGATCAGCCACCGAAACCGCTCCAGTTCTGGATCGTGGAGACCCCGTTGCCGGTGACGCTCCCGACGTTCCTGGTAGCGCCCCCACAGCCGCTGGATATCGGCCCGGCGGGCCCGGTCTTTGTCCGGCGCCTGGGCCAGTTTGCGTAGGCGCAGCTCCACGGCCTGTAAATACCGGGGCAGATGGACCAGCCATTCGGGAGGGGTGTTGGAGATAAAGCCGGGATAAATCAACTCGGCCAGTTGTTCGCGGATATCCGTCACCGCCTCGTACCAGCCTAGGGGCAGCTTGCCGGAGAGTTGCTTGTTCACCCGATGGTAGGCCGCCAACACCTCACCTACCCCGACGGCCAGGGCATTGGCCACCTCCACCAGCCGCTCCCGGCCCTGGGCCAGGCGGTCCTGGAACTGCTCCCGGGTCCGGGGCAGCGCTTCGTCCCCCAGAAAAGCCCGGTCCAGCACCGCCTCCATGAGATCCTCCCGCAGCGTCTCCTGGCTGCCCACCTTGATATAGTGCAGGGCCATGGCGTGAAACCCGGGCAGATTGCGCTTGAGGTATTTCAGCTTATCCCGCGCCTGCATGGCGAACAGCCGCCGCAGCCCGGCCCGCAGCACCACCTCGGCCCGGCCCGGAGAATCCAGCAACCGCAGATCCAGTCCGCCATCGGCCCGGGGCGTCAGGGCTGGGTAGCCTTTCAGGGCAATGCCGTTGCGGGTGAAAGACACTTCCTCGGGTAAATCCCCGAAATCCCAGTCCCGGATATCCTCCCGCTCGAACTCCGGGGTCGGCAAGGCCGCGAAGCTCTCCCGAGCCTGGCCTTTGAGACGCTGACCGATGGTCTCCACATCCCGCCCCTCGGCCAGGACCTTGCCCTGGGGGTCCACCACCCGGATGTTCATACGCAGGTGGTCGGGCACGGCCTCCGGTCGCCAGGCGTCCTCGGGTATGTTCACCCCGGCGATCTTATGCAACTGCTCGGCCATGGCCTCGGCGAGGGAGCGGTCCCCCGGGAGCAGGGCCTGATGCAAGGCTCGGGCGTAATCGGGCACCGGCACGAAATGGCGGCGCAGGGACTTGGGCAGCGATTTCAGCAAGGCCGCCATGCGCGCCTCGATCAGCCCCGGCACCAGCCATTCCAGGCGTCGGGGATCGATCTGATTGAGGGCCGCCAGGGGCACGGTGAGCGTCACCCCGTCATCGGCCTCCCCCGGCTCGAACCGATAGCTCAAGGGCAGCGCCATGCCATCAATGGGCAAGTGGTCCGGGAAACGCTCCCCGGTCACCGCCCCGGCGTCCCCGGCCAGCAGGGTGTCCAGGTCCATGAACAGCCCCCGGGGATCGACCCGCTCCGCCTGCTTGCGCCAGCGCTCGAAGGTGGGACCACTATAGAGCCCCTCGGGCAAGCGCCGATCGTAGAAGGCGAACAGGCTGTCCTCGTCGGCCAGCAGATCCCGGCGCCGGGATTTGGCCTCCAGACCCTCCACCTGCTCCAGCAACGCCCGGTTATGACGAAAAAACGGCGCTTTGCTGTTGTACTCCCCCAGCACCAGGGCATGGCGGATAAACAGCGTCCGGGCCGTGGCCGGGTCCATGGGACCATAATTGACCTTGCGCCCGGCCACGATGGGCAGGCCATACAGGGTCACCGTCTCGGTGGCCGCCACCTGGGCGGCGCGCTGCTCCCAGTGAGGCTCGGCATAGCGGCGCTTGACCAGATGCACGGCCAGTGGCTCGATCCACTCCGGCTCGATCCGGGCATTGGTGCGAGCATACAGCCGGGTGGTTTCCACTAACTCGGCGGCCATCAACCATTTGGGGCCTTTCTTGAACAAGCCCGAGCCTGGAAACACATAAAACCGCCGATTGCGAGCGCCCAGATAGGACTGATCCTCCTGCTTAAGCCCCACCTGACCCAGTAGCCCCGCTAACAGCGCCCGGTGCAGCCCCTTGTAGTCGGCGGCCTGATCGTTGGGGCGCAAGCCCATTTCGGTGACCACAGCGTAGAGTTGCTGGTGCAGGTCGTGCCACTCGCGCATCCGCACATAGGACAGAAACTCCTCCCGGCAGCGGTTTCGCAACTGGTTGCGGGACAGCTTGCGGGCCTGCTCGTGATAATAGGTCCAGAGGTTCAGCAGGGCCTGGAAATCAGAGCGTTCGTCCCGAAACCGGCGGTGTTTCTCATCGGCCGCCTGCTGACGCTCCAGGGGCCGCTCCCGAGGGTCTTGGATAGCCAGGGCGGCGGCGATCACCAAAGTCTCGGCCAAACAGCCCTCCCGGCGGGCGGCCAGGACCATCCGTCCCAGCCGCGGGTCAATGGGCAACCGGGCCAGTTGGCGACCGGTCTCGGTGATGCGGCGGCCTTCGTCCACGGCGCCCAGTTCCGTGAGCAGATGATAGCCGTCGTTGATCTGGCGGCCATCCGGGGGGTCGATAAAGGGAAACTCGGCCACCGCTCCCAGTTTCAGGGCCGCCATCTGCAATATCACCGCCGCCAGATGGGTACGCTGGATCTCCGGGTCCGTGAATGGGGGCCGGGACAGAAAATCCTCTTCCGAATACAAGCGCACACAGACCCCGGCGGAGATCCGCCCGCAGCGGCCCTTGCGCTGATTGCCCGAGGCCTGGGAGATTTTCTCGATGGGCAGGCGCTGGACCTTGGCCCGGGGGCTGTAGCGGCTGATCCGGGCCAGGCCGGGGTCGATCACATAGCGGATGCCCGGCACGGTCAGGGAGGTCTCCGCCACATTGGTGGCCAACACGATGCGCCGCCGACCATGGGCCTGGAACACTTTATTCTGTTCGGCCGCCGACAGCCGGGCGTACAGGGGCAGGATTTCCGTGCCCGGGGGATGGTGCTTGCGCAGGCTCTCAGCGGTCTCCCGGATTTCCCGCTCCCCGGACAGAAAAATCAGAATATCCCCAGGCCCCAGGGCCGATACTTCATCCACGGCGTCCAGGATGGCCTGTTGCAGATCCCGGTCCAGGCTGTCTTCGTCTTCGGCGATCAGGGGCCGGTAGCGAACCTCCACTGGAAAGGTGCGCCCAGAGACCTCAATGACCGGCGCATCCCCGAAGTGGCGGGCGAAGCGATCCGGGTCGATGGTGGCGGAGGTAATAATGACTTTCAAATCCGGCCGCCGAGGCAGCAGCCGACGCAAGTAGCCCAGCAGAAAATCAATATTCAGGCTGCGTTCGTGGGCCTCGTCAATGAGAATGACCTGGTACTGGGATAGCAAGGGGTCGGACTGGGTTTCGGCCAACAGAATCCCGTCGGTCATGAGCTTGATGACGGTATCCGGCCGCACCCGGTCGCTAAACCGCACTTTGTAACCCACCGGCCCGCCCATCTCCACCCCCAGTTCCTCGGCGATGCGGGCCGCCACCGAGCGGGCGGCGATACGCCGGGGCTGGGTATGGCCGATGGTCCCCGCCGCCCCCAAGCCCAGCTCCAGGCAGAGCTTGGGAAGCTGGGTGGTCTTGCCGGAGCCGGTCTCGCCGCAAATGACCACCACTTGATGATCGCGGATGGCGGCGGCGATATCCTCACGGCGTTGGTTGATGGGCAGTTCGCCGGGAAACTCTGGCCTGGGCAAGGTGCTGGCGCGGCGCTCCCGGGCCGCGACGGAAGCCTCCATGGCCTCCTGTAGCTGAGTCAGGCTCCGATCAATGGGCTTGCCCGAACGCTGGCGGCGGCGTAGACCCTCCAGGCGCGGGGCCAGGGCATGGCGGTCCCGGGTCAGGCACAGGCTGAGGCGATTTTTGAGTTCGGTGAGAATGTCATTCACGAGAAGCACGATCGGTTTTTGGTCCCGAAGCCCGCCAACCCAGCGATTTTATTGTGCAAGTGCAAATCAAAATGAGTTGCAGGCACGTGGGCTTTGGCGTAATTTCGCGGGCGGGCAGTGGGGGCTTGGGTCCCACTCCCCGGTGCCGGACCTTCAAGGGACTGAAATAATACAAACGGTTGGACCCGGGTTCGGCAGGGCTTTAAGTGTTTATTTCGAGGTTTTTGACTGATGCGCAATGGTACAGTGAAGTGGTTCGATGAAGCCAAGGGTTTTGGTTTCATCGCCCCCGAAGACGGCAGCAACGACGTATTCGTTCATTATTCGATAATCGAAGGCAAGGGTTTCCGAACCCTAGCCGAAGGTCAAGTCGTCACGTTCGACGCCAAAGTAGGCCCCAAGGGGCCTCACGCCACGGTCGTCAAGCCGGCGGAGTGATCCTCCCCACCGCCTGACCCCAAAAAACCCCGTTCATCGACGGGGTTTTTTGTGGCCTGCCTTACGGCCACGCCTTCGGATATAATACCTGGCTCCCCTCACTCACCCCCCGACGGACTCCCCCGTGATTGACAAGCTTAGAAACGTCGCCATCATCGCCCATGTGGACCATGGCAAAACCACCCTGGTGGACAAACTGCTCCAGCAATCTGGCACCCTAGATGCCCGGGCCGCACCCCAGGAACGGATCATGGACAGCAATGCCCTGGAGAAGGAACGGGGGATTACCATTCTGGCCAAGAACACGGCTTTGCGCTGGCGTGACTACCGAATCAATATCGTCGATACCCCAGGGCATGCCGATTTCGGCGGCGAGGTGGAGCGGGTGCTGTCCATGGTGGATTCAGTGCTGCTGCTGGTGGACGCCGTGGACGGCCCCATGCCCCAAACCCGCTTCGTCACCCAGAAAGCCTTCGCCATGGGCTTCCGGCCCATCGTGGTCATCAATAAGATCGACCGTCCCGGCGCCCGGCCCGGCTGGGTGCTGGACCAGACTTTCGACCTGTTCGACCGGCTGGGCGCCAGCGACGAGCAACTGGATTTTCCGGTGATCTATGCCTCCGCCCTGCACGGCTACGCCGACGCCGATGATAGCGTCCGGGAAGGGGATATGACGCCTCTGTTCCAAACCGTCATCGACCATGTCCAGCCCCCCCAAGTGGACCCGGAGGGGGCATTTCAGATGCAAGTCAGTTCCCTGGACTACAACAGCTATGTGGGCGTCATCGGCATCGGCCGCATCCGCCGGGGTCGGGTCAAGACCAATACCCCGGTGGTGGTGGTGGATCGGGAAGGCCGTCGGCGCAACGCCCGGCTGTTGCAGATTTTGGGTTTCCAGGGCCTGGAACGCATCGAGTTCCCCGACGCCTCCGCCGGGGACATCATCGCTTTCACCGGCATCGATAGCCTGGGGATCTCCGATACCCTCTGCGACCCCACCCAGGTGGAGGCCCTACCGCCCCTAACCGTGGATGAACCCACGGTGTCCATGACTTTCCAGGTCAATACCTCCCCTTTCGCCGGACGGGAGGGTAAATTCGTCACCAGCCGCCAGATCCGCGAGCGGCTAAATCGGGAGTTGATCCACAACGTAGCTCTGAGGGTGGAGGAAACCGATGACCCGGACAAGTTCAAAGTCTCCGGGCGGGGCGAGCTGCATTTGTCCATTCTCATCGAGAACATGCGCCGGGAAGGCTATGAGCTGGGCGTCTCCCGACCCGAAGTGATTATCCGGGTGGGAGACGACGGCGAAAAGCTGGAGCCTTATGAGCAACTCACCGTGGATGTGGAGGATCAAAACCAAGGCGCGGTGATGGAAAAGCTCGGTGAGCGGCGCGGGGAGTTGCTGGACATGCAACCCGATGGCAAGGGTCGAGTGCGGCTAGATTATATGATCCCGGCCCGGGGTCTGATCGGCTTCCAGACCGAGTTTCTCACCGCCACCAGCGGCACCGGGCTGATTTATCACGTCTTCGACCACTATGGTCCCTACAAAAAAGGCGCCATCGGCAGCCGCGTTAATGGCGTGCTGGTGAGCATGGTCACCGGCAAAGCCTTGGCCTACGCCCTGTTCAATCTCCAAGAGCGGGGCCGACTGATGACCAGCCACGGGGACGAGATCTACGAGGGCATGATCGTGGGCATTCATTCCCGGGACAACGATCTAGTGGTCAACCCCCTGAAAGCCAAGCAACTGACCAATATCCGCGCCGCTGGCTCCGACGAAAATATCGTCCTGACCCCGGCCCTGCGCTTCAGCCTGGAGCAGGCCCTGGAGTTCATCGACGACGATGAACTGGTGGAAGTCACCCCGAAATCCATTCGCCTGCGCAAGAAACTGCTGCTGGAACACGAGCGTAAGCGGGCGGCCCGCTCGGCGAAGGATTAGCCGTGCTAGCGGTTCACCGTCTCAAAAAAATCGCTGCTTCCCGCCGCGATGGTGGCCCCGCTCCGGCTTGCTCAGACACCATGGCCGGGCAACTGATCAAGCCAGCGCCCGCCGTAGCCGCTCCACCCCCTCCCCCAGCCGCTCCAGGGAATTGGTATAGGCGAACCGCACATGCCGCTCGGCCCGATGGCGGCCGAAGTCGATGCCCGGAGTAATGGCCACCCCCGCCGCTTCCAGCAGATTTTTGGCAAAGCCGAAGCTGTCATCGGTAAAAGGTGAGCAATCAGCATAGAGATAAAACGCCCCCTGGGGGGTGGCCGGTATCCCGAAGCCCAGTTCCCGCAGGGCCGGGAGCAGAAAATCCCGACGGTCCTGGAACTCCCGGCGGCGGGTCTCGAAGACAGCCTTTGCCTCCTCCGAAAAGGCCGCCAAGGCAGCATATTGGGCTGGAGTGGAGGGAGCCAGAAATAAATTCTGGGCCAGTTTCTCAGCCTCGCGCACATAGGCTTCTGGGGCCACCAGCCAACCCAATCGCCAGCCGGTCATCCCGAAGTACTTGGAAAAGCTATTGATGACAAATACCTGCTCGGACAGGGCCAGGGCGGTGGGGACCTGGGCGCCGTAGACCAGGCCGTGGTAGATCTCATCCATGATCACCCGCCCGCCATGGCGTCGGGCCACGTCCAGTATCCCGGCCAGGGCTTCGGGAGACACCAGGGTGCCGGTGGGGTTGCTAGGGGAGGCCAGCAGCACCGCCACCGTGCGTTCGGTCCAGTGCCGTTCCACCAGTTCCGGGGTGAGCTGGTAGGCGCTGTGGGCATCCACCGGAATGCCCACTGGCTCCCCTTCCACCAGGCGCACGAAATGGCGATTGCAGGGATAACCGGGATCGGCCATCAACACCTGCTCTCCGGGATTGACCAGCACCCCGGTGGCCAGTTGCAAGGCCCCGGACGCGCCGGGGGTCACCAACACCCGCCGGGCTGGCAGAGTGACGCCGTAGCTGTCCTGGTAATGGTCGGCGATGGCCTCCCGCAGAGGCGGAATGCCAATGGCGGCGGTATAGCGGGTCTGCCCCTTGGTCAGGGCCTCGTGACCGGCCGCGACGATAGGCTCGGCGGTGGGAAAATCCGGCTCCCCCACTTCCATATGAATAATGGAGCGGCCCTGGGCTTCCAGTTCATGGGCGCGGGCCAGCAGTTCCATGACATGAAACGGGGCGATATCCGCCATGCGGCGGGCTAGGTGGGTGGGGTACTGGCTCATGGCAACGGTCCGCGACGGAGGGCTGGGACCTGGAAGCCTACAGCCCCCCGTCACGGTTGTTCAAGGAAAAGTCCCCAGGCGGCGGCCCTCCCGGCGTCGGGTTTTTCATGCCCTCAGAAAGACGAATCTGCAAGCCCACGTTGTTGCGGGAATCGGCGTTGCGGATGGCTTCCTCGCGGGTGATGGCGCCTTCCTTGTAAAGATTGAACAAGGCTTGGTCGAAGGTTTGCATGCCATTGTCGGTACTCTGGGCCATGACTTCCTTGATGCTCTCGATCTTGCCCCGCTGGATCAGCTCCGCCACATAGGGGGTATTGAGCAACACCTCCACGGCCGGCATCCGTCGACCGTCCACCCCCTTGATCAGCCGCTGGGAGATGATCGCCCGCAGGTTCAGAGACAGATCCAAAAGCAGTTGATTACGAAACGATTCCTGGAAGAAATTGACGATGCGTTCCAGGGCGCCGTTGGCGTTGTTGGCGTGCAGGGTGGATAGGCACAAATGGCCGGTCTCGGCGTAGGCCAGACCATATTTCATGGTGTCTTGGTCCCGGATCTCGCCGATCAGGATGACATCTGGGGCCTCGCGCAGGGCGTTCTTCAGAGCATGGCCGTAGCTCTGGGTATCAATGCCCACCTCCCGCTGGCCGATTACGGATTTTTTGTGGCGATGGGTGAACTCGATGGGGTCCTCGATGGTGAGGATATGGCCGGGGGAGTTTTCGTTGCGATGATCGATCATGGAGGCCAGGGTGGTTGACTTGCCCGAGCCGGTGGAGCCTACCACCAGGATCAGGCCCCGTTTGTCCATGATCAGTTCCTCAAGCAGGGGCGGCAGCCCTAGGTCCGCGATCTTGGGAATATCTCCCTTGATGTAGCGGATCACCATGGATACCTCGCCCCGCTGTCGGAACACATTGGCCCGAAATCGCCCCACCCCTTGCAGGGGAATGGCGAAGTTCATTTCCAATTCCCGCTCGAACTCCCGGGTCTGGTCATCGTTCATGACCGATGAGGCGATCTCCCGAACCGACCCCGGCCCGAGGATTTTGTTACCGATGGGTCGCACCACGCCCTCGATTTTAATGTTGACCGGTGCGCCCACATAAAAAAACAAATCGGAAGCTTCCTTATCGACCATGAGTTTCAGATAAGGCGTTATATCCATAGGTTAGCTCCATACTGACGAATAGGCCGCAAAAGAGTCCATCAAAGGGCCCCGGCACCTCTTGGCCGACTTTCAGGGGTCGATCTAGGAGAAGTGTCAGTATTTTTTACATATCGTGCCCGCTGGCTCTCAATCATCGGCGGTTCGTATCTGTCCTTGAAATGGTGATTAATGTATCCGGTTAAAGCCGTTCAGGGCCGCCACCCGATACGCCTCGGCCATGGTCGGATAGTTGAACGTGGTGTTAATAAAATACTCCAGGGAGTTGGCCTTGCCTTCCTGGGACATGATGGCCTGACCGATATGCACGATCTCTGCGGCCTGGTCGCCAAAGCAGTGAATCCCGAGAATCTCCAGCGTTTCCCTATGAAACAATAGCTTGAGCATGCCCACGGTCTTGCCGGTGATCTGCGCCCGGGCCAGGCTCTTGAACCAGGCGTGGCCGACTTCGTAAGGCACCCGGGCCTCGGTCAACTCCCGCTCGGTACGGCCCACGGAACTGATTTCCGGCGACGTGTATATTCCTGATGGCACATGCTCCACCAGACGGTGGTCGCACTGGCCATGGAGCAGATGCGTGGCTGCGAACCGGCCCTGATCGTAGGCGGCCGAGGCCAGGCTAGGATGGCCAATCACATCACCCACGGCGTAGATATGGGACTGATTGGTCTGGTAATTATCGTTAACAACCAACTGGCCGCGCCGGTTCGGCGTCAGGCCCAATTCTTCAAGCCCCATAGATTGGGCATTGCCGGTTCGACCATTGGCCCAGAGAATAATGTCATTCTTGATTTTCTTGCCGGACAGCAGATGCAGCACCACGCCGTCGTCCCGCCCTTCCACGGCCTCGTACGTCTCGTTATGCCGGATGACAACGCCTTGATCCCGAAGATGATAGCTGAGCGCATGGATGATCTCATCGTCCAAGAAGGAGAGTAATTGAGTACGGCTGTCCACCAAGTCCACTTTGCAG
Organism: uncultured Candidatus Competibacteraceae bacterium; assembly: GCA_964597315.1. Lineage (GTDB taxonomy): Bacteria > Pseudomonadota > Gammaproteobacteria > Competibacterales > Competibacteraceae > CAZQXD01. The sequence continues at coordinate 73,733 of CAZQXD010000008.1, forward strand.
CCCATATTTCGGAACATGCTGGCGTATTCGCAGCCAACCACGCCAGCGCCATAGATGGTGACAGCCAGGGGCGTATAGGACAATTTAAGGATAGTATCGCTATCGAAAATTCGCGGATGGCTGAAGTCCACATCGTCGGGGCGATAGGGTCTCGACCCGGTGGCAATCACGAAGCTATCGGCCTGGAGCTGGGTCTGGACGAGGCCATCATCCCCCAGGACGTGCAGGGTATGCTCATCTTCGAACTTGGCATGTCCATGAAAAACAGTCACTTGATTGCGACTGTAAAAATCTCCGCGCATGGTTGCCTGCTTGCTGATGACCGATTCGGCGGTACGCAACAGCTCTGGATAGGAGAACCGGGCCGGATGACCGAGAGCGCGAAACAGTGCATCGGTATTGAACTCTAGCATTCGGTTGATGGCGTGACGCAGGGCCTTGGAGGGGATAGTGCCCCAATGGGTACAACCGCCGCCCACCCGCGGGTAGCGCTCCACCACCGCCACCCGTTTGCCTTCTTTTACAGTTTTCATGGCGGCTCCCTCGCCCCCGGGTCCGGTCCCGATCACGATCACGTCGTACTTCTGTTCACTCATGCATATCTCCCGATTGTCTCAGAAATAACCATTTTACGAGAAGATGCGACCTGAAAAGCGGGGTGGAGAAACACTCTCCGCCGCTGGACGAGAACCATCGACAGTTACCCGTGCCTTGTTTAGAGGTGTTAAAGAAGTATAGCCTCCAGCCGATCATGGCATTGATTTGAACTTCTTTGGGAACCAAAGTGTCCATTTTTTTTACAGTTCGCTCACTTAAGATGAGCATAAGCATGGTTTTTTCAAAATTTTACTTTTAATAAACATTGCTATAGTCGATATGGCGCATTTATTGCATGCATGTTATTCGTCCAGCAACGATAACAAGCAGCGGACCTTCGGGATTAGCCTGGAACAGTAACATCTAGAAACCGCCATGTATCACATGGAACACCACCTTTCATCATTAGTTGTTAGGGAGATCGTTGATGAACAAAACGTTAGTCATGACAGCCGGCACCGCGCTGTTGGCAGGTATGATGGGCGTGGCCAACGCCCGGCTCATCGTGGAAACCCCCACTGGCTTTAACATTGATGATGTGACCATCACCAACTTTGGCGATAGCGACGGAATGTTTAATTTGGTCGCCACCGGCATCACCGACTTCGCCACCACTGGCAATGCGCAGATTGACTTCTTCAATCAGTCTTGCTCAGGTCTAGGCTGCCACGTCAAAGCCGATGGTACTGTTACCTTCGCCCCCCACGCTGGCGCAATCCCTATCCCTTTCGTTTTCGATAACCGAACCATTTTTGCCGGACCTACCTTCTCCGCCGACTGGAATATCGACACCATCGTCTTCGGCGGCGCTAACGATAACCGTCCCGCCGACGGCACCGTGATCGGTACTGTCAGCTACGTGGGCGTATCGACTCTGTTTGACGCCATCGGGTTAGGACCTTTGGACCTGGATGGTTCCCTTTCTGTCACCCTGGTCACTTCCTCCACCAACAGCGTGGAACTGCTATTCCAAGAAGTGGTCAACGGCGGCGCTACCAGCTTTGAAGACGATGTATTGCCTTTCTTGGACTCTTTTGGCAGCAACCCGGGCGTGGTAGGTGGCCCCATGACCATCACCCAAGGCTCCACCCTGGAAGTGCCAGAGCCTACCTCACTGGCCCTGCTGGGTTTGGGTCTGGCCGGCGCGGGTTTCTCTCGCCGCCTGAGAAAGGCCGCCTAAACGGAAAAAAATGATGTACTACAGACGGTAGCCCCATTTGGGCTGCCGTTTTTTCCACCGCCTACCCAATAAATAAGCCTGACGAACACAGGTAATCAACGAGCCGCTTCGAGAGACTGGCGACGTCCTCGGTATTCAGGGGAATTGCAATTATTGCTCTGGGTTTGACCCCGGCCAATATGTGGACACGGCATGGAAACGATGACCTTTCTACTTGCTTTTGGGCTGACACTTCTCTTTATTCTTAGTTTGGAACCGGTCGCCCGGCCCTTGGGTCTGTTGGATCGACCGGGGGGGCGTAAAGACCATTTACATGTGACACCATTAATCGGCGGTCCCGCCATGTTTCTGGCGGTGCTTGCCGCTCTCGCCGGCATTGATTCCCCTCCCCCGGCCTTGCTTGCCTTTGTCATGGCCGCTGGTCTGTTAGTGGTGGTGGGTTCCCTGGATGACCGGGGAGATCTGCCGGTGCGTACTCGGTTGGTGACCCAGGTGGGCGCTGGCCTGATACTGGCCCTGGTGGGCGACCTGGTGATCCGGGATTTGGGCGATGTGTTTGGTTTTGGGCCGGTGTATCTGGGGGTGTTGGCAGTGCCGTTTACGGTGTTCGCCGTTGTCGGTCTGATCAATGCCTTTAATATGCTGGACGGGCTTGATGGCCTGGCCGGCTGCGTCTCCCTGACCATCGCCGTACTGCTTGGTCTTTGGGCCTTGGCGGTTGGTGCGGCGGCCATTGCCACCGTGGCGTTCATCATCGCTTTCGCCGTGCTGGGGTTTCTGTTGTTTAATATCCGCTTTCCGGGACGCCGTCAGGCGCGGGTCTTTATGGGCGATTCTGGAAGCATGTTTCTCGGGCTCAGTTTTGCCTGGATTGTCATCTCCCTGCTGCAACCCCGCCATGGCGACACCCCGCCCATCATCGGGCTGTGGTTCGTGGCCTTTCCGGTCCTGGATACCTTCGTCATCATGTTGCGGCGCAAGCTCAAGGGCAGGTCCATGTTCGCCCCGGATCGGGATCACTTCCACCATATCCTGCTGCGGGCCAATCTGGGAGTCAATCAGACCGTGCTGGTTATCAGTCTGGCCGCCGGTGGTCTGGCCTTTCTGGGGATGGTGGGCGGCTACCTCGGCGTGAGCGATACCGCCATGGCGACCATCTTCGTGGCTGCCTTTCTGGTCCACAACTATGCCCCGAACCATGCCTGGCGTTTGATAAAGTCTATTAAGACACCAAATTCCCTAATGGGACGGGAGTAGTTTCCACGCCGGATTGTTCGGGTATCGGGAACGGCCCTGGAGGCCCTTTTTCAGGGCGAGACGCCGGGTCGTTAGACCGGCGGCTTTCCATCATGGGCCTTCTCTTGGCGCGACAGGCCCACCGTCGCTCCCCTCCCAGACAACACGGACTGCAACACGGCCAGCATGCTATCCGCTTGTCTAGGGCGGGCGAAATCGGCCGCAGCGGCGCGGCTGGCGGCCCGCAAGGCGTCCATCCTGGCCGGATCGCCGACCAGGGCCGCTACAGCATCGGCCAGGGCGGCGGGTTGCTCCGGGGGCAAGACCACGCCCACCCCAGTACGTTCCACGATGCCGGTGGCCTCGCCCTTGGGCAAGGACATCAGCACCGGTATGCCCATGCCCATGGCCTCAAACAACTTTGAGGGGATGACCGTGGCGAACACGGGCGTGTCCTTGAGAGGAATCAAGGCCAAATCGCAGAGACTCCACAACTGGGGCATCATGGCCTTGGGTTGAGGTGGGAGCAGCAGCACATTATCCAAACCGTCGCGCTCCACTATCCCCCGCAGCCGTTCCCGGTCGGCTCCGCCACCGGCGAATAAAAACCGAATGTCTGGCCGGTGTTTAAGCCGACCGGCTGCTTCCAAGACCCGATCCAGGGCATGGGCCATGCCATGGGTGCCCAGATAACCCACCACAAACGTGTCCTTCAGTCCATATTGGGCGGCCAGTTCCCGATCCCGAGACTGGGGTTGGTAGCGGGCGAGATCCACGCCATTGATGACCACGGCGATTTTACCAGGGTCGATGCCCCGTTGAATCAAGTCCTTACGAAAGGTACGGGTCACGGTGACGATGGCATCCGCCCGCCGGTAGAGAAACAGTTCCAGTTTTTCCAAGCTGCGGATGATCCGGCTATCCCCCATGGCCCCCACGGCGACAATGGATGCCGGCCACAGGTCCCGCAGTTCGAACACGAAGGGCCGCCGCCGCGCCGCAGCCAACAGCCAGGCCCCCACTGCGGTGAAAAACTGGGGTGAGGTGCCGACGATCAGATCGGGCCGGTCCTGGAACAGCCCGGCCACGACACCGGAAACCATAAAGGACATATAGTCCAGGGTGCGCTTGATAAACCCTTCGTTGGCGGTGATGTAGGTCTTGACCCGCACCACCCGGATGCCGTCTATCTCTTCCACGGCATACCAGCGGTTGCGGTAGCCTGGAAAGACTTTACCCTGGGGAAAATTGGGGGCGCAGGTAACGACCGTCACCCGGTGCCCCAACTCCACCCAGCGTCGGGCGTGCTCGTGGGTACGGGTGGCCGGGGCATTGGTTTCCGGGGGAAAGTTGTCGGACAGAAACAGGATATGCATGGTTTTCAGTCCCAGTGGAAATCGACGCTGGCCTCAGCTCCGGCGAAGTGTACTTCCAGGCAGCGATTGGGTATCGAGATGCCGAAACGGGGATGATATGCGCTGTCCACAAGCCGCCCCTGACCCTGGCTAACCGTCCACCCTAGGGTCCGGCCATTGGCCAGCCGGACCACGCCTCGGTCCGGGGCCGGGCTGTCTGGATATAGGTCGGGATGAAAATGGTAGCGGGCGACGGCCACGCTAGGACGCCCCTCCAGGCGATCCGCCACCGTCAACCGGCCCTCGCCCATTTGCCACCGGCGCCGGTGGATGGGCCGACCTGGCAGACGCCTATAGCCGTCGTGGGCGCAGGTCACTTGGGTTTGTCCGTCGGACCGCTCCACTTTCAGGTCCAGGGGCCGCGCCCGTCGAGCTACCCGAAAGCCGCCCCAGACTTCCGAGGAGTCCTGTCCGTCCACCACCACGGTGTTATGGGCCGCCGTGCCCCGCTGGCGCAGCCGCTCTGGACTGTTGCCATAACAGGAGGTGCCGGTATTGACCAGCACCCGGCGCCCGTGCAGGGATAACTCGAAGGCCAGGGTATCGGCGTGGGCGTGGCCTGGCAGGTAGTCGGGACCGATCCGGCCAATATCCAGCACCCCCACGGCCGGTCCCCGCTGCCAGCGTAAATAACCACTATCGGCCAGGTGGGTGATGCCGTCCCCGATTCCATGCACCCGGCCCAGACCCAAGCGGCGGGCGTACGCGTCCAGGTCCGCCGGGGAGCAGGCAATGCCATGGGCGGCGTCGTTGAACAGGGCGATGCCACCGTCCGGGTGGGTCATGGCCGCCAGCCAGGACCCCATGGGCCGGACGCAGGTTTCCCACTCCCGCCCTTGCGCCCCCGCCAGACCGCCATAACTCCGGTTCAGATTGATCAGGTCTAACAGGTCTTCAAGGATGATGCCGTGATACATGGGGCTGAGTTCAAAGTGTCCGCCGTCGGCCAGCACCTGTTCAGGAACCTCCCGGCCCAGGATGGCGAGTCCGGTGTTCAGCCAACCCTCGGCTTCGGGACCGGAGAAGTATTGGCCAGCGAAAACCAGGGCCTTGGCATTGGCGAACAGGTGGTTGCCCAACAGATGCCATTCCAGACGCTGGGCCAGGCGCCGGGTCTGGACCGCCAGGCTGTGCAGCCAATCCGGCTCGGGGGTGTTGCCCGCCAAAAACCATTTGATCCAGTTGACGATGCGCAGTGACAGGGGATAAGGCTCCCAGCCGTTGCCCATGGCCGGGGGGTTGTCGGCGATCCAGCGACGGATCAGTTCCCGGTGCCAGTCCCGCCGTTGGGCGGCGTCCTGGGCGTTGAGATCGGCAAAATAATGGAGGTTGTAGAGCCAGAGTTTTTCACGCTCCGGGTGGTTCCAGTCAGCAGCCCTGATCAGCTCATGGGTTTCGTTGAGAAACCGAAACCGCCGGGGACCGATCATGGACGGCGCCAACCGGGCGGGTTCGCGCCAGCGCCTAGCCAATCCACGCAGGGGTGGCGGTGCGCTCAGGGCGGGCAGGGGATCGCGCAACCGAAACCAAACCCGGCCATAAACCTGCACCGGGCGGAGATGGCGGAGGGTGTTAAAGAGCAATGCCAACTCGGACACTATGCCTGTCCCGCAATGTCGATGGTCACCCGGCTGACTTCTATGAGTTCGTCGAAGGGAATGGGGGCTGGCTGGCCGTCCCGGATCGCCGCGATAAACGCGCCGGCACAATCCCCCTGCCCCTTGTCCTGACGCCAGAGATTCATGGTCTTGAAGCCAGGCCATCCATAGCCCCGCAGTTTGCGGAAGTTATCCAGTTGCAGGATACGACCGGCGCAAAATACCTCCAGCCGTTCCTTGGGGAAGGATTTATGACCGTTGGCCAGATAATGGATGGTACCGAAAGAGCCATCGGCGAAGCGCAGCGTAAAGCTGGCTTTGTCGCTGCGGATGCCGGCGCCGTGGGCGTCACCCATATAGGTGGTTTGAGCCTCGGTTATCGCGGCATTGGCCAGATACCGCAGCAGATCCACGAAGTGGCAAGCCTCGCCGATGATCCGCCCGCCGCCGATACCGGCGTCCTGGGTCCAGTGGTCGGCAGGTATGGCCCCGGCATTGACGGTCATGATAAAGGTCTTGGGTTCGGCCACGGTGTCCAGCAGTTGCTTGATCTTGCGGACTTGCGGTGCGAAGCGGCGATTAAAACCGACCATGAGCAGGGGGGTCTGGCCAGCATCCAGCCGGGCCTGGTAGGCATCGCCGATGGATTCCAGCTCTTCCAGGGTTAGGGCCAGGGGCTTTTCCACGAATACCTGTTTGCCCGCCTGGAGGGCATCGGTCACAAAACGAGCATGGGTGTTGTGGCGGGTGGCGATCACCACGGTGTTGATATCCGGGTCGGCCAGTAATTCGCCGGTATCGGTGGTGGCCTGCTGAAAGCCGTACTTACGCCCGAAATGGACCGCGCTAATGCCGCCGTTGCTGGCCACCGAGCGCAACACCGCGCCGGTTTTGTGGAAGGCCGGGATCAACACCCGTCCGGCATAGTTGCCGGCGCCAATGACGCCCAGCACCGGCGCTGTCGGATCGGGCAGGGAGAGTGACGCCAGCTTGACGGTGGCAGCCCGTAGTTCGGCATCCGGTCGGGTGGCCGAATCGGCATACTCCAGCAGGATGCCGAGAGAGGGTTCGCCACTGGACAGCAGTTCGTAGGCTTGTTCGGCCTCGGCGATGGAAAAGCGATGAGAAATCAGCGGTTCCACGTCCAGAGCGCCGCAGGCGAGCATATCCAGCACGGCTTCGAAATTGCGCTGTTCGGTCCAGCGGACAAAGCCCACCGGATAATCCCGCCCTTTTTCTTCATAGTCGGGATCATATCGGCCAGGACCGTAGGAGCAGGAGACCTGGAAGCTGAGTTCTTTTTCATAGAAGTCAGCCCGGGACAGTTCCAGGCCGGTGACGCCCACCAGAACGATGCGCCCCCGCTTGCGGCACATTTTGGCGGCCTGGCTGACCGGCTCGTTGCTTTTGGTGGAGGCGGTGATGAGTACGCCATCCACGCCCCGGCCTCGGGAGAAAACGCGAGCCGCTTCGAGGGGGTCTTCTCCGGCGCCCAAGTTGACGGTCTCGGCGCCGAAGCGACGGGCCAGTTCCAGTTTGGCGGGGTCGAAATCCAATCCCAACACTCGGCAGCCCTGGGCGCGCAGCAGTTGCACTGCAAGCAAGCCGATCAGGCCCAAGCCGGTCACGACGAAGGCTTCGCCCAGGGTGGGAGAGGCAAGCCGGATGCCTTGAAGGCCGATTGCGCCCAGGACGGTAAACGTGGCTTGTTCGTCGGTGACAGTATCGGGGATCTTGGCGCAGAGGTTTTGAGGGACAGAGACGACTTCGGCGTGATTGCCGTTGGAGACGACGCGGTCGCCGACGGTGAAGCTTTCGACGCCTTTGCCTGTTTCCATGACAGTGCCGACGTTGCAGTAGCCCAAGGGGATGGGTTGGTCTAGTTTGCTGCGGACGGCTTCAACGGTAGTAAGCAGGCCATCAGTACGGACCTTATTCAGTACCATGCCAACTTTTTCAGGTTGCTGGCGGGCTTTATCTAAAAAATTTGCTTTTCCGAAATCAACCAGCATGCGCTCGGTACCGGCAGAAATCAAAGAAGCTTTTGTTTGAATAAGCAACTTTCCCGCGTTAGCGCGAGGGCTAGGTACTTCAGCTATTCTGGTGCCCCCAGCCTGAAGGCTTTGAAGAACTTGTTTCATGATGGCATCCGTTGTCAACCTGCGCAGACGTTCTTCGGGCATATCGTCGCAGAGGAAGAAGGATCAAGGCATTCTTTGTCAAAACCGTGGACAATGATCACTTTGTCTTGTTCCAGTGCCTGCTTGGTCTTCAGAAACAATTCGCCTGACTCCCAGATATATCCTACTGAACAGCCTTGACTGGTTCCTTGGGTTGGTCTTACGAGTCGATAGCTTCTCTTTATCGCCTCTTCATGACCGTGATCCCGAAACAGGATGAAAGGCTTATATTTTCGATCCACCACCTCAATGGTGAGATCCTTGAAGTCATCCAGGGATATTAGAGTATTACCACGATGGGCGGAAAACCGTTCCCGAACACCCTCAAAAGTATGGCCTTTAGCTGAAAAAGTGATGGCAGCTATGGAGCCATCGCCAAAAATATATGTCACTGCGATGTCGCAGTCTGATTTTTCCCAGCGCGTTGGCTTGATAACAATAGGGTATCTGCTCTCTTCAGGAACCATCTGATAAACAAAATCAGTCCAATGGCAGAGATTACCCAAGACTCGTCCGCCCTCTTCTTCCTTGAAGTACCAATGATCTTCAGGGATTGCATGACCTGCCAGAAACCAGTTAAGCATGGCTGGTCCTGATTCAGATTCAAGATGTTGCTTGATGATCTGGCCGATACGGCTATATGGCCGATTAAAGCCCAAAGAGACTTTGCCTTTAGAAACCAACATCGCCTGACAAAGCCTCTCCAGTTGGCCCATATTGACTACATGAGGTTTTTCAATGTGTACGCTTTTATTCTGTTCGAGTGCCTTGATTGCATATTCTGCATGAGAAGCATGATTGGAGGCGATATAAATAAGGTCAATTGCCGGATCGTTGATCAAATCATCGGCGTTGTCGGTAAAGTACTTTAATCCGTATTCACCAAATAAAGAAGCTGCTTTATTAATATCCGTATCCATAGCGGCACGAATAGCTAGCCCGTTATTTTTCTTTACATAGTAAGCAATGGTACTGAAAGCAAAATTACCGCATCCAATAATTCCGATGTGACCATCATGTAATTTATTTTTATCTATTAATGGCAAGACTGAATAAGTCTTTCGCATATGATATTGTGCCTTAATTTTGGCAAAAGTACGGGCAGGTCCATATAGGCGTACATAACGCAAAGTTTTGCGGATTTTAAAAATCAAACCCTGTTGTATATAATCCATAATTGACACCTTGTTACGCTAAAAATTGTTAGTCGGTCGATATAAAAATAAAATTACTGATCCAGTTTACTATTCAAAGTTCACAGCTTGTTCGAACAATTTTCTATTTTGGTCAACAATTGTGTCATTTTGAAGATAGCTCAATCCTGCTGTCATAGCTCGTTTAGACCATTCGTCAAACTCTTTTTGATCCATTTTAACAAACAACTCGATAGTTTTATGGAACTCGGATACATCTTCCAGTGGCAAGTCATAACCAATACCTTGAGCGTATAAATCTTTCCATGGAGTTCGATTACTAATCAGGACTGGGCAGCCAGCACAAAGTGCCTCAAGAATTACATGACCGAAATTCTCCCCAAGCGTTGGAAATAAAAGAAGATGATGTTGACTTAACGAGTCGTGAATTTTTTCAGGTGGAAGAACACCATGATAAGTGACCACTATATTTTTTGGAAGTTGTTTAATAATTTTTTGGCATTCTTTCCAATACTCTATATCCTCTGTAGGGCCATAAATATTGAAATCAACATTGCTTTTAACGCTTTGCAGAATATGCAAGGCCCCATGTAAATTTTTATTTTTTGAAACCCTTGAAATAAATATTATACTTAAAGAATCAATCAATTTAGTTTTTTTCGTTATTGGATTTATTTTTAAGGCACGATAATCAGCCAAGTTTGGCGCCACAGTAATCATGAATTTATTTGGTTTACGCTGGCCCACATTAAGCCAATATAATATAGCTTCTTTTTCTTGACTGCTGGATGCATGCCAATTAATTTTCTCATATAAGCCAAATTGTTTTGCCAACCACATATATCGAGTCTTTTTTTTTGATTTTAAACTTAATGCACCAGAAAACAATTCACCGCGTGGAGCTAAAACAATTGGCACATTTCTTATTATATAACATCGCCTCATTATTAATGTAATTATAGTTTTAGGTGAAAAAAAACTATTCAAATAAATTAAATCATAATCTGTGTTTTTTAATGCACTAAAAAAAATATTTAAACCTTTAATCCCTAAAGGCAAATATAATACTTTAGCTTTATTTACACAATACCATGTATTTATGTTGATATTTTTGTATTGAATTTTTTCACCTAAATCATAGCAAGATGTTACAATTTTAAACTCAAATATTTCACCAAGCCGATCAACCATATTGGCAATAGTTCGGATTGGACCCCCGGCTTTAAAACCAGGAATGTAATAATCACATAGAAGCAATATTTTCATATTAAGCCAGCTTTAAAAATGTCAATGACATATATTTAAAAATTAAAAAACTCTTTTGAGAGTTCAAATTCAAATTCAATGATCACTTATGATCTTAAGTTTTAACTCTGCATCATTTTCGTAAAGTTGGTCAATAAAATTGTATAAATTTATCGGACTATTTCTCCCATATTTTTGAAAATCACTTGATCACCAAGCCCTCTTCAAAGCTCTGTTATCTATGGTTTACCGAAAGTTTGACAAGCATTATTGTGGCTAAAGCAAAAAACAACCCACCAGATAGTACAATCATTTGTATCATAACAGCTGATAGATCCCCAGTTCTATTAAACATTAAAAACGAATAAATCCCTGTACCATATAAAAAAAGATACCAAATATTATTAGACATTTTAGATTTATTATAAAGAATTCCAATTATCAATCCAAATAATATATATAACAAAATAACCAAAAACCACCACCCAGAAACATAGGCAGTTACAAACCCAAATATTGTCAGGCCGGAATCACCATATCCACCTCGATATATCTGATACATGATCCTTCCAATATTTTCATATTGCTCTTTTTCTGCCCAAAAATAACCTGGAATTAGTTGATATAGCCAAGCAACCCAACTAAACATAAAATCACCAATTTCATACCTATGTCCCATATCTTTCAATACAGACATTGATACATCTAAATTTGCAAGATCACCACCTATATTTTGATAATCATTCATTAAAAATTGAAATACTATATCAATAGTATCAAGAGTAATATCAAAAGCCAGCATTGTGCGAACAGCCTTTACTACATATAGAATTGACACGCCCATTAAAAATATTATTGCTAACTTTCCTTGATTCGGTAATCTATATATTTTGGAGTATAAAAGAAAATAAATAAAAATTAACCAAACCAAAGGCCCTGTTCTTCCGTAAATTCCAAGTATGATTAGGGAAGACAATAGCAGTGTTAAGGAAAACAATCTTGGGTTTTTTGCCGTTGAGATAATAGCCAAACAAGAAGACCCTATAATTAAGCTGCCTATTAAAAAAAATACACCTCCTCCAGAAACATTTTTTGATGCGGAAAAATTGCTTAATAACCAGACAATGCCTCCAAGCTTGCTATAATAAATATAAAATGATATCACTCCAATAAAAAATAACAGCAACACAATAACATAATTAACTTTATTATATATTAATAAATTTATTTTTGAAGTTTCACGAAAAAACACGTTGCTGAATGCATACCCAATAGCAAATGAACCCAATGAACAAAGCGAAAGAACGATCACCTGAAAAACATACATTAACAAATATTGTTCATTTGAGTAATAAAAATAATTAGAACTAACATTGAAAAAAAGCATCATAAATGCTCTGCTATACAAAATTAATAGTAACAACAATGAGTATAAGGCAATTGGGTGAAAAATATCCTTTTTAAAAAATTTCCAAAAAACAAAAATACATATAAATAAGCTTATACAATACACATTAAACATAGCAAATGTAGTGTCAGACCAATAGAATAGACCAATGCCCTCAAGCACAAATGCAACAAGCAATGTCAAGATGATTAAAAAATTACGCATCAAATTTTTTTTTGAAAATTATCATGAATTTTAATTATTAGTGAAATCTGCCCAGGGGGCTTTTTTATCAAAAGTACTAAGCACTAAATCAACATCACTTTTATAATATTTTTTAAGTAACTCTCGATCATTTTTATTAGGACCTTCATGATATGTTGCTTTGACATTCGCTTGGGTTTCAAACCAGAAAATCAATCCATGTAATGTTTGCTTTGGAATAAAGAATTTTATCAATCGTTTAATCCAGCTTGCATTTTTTATCCATCGTTCAAATGCAGGAAATCTTTTATCACCGCTTTTATGATACTTCTTTTTAATATGCTTGTTGTCTGAAAAGTATTCAATGTTTAAAAAATCACATATTTCATTTACTGTTGCGACTGGATTAATATTTAGATTTTCTGAAAAAGAAATGTGTATGTTTTTTTTATCGAAAAACTGTAAATAATTACTTAATATTCTTCCATACTCTCCAAACGCAAAATACTCGTGATTCTCAAAATGTTCGTCACCATTCAATGATTTCTGCCGATTTATCAAGTCAAGCACTAAAGTAGAAAAATTCTTATTCTCTAATTCTCGTCTTTTTAACATTCTATAATGCGAATATGCACGATCAATTGGATTTCTCAAAATTACAATCAACTTCACATCAGGAAATACATTAAATATTCGCTCTGGAACATAGTCATAAAACATATACTGCGGAGAAGCCTCACCTACAAGGTTGTTACGATTACAATTCAAAAACCACTGACCATACCAAGTCAGACCTTTAGAGTAATATTCTTCTCTGGAAAAAAATTCAATTTCTTTTTTAACTGGCATACATATGTTAGGGTGCGCAGAAAGATAGCGGAATAATGAAGTGGTTCCTGCTTTCTGCGCTCCAATGATAATAAAATCAACTGTTGACATAATGTTTCTCCTTAAAAAATACCATGTGAATATATAAAAACTAGTGATACTAGTTTATTAGGCTCATAAAAAGAATTCAGTAGTGGATAAGTGTACAAATCCATCTTCATCCGCAGGCAAACCATGCCATTGTACCAAGACATTAAACGCCACCATGATAAAGGCCAATCGAGTACGCACATACTCGCCCGATGAGCCACTTTCTTCAGATGAGCCAGCTCCATGAGCATCGAAAAGATGGTCTCCACCAGCATGCGACCATTCCACTGTCCTTGCGGGCAGATTTTCAGGTTCGAAGGATCGCCCTCAGCAGCATGAAAGCCCAAATCGCCCCGTACCAGCATCTGATCGCTGAGCGCCTCGATCAGGGGGCGGAAGCGCTTGTCGTGGATGTTCGCCGGTGCCCAGCGCCAGCCCACCACCCGGCCTAGGCGATTGAGCAGCACGTCCAGCGTGACGCCGACAATCCAGCGGTGGATCCCTCCCCCTCCCAGGCCACGACCCTGGCGGCAAGAATGAATCATTTCAATACCTTTGGTATCAATCACACCCAGCAGGGTGGGTTGAGCCATAAACCGACAACTCCACTGCCAGTGGGTTTTGAACAGCCGCATCAAGCGGGTGCGCTCGGGCAGATGCGGTGACAGCTTGACGAAGTCCCGTTTCAGCCAGCGGTAATGGGCCCGAGCACTACCTCCTTTGAGGGCGTAGAGCAGCGCCAAGGTGACCACCTCACTGGGCCACAGCCGGGCTTGAGGGTGTTTAGGCACATTCTGCATCTGATCATCTACTCGACAGAACACGTCAATGAGAAAGTTGGTGGTGGTCGTGGGCGCATCCATCATCAGATCACATCGATATCCTGATTTTTCAGTAATTTTACGACCTGAGTACTTTGCCTGGATCGCTAAAAACTGTGGCATCGGGGATTTCGAACGGTTTCTTAAAAAAACTAACAATGGCATTGCTTGGTTTTATCTATAAATACTTTTAAACAATATTTTAAGAATAAAAAAAGCACCAAATTTTTGAAGTATATATTTACGGGATTCATAAGAATATTTTTTAATAAAATACTCTTTATCAGTATTTATTGAATCAATGCTTCGATCTTCTTTATGTAGAACATTAATCTCTGGAATATATATTCTTTTTAACCCTAGTTTTTCGCACTCCAGAGCCAGCAGATCCTCTTCGCCAAACATAAAAATATGGTCATCCAATTTTTTTATTTTTTTTACAAAATCTGCAGTAAGTATCATAAAACTTCCATGTAAAGCATAAACATCCCTCTGTGTGTCAGAGCATTTTTCGACACTTTGTTTATTCATTACTTTTTTTTGTTTAAATCTCAAGGATTGAGCAACCGGAAAAAACTTATACACAAAGCTTCTAACACCATCCATCCATTTTGGAAAAATAATATTCATACAATAAATCAGATTTATATTTTCAACAGAAGGATTTTGTAATTTTCCATCTAAAGTTAATATTTTTGGTCCTACAATTCCAACTTGTTTTAATTCAAGTGAATCTAAAATATCCAAAATATTTATTGATTTTAAAATTGTATCATTTGTCGCGATTATCGCATTATTACATCCGCATTCAATTAAATAATTTATGCCAAAATTATTTCCACCAGAATAACCTAAATTTTCATTTGTCCGCAATAATACAACTTCGTCTATATTGCCAAACTCTGATGATAATTGTTCATATGAATCATTTTCTGAACAATTATCTACAACTACAACAATATAATCTCTTCTATTAATTTCAAGAATGGTTGCCACGCATTCTTTACAGTCAAGATAATTATTATAATTTAAAACCACAAAGCCATATAAATATTTCATTTTATCATCTCTTTATTTGAATAAATTCATAAAAGGCAATGTTAATATTTTTATTCGCATCCATACTATAACAGCTAATATAATATTTTGTGCTATCATGGTTATTGAAGTTGCCAACGCAGCACCGGTTGCTTCAAACAAGGGAATAAGAAAAATACTCAGAGCTAAGCAAAGCATTGTACTCAAGCCCATGACATTCCTGTAAATCGACTCATTGCCAGACATAATCAGTAACATTCCAACAGAACCTGTTAATATATTCACAAACTGCCCAATTAATAGTATTAAAAACACAAAATCACCTGACACAAAGTCTTCTCCAAATATTTTCATTATTGAGCTTGAGAATATCAAACAAACCAGAACGAACGGAGTAGCAACAACTGTAACTATTGTTGCTGAACTACTAGCCACAACTTGCAATTCTTTAATCTTATTTTGGCTATAAAGTGTAGCAAATTTTGGCGCAACAACACTGTTAATGGCTACTAAAAAAAAGCTTGCCAAAGATGCTGTTCTATTCGCAACACCAAATATTCCAATTTGTTCACTCGCCGAGACGACACCCAACACGATTGTAGGTGACCAAGTTACTATCAAATTTAATATGGTTGCTCCAAAAAGCGGAAAACTACTTTTAAGTAATTTATGGTGTGAAAATCGAGACAAACAAAACTCTTTACCAATCTTGCTTTTCTTCCATAAGCAGTAACTAATGATCAAGTTAATATATACAGCAGCGATGTATGACCATATTGCGCCATAAATATTAAATGTGGGCACTAATAAAATAACGCCAATCAATGATAACAGCGGTACCCAAAAGCTAATTATGGATATAGCCTCAGCAACTTTGTTTAGTCCTTGCAGCACGTAAGCATTTAAACTAAATATTGTTATAGGTAATATACTTAAAGACATCCAAATTAGTAGATACTGCATTTCAGGCTTTGAAAATACAACATTAGCCAACCATGGTGAGATAAAAATTATAAAAAAAATAGCTAAAAATGATCCAAAAACACCAAACAGTATTGCATTTTTACGAACTTTTATAATATTTCCCCAATCATTGTTGATTCTCAAATGTGCCACATATCGCACTACTGCATTATCTAACCCAATTCTGGATAAAACTGCAAATATTAATATTATTGTTTGCGTTAAAAAATATAATCCGGTTCCTTCAGATCCTAACAGTCGCCCTAAAAAAACACTGAACAAGAATGAAAACAAAGCAGCCAACACTTTAATAAAAAAGATTATTGATGAATTACGAAAAATTTCAACTACTACAGCACTAATTTTTTTACTCATAGCGACTCATATTACAATAAGACTAATATACATTAAAATCTGTATCTTGACTTTCGTTTTTAGATATTTTTTATGGACTAAAAAGCTAAAAAAGCCTGTCGAGATTAGCCATGATTGATTAAATAGTCGTATCCAAAATCTAAACAACTGTTGTTACCATCTTGCACCGTAAATCCATAGCCTCAATCCTGTCTCGCAAGTTCCTTTTGACGTCAAGATCACCATGAACAAGTCTGACCTGGGATGGTAAGCGCCGCATATTTTTCAAAAACCTCAAAAGGTCAGACTGCCCCGCATGAGCCGAATACCCCCCAATCGTATGCACCTCCGCCCGAATCTCATACCGCTCCCCATCCAGTTCCACCCATCCCCCTTTCGGTCCGTACCGCTGAATATCCCGCCCCGGCGTACCCTGGGCCTGATAGCCCACGAACAGCACATCGTTTCTGGAGTCCCCGAGTATCGCTTTCAGATAATTCATCACCCGCCCACCGGCGCACATGCCGCTGGCGGCGATCACCACCGCCGGGCGACCGGTTTTGGCCAGGTACTTTACCGTTCGCAGATGGTCTCGATGACTATCTATGGTCGTCAGTTGCTCGAAGGACAGAGGATGCCTGCCCATCGTGACCCGTCGCTTGGCTTCCTTATCCCAGTAGGGCTGCAACTGCCGGTAGGCTTCCGTGAAACGACTAGCCAGGGGCGAATCCACAATGATTTCCAGATCCTCCCAGGGCAGCCCCTTGGCCGCCGCCTTGCCCCGGCAGCGGTGAATGATGTCCTCCAACTCGTAGAGCAACTCCTGGGTCCGACCGATGCTGAAGGCTGGAATCAGTACTGTACCCCGGTCCTGCAAGGCATGCTCGATCACCTTGCGCAGGGTCTCCCGCCGCCCCTTGCGGTTCTCATGGTCACGGTCGCCGTAGGTGCTTTCCAACACCAATACATCGGCGCTATAGGGAGATTTTGGAGCGGGCAACAGGGGAGTGTTGGGGGCGCCCAGGTCGCCGGAGAAGACCACCTTTTTGGCGGCCCGGCCCCGGCCGATCCGGCATTCCACATAGGCTGATCCCAGAATATGACCGGCGGGTTTCAATTTGATGGCCAGGTCCCGGCCCCGCCCCACGTCGATAGACTCCCAGCGACTGTATGGCAAGGGCACAATGCGCTCCCGAAGCACCCTCAGAAACCGCGCCACCAACCGACGATCGCGGGTGAAGCCCACCTTGATGGCATCCTCCAGCACCAAGGGCAGCAGGATGGCGGACGGTTCGCTGCAATAGATGGGACCGCTAAACCCGGCGGCCAGTAGATAGGGAATCCGCCCCACATGGTCGATATGCACATGGGTGGCGACGAGCGCCCGGATGTGGGCGATGGGAAATTCGATCTCCAGGCGCTCCGGCCCAGCGCGACCGTTTGGGGAGGTCTCCGCGCCTTGGAACAGGCCACAATCCACCAGAATGGCGGCGTCGTCGGACAAACGCAGCTCGTGGCAGGAACCGGTCACGCCGGTCACCGCGCCATGATGAATAATGTCAAAACCGTCCCCGTCCACAATCCCTCTTCCGTTTTATTTACAGCTCGGCGATTTCCCCGTCCAACCGGGCCGACATACTCTTCAAACGTTCCAGCACCAACTCAAAACGCTGTCTCGCCGCATCCCGGATGAACTCATCCTTGGGCCGGGCCAGCGCATCTGCCAGGCGTTGCGCGGCGCGCCCCAGTCGGCCCCGCAGCCCCTGCAAACGCTCAGTGCTCATCCAGCAACACCGCATGACCCAGCACCCGGCCCATGAAGTCTGCCGAGGACCTTCCCAGGTCTACCAACTCTACACGTTGCAGCACCGGCAAACCTTCCAAATCACCGCGTAGCCGTTCTATCTGTGCCAACGGGAACGCCCCCTCGCCCAGGACGGCCAGATCATAATCCGACCGGGGCGTTGCCCTGCCCTGGGCGCGCGATCCAAATAAATACAGCCGATAGGACCGACCCACCAGATGCCGGGCCACCGTTTCCACGATGGCGCGGCGCAAGGCCTCGGGCAGTTGCGTCGTGCTGGAAACGGATGCATCGGACATCTAGCCCACCCTGGATAACAACCTGCGTACTCTACAGCTATCCCGCGACCTGGAAAATAACTATTTGATGAACCCCATGCTCTCTAGCTTCAGGATGATCCGATGGGCGGCCTGGTCTGGGCTGGCTTCGCTGGTGTCAATGGCCATCTCTGGATTCTCCGGCTCTTCGTAGGGATCGGAAATGCCCGTAAACTCCTTGATGATCCCTGCCCGGGCCTTGGCGTACAAACCCTTGCGGTCCCGCTCCTCGCAGATTTGCAAGGGGGTGGCCACATGGACCTCCAGAAACCCGCCCCCTGGAGCGATCATCTCCCGAACCTCCTGGCGGGTGGAACGGTAGGGGGCGATGGGCGCGCAAATGGCGATGCCGCCGTTTTTAGTGATCTCGCTGGCCACAAAGCCGATCCGCAGAATATTGACGTTGCGGTGTTCCTTGGAAAACCCCAATTCGCTGGACAAATGCTTTCGCACCACATCCCCGTCTAGCAGCGTCACCGACCGACCCCCCAGTTCCATGAGCTTGACCATGAGGGCATTGGCGATGGTGGACTTGCCGGCTCCAGACAGACCAGTGAAGAACACCGTAAAACCCTGGCGATGACGGGGCGGATGGGTGCGGCGCAACTCGCGCACCACCTCTGGATAGGAAAACCATTCCGGCACTTCCAGACCCTCTTGCAAGCGGCGGCGGAACTCGGTGCCGGAAATGTTCAGTACTGTTTCACCGGTTTGTATCTCGTCGGCGGGCAGGTACTCGGCTTTTTCCTGGACATAGACCATCTCCTGAAAAGGGATCATCTGTATGCCCAACTCGTCCTGATGACGAGCCACCACTTCCTGGGCCTCGTATGGGCCATAAAACGCCGCCCCGTCGCCGTTCTTGCCCGGACCGGCATGGTCACGCCCGACAATAAAATGGGTGCAGCCATGATTTTTACGGATAATGGCATGCCAAAGCGCCTCCCGAGGCCCCCCCATGCGCATGGCCAAGTGCAGCAGGCTCAGGGTGGTGGTCTGCTCGGGATATTGCTTCAGCAGATGCTCATAACAGCGAACCCTGGAGAAGTGATCGATATCTCCGGGCTTGGTCATACCCACCACCGGATGGATCAGTAGATTGGCCTCGGCCAGT
This sequence comes from uncultured Candidatus Competibacteraceae bacterium, assembly GCA_964597315.1. GTDB lineage: Bacteria > Pseudomonadota > Gammaproteobacteria > Competibacterales > Competibacteraceae > CAZQXD01. The sequence goes on from CAZQXD010000008.1 coordinate 93,258, forward strand.
TGCGCGGCCCGGAAAGTCAGTTCCTGATGCGCCCGGTGCATGGGATTGCGGGTCTGGAAAGCCACCACCCGGTACCACCCCCACTTCTTGAACTTCTCCCGCAACTCCCGGGGGCTGTCCCGCAAGTGCTTGAAATCGTAATGGGTAGGCGCCTCGATGCCTTTAAGCCGCCCGCCTAGATAGACCGGGTGCGCTTTGTTCAGCAAATAGTTCACACCCGGGTGGCGGGGATCATCGCCCCCAAAGACCTGTTGGGCCTCCAAGGTCTTGTTGGGTCGCCATACATCGGATACGGCCAGGACCGCGATCAGCACCCCCTCCGGGTCGCGCAAGGCCACCTGGCTACCGACCTCGACCTGGGCGGCAAAATCCTCGCTCACATCCAGAGTGATGGGCATTGGCCACAATGTCCCATCCGTCAGTCGCATCTCTTCAAGCACCCGCTGATAATCGGCTTTTCCGAGAAACCCCTCCAGGGGCGAAAAAGCGCCGTTCAGCAGCAATTCCACGTCGCACAACTGCCGATGAGACAAATCCCAGGAAGGGTACTCACGGGCATGGGCTTTTTCCACGGCCAGGGTGTTCTCGTCCAGATACAGATCCCTGAGTGTGCCTCCGTGAGGCGCTATCAACGTCGTCATGATCATCTCTTGGTGTTCGGGTTAGGGGGAATACGCACCACCGCTCGGCGCTGCTCCAAAGCAAGGTATGCTGCTGATTCAGACGCCCCGTTTCAACTTACTTTTTGTTATATGCATACACCCCTAATGCCCAGTAGCCATAACCCGAGCCTATGGCCTACCGCCACGACCGATTCCGAGAGTTCTTAAGCCGGACGCCCGAGGCTTGATTATTTTTTATAGGAGTACTGGTAGACATACTTGCCGTAACCATGGGTGCGGCTGCTGATATCCACGTCATTGAACAGAATACCCCGCAAATTGACACCAGCCTGTTTCAGGCGCTTGATGCTCTGTTCAATTTCCCGTAGCGGATGGGCGCCGGCCTTAACCACCATCAGCGCGGCGCCGGTCATGCGACCGATGATGGCGGCGTCGGTGACCGCCAGCACCGGGGGCGAGTCGATCAACACATGGTCATAGTCCCGGCTGAGCTGGCCCACGGTCACGGCAAACCGCTCGTGCAGCAGCAATTCCGATGGATTGGGGGGGATGGCGCCGGTGGTGATGATGTCTAGATTCTCCACCGACGTGGAATGGATAGCCTGATTCAGATCCACCGTGCCGCTGATCAGATCCGACAAACCCTGCTCCCGGCCCAAACCCAGGTACTGATTCAGGTAGCCCTTGCGTAGGTCGGCATCCATCAACAACACCCGCCGACCGGCGCTGGCCAGCACCACTCCCAAATTGACACTGATAAAGGACTTGCCCACGGAGGGGCTGGGACCAGTCACCATGATGACGTTGTTCTTGGCTTCCATCATGGCGAAATGCAGGGTTGTGCGTAGACTTCTGAGGCTCTCGATGGCCAGGTCTTCGGGGTCCTGGATGGCGAGTACCGCAGGCTGGTCCTTGCGGCTGCGTAACCGTCGGCCCAGTTTCTCCTGCTGCTTACTATGGGGGATGGAGGCATATACTGGAATGCCCATCTGCTTTTCCAACAGATCGGGGTCTTCGACGCCGCTACGCAAAGCCCGGCGCACAAAGGCCGCCACGATGCCCAAAAACAATCCCAGCACCATGGACACCGCCAACACCAGCGGCTTCTTGGGCTTGACTGGCTCCAGCGGGGGCACGGCATAGTCGACGATGCGCACATTTCCCAAGGTGCCGGCCTTGGCCACCCGCAGTTCTTGAGCGCTATTGAGCAAGGACGTATAGAGTTGGGTGTTTACCTCCACATCCCGAGACAGGCGCAACAGTTCCTGCTGGGTATCGGGTAGATCCTTGACCCGTACGCTGAGCTCATCCAGGTCTTGGGCCAGGCGGGCAATCTGGGCGTCTAGGGCGACGATGGTGGGGTGGGCCGGGGTAAAGTGCTGGCGCAGCTCTTCGCGCTTCTGCTTCAGGCCGGTGAGTTGGGAATCCACCTCCACCACCTTCTCCAGGATGACTTGCGTCTCCTTGGGCATGTCCACGGACCCCTGCTCCAAACGGTAGGCATTGAGGGCCGCCTCGGCGGACTCAAGCCGCTCCTTGAGGAGCGGCAATTGCTCTTCCAAAAAAGCCAGGGTCTGCTCGGCCTCGGCGGATTTGCGTTCTACGTTCTGACGCAGATACAGATTGGCGATGGTGTTGACTACTTCGGCCACCCGCACCGGGTCGGGGCCTTGCAAACCGATCTGTAGTACGCCCGACTGCTTACCTTTTTCGGACACCCGCAACTCCCGCTGGACACTCTCGACGGTGGCCAGCCGGGCATTGCGGACCAGCCGAAACCTGGTGCCGGGTCGAGCCACGAGGTCGGACACGAACAGTTCGTAGTAAGCTTGATCGTTACCGGCCTTGACGGGTTCCCCTACCCGGCCTTCTAGCACCGGCTGCCCGGAAGGCCCAAGTAAGCGGTAGCGGCCCGCCTCGCCAGCCACCAAGGTGAAGGGCTTGCTCAGGACCGCATCGGGCACCTGAAAAGTCTCTACCTGGATGGACTCCCCACCCCAGGCATAGTCCTCCCGCCCCAGCCAAGGCTCGACCGGCCCCGTCGCGGCATCCCGATAGCGGGCCACAGCCCGGCCAAGCACCGGAAAATAGCGAGGCTCGGCGACGGTATACAAACGCAGGGCATCCACCGCCCGGCCGATAACCAACCGCGAACGCAAGATCTCGATCTCGGCATTGACCGGCGTCTCCCCCTCGAACACGGCCGCCACGGCATTCAGCGGTCCCAGGGAATTGCCCTTGTCCTCCACCTGCAACAGGGCATCGACGCTGAAAATGGGCCGGGCCATGA
>CAZQXD010000008.1:96180-104108 GCA_964597315.1 uncultured Candidatus Competibacteraceae bacterium
TATCACGGTCCTTACCAGTGGCATCTTCATCATCCCCAGCATCAGCACCAGCAGGGTGATAAAAGCGATCAACCATTTGGATTCGGCGATGACGGCCAGGTAATCGCCCAGATTGATTTCCTCTTCCGGCGCGTCCTGGACGCCGGTAAGCAACGTTCCATCGATGTCGGTTCTGGGACTCATATAGTTAAAATCGATCCGTGGTTAAACAGCCAGCCTGGTGTAGGCGTCAGTTTCCGCCCCCCTGAAACAAGGGAAAGTCGGTGGCCGAAGTCTGATTGAGGGTCTGCGCGGTGGGTAGGATCTGGCTGATCACCCGATTCCAGCGGGTGACCTCGGCGGTGTCCACATAGATAACGTCCCGGGGAGCCAGTTCGAAGCGGTCAGCCAGCAACAGGGCATCCGGGGAGCGGGCGTTGAGATGAAAAATCTCGGGTTTCTCCAAGGCGCTACGGATCACATAGATGCGCCCGGGATTGGAACTCACCGGGTCTACGCCCCCGGCGTCGCTCAGGGCCTCGGTGAGGGTCATGCGGCCTTTATTGATGACCTGGGAGGAAGGCTGCACTACCTCGCCCAGCACGAACACCTTGTTCTGGCTGCGGTTGGCGTCGGCCACGCTAAGCACGTCCCCATGCTTGAGCAACACATTCTGGGATAGGTCGCCGTCTTCGTAGATAGCCAGCAGATTGATATCGTAGACCTCGCCATTCCGTGACAAGGTCACGTTGCGCAGGTCCGCCCGTTCGGTAATCCCACCGGCGCGGTTGATGGCCTCGGTGACGGTCAGCGGCACGTCGTCAATGGGCTGGATACCCGGCTCGGCCACCTCGCCCACCACATAGGCTCTCTGGCTGCGGTAGGCGATGACCCGTACATCCAATTGCGGATTCTCGATAAAGGTGCTGAGTCGGCTGGCCAGCACCCGGCGGAGTTTCTCCATGGTCATGCCCGCCACTTTCAACCGTCCCACATAGGGATAAAACAGGGTGCCGTCTTCCTTGACCAGATGCCCGGAAGACTCGGCGTCTCGGAAGGAACCCGCAGGGATGGTGAGTTCTGGGTGGTCCCACACGGTAATGCTGAGAATGTCCCTGGGACCAATACGATAATCGTGGTATTGCTCTCCGGGTGGCGGTGTGCGCCCTGGCAGGAAGCGGGGCGCCTCCTGGTCAATGATTAAATTGGCGGTAATCGGTGTAATGGTTACTTTGGAGAGCACCGTCTCACCGTCCACGGTCACCGGCACTTCCAAACCGGAGGTCTCGCCCTCGGTTTGCATATACATGCCCGGCACTGCGGAACAACCTTGCAGCAGCAGCACCGCTGCCGCCATCCATCTATTTATTGTCGCACTCATTCCACTACCCTTTGAGTTTAGACGACCAATCCTTCAGGCCCTGAAGCAACAGCGCCAGGGCCTGCTCAAAAACTTCTCGTGATTCTCCAAAGGGATCGGGAACGTCGAAATCGCCCCACTCCCCCCAGCGATAGACTTTACCTCGCGCACTGGGGTCGATGGTCTCCACGGCTTTCTTATGGCCGCTCTCCATCACCAAAACGAGATCGTTGCGCCGCAACAGGGCGGAGGTGAGCTGCTGGGCGCGATGAGCTGAGATATCGAGACCCTGTTCCCGCATCAACGCTTGAGCGGTAGGGTCGGCGGGTCGGTCTACGAGGGCGCCGATGCCGGCCGAGCTGACCCGCACGGCCGAATTGTAAGCCAGTTCCCGGGCTAAAAGCGCTTCTCCCATGGGGCTGCGGCAGATATTGCCGACACAAACGACGAGAATTCGGTCAAACACCCAGAATGTCCTGTTCCATTGCCTTTGGCATTTCTACAAAGGTTTACAGTATACGTTTACCAAAGGCCATAAACTATCGGTCCGCGATGAGCAGGGATACTAACCGATCCCGCCGCCGTCGTCATGCCGTGTTTCACATCTACCCGAAGCACCCGAACGGTGATGCCAATAGGCCGCCAAGGCCATGCCTAGGGCGATGCCCAAGGCATCCACCAGCAGATCGGTCAAGCGGGGCCGGCGACCCTCCACGAAAAACTGAAGCACTTCGCTCAAAGCCGCCAGCAACACCAATCCCATGCCTATGCCCCACGGACGCTGTCCGACGCCAACCCGCACGGCCCCGAAAGCCAGCATGGCGAAAAACAGAAAATGGCCGGATTTATTGATCGAGTCCGACGTCAACCGATGCTCAAGCACCGGCAGCAGACTGTTGAGTACGGCGATCATCTGTTTTTCCATGGGCTGTTTGAGTTCCACTGGCATCAAGGTGCCGACAAACACCCCCAGGACGGCTAGATACAGCAATAGATGAGCCCGGTCAAAGCGCAGCCGGTTACGGTACGGCCATACCAGCCAAACCAATGCGACGCTCCACAGGGCCAGGCCCAAGGACCGATACCAGCGATAGCCGGGCCGTTCCTCGACCTCATGAAGGCCAACCCATCGAACCGCCAGACGACCGGTGGCGCCGATCAGTTGCAGCCGGACCTGCAATTCCGTCGCCCGCCGGGGTACGGAGAATACCTGCCGATAGGTCGCCCAGGCGCGGTTGCCGGCCAGATCGGCGACCAGGTGGGGAACCGGTAGCATACGTTGCTTGTCGTTAAGACTGACCAGCACCAGACGCCCCTGTTGCCAGAACCGGGGTCCGGGATGGATGGCTCGGGCCTCCAGTTCGCCGGACAGACGCAACAGCCGAAACCGCCCCGGTTCGGAAAGCGTCTGTCGCAAGGCGACCCCGGAGCCGGGTTCCCGGACCTCCAGGATGACGCCTCCCGCCTGGACCTCCACCCGGCCTCGACCTGCCTGTTCCCAACCCTCCAGACCTTGGTTGAAATCTGGATTACCCAGCAATTGCGGCCCTACCACCTGGTAGCGGTCATAGAGCATGAAAAAAGCGATGGTGCCGGCCATCAGCACCAGCAACAATCCGGCGCCGGCGACGGGGCGAGACATCACCCCACCATCAGTGCGCGCAGTTCTTTTGTGCGCCGCTCCAACAGCTCAGGGTCGCCCCGCGTCTCCACGTTCAGACGTAGCAGTGGTTCGGTGTTAGAGCTACGTAGATTGAAACGCCAGTCGGCAAACTCCACCCCGATGCCGTCGTCCCGGTCCAGGCGCGGGTTCTCACCGGCATAGGCCGCCAGGATGGCCTCGATCCTGGCGGCGGCGTCGGTGACCCGGAAGTTGATTTCGCCACTGCACGGATAGGCCCGCATCCGCTCATCCACCAATGCCGATAGGGGCCGACCTAGGCGGCTCAATCGCTCGGCCACCAGTAACCAGGGAATCATGCCGCTGTCGCAATAGGCGAACGTTCGAAAATAATGATGAGCGCTCATCTCGCCCCCATAAACCGCGTCTTCGGCCCGCATCCGCTCCTTGATAAAGGCATGACCGGTCTTGCTTTGCACCGGCGTCCCGCCGGCGGCCCGCACCAGGTCGATGGTGTTCCAGGTCAGCCGCGGGTCGTGGATGATCCGCTCACCAGGATGGTGTTCTAGCAAGGCAGTGGCCAGCAAACCCACCAGGTAATACCCCTCGATGAACCGCCCGGTCTCGTCAAAGAAGAAACAGCGGTCGAAGTCTCCGTCCCAGGCCAGGCCCAGATCGGCGCCCTGGGCCAATACCGCCGCTCGGGTGGCCTCCCGGTTGTCCGGCAGCAGGGGGTTGGGGATGCCATTGGGGAAAGTCCCGTCGGGCTGGTGGTGGACCTTGATAAAGCGCAGGGGCAAATGAGGCTCCAGCCGGTCGATCACCCATCCCGCGCCGCCGTTTCCGGGGTTGGCCACCACGGTTAGTGGTTTGAGCGCGGCGGCGTCCACATAGCCCAGCAGGTGTTCCACGTAGGCGGATTTGTCCTCGTCCACGGTGAGCGAGCCGGATCGGGATGGGGCGCGGAATTCGGCGGTTTCGGCCAATCGACGGATGGTATCCAAACCGCTGTCGCCGCTGATCGGTCGGGAGCCTTCCCGCACCAACTTCATGCCATTGTAATCCATGGGGTTGTGGCTGGCGGTGACCATGACGCCGCCGTCGGCCTGCCGGTGAAAGGTGGCGAAATACACCTCCTCGGTGCCGCACAAGCCAATGTCGGTGACATCGCAACCGGCGTCCATCAGCCCCCGGGCCAGGGCCGCGCACAGAGCCGGGCTGGACAGGCGCACGTCCCGCCCCACCACCATGTGGCGGACCTCCAGAAACTGGGCGCAGGCCCGGCCGATACGATAAGCCACGTCCTCGTTGAGCTGGTCCGGCACCCGGCCGCGGATGTCGTAGGCTTTGAAGCAGGTCAGGGATTCAGCACCCATCAGCACTGGCCCTCGCGTCCGTAGACATCCTGGAAACGCTCAATATCGTCTTCCCCCAGATAGGCCCCGGACTGCACCTCGATGAGTTCCAGGGGGATCTTGCCGGGGTTTTCCAAGCGGTGTTGGGTGCCGAGGGGAATATAGGTGGATTGGTTCTCGGTGAGGATGAACACCTCCTTGCCCCGGGTGATGCGGGCGGTGCCGGTCACCACCACCCAATGTTCGGCCCGGTGGTGATGCATTTGCAAAGACAGGCTGGCCCCAGGCTTGACGGTAATGCGCTTGACCTGAAATCGCTCGGCGGCGTCAATGCTTTCGTAAGACCCCCAGGGGCGGTACACCCGGCGGTGGGAGCGGGCCTCCTCCCGCTGTTCGGCTTTCAGGCGGTTGACCACCGCCTTGACGTCCTGGACCCGGTTCTTGTCGGCCACCAGCACGGCGTCGCTGGTTTCCACCACCACCAGATTTTCAACCCCCACTGCCGCCAGCAGTCGGCCACCGGCGTGGAGATAAGAGTCCCGGGACCCCAGGGTGAGTACATCGCCGCTGACCACGTTGCCGTCGGGGTCACGCCGACCGGTCTCCCATAAGGCCGACCATGAACCCACGTCGTTCCAGCCCACGCTCAGGGGCATGACTGCGGCTTGGCCGGTGCGCTCCATTACCGCGTAGTCGATGGAGTCGCTGGGACAGTCCCCGAAAGCGGTCTTGTCCAGGCGCACAAAATCCAGATCGGCCAGGGCGCCTGCCAGGGCTTGGCGACAGGCCGCCAGGATCGCCGGTTGAAAGCGTTCCAATTCCTCTAGATAGCGGGAGGCCCGAAACAGAAACATGCCGCTGTTCCAGTAGTATTCTCCTGAGTCCACATAAGTTTGGGCGGCCACCTGATCCGGTTTTTCCACGAACTGTTCCACCGACCGAGCCTGCCCCCCGTCCAAGGCCAGGCCACCCTTGATATAGCCATAGCCGGTTTCGGCCCGTTCCGGGACGATGCCGAAGGTCACCAGTCGACCGGCCTCGGCCAAAGGCGCGGCCTGTTCCACAGCGGCCCGAAACCCGGCCTCATCCACAATAACGTGGTCGGCGGGCAGCACCAACAACACCGGGTCGCCTCCTCCGGCCATGGCCTGGAGGGCCGCCACCGCCACCGCAGGCGCAGTGTTGCGGCCCACCGGTTCCAGCACCACCGCCGACGGCTCCCCGCCCAGGGCGCGGAGTTGCTCCGCCACCATAAACCGATGTTCTTCATTACACACCACCAACGGCGGCTGAACGCCAATGATGCCGACCAGCCGGGATACGGTGTTCTGGAGCATGGTGAATTCCCCCACCAGGGGGAGTAATTGCTTGGGGTAGAGCTCTCGGGACAAGGGCCACAGGCGACTGCCACTGCCACCGGACAACACAACGGGGACGATCATGAGTGGGTCCTCTCTAAGGCTAGATCAATCCTGACGGCGCCGACGAGTCCTGGCTCAAGAGCCTTGGACACGGCCGATGGCATAGTACACAAAACCCATGCGCCGCATTTGAACCGGATCGTAAAGATTTCGGCCATCGAATACCACGGGTTGCCGCAGAGTCGATTTCATGGCCTCGAAATCCGGGCTGCGAAAAATAGTCCATTCGGTGACCACGACCAAGGCATCGGCGCCTTCCAGGGCTTGATTACGATCTGGACACAACACCAAATCCGGTCGCTCGCCGTAGCTGCGCCGCACCGAGTCCATGGCCTTGGGATCGAATACCCGCACCGTGGCGCCAGCGGCCCACAGGGCCTCTATCAGCACCCGGCTGGGCGCTTCGCGTATATCGTCGGTATTGGGCTTGAACGCCAACCCCCAAAGGGCCAGACAACGCCCTCGCAAATTATCCACCCCACCGAAATGGCGTTGGATTTTCTGAAACAGCACTTCTTTCTGACGGCGGTTGATGGACTGTACGGCGAGGAGCAAGCGAGCCTGATAGTTCACCGTGCGAGCGGTATATTCCAGGGAACTGACGTCCTTGGGTAAACAAGAGCCACCGTAGCCACAGCCTGGATGAATAAAATCGTAGCCGATTCGCGGGTCGGAGCCGATGCCCCGGCGCACCTGCTCGATATCGCCCCCCAGACGTTCCGCCAAACCGGCCATTTCGTTCATAAAACTGATCTTGGTGGCCAACATGGCGTTGGCGGCGTATTTGGTGAGTTCTGCGGAGCGCGCATCCATGACGATCATGCGGTCATAGTTGCGGTTAAAAGGCGAGTACAATCGCCGCATTCGCTCCACAACGCGAGTATTGGAGGCGCCGATAATGATCCGGTCGGGATGCATGAAGTCCTCGATAGCCGCACCCTCCCTGAGAAACTCGGGATTGGACACCACGTCGAACTCCAGATCGATACCGCGCGCCGCCAAACTGGCGAAAAGGGCCTCTCGAACTCGGTCGGCGGTGCCCACCGGCACCGTAGATTTGATGATCACGATGCGGGACTCGCGCATCTGCTCGCCGATGCCCCGGACCACCGCCAACACGTAGCGCAGATCCGTCGAACTGTCCTCGTCCAGAGGCGTGCCCACGGCGATGAACTGAACCAGACCATGGGCCACCGCCTTGGCCACATCGGTGGTAAACCTCAACCGCCCGCAATCGGCGTTGCGCTTGAGCAGTGCGTCCAGACCCGGCTCGTAAATGGGCGCCTCACCCTGTTGCAGGCGCTCCACCCTGTGGCTGTCCACATCCACGCAGAGTACATTGTTGCCCACCTCCGCCAGGCAGGCGGCCGTCACCAAACCAACGTAGCCGGCGCCAAAAATCGTGATATTCATAGCCCGCGTTCCCAAACAGCCGCTCCGCGTCAGGGGCGGGTTGTAATCTGATAAATTCGGCAAAACATCACGAACCTCAAGGGCGGTGTCCCATGGTCTGCACCTTAGCTGGCCCTAGGACGCCATGGCAATAGCCTGTTCCCTACCGTAGCGCGGGCCTAAGACTATCGGCTCCGATCCACCGGGAATCGTCCCGGAGTTCCCTGACCACGCTGCGGGCAATGGCGTGATGGCCATAGACCCTCCTGACCCGCAGGACTTCCCCGCTCACAGTCGCTAAAATGGCCCGATTACCCAGTCACCAGAGATCGTCCCGCCCCATGGTCAAGACACGTTTTGCCCCTAGCCCCACCGGGCTACTGCACATCGGCGGCGCCCGCACTGCCCTGTTCTCCTGGCTGTATGCCCGCCACCACGGTGGCCGTTTTGTACTGCGCGTGGAGGACACCGATCTGGAGCGTTCCACCCCGGAATCGGTCAATGCTATTTTGGAAGGCATGAGCTGGCTGGGGCTGGACTACGACGAAGGCCCTTTCTACCAGACCCGTCGCTTTGACCGTTACCGGGAAGTACTCCGCCAGTTACTAGAGGAAGGCAACGCCTATTATTGCTACTGCACCAAGGCGGAACTGGAGACCCTGCGCGCGGAACAAATGGCTCGCAAGGACAAGCCCCGTTACGACGGCCGTCACCGGGACTATCAGGGACCGCCCCGGGAAGGGGTGGAGCCGGTGGTGCGGTTCAAAAACCCCCAGCAGGGCGCGGTGGTGATGGATGAT
>CAZQXD010000009.1:0-28088 GCA_964597315.1 uncultured Candidatus Competibacteraceae bacterium
CCGTCTCTACCCCCGTCCCGTCCGCCTTGGGGCGGACCTTGACGTTGTAGTCCACCACGCGCTTTACCGCGACCACTGCTTTCATGAATCACCTATTGAGTTCAGTCTGTGTGCCAAAGCCATGAATAATCTTTCCCCAGCCGCCACCCTTGCCGAACCATACGGCGGTGGAGGTACGGAATCCTCTAATATTGTAAGGTTAGCTCTAATCTGTCTGGCCGCCATGGGCCGCTGGAAGGTTCGGAACGCGGTTGAACGCAGGAAGAAAAACGCCTGGGTTAAACTCGTTTAATCAGGATATTTTCTCTAGACGAACGATTCAATACCCCAGGCAACAGGAGAATCCCCCCATGAGCGAGTTGCATGGCTATTACCTGGAAGACCTCAAGGAAGGCATGAGCGCCTCCTACGCCAAGACCATCACCGAAGCCGATGTCATCCTGTTCGCCGGCATCACCGGCGACGACAACCCGGTGCATATTAACGACGAGTTCGCTACCGAGACGATGTTCAAGGGACGGATCGTCCACGGTATGTTCTCCGCCGGACTGATCTCCTGTGTGCTGGGCACCCGGCTGCCCGGCCCCGGCGCCATTTATATTGACCAGCAGTTGACATTCAAGGCGCCGGTGCGGATCGGCGATACCGTCACGGCCACGGCCACGGTCACGGCCCTCGACTCTAAACGCCGCCGGGTCACCCTGGAAACGGTCTGCACGGTGAAAGGCAAGGTGGTAGTGGAAGGAACGGCCACTAATAGGGTGGACTCCCGGGGCTGATCAGCGCCCCCATCCGTTCGCCGCCCACATGGAAAAGGCCCCGATTGGGGCCTTTTAACGGAGTGAACGCCTTGGACAGAACTGTCTAATGCTGCACACCTACTGGGCTGCGGCTTGAGGCCGGTCAGTTGTCGCTGGCGCTCCCCCCTGTCTATAAGGCTAGCAGGTCGGGACCGGGACCATCATGAAAAATAATCTCGGTCCCTTGGATGCGTCATCAATTGGCCGCACCTTATCCCCCACCCTGGGGATTCACCAGCACCAGAGTGGCGTTATCGGCCCGGACGCCGCCCCGGGTCACGGCTGTGTTTACCACCCCTTGGGCCGCCGCCTCCAAATCTTCCCTATCTCCCGCCGCCCAAAGTTCGGCATCGCTAATCCGCTCCCAGACCCCGTCGCTGCATAGGATCAGCCGGTCACCGGGGATCAGTTGGTCGCCGCCGATCACCGCTATGGGGCTGGTCTCGCCGCCCAGGCTGCGGTACAACCGGTTCTGGAAGGGATGGGTGGCCATTTCCGCCTCGCTGATCTCACCGCTGTCAAACAGCAGTTGCACGGCGGAATGATCCCGGGTGCGGAACCGCCGCGCCCCGTCCCGCAGGAGATAAACCCGACTGTCTCCCACGTGTAACCACCAAGCCCGGCCCCCGTGCAGCCAGACCACGGCCACGGTGCTACGGGCGGTGGCGGAAGCGGCGCCGATAGCCCGATGGGCGGTCTGACAGAGTTGGGCCAGGGCCTCTTGAGGATCACTATTGAATAAGGACGCTTGATTGGCCAAACACTCCCGGGCCGTGTCGATGACCTGCTGGGCCGCCTGGGCGCCGCCACCATGACCACCCAAGCCATCGGCCAGCACCGCCAGCAGCCCCGCTCCATCGGCGCTGGTGAATAAGGCCCAGCGGTCTTGCTGCTCGGCCCGTCCACCCTGATGGCTAGCCCCGGCTGCCCGCCATCCAGGCCGATCAGCGGCATCGCCACCCCGTCGGGCGTGGGCGCCGACGGCCCGGGTGGACTTGCGGGGACGGCGTTTAGGAGCCAAGGAGAAACCGCCCACCACCCAGGCGGCAAACTGACTCGGCGATAAAGGCGTCAGGGCCGACGCGGACTGCTTGGCGTTTTGCATTCGGGCGTCCCGTGATCTGCTGGAAAGCGTTATAAGCCATACCGGTCATTAGAATTATGCACTCCCCATGCCAGCTTGCAACGCCTTGAAAATTCGATTCTTGCCTTGGCCACACCCAAGGCGGAGCCGACCGAATTGGACCGAATGGGCCACTTTGGCCTAGGAGCCTTTATTAGAGGCGTGGAGTCGGCATTCCGCCTCCCTATGTCAGTAGGGGCACAGTGCCTGATAGGGCGGTTCTAGACGCCTAATATGGCGGTTTGAGATTCAGAATCGTGGATGGCTGCTCAGACGCCAGCAACATTTGACCTCCTCCCCTCCCTGAAAGAAGGGAGGAGGTCAAAGAAGAGAAGTGCCGGCAGAACCGAAGTGTTTAATGTAGGGGTCCTGGAGCTTGGCGAATTGACGCTTGGAAAATTAGCCGCGCTGGTTTCGAGAGCATGGACAAATTCGTGAATCGGGTGGAGAAAGGCCCGGCGTACCGGCGTCCCGGCGACGGAAGACCATCGCCGGGTCGGCGGCGCCGCCCTCAGGCAGTGGTCCGGGGAACTCGACGGCGCAGCCACCCCCCCACCGCCCCGACGGCCAGCAGGGCCAGGGAGGACGGGGCCGGGACGGCCGTATTCTGTACCGACAACGCGTAAGTGGCGGAAACGGTGGAGCTGGCTGGGAGAGTTTGATTGGGAATAAAGAACTGGGCGGTGGTGTCGCCGTTAGAGAAGCCCACAAAGCTAGCCCCAGAGGCGAAGGTGTCGGACAGTTCCGTCACCCCCGTGAAAATCAGCGCTGGGTTAATCAGCGTAAAAGTCCAGGTCAGGTCGGCGCCGAGAGGCACGTTGCCACCAATATTGTTGGTAAGAAAAAGGTTAAGGGCGGCGTCGCTCACATCGGCCGCGATGGGTCCCCCAGCAGCGTTAAAAGTGAACTCCACGCCCGGGTCCACCACAGTTTCGGTGCTATTCAGTAGCGTGCCGAAGCCCGTGGCGGTGAGTTGCCCTAGAATATCCTCCCCTAGCAACAGAGCATGGGCATTGACGCTACCGAGTAGGGCGCCGGTCAGGGCAAGTGCGGAAAAGGCTTTATTTTGTGTCATGGTTTCAACCTCTTGTGGGATTATGGTTATGGGCACAGCGGAACTGCCGCCCGTGGGGTCGGCAGGGTTGAGAACCCAGGATTAGGGGGTCGGGGCGAGACACTCGTGGTCGTCGAGACGCCGGTTCCGCCAGATGCGATGGGCACGGCTTGCCCGGGCGTACTAGGAGGCCGACGCCGCCGAGCATGGCATTGGGAAAAGCGTTACGAGTCAGGAACTCACCGGCCCAATAGCGGCAAGGGATGGCAGCGGCGACCGCCGATACCGGCAAATTCGCTTCCGGGGCATGGGATAGGTTCATTGTTGCTTGAGTCCCTTCATCACGATGGGTCTTGGCGCCTTAAATGTCTCGATATTGTCGAAGGCCAAACACCCGGTTCGTCCTTTCGCGCCACGATAGGTTTGGGGCATGCCTAGTTACGGGGCGTCACTCTGATGGCCAATGCAATTTTTTTGCCAAAAAAATAAAACTATGGACTATCAATAGTATTTAAAACTACATAGATGCTCTTTCTAGATTGGAGGAAACAGACTGTAAATTTTTCTGACAATAGGGCCGGATGATGGCCCATCGCCCCTCAGCGCCCCGTCCAGCGGGCCGGGCGCTTGGCGAGAAAGGCGTCGATCCCCTCCCAGGCGTCTTCGCTGTCCATATTGCAGGTCATCACTTGGGCGGCGTAGTCGTAGGCCGCTTCCAGTCCCTGTTCCAACTGCCGGTAGAACATCTGTTTGCCGGTGGCCACCGCCAGGGGGGATTTGGCCAGGATGGACCCGGCCAGACGCGCCACTTCGGCGTCCAGCTCTCCGGCGGGTACTACCCGGTTCACCAAACCTTGGGCACGGGCGGTCTCGGCGTCTATGAATTCGCCGGTAAATAGCAGTTCGAATGCCTGCTTGCGGCTCAGGTTGCGGCTCAAGGCCACCCCGGGGGTGGAGCAGAACAGCCCCACATTGATGCCCGAGGTGGCGAAGCGGGCGGCGCTGGAGGCCACGGCCAGATCGCAGGCGGCCACCAACTGGCAGCCGGCGGCGGTGGCGATGCCGTGAACCCGGGCGATCACCGGCTGGGACAGGCGATGAATGGAGAGCATCACCCGGCTGCAGTGTTGAAACAGGCCCTGGTGAAAGGCCCGGTCGTCGTTGGCCCGCATCTCCTTGAGATCGTGGCCGGCGCAGAACGCCTTGCCGCTGCCAGCGATCACCACCACCCGCGCCGCCGGGTCCTCGGCGATAGCGTCCAGGGCGGCTTGCAGTTCAGCCAGCATGGCCTGGGACAAGGTGTTGTACTGGGCGGGGCGATTCAGGGTCAGGGTGACGATGCCTTGGTGGGCTTGGCGCAGCAGTAGGGGTTGCTCTAGGGGGGTGGCGCTGGTCATGGAGGGCGGTCCTCTAGGTAGTCGAGCCTGGCTCGGGACTTTAGACGCTTGTCCGATAACCGGCAATATTCCTAGGCTATACTGGTAAATACCCTTAGGCGATCTCCCCTGTATTGATTGGTGTTTGGGGAAAACCTCAACTGAAACCCGTTTTGTACTTTTCGGACCTGGAGAGTCCTGCCCTGTCCGCCGATGCTGGTCCACGATCCGGCGGGGTCGGTGCTGTACTCCGATCCAGCGCCGCCAGCCTGAACCCGGCAATCACCGTGTTATTGCCTGGGGTTCCTGCCCGCCGTTTTCGGGACTGCTGGGCCAGCGGCGCCGCTTTTGAAGAGGTACAACCTTGACCGCACGGGATGAACCTATCGTCTATATCGTTGATGACGACTCCGCCCTGCGAGACTCCTTGCGTTGGCTGCTGGAATCCGTGGGCCTGAAAACCGTCAGCCATGCCCACCCCCAGGATTTCCTGGAAAACTATCCCCCGGGCCAGGCTGGTTGTCTGTTGCTGGACGTGCGGATGCCGGACATGAGTGGCCTGCACCTGCAACAGCAACTGCCGAAACTGGGTATTCATCTGCCCGTCATCATCATCACTGGCCACGGCGACGTACCCACGGCCGTGGCCGCCATGAAACACGGCGCTCTGGATTTTATCGAAAAGCCTTTCAACGAGCAGTTGCTGCTGGACTGCGTACAGAACGCCTTGCATCATGACCAAGAATACCGCCAGATCCAAGCCCGCAACCGGGCCGTGGCGGAGCGTTTCGAGTCGCTCACCCACCGGGAACGGGAGGTCATGGAGCTGGTCGTCCAGGGCCTGCCCAATAAAGCCATCGCCGATGCCCTGAAGGTCAGCCGCAAGACCGTTGAGGTACACCGGGCCAAGGTCATGGAAAAAATGAACGCCCAGTCGCTGTCGGATCTGATCCAGATGGCCATGGCGGTGAATATTCTCAAGGAATACGCTGCCGATAACCTACACGCCTAGCCCCTTGAAGAGCCTTGCATGGACCGTCTCAACGAGTTACTTGACCGCGCCGAGCGGTTTTTGGATCGCCTGGAACAGCTACTGCCCCCGGCCACCACCGCCCCTTACTGGGGAGGACACGTGGCCTTCCGCTGGCGCAAGACCCTTAACCGGGGCCATTTGCAAGCGGTGCGCCATGCCCATCGACTGCGCCTGGCTGATCTGCGCTGTATCGACCGCCAGAAGCGTGAGCTGGAGCGCAATATTCGCCAGTTTCTGGCTGGTCGGCCCGCCAATAACGTACTGCTATGGGGCGCCCGGGGCACCGGCAAGTCCTCCCTCATCAAGGCTCTGCTCAATGAATACGCCGATCAGGGGCTGCGTCTGATCGAGGTGGACAAGCATGACCTCATGGATCTCAGCGATATCGTGGACCTGTTGTTCGAGCGCCCGGAGAAGTTCCTGCTGTACTGCGATGATCTGTCTTTTGAAGGGGACGACCCCAGTTATAAAGCCCTCAAGGCGGTACTGGACGGCTCCATAAACGCCACCCCGGACAATGTGCTGCTGTGCGTCACTTCCAATCGCCGCCATTTGCTGCCGGAATACATGTCCGAAAACCTGGATGCCCGGATGCGGGACGGTGAGTTGCATCAGGGTGAGGCGGTGGAAGAAAAAATTTCCCTGTCCGAACGCTTCGGCATCTGGCTGTCGTTTTATCCTTTCAAGCAGGATGACTACCTGGAGATCGTCCACCACTGGCTGTCACAATTGGGTTATCCAGGGGAACTTGATGATGAGGGCCGCAAGGCCGCCCTGCGCTGGGCTTTGGCCCGAGGCTCCCGCAGCGGTCGGGTGGCCTGGCAGTTCGCCCGGGACTGGGTGGGGCGTCAGGGCCTGGAATGAGGGTCCGGCCAGGAGGGTCCGGCCAGGAGGGTCCGGCCAGGAGGGTCCGGCCAGTTTGTCACAACTGCCGAGTATTTAGCACACATTGACCCTGTGACCGGCATTACGGCCTAAATTCGCCATCGCGCTAAGGTGGATACACAACCGGGATACCCCGGAACCTATCACACCCACGCAGCGGAGGCGCTCATGGCCAAGCGAGCCCTGATTACCGGCATCACCGGCCAGGATGGCAGTTACCTCGCCGAATACCTTCTCGGTTTGGGCTATGACGTCCACGGACTGGTGCGCCGGGTGGCCCTGGAGAACCCCGACCGCCGCCTGGAGCGGCTGCTCCACCTGCCCGGTCTGGTGGAACTCCATGCTGGCGGCATTGACAGTTATGCCTCGGTGCTGGCTTTGTTCAGCCGGGTCCGCTTCGATGAATGCTATCACCTGGCCGCCCAGAGTTTTGTGGCCGAAAGCTTCCGAGACAGCTTCACCACCATGAGCACCAACGTCACCGGCACCCACCATATGCTGGAGGCGCTGCGCACCCTCAACCCCCAGTGCCGGTTCTATTTCGCCGGTTCTTCGGAGATGTACGGCAAAGTACGGGAAACCCCCCAGTCCGAAGCCACCCCTTTTCATCCCCGCAGCCCCTACGCCGTCAGCAAGGTGGCCGGCTTCGAGCTGACTCGAAATTACCGGGAGAGTTACGGCCTGTACTGTTGCTCGGGAATATTATTCAACCACGAAAGCCCGCGCCGGGGCCTGGAATTCGTGACCCGGAAAATCACCACGGCTGCGGCCCGCATCAAGCTGGGCCTGGCCGATGAGCTACCCCTGGGGAATCTGAGGGCCTCCCGGGACTGGGGCCACGCCCGGGACTATGTGCGGGCCATGCACCGGATGCTCCAGCAAGACGCGCCGGACGATTATGTGATCGCCACCGGCCGGACCCATACGGTGGAGTCCTTTTGCCGACTGGCCTTTGCCGAGGTGGGTCTGGATTATCGGGATTTCGTGCGTATTGACCCCCGCTTTCAACGCCCCGCCGATGTGGACCTACTGGTGGGTAACGCCAGTAAGGCCCGCCGTCAACTGGGCTGGAAACCCGACGCCAGCCTGCAAGACCTGATCCGGGAGATGGTGACCGTTGATTTAGAGATCGCCCACCGCGAGCAGTACTCCCGGCCTCAAAGCGCCAGGTCACCCCAGGGCAAAGCCCTGAGCGCCATGGGCATCTGAGTGCTGCGCTCGGAACCAGAAGGACCGTCTCCATGTCATCAGTCAGCTTCCAGGTTTCGGACCAAATCGACTCTCACCCCGAGATCGCCATCGGTTCGTTCACCATCAACCCGGACTCGCCCACCTTCGTGATTGCCGAGATCGGTCTCAACCACAACGGCTGCCTGGAGCGGGCCAGGCAACTGGTGGACGCGGCGGCTCAGGCCGGAGCCAACTGCGCCAAGTTTCAAATGCGCCACCTGGACCGGCTCTACGCCAACGGTGGCGACCCGGACGATAGCCGCGAGGATCTAGGCTCCCAATATGTGCTGAATCTGCTCTCCCGCTTCCAACTGGACACCAAAGCCATGTACCAGGTGTTCGACCATTGCCGGGCGCGGGGCATTCTGCCCCTATGCACCCCCTGGGATCTGCCCAGCGTGGAGGCCCTGGAAGCTTACGGCATGGCCGCCTACAAAGTGGCCTCCGCCGACCTTACCCACCCGGATCTGCTGCGGCGCATCGCCGCCACCGGCAAGCCCATGCTGGTCTCCACTGGCATGTCTACGGAAGTGGAGATAAGGGAGGCCGCCGACCTGCTAAGGCAATTGGGAGCGCCTTTCGTGCTGCTGCACTGCGTATCCACCTATCCGGCTCCCTACAAAGACATTCAGTTACGCTATCTGGAGCGGCTGGGGGCCATCGGTCGCTGCCCAGTAGGTTATTCGGGTCATGAGCGGGGTTATGCCGTGGCTCTGGCGGCGGTGGCTCGAGGCGCCAAGGTGATCGAAAAACACTTCACCCTGGACCGGGAGCTGGAGGGCAACGACCACAAGGTCAGCCTACTGCCCGAAGAGTTCCGGGCCATGACCGCTGGCATCCGGGCCATCGAGGCGGCCTTGGGCAACGACGGGCCACGCGGCCTGGGACAAGGGGAACGCATGAACCGGGAAACCCTGGCTAAAAGCCTGGTGGCCGCCCGCCCGCTAGGCGAGGGAGAGCTCATCACCCCGGAGGCGGTCACCACCCGCAGCCCCGGCACCGGCCTGCAACCCAACCGCCGCCACCAGTTGCTGGGCCGACGGGTCGGACGGGATATTCCGGCCGGCGGTTGCTTCTTCGAATCCGATTTGTGCGACACCGCGGTTCGGCCCCGTCCCTATCGGTTCCGCCGTCCCTGGGGTCTGCCGGTACGCTACCACGACTTCGCCACCCTGCGCCGACTGTCCAACCCGGATTTTCTGGAGTTTCATCTGAGTTATAAGGATCTGGAACTGGACCCGGAGCGGTTTTTAGAAGGACCTTATGAGCTTGGCCTAGTGGTGCATAGCCCGGATTTATTCACCGGAGATCATCTCCTGAATCTGGCCGAGGCCGACCCTCGCCGCCGCCGCCGTTCGATCCGGGAACTGCAACGGGTGGTGGACCTAACCCGAACCCTAGCCCCCCGCTTCCGGCGGGCCGGGCGGCCCCTGGTCGTGGCCAGCCTGGGGGGGTTCAGCCGGGATCGCGCCCTGGACAAGGCCGAACGACCGGCCCTCTACGCCCAGGTGGCCAGGGCGCTGGGGGAAATCGACGCCGCCGGGGTGGAGATCATCCCCCAGACCTTGCCCCCCTTTCCCTGGTATCTGGGCGGCCAACTCCACTGCAATCTGTTCGTGGACCCCCAGGATACGGCTAGCTTCTGCCGGGATCACGGCTATCGGCTGTGCCTGGACGTGGCTCATTCCAAACTGGCGGCCACCCACCTGGGAGCGCCCTTCGGGGACTGCGTGGAGCAACTCGCCCCCCTGGCCGCTCATCTGCATCTGGTGGACGCCGCCGGGGTGGATGGGGAGGGTTTACAGATTGGCGAGGGGGAAGTGGAGTTCCCCTATCTGGCCCGCCAACTGCAACGGCTGGCGCCGGGGGCCGGATTTATCCCCGAGATCTGGCAGGGCCATAAGCTCCAGGGGGAAGGGTTCTGGACTGCCCTGGAGCGACTGGAGCGGTGGTTTTAGACCGCGTTTCATTGGTGCAGGAGAGGGGCCTACGGACCTAGGGAAACGCCAGCTCAAAAATGGGATTCAGCCCAATACCACTGCGGCCACAAGCCGCCATCAACCGGAGGACATAGCCCATGACAGCACGCTCCCTGGCGGACACAGCCTCGTCGGGCAACGCCAGCCACGCGGCCCGCTGGCGGACCTGGTACGGCCGCCTGCAAACCACCTGGGACTACCATCGGGCGCTGCAGACCTTCGGACGCCGTGACGAGCCGGGTCGGTGCTGGAACCACTGCGCCGAGATTTTTCGGGATGGCCGCTTCACCGCCCACTTCGAGCCAGCCATGGCCAGCGCCTGGCAAAGCTTTCTGGCCACCATCCGTCGCCCACCGCGCCGGTCGGTGTGGTATGACCGGCCCACGGGGACCTGCTTCGGCAACGACCTGAGCTGTCTGAACGCCACCAGCCTGGAGGCGTTTCTGCTCACCGGTCCGAGGGAGATGCCCGACCACGCCAAGGTAGGCCGGCGCTTCGTCAAAAACTACTTCGGCAAGGCCCTGGGCGCGGAAACCGTGGAAAACAGCGAAGTGATTTATCAAGCCCATCCGGGGCTAGATCAGTTCCGAGACGCCAAGCTGCTGCTGGTGGGGGCCGGTCCCACCACCACCGAAGTAGCCTGGGACCCGGCTGATTACGATTTCGTCTGGTCCTGCAATCATTTTTATCTGGGCGCGCCCCTGCGGGACGTGGAAGTGGCCCTGGCCACCCTGGGGGACGAAGTGGATATCTCTCCCGCCAACTGGCGGCTGCGGGGGTATCTCACGGAGCATCCCCGGCTCCTGGTGGGCTTTGAGAATACCCACCGGCCCATTGCCGGTATCCAAGCCCTGGCCCGCTCCTATCCTGGGCGGGTGTTCTACGCCCATGGCCGCTACCGGGGCAAAATCGGCACCCTGCCCCGGCTGTTGTGCCTGGCGGTGCTGCTGGGCGCCCGGGAGATTCATCTGGTGGGCATGGACGGCATGGGTCCGGCCACCCGCCGGGGCGACCCCCAGAACCATGCCTTTCAGAAGGAGAAACCGTTCGGCCAAGGCACCCTGGACTACGACGTGTTCCGGCGCCATTTCGTGATGCTTTGGGACTATGTCCTCAATGACTTGGGCGCCGCTGGCCGGGTGCGCTTCCAGAATTTGGGGGAAGGGCACCCCCTAAACCAGTCCACGGATATTTCCCGTCAGGTCTTTCCCCGGGTGCGCCATGAAAGCCCTTGACGACATCGCCGTCATCGTCCAGGCCCGGCTAGGTTCCCAGCGGGTGCCCCGGAAAATGCTTCGACCCTTCGTCGGCACCACCTTGCTGGACATTACCCTGGACACCCTCGCACAGGTCACGGCGCTGGTCCCGGAGAACCTGGTTCTCTGCGTCCATGAGCCGGAACTGGTGGCGGTGGGAGAACGCCACGGGGTACGGATATTCCACCGCAGCGCCCGTTCGGCGGCCTCCGAGGGCCAACCCATGGCCGAGCTGTACGAGTGGTGGAACCGCCTGCCCCAAACCTATGGGGTGCTGGTCAACGCCTGCCTGCCCTTTCTGCGGGCCGCCACCATCGACGCCTTTATCCGACAGTATGCCGCCAGCCCGGCGGAGGGTCTGTTCGGGGTGATCGAGCGGCGCAATTACTTCTGGGATCAGAACGGGGCGCTGCTCACGGCCTTGCCGGGGGAGCGGGCGGTGATGAATACCAAGACCGTGGGCGTGACCTATGAGGCCGCCCATGCCTTGTACGCCGGCCGCCTGGCGCGGATCGGCGAGGGGGTGTGGATGGGCCGGCTGGACCGGCCTGGTGAAGTGGAATTGTTCCCCATGGCGGAAGAAGAATGCCTGGATATCGATTATCCCTGGCAATTCCATCTGGCGGAATGCTGGTATCGCGACCGATTCGGAGGGTGACCCCATGCACTGGTACGACGCTGACGATGATCGCTGCTATTACGGCGGCCGGGAGTCCATTGATTTTTACCACCGACAACTCCAGGAGCGGCGCCGCCGCTATCCTCGGGACTGGGTGGACCGCTACCCGGAGGTGGCCGCCGAGCTGGAGGAGAAAGGCTATTGCGTACTGCGCCAGGTCTTTGACGCCGACACCCTGTACCGGCTCCGGGCCGAGGCGGAGGCGGCGCTCCAAGACCCCAGGCTGCTCAAAAAGAACGACGCCAATATGCAGATGATCGGCCACCCCCTGCTGAACCTGCCCACGGCTTTCGAGATCGCTTTCGATGATCTGCTAGCGGACATCGCCGCGTCCTATTTTCACTGCCTGCCCGGAGTGGGTACGGTGAATCTACGCAAAAGTTTCGTCAATGATCTGCCGCCTGTGGAAACCATGCTCTGGCATTCCGATAAAAACGCCCCCCGGTTTCTGAAGTTCTTTTTTTATCTCAACGATGTGGACCTGGACGGCGGGCCGTTTACCTATATGGAAGGCAGCCACAAGCTGAAATTCGAAGGCTGGCTGGACAAGTACCGCTGGAGTCACGAGGAAATCGTCGAACGTTATGGCCAGGAACGCATCCGTTATTTGACCGCTCGGGTGGGGGACGTGGTCATCGCCAACACCACCGGATTTCACAGGGGCGCCAAGCCCCGGGTCCGGGAGCGGTTGATGTATACCGTGGACTACGGCATCCATGTGGAGCTGGGTTCCGGGGATAAGCGGTTTCATATCGCCGAGGAGGATTTCCGAACCCTTCCCGCCCATAAACAACCCCTGGCGGATTTTCTATTGACCGTGCCCCGGGAGCGGGCCAGTGACGCCAACCGCGCCCTCCAAGCCCATGCCGCCCGCATCACCTGGGAGTAACGCCCATGCGCCCGCGCCGATTCTTTGTCGACTGCGGCGCCCACCAGGGGACGTCGGTACGGTTTTTCCGGCACGTTTATCCCCAGGGGGCGCGATACACCATTTACAGCTTCGAGGCCAACCCCCAATTCAACCGCTATTTCCAGGAGCTGCCGGATGTGCATTTTTTCAACGCGGCGGTCTGGACCCATGATGGGGAGTTGACGTTTTATAACAACGGCGGCGGCGCCTCGTCGGTGATCGAGGGCAAAGCCATGGCCGGGGGCTTTCAAGACCGGCGTCTGACCGTACCCTGCATGGACCTGAGCCGCTGGCTGCGGCGGGAGTTTTTGAGGGAGGACTACATCATTCTGAAAATGGATATCGAAGGGGCCGAATACGCGGTGCTGGAGAAAATGATCCAGGATCGCAGTATCGACTATATCGACAAGCTATATATTGAGTGGCATTGCGCCAAGACCGGGGGCGAAATCCCCATCGAGCAACACTTACGGGTCCTCGAAACCCTGGTGGACCGGGGCCTGATTCCTTATAAGTGGGCCGCCGCCGAGGCCCTGGCCGCCGCCGCCAGTGGGGACGGGTCCCGGCTGACGCCCGAGCAGCTATGCCAGCCGGCCACCACGGGACGGGAGGGGAAAATGATCCCCCCCCATGAACAGGATCGCTACCAGTCCATTCAAAAGCGAGTCAGGCTCCATCAGGTTCTGGAAGCCCGGCTGCGCCTGGCCCGGACCGCGAAGCCGCCCCCTGGGCAGGCAAGTCCCCTGACGGTGGGAAAACTGGCAGTCTAAAGCGGCGCCCCCGGCCAAGGCTTGTGGTGACTATCCGGCGGTCTTATCATGGGCGCCCTTGCGCCGTTCCTCGGCGTCATCTGGATTCCGAACCGCATCATCCCGGAATCCCCAGCAAGCCTTTGGAGGACTCACGTACATGTTCAAGCGAATCGGTACCACGGCCCTGCTGTGCTGCGCCCTGGCGCCCCTGGCCGGGCAAGCCGCGGACAAAGACGGCCGCTTCGCCGTAAAGGGTCTGGGGCGCGCCACCTGCACCCAGTTTCTCGACAATGCTAACAAGCCCCAAGAGTCCATGCTGGCTCTGCAACTGTGGCTGGACGGCTATCTGACCGCCCTCAACCAGGGATTGCCGGAGACTTACGACGTGGCCTCCTGGGTCAGCACCCCGCTGCTGGCCAAAAATATCGCCGATTTCTGCGCCTCCAAGCCCAGCCCCGACCCTGAACTGGTGGCCCTGGCCAACGAACTGGTGCGCCGACTGGCGCCAGAGCGTCTGCAAACCGAATCGCCCTTGGTGGACATCAAAGTGGGTGACAAGCAGGGCAAGATCTACAAGGACACCCTGCGCCGCGCCCAGCAGGCCCTCAAGGACAAGGGCCACTACAGGGGCGCCGCCGATGGCCTGTTCGGACCCCAAACCCGGTCAGCCTTCGAAGCTTTCCAGAAAGCCGAGCAGTTGCAGGTCACTGGCGTACCGGATCAGCCCACACTGATCAAGCTGTTACAGCCAGCCGGCGGCTGATCCCCCCGGAGCGGGGCCGACCGGCCCCGCTCTCAGACCAAACCCTCGAAGGGCTGCACCTCCACCAGGCTGCCGGCCTCCAGGTCGCCGGTCTCGTGGGGTAGCACGATAAAGCAATTGGCCCGGCTCATGGAACTGAGTATCCCCGACCCCTGGGCCCCCGTGCTGCTCACCCTCAAGACGCCATCCGCATCCCACGCCATCACCCCCCGCTGGAACTCGGTGCGTCCCGGGCGTTTTTTGAGGCGGTTTCGGCAGGGCGCCCGAACCCGTACCGGGGTCACATCGTCCTGGCCCATCATCCGTCGCAGGGCCGGTTGAACGAACTGGTAGAAGGTCACCATCACCGAGACGGGATTGCCGGGCAGTCCGAAAAACACCGCTCCGCCCACCCGTCCGAAGGCCAGGGGCCGACCGGGCTTCATGGCGATCTTCCAGAAATCCACGGCCCCCAGTTCGGCGAGAATGTCCTTGACAAAATCCGCCTCTCCCACCGACACCCCACCGGAAGTGATCACTGCGTCAGCGTTGGCGGCGGCGTCCCGAAAAGCCCGCCGCAGGGCTTCTGGGCGGTCCCTGACCACCCCCATGTCCAGCACCTCCACCCCGAGCCGGGTCAGCATGCCGTACAGGGTGTAGCGGTTGCTGTCGTAGATCTCTCCCGTAGCCAACACCTCGCCGACGGAACGCAGTTCATCGCCGGTGGAAAAAAACGCCACCCGGGGTCGACGCCAAACCCTCACCTCCGCCACCCCCAGGGAAGCCAGCAGGCCCAGTTCGGCGGGATGCAACCGCGACCCCGGCTCCAGCACCACGCCGCCCCGAGGCAAGTCCTCCCCGGCGCGGCGCACGTTCTGGCCAGGCCGATGGCCGGAACCGATACGCACCCGCTCCCCATCCCGTTCGGCGTGTTCCTGCATCACCACCGTATCGGACCCTTCGGGCAGGACCGCCCCAGTCATGATCCGCACCGCCGCGCCCGGCGTCACGACGCCGGTGTAGGGGGCGCCCGCCAGGGCAGCGCCCAGCACGTCCAGGACCACGCTGCCCTCCGTCGGCAGATCGGCCCCGCGCAGGGCATAGCCATCCATGGCCGAGTTGGTATGGGCGGGCACGTCGAGGGGGGAAATCACCGTTTCGGCCAGCACCCGATCCAGGGCCTGGCGCAAAGCCACCCGCTGGTAGCCGGTGAGGGGCCGCACCAGGCCGTCGATCCGGGCCATAGCCGCCGCCACCGGCAGGGAATTGGGATCATGGTCATCGGCGCAACTGGCCTGTCCAATCGGGGTATCCATAGTCATTCGAGGTCGTTTTCAAGTCGATGGACCGTCAGGCGCCGGAGCAGAAAGCCGGCTACTGCGGCGGGATCGTTGATATCCAACACGGGCACCGCCAGCGGCCCGTAGTCGTTCCGGTCGCCGACCAGGGCCAACACCTCTGGGTCCAGGAGGTCTGGGGGCGGTGTTCCGCTATCCGCCCGGTGCAATAGAATACGCGGCAACGGCAGGCTGGAAAAACCCTCCACTAGCACCAAATCCAGCTCTTCCGACGCGCTATGCTGAAACAGCGTCTCCAGGCACGGGCGCCGACCCTGGGGATGCTCGTCCACCAGGGCCGAACAATCCTCCGAAGTCAGTAACAGCCGCGCAACCCCCGCTTTACGCAATTCATAGCTGTCCTTGCCGGGTATATCCACATCGAAATCGTCCCGGGCCTGTTTGACCACTCCGATTCGCAAGCCCCGGGCCAGCAACAGGGGAATCACCTTGCGCAATAGGGTGGTCTTGCCGGTGCCGCTGGCTGCGGCAAAACCAATGATCGCGGGACCCACCATGGCTCAATCCTTGAAAGGACGAACGGTGTGCCAGTGGTTGAGCGGTCCCCAGCCCCCACCCAGTCTTGGAGCGAGGCGGATCGCCTCCCGCACGTAGGCGAGCGCTTGGCGCACCGCTTCGGGCAATTCCCGGCCCTCAGCCAGGCCGGCGGCAATAGCCGAGGCCAGGGTGCAGCCGGTGCCGTTGGTGTGGTCCGTCTCCTGACGGGGGGAGGAAAAGCGCAGCTTACCCCGCTCACAGATCAGCAGATCGTGGACGGTATCGCCGTGCAGACCCCCACCTTTCAACAACACCGCTCCCGGCCCCATGTCCAGCAGCCGCCGGGCGGCGTCCAGCATATCGTTAACGTCCCGGATCTGGCGGCCGCTCAGGGTTTCGGCTTCGGGAATATTGGGGGTTATGATCGTCGCCCTGGGAATCAGGCGACGCACCAGGGTCTCCTGGGCAGCCGGGTCCAGCAGAACTTCTCCACCTTTGGCGTACATCACCGGGTCCACCACCAGGGGCACGGTCGGAGCCAGCGTCTCAAGTACGTCCACCACGGTGTCGATAACCGCGCTGGTGTGCAGCATCCCGGTTTTGATACAGTCGGCGCCGATGTCATCCAGCACCAGACTCATCTGCTGGGCGATGAAATTGGGTTCTACCCCCAGCACCCCGTATACGCCGCGGGTGTTCTGGGCAGTCAGGGCGGTAATGGCGGTGGCGCCGTAACAGCCCAGGGCGGTCACTGTTTTCAGATCCGCCTGGATGCCAGCCGCGCCCCCGGAATCCGAACCCGCTACGATCAACACTCGTCCGACCATGCAAAGGTCCCCCGGCATTGAAGTTAACGGCTCACCGCCATGGGCAACGCTTGCCGCTACACCAAAACAGCGATCCGTCCGGTATGCTTTAAACATGCATACCATACACCATTCAGACCTGCTCACCGTGCTGGAAACCGTTCTACCACGCTCGGTGCTATTGGTAGACCCCAACCCCCATGGGCTGCCGGGGGTCTGGACCAAGGGCCATCCCGAGTGCGCCATCACCCACCTCCATGGGGACGGTCTAAAGCGGCTGGCCGGGCTGCCCCGCCATGATTTGGGGGTGGTCGCCAATACCCTGGAGCATCTGGATCACGCCGCCGCCGGCCAATTGCTGGCCAGGCTGCGGGACTTGGCCACTCGCCGCTTTGTGGTGCTGGCGCCCCTGGGCGAGGACTGGCCCGACCAGCGTAGCCACTGGCGGACCCCCGACCTGCTGGCCTATGGTCTGTCGCGCCTAGCCAGCTATCGGCTGGACGATAAACCTCTGCAACTCTTCCACTACGCCATTGAAAGCTATAAGTCCACCCCCGACTGGTTCAACGGCCGCCATTGGGCTCACCCCGAGCGCTGGCGACCCTAGAGGGTTTCCGGCGGGCAACACGCTCTGTAACGGGCCTGTCACCGTCTTTTAGCGAAAGGCTTCCATCAAAACGCGTAGGGACACTTAAAAAAATCGGCCGTCCGCCGACCCTAGATGGTGGCTTTGCCCTGAATTAAGGGCAAAGCCACCACGCTGAGTTTATGAGGCGATTCGCCTCTAGGACAGCGAACCGGTACAGGTCAGATGGCTGGTCCAGGTCAATTCAAAGAGTCCCAACACCGGTTATCTCCTCAACCGGCGCCGGACCAGGACACACGCCAAGCAGGATGGGCCGCGATTATCCGCAGCCGCTTGATTTAACAACTCATCTCACAGGGCCTGCAATAGGGGCGTCACCCCTAGATTCTCCACGGAACTCAACCCTACCAAGCCCGTCACGCCGCAAAGCTAGCACCAACCCGCAACCAACGCGCCATATCCAACGCGCCATATCCAACGCGCCGCGTCCGCTTTGCCCACGACGGGAAATTCTCGCTTCGTTCACTCAGTTCAGCGGCTTTTGCCGCTGATACCTCATAGGGGTCAAAACAATGACAGCGACCATACGCCACCAGCATCCTGGCCTTTTCAAGCCGGTGCAAGAACCTGAATTTCTCCGGGCGCGCATGGCGCGCCACACCACAAGAGCCCAGCGCAGTTGGAATGGGAAACATATTTTCTTCACTGGCGGCTCGCCCCGCAAAGGCGATATCAATCTAGCCAATAATGATTATTTGTCCCTAGCCAATCACCCACGGGTCATTCAAGCACAGGTGGATACACTGTATCATTGCGGCAACGGCGCGATGATGTCGGCGGTGTTTCTGAAAGAACAGAGCGCCCAGCATAGCTTTGAGCAACAAATGGCCGAGTTTCTGGGCGCGGAGGCTGTCGTACTGTGCCAATCCGGTTGGTCCGCCAATGTGGGCCTCATTCAGGCTATCGCCGACCGTGATGTACCGGTTTACATCGACCAACGCGCCCATATGTCCCTATGGGAAGGTATTCTCAGCGCCGGAGCCGTGCCCCGGCCGTTTCGCCATAACAACCCCGAGCATCTGCGACGGCAATTACGACGCCACGGAGAGGGCATCGTGGTGGTGGATTCGGTCTACAGCACCCAAGGGGATCTAGCGCCCCTGACCGATATTGTGGCGGTAGCCGAGGAACTGGGGGGGATCATGGTGGTGGATGAATCCCACTCCCTGGGCACCCATGGTCCCCACGGCGAGGGGCTGGTGGCGGAACTGGGCTTGATCAAGCGGGTTCACTTCCGCACCGCCAGCCTGGCCAAGGCATTTGTGGGACGGGCTGGCGTCATCGCCTGCTCCCGGCGGTTCGCCGATTATTTTCCCTACGAATCCCGCCCGGCCATATTCAGTTCGGCCCTGTTGCCCCATGAAATCGCCGGCCTCGGCGCAACCCTGGATATTGTCCAGCGTGAGGACTGGCGGCGACGGCGTCTGCATGAGAACGCGGCTTGGCTTCGGGACGCTATCGCGGACCTGGGCTTTGGGGTCGAGGTCAGTGAAAGCCAGATCCTGGGTCTGGAAACGGGCAGCGAATCCCGGTTGCCGGCATTGCGCGACGCTCTGGAAGCCGAAGGAGTGTTCGGGGCCGTGTTCATCCCCCCCGCCACCCCCAAGAACGGCGCCTTGCTACGCCTGTCCATCAATTGCGACCTGAGCCAGGAACACTTGCAACGGATACTCTACGCCTGCCGCAAGGCCAAGACCGTGACCCGGCCGATGGAACGGCTGATGACTCAGGTGGCCTGAGGCCAACGACTCAGGCAATCCCCGCCCCGAACTGGCTTTCCCCATCTAAGTGCTGTAGAAAGTCCCGGTAGGAGCGAATCTCCGCCGACTTGAGAAAACCCAGGGGCGGGTTATCGAGAATGGCGTAGTAATACGTGTCCTCGCCGTGGAATACCTTGGCCGGGTGCAAACCTTCCCGCCAGCCGGAACAATTGCGCCGGTAGTACCCGTCGGAACTCCCGAATACGGGTATATGGCGCTGCCCGGCCAGGGCCTCAAGCAATTCCGGGGGCGCGTCCTCGTCCTGGGCAATCTCGTAATGGGCGCGCAAATCCTCTTGAGTGGCCAACAGCATCAGGCTGGGTTGTCCCTGAAGATCCAGCAACAGAAAGCCTTTCGGCCGGTCCATAAGATAATACTCCACCCATTGATGCCCGGTACGCAGCCGAGCAAAGAACTCGCAAAACCCCTTATCCTGGAGATACACCAGATCCTCGGCGGTCAGGGCCTGGGTCAGGGATTGGAAACGATCGGCGAAGAACTCCTCCTGAAGCTCCCGCACCGCTTGGTCAACCCTCCGGCTGACGTCGGCTTCGCTCTTGAAAATCACCCGATCAATCAACCCTTCGTTGAAAGCCCGCACGGCAATTTTCTCATCGGCCTTTCCCGTCAGGAGAATGACCTTGAGGTGATATTTACGCACCCGCCGACAGAACTCCAGACCTTCCATTTCGGGCATGGCGAAGTCCACCAGCACCACCGAGATTTGATTGAATCGGCGCGGGTTATAAATCACCTTGTGCATGCGCGCCAGATCCACCTGGATCACATGATCCATGCCCGGCTCGGCAATCCCGCTAAGGGTGGAGAAATACCGTCGGCCTGGGTCTCCTTGCTGTTGATCATCAATATAGCGCAGGGCCTGGCGGGCGGAGCTGTAGAGGATATAGGCCATACGGCTGTCAAGAGACAGGCTGAAGTTGACCAGAAAATCATACTCGTCATCCAGCAGCACAGCACAGGTAGGGAAATATACCGGAGGTAAATCAGTCATCGTAGGATCTCGCTCCGCTGACATGGACAGGTGGAAAGCTCAATACGAACTCCGCGAATTCTCCTGGTCGGGATCGGCAGACAATCTGGCCACCGAACCGGTTCATGACCTGAGCGCAAAACGACAAGCCAATACCATCACCTTCATCCCGGGTCGTGTAAAAACGGTTGAAGATATGCGGCAGATGTTCGGCCGTGATACCGCTGCCCGTGTCCCTGAAGATCAACTTGTTATAGTGAGTACCGGACTCCAGGCGGATGTCAATCCCACCTTTGCCTGCTTTATGAACAAAATACAGGGCGTTTTTGAGGAGGTTGAACAGCACATGGATCAACAGCATATCCGAGCCCCAAAAGTTAAAATCCCGCTCCGGCCGCCAACGCACTGTCTGACGCTCACCCGGGCTTTTGAACGGGTATCGGCGCAGGGCCTGCTCCACACAGCCCATTGCCGAATGGGAAGCGAAGTCCCGGGCGTCCACGGTGCGGCGGCCGGCGTTCATCAGCAACATATCGATCATGGCGTTGGAATAATCCGTTTCCATCTCGATGCGGCGCAGCACAGAGGACAGGGCCTGGATATGGGCATCGCGAATTTCTCCCACCAGCAGACCCTGATCCCGGGCGCTCCGGTAGGCGTCCAGCAGAACCGGCAGATATTTGTGTAAACCCGCCGCGCCGCTTTTGATACCCAACAGTGGGGTGCGTAACTCATGGGCGATATTGCTGCCCACCGAGACCATGGTGTCCAACCGCTCCTGGGTGATCAAGCCCGCTCGATGCCGGTAATTAACGATGCCGCCGGTGAGTACGGCAAAGGCGAATAGCGGCAGGTATTGTAAATCGAAGCCCGGTGGCATGATCTGCTCGTCGGTGGTCAGCCAGAAGCAAATCCATGCCAAGCCAGTGCCCAGGACAAATATCAAGGCGAAATTCAGCCCGTCCACCACCAACAGGAGCAATAAGAAAATACTGATGGATTCCGAGACCATCCACACCAATGAAAAATCGTTCTTCAATAGCATGAACGTGAAGAAAAACGGCAGGGAAAAAAGAATCGTCACGTGGAGATGTAACACCAGCAATTTTCGCTGGGACAGGGGCCACCAACGTTGCAAGACGATGGGCACGCACAGCAAACAGCCCAGCAGGCGCAGGGGGAGATTCTCATAGGGTTGGGGAAACCAGTCATGCCAGACAAAGTAATAGAGAGGAAAGCCCACCACACCGATCAGACCGCCGGCCACGAAGGTAAATTCCGAGGCTTCGGTATTATGATCGGCCGCTGACCAGATCCGTGCCTTGAAACGACGCCACAGGCGCGTCAGGATAAACGGCGGAGTCGGGTTGACACGCTGCGTCAACTTGCCCAGCAGGGGGTATTCCGTCATGGGACGGGTTCCCTGAACCGGCTAGACACCCTGCCCATCATCGAATCAACCATCATGACTCCAAGGAGGGCGAATGCCGCCGCCCCCCGCATACCAGACACCTAGGCGGCAGGCGCCTGATGCGCACTTTGTTCCTGGCCCTGCACCACGGGCTGTATCAGCAGTTCCACTCGCCGATTCAATTGTCGGCCCGCCTCGGTGGCATTGCTGGCCCGAGGCTCCAGTTCGCCCCGGCCCTCGGAACGCAGCCGCTGCCAATCCACCCCGCGGCTGACCAAGTACTGGGCAACGCTATCGGCACGGCGTTGAGACAGTTGCCGGTTGTAGAGTTCGGCGCCGGTGCTATCGGTATGGCCGACGATATACACCACGGAACGGTCATACTGGCGCAGAATATTGGCTACCTTGTCCAGGGTCGGCTGGAAAGCCGGTTTGATTTCGGCCCGATCCAGATCAAAAGAAACCTCGCTGGGGATATCAAGTTTCAGGCTGCCGTCCTGAAGACGCTGGATTTCCAGACCGTGTTGTTGCTGCTCTTCCACCAGGGCCTGATCAAAAGCCTGCTGTTGCCCGTCCATATAATTGCCTACCGCGCCACCGGCCAGGGCGCCAATGGCGGCCCCCACGAAACGACCGGAATCGTCGTCCAACTGATGACCGAGAATGGCGCCAGCCACCGCGCCCACGGCGGCGCCGGTTTTGGTGCGGGCGTAGGGGTCGTTGGCAGCGCAGGCGCCCAATCCCACCAAGGCGGTAAAAAAGGCAATTCGAACAAAAACCACCATGAACATCTCCTGACCGGGTCGCTAAGACACCGGATTTTCTGGATAGTCTATTGCAAGTGTAGTCAAACACAACGGGCGATGTCTTGCCCGAATGGGTCTGCTGGCAGGTATTTTCTTACAGTTTTACTGAACTATTCCTGAACGACAGTTCTCACCACCAGCCTTGTGGCTTTTCCGTGAACTCCCGCACCACCGAGGGCTGGGGTATGGGTGCATTGAAACGGTTCAGCGATTTAGAATAACCCACAAACGCCCATGGCCTAGGATAGGTATGAATCTATACTTAAAATTTTTGTTTCAATAGCTCATGTCTCTGGTTTTCATACCTTCCGGCTGGCGACAGTGGGTCCGCGCTCTGGCCCTGGGCATGCTGCTGACCGTGTTGTGGTGGGCCTTGACCGGCGGCGTTGGCTGGGCTTTCGGGGCGCCGGCGGTATTGGCCGGGGTACTGACCGCTCAAGCTTTGGGACCGGGCACCGGGGAACGGAGCTGGCGGCCATGGGGGCTGGCGCGGTTCGGCCTATTTTTCCTCAAGGCATCCCTGGTGGGGGGGCTGGACGTGGCCGGACGCGCCCTACACCCCCGCCTGCCGCTGGACCTGTGCTGGATCGATTATTCCTTGCGCCTACCCCCCGGGCCGGCGCGGCTGCTGTTCGTGGCCAGCGTCAGCCTGCTACCCGGCACTCTTAGTGCCGAATTGAATGATAATCAGGTCATCATTCATAGCCTGAGCGGCGACGACCGCCGGGGCCTGGAACGCCTGGAGCGGCGAGTCGCCGCCCTGTACGGTCTCAACCTCGGCTGACTTGTGGAGCATTGTCCATGCTGAATCTCTATCTGGGCGCGGCGGCCCTGTTGCTGCTCAACCTGCTGGTGGGTCTGGCCCGCATCTACCGAGGCCCTAGCGCCACCGACCGGTTGCTGGCCATTCAGTTGTTCACTACCCATACCGTGGCCATCCTGGCCCTGCTCGCCCTGGAGCGGCAGGCCCTGGCCGATGTGGCCCTGCTACTGGCCCTGCTGGCGGCGCTGCTGGCGGTGGCCTTCGTGCGCCTGCCGCTTCGGGCCGGGCATCGGCGGGAACTACCTTGAACGGCTTCGACGATGGCGTCGCGGCCCTGGCGTCCTGGCTGGAGCCACTGGCCGGGCCGACGGCGATAGTCTGGACCTGGCTGCCCCTGGCCCTGGTGGCGGCCGGGCTGTTTTTTTTCTTAGCCGGGACCGTGGGCCTGCTGCGCTTTCCCGATGTGTTCGCCCGGCTCCATGCCCTGACCAAGGCCGACAACCTGGGGCTGGGCCTGGTGCTCGCCGGTCTGGCCCTGGCCGGCGGCTCCTTGGCGTTCGCTGTCAAACTGCTGGCCATCTGGCTACTGGTGCTACTGGCCAGCACCGTGTCCTGCCACCTACTGGCCCGTTTCGCCCTGCACTCGGAAGCGGTGGTATGGAACCACAAACCCTAACCCTCACCAGCCTGGCGCCGACCGACTGGCGGCTCTGGCCGGATCTGGTGTTCGACGGTCTGCTGGGGCTGGGCCTACTGTGGCTGGGTTGGCGCTGCGTGGCCAGTCCCGACCTGTTCCGGGCCATTGCCCTACTGATTACCCTGGGCTTGTTCATGGCCTTGTGCTGGGCGCGGCTGGAGGCCGTAGACGTGGCCCTGGCCGAGGCCGCCATCGGCGGCGGCCTGACCGGGGCGCTGCTGCTCAACGCCCACCGGACAAGCCCCGCCAGCCCCCCTCCTCAGACCCACTGGCCGGGTTTTGGACGGCTGGCCCTGGCGGTTCTGGCCAGCGCCCTGGTAGCCGCCTTGGGTTGGGCGATCCTGGCCGGGGAACCGCCAGCGACAGACCTGGGCGCCCAGGTCCGGGAACGGCTCGGGGAGAGCGGCGTCAGTCATCCGGTGACTGCGGTGCTGTTGAATTTTCGGGGCTACGACACCCTGCTGGAGGTGGTGGTGCTATTACTGGGACTGGTGGGGGTGTGGACCGTCAGCCACGAACCCGCCCTGCCCCGACAACCTCTGGAAGCGGCGGACTCGCCTCTGGTGATCAGCCTGTTCCGCTGGCTGGGACCGCTGGCGGTGCTGGTGGCGGCCTATCTACTATGGGCCGGCGGCCACGCCCCAGGGGGCGCGTTTCAGGCCGCCGCAGTGCTGGCCGGCTGGCTAGTGCTGCTGTGCTTGGCCGGGCGGTTGGTCCCAAACCCCCGGCCATCAGTCGGGTTCCGGGGCCTAGTGCTGCTGGGGCCGGTCACCTTCAGCGCCGTGGCCGGGGGGATGCTGGGGACCGGGTATAGCCTGCTGGAATATCCGCCGGGCTGGGCCGGAACACTGATCTTGCT
This sequence comes from uncultured Candidatus Competibacteraceae bacterium, assembly GCA_964597315.1. Lineage (GTDB taxonomy): Bacteria > Pseudomonadota > Gammaproteobacteria > Competibacterales > Competibacteraceae > CAZQXD01. The sequence goes on from CAZQXD010000009.1 coordinate 24,394, forward strand.
CATTGAGTTCACCCTGAGCCTGTCCCTGGCCCTGATCCTGGCTCTGCTGTTCGTGGCCTCCCCCGGCCTGGGAGGACAGCGCCCGTGACCCAGAGCCTGTGGTTTTCCCTGGTGGCCGCCGGACTGTTCGGCATGGGCATCTATGGCCTGCTGACCCATAGCCATCCGCTACGGCGCATTCTGTGCCTGAATCTCATGAGCAACGGGGTGTTCCTGCTGCTGGTGGCCGTGGCCCGCCGCCCCGGCGGCCCGCCGGACCCCCTGCCCCACGCCCTGGTGCTCACGGGCATCGTGGTCACCGTGGCCGCCACCGCCTTCGCCCTGGCCTTGCTGCGCCGACTGGGCCGGGAAGAGGACGACGACCCTAAACCGGGTCGGCGGCCATGACCTGGACCACCCTGCCCTGGATCACCGCGCCCCTGCTGCTGCCCCTGACGGCGTCCCTCATCAGCCTGACCTCGACCCGGCTCCGGGCCTGGCCGTCGCTGCTGGTCTCGATGCTGGCCCTGCCCACCTTGGGCGCCCTGACCTGGCAGGTGGCCACGGACGGTCCCCAACACCATGCCCTGGGGGGCTGGGGGGCGCCCCTGGGCATTGAGCTGTACGCCGACGGACTGAGCGTGCTACTGCTGTGGCTGACCGCCTTGGTGGGCGGGCTGACCGGGGTCCATGCCCTGGGCTATTTCCGAGACCGGCCCCGCCAGGGCCGGGGGTTTTGGGTGTTGTGGCCGCTGCTGTGGACCGGACTGAACGCCCTGTTCCTGTCCCGGGATATTTTCAATCTGTATGTCACCCTGGAAATACTGACCCTGGCGGCCGTGCCCCTGGTGGCCCTGGACGGCTCGGCCCGCTCCGCCCAAGCGGCTCTGCATTACCTGTTCTATGCCCTGCTGGGTTCCCTGAGTTTTCTGCTGGGAGTGGCCCTGCTCTATAGCCGCTACGGGGTCCTGGACCTGGCCTTGCTGGCAGAGGCCATCGGCCCGGACCCGGCGGCCTGGCTGGCCCTGGCCCTGCTCACCACGGGGCTGCTGGCCAAGACCGCAGTGGCGCCCCTGCACGCCTGGCTGCCCCCGGCCCACGGCGGTGCGCCGTCCCCGGTCAGCGCCCTGCTCTCGGCCCTGGTGGTGAAGGGGTCGTTTTATCTGCTGCTGCGGCTCTGGGTGGCCCTGACCCCGGAGTCCGCCGTCGCCGGAGCCGGTCAGGTGTTAGGGGTGCTGGGGGCAGCGGCGGTTCTCTACGGCTCGGCCCAGGCTCTATTCACCCGTCGCCTGAAACTGCTGGTGGCCTATTCTACGGTCGCCCAGTTGGGTTATTTGCTGCTGTTCTTTCCCTTGGGCAGCGCCCTGGCCTGGGGCGGCGTTGTTTATCAGATCCTGGCCCACGGCCTGGCCAAGGCGGCCCTGTTCCTGGCCGCCGGTAATATCATCGCGGTCATGGGCCACGACTACCTGACCCGGTTTCGGGACCTGAATCGGAGCCTGCCCCTGAGTCTGTTCGCCTTCGCCCTGGCCGGGGTGGGGATCATGGCCCTGCCCCCCAGCGGCGGCTTCGTGGCCAAATGGCTGCTGCTCAAGGCCGCCGTGGACAGCGGCCAGTGGTGGTGGGCGCTGGTGCTGCTGATCGGGGGACTGCTGGCGGCGGCGTATATCTTCCGGGTGCTGTGGTACGCCTTCGCCGCCCCGACGGCCAAGGCAAACGGCGTCGCCCCCTCTCACCAAGCCGAGACCCACCTGCCCCTGGCCATGGAACTGGCGCCCCTGGGCCTGGCCTTGCTGGCCCTGGCCCTGGCTTTCGTTCCCATGCCCTTGCTGGCGCTGCTGGATATAGGCGCTCCCTTCCCGGTGGGCTTTTGGGACCCGGCCTGGAGCGGTGGCCTACCGGCCCTACCCCTGCTGGTGTCTTTCAGCACCGCCCTGATCATTTTTCTGCTAGGGGAACAACGCCGCCGCGCCCGCACTTGGCTGAACCTAGGTGGCGCGACCCTGAATCTGGCTCTGGTGGGGCTGATTCTCTGGGGCGTGTATCAAGGGGTGGTCTACGAAGTGCGCCTGGCCCTGCTACCGGGGCTGGACCTGGAACTGCGGGTGGATGCCTTCTCCATGCTGTTCGCCACATTATCGGCGGGTCTGTGGCTGGTAACCACCGTGTATGCAGTGGGCTATCTGGAAGGCTCCCCCCACCGGGCGCGGTTTTTCGGGTTTTTCAGCCTGTGCGTGGCCGCCACCCAAGGGGTGTCCATGGCCGGCAATCTGATCACGTTTTTTATTTTCTATGAACTCCTGACCCTGTCCACCTGGCCCCTGGTGGTGCATCGGGGCACCCGGGAGTCCCTGGCCGCGGGGGTGGTGTATCTGCGCTACACCCTCACGGGCAGCGCCGTGCTGCTAGGCGGCATTATCTGGCTGTACAGCCTCACCGGCACCCAGGACTTCACCGAGGGGGGGGTGCTGGCCGGCGCCGGGCTGGCGGGCCGAGAGCTGGAGCTGTGGCTGATTTTCCTGCTGCTGATGGGAGGTTTCGGGGTCAAGGCCGCCCTGGTGCCCCTGCACGGCTGGCTGCCCCAGGCCATGGTGGCTCCAGCCCCGGTCAGCGCCCTGCTCCACGCCGTGGCGGTGGTCAAGGCCGGAGCCTTTGGGATTATCCGGGTGGTCTACGATGTTTACGGTGTCACTTTCGCCCAGGGCCTAGGGGTGACCACGGTGCTGGCTGGGGCCGCCGCCGTGACCATCATCTACGGTTCCCTGCGCGCCCTGGCTCAGAACGATCTCAAGCGGCGGCTGGCTTTCTCAACGGTCAGTCAGGTGTCTTATATCATGCTGGGGGTGGCGGTGGCCGGTCCTATGGCGACTATCGGCGGCATCGTCCATCTGGTTCATCAGGGCTTGATGAAAATCACCCTGTTCTTCTGCGCCGGCAATCTGGCAGAAACCCTGGGGGTACACAAAATCACCGAGTTGGACGGGGTGGGGCGGCGCATGCCCTGGACCATGGCCGCCTTCACCCTGGCCGCCCTGGGGATGATGGGGGCGCCGCCCCTGGCCGGCTTTATCAGTAAATGGTATCTGGGCCTGGGAGGGCTGGAGGCGGGCCAGGACTGGGTAATCCCGGTGCTACTGGCCAGTTCCCTGCTCAACGCCGCCTATTTTCTGCCGATCCTGCATCGGGCCTGGTTCCGCCCCCAACCCGAAACATGGCCCCGAGAAACCTATACCGGCCCTCTGGAAAGCAAGCTATCCCTGTTGGTCCCGGCCCTGATCACCGCCGCCCTGGTCCTGGGGGTGGGCGTGCTGGCCGGGGCGCCCTTCAGTCCCCTGGAATGGGCGGGGCTGATCGCCGAACGGGAGTACCGCCCTTGATCGCCCTGCTGTTGCTGGTACCGGCCCTGCCCCTGGCCCTGGTGGCCTTGCTGGCCCTGGGGGGGCGGCGACCGGCCCTGGCCCTGGCCCCCCTGGCGGCGCTACCGGCCCTGGTCCTGGCCGGGCTGCCAGGCGGCGTTGTGGAGTTGCCCTGGCTGTTGCTGGGCACCCGCTTGGCGGTGGATGGGGTGGCCGCGCCCCTGCTGCTGCTGGCTGGCATCGAATGGACCCTGGCCGGTCTCTACGCCCGGGCCTATCTGGCCGACGACCCAGTCCGGGACCATCCAGTCCGGGACCATCCAGTCCGGGACCATCCAGTCCGGGACCATCCAGTCCGGG
>CAZQXD010000009.1:28188-40780 GCA_964597315.1 uncultured Candidatus Competibacteraceae bacterium
ACCGATTTTGGGTCTTCTGGCTGCTGACCTTGGCTGGCAATCTGGGGGTGCTGGTGGCCGCCGACGCGGTGGGCTTTTATCTAGCCTTCGCCCTGCTGACCTTCGCCGCCTACGGGCTGATCGCCCACCGGGGCGACCCACTGGCCTGGCGGGCGGCCCGGGTCTATATGACCCTGGCGGTGCTGGGAGAGGCGCTGCTGCTGACCGCTCTGCTGCTGATGGTCTTTGCCCTGGGCCAGAACCCACCCCTAGAGGGACTGGCTCCGCGCCTGGCGGGGCTGGCGGAACGGGACTGGATCGTCGCCCTGACCCTGGCCGGTTTCGGTATCAAAATGGGAGTCGTGCCCCTGCACGTGTGGCTGGCCCTGGCCCATCCGGTGGCCCCCACCCCGGCCTCGGCGGTACTCAGCGGCATTATCATCAAGGCCGGCCTGGTGGGTTGGCTGCGGTTTCTGCCCCTGGGCGGGGCGGCGCTGCCGGACTGGGGTCTGCTGTGCATCGGGGTGGGCCTGGTATCGGCGTTTTACGGGGTGCTGGCGGGGCTGCCCCAGGCCCGGCCCAAAACCGTGCTGGCCTATTCCAGTATCAGCCAGATGGGGCTGGTCACCACCCTGATCGGCATCGGCCTAATGGCGCCCGGCGCTTGGTCGATGCTGCTACCCATGGTGTTATTGTTCGCCCTGCACCACGGCCTGGCCAAATCGGCCCTGTTCCTGGGGGTGGGGGTGACCGAACAAGCGGGGCGCTGGGCCGGCTGGCTGCTGGCGGCGCCGGCCCTGGCCCTGGCCGGGGCGCCGTTCACCAGCGGGGCGTTGGCCAAGGGTCTGCTCAAGGAGGCCGCCCATGCCCTGCCTCCCTTCATGGGGGCATCCCTGGCTTTGGTCTACACCGCCAGTTCGGTGGCCACGGCCCTGCTGGTGTGGCGGTTTCTGTACCTGGCCTGGCCCCGGGACCGATCCGGCGTCCAGGCCGGTCGGCTGCTCCCCTGGTTGGTGCTGGTGCTGCTGGGGATGGCTCTGCCCTGGTGGTGGGCCATGGGGCGTTTCCCGGAACAGGTGGCAAAGGCCCTGGAATCCAAGGCCCTGCTCGCCGCCCTGTGGCCGGTGCTGGGGGCGGGGCTGGCGGCGTTCCTGGCCTGGGAGCTGCCCCGGCTGACGGGTTACCGGCCCCGGCTACCCGAGGGGGAGCGGCCCCAGGCATTGCTGCGCCTTGGCTCCGGGGTGCTGGTCTGGCCGCCCCTGACGGGTCCGGCCGCCGTCCCGAACCCACCGCCGGGCCGACCACCCTGGTGGCGGCGCTGGCTGTCACGCATCGAGTCCCGCGCCGCCCGACTGGATATTGCCGGCCTGTGGTATCTACTGTTGGTATTACTGCTGATAGTCTTGCTGGGCCAGGCGCTACCGGGTCCGTAGCCGGGTAATTCCCAATTCAAAAATGCCGATTAAATCGCTAGTATTGGCCCCAATCCATCGCTTTGGAGAACCATGCGCCCCTTCACTATCGGCATCCAGATGACCCTTCGTGACGGCGTCCTGGCCCTGTGTTTCCTGCTGGCCACCCTGGCGGCGGCTGGCCCCACGGCCGCGGCCCAGGACTGGGTATACACAATCCGTCCCGGGGACAATCTCTGGAATTTGAGCGAAACCTATCTCAAGAGCATGGGTTACTGGCGTCGCCTGCAACGCCTCAATGGGGTAACCCAACCCCGGCTCATGCCCCCCGGACTGAAACTGCGCATTCCGGTGGCCTGGCTGCGGGTGGAACCGACTGCGGTGGAGATTATCGCCGTGGGCGGTCAGGTGAGCGTGGTTTCCGCCCCGGGCGCGACGCCCCAAGCGGCCACCACTGGCGACTTACTCAAAAGCGGCGCCCGGATCAGCAGCGGCCCGGATGGCAGCGCCTCGCTGAGATTCGCCGACGGCTCGCAACTGCTGCTGGAAAACAACAGCGAGCTGGTCATGGATCGAATCGGCGCCTATGGAAACACCGGCATGGTGGATACCCATATGCGTCTGGAGCAGGGCCGGATAGACACTCGGGTGATACCCGAACGGGGCTCCGGCACCCGCTACCGCATCGACACCCCGGCAGCCACCACGGCGGTGCGGGGCACTGATTTTCGAGTGGCCATGGACCCCGATCAGGGACTGTCCCGGGCCGAGGTGCTGACCGGGCGGGTTCAAGTCAGTGGCCAGGGCCGTCGTCGGCAAGTTCCCCAGGGCTTCGGCACCGTGGCCGGGGTGGATCGCCCCCCAGCAGCGCCGGTGCCGCTGCTGCCGGCTCCCCGCCTGGCGGAACTGCCGGACGTGCTGGAGCGCTCCCCCCCGCGCCTGGACATACCGCCGTTGGCGGGCGCCACGGCCTACCGGCTTCAGGTGGCCCCCAACCGCGACTTCATCCGGTTGCTGTTCGACCGTGTCCAGACTGGCCCCACCCTGCGCGGACCGGACCTGCCAGACGGCCATTACACCCTGCGCCTGCGGGCTTTAGACAGTCAAGGACTGGAGGGCCGGGACGCTTATCACGACTTTGAACTGAACGCCCGCCCGGAACCTCCCGTGGTGCTGGCCCCGGTCTTTGACGCCACGGTGCGCGGCGCGGCCCCGATCTTTAGCTGGTCTGAGCCGGAGGGCGCTGCCGGCTATCGGTTTCAACTGGCCGCCGACCCCCAGTTCCAAACCCCGCTGGTGGATCGGGATGACCTGGACAGCGAGGAACTGAGCCTGGACCAAGCCCTGGAGCCGGGGGTCTGGTATTGGCGGCTGGCCACCCATGCCGGGGGCGAGACCGGTCCCTTTGGCGACCCCCAGCGGTTTACCCTCAAGCCCATCCCTCCAGGGCCGGCCATGGAGGAACCTGCGCTGGACGCCAATACCGTCACCTTCCGCTGGACCGGCGGTCTACCTGGGGAACAGTTCCAATTCCAATTGGCCCGGGACAGCGCCTTTCTGGACACGGTCGCCGACGTAGTAACCGCCGAGCCGCGCTATCAACTGCCCCGCCCCCGTACCGGCGTGTATTTTCTACGGGTGCGGACGCTTAGCGAGGATGGTTACATCGGACCTTTCGGTTCGCCCCAGCGGTTTATCCTGTGGGCGGAAAGCTGGTGGCCGGCGGCGACGGTGGGCCTGGCCTGGCTCTTGTTAATACTGTGAAGCGATTTCCCCGGAACGGACAGGCCCTGATGCTGATGCTTACCGGGCTGACCTTGCTGTTCACCTTTGGGGACTGGTTGCGACCCGCCGACCGCTGGCTTTGGGACTGGCAGTTGCGGCAGTTTCCCCGACCGGATTCCGGGAAAGTGGTCGTTGTCGCCATCGACCAGCTCAGCCTGCAAAAGCTGGGACGCTGGCCCTGGTCCCGACAAACCCACGCCGCCCTGGTGGAGCATCTGCACGCCGCCGGCGCACGGGCCATCGGCTTGGATCTGGTGTTCTCGGAACCCGCCTCCGAGACCGGAGACCAGGCCCTGGCCCAGGCCCTGGCGGCCAGTGGCCAGGTGGTGCTGCCGGTGATGATCGAGCAATCCCGGCCTGGTGGTCCGCTGGTGGAAACCCTGCCCTTGCCCCGGTTGCTTCAGGCCGCCGCCGCCCTGGGCCATGTGGATGTGGAACCCGACTCCGACGGTGTGGTGCGCGGCGGCTTTCTAGACGCGGGCCTGGGGACGCCCCATTGGTCGGCTTTGGCCCTGGCCTTGTGGCGGCTAGCCGACGCCGCGCCAGAACCCACGGGGCTGCGCGCGCCATCCGGCGTCGCACCATCGCCGTTTATATGGGCCAGGGACCGGTGGGTGCTGATTCCCTTTGTCTACCCGCCTGGGCGGCTGCCTCAGGTGTCCTACGCCGATGTTCTGGATGGCCGTTATCCAGCCGATTTGTTCCATGACCGCTATGTGCTGGTAGGGGCCACGGCCGCCGGGCTGGGACAACGGCTGCTCACCCCAGTGGCCCCCCAAGCCGGACTATATGGCGTGGAGTATCACGCCCACCTGTTGGATAGCTTGCTGGGAGGCCATCTGGTGCAGCCCCTGGACACGGCTTGGCGGCTGCCGTTGATTGTCTTGCTGACCCTGTCGGGGCTGTGGCTGATTGGTCGTTTGCCCCCCTTGCTCGGAGCCTTGGCCACCACACTGCTGGCGGTGACGGTGCTGGCCGGCAGCATGGCCCTGGCGCGCCTTGCGGGAATATGGTTTTCCCCCACCCCGATGCTGCTGGCGCTGGCGCTGGGCTGGCCTCTGTTGGTGTGGCGGTGGTTGCTTGTGGACCGCCACCGCGCCCGGAGCAGCCTCCGCGCCGTGGGTGATGGGGTCATCAGCACCGACGCCGACGGTCAGGTGGACTATCTTAATCCGGCCGCTGAACTCCTGACCTGTCAATCCCTGGACCAGGCGCGAGGCCAGCCCCTGGAGTCTATGCTGCGCTGGCAATGCAGCGGCCACGGGCCGGTGCAGACCCTGCTCCTGGACGGAGAGCGGCGCCTGGAACTGCCCACCGAGGCGGTGTTGCTGGGTCCCGGGGAAACGCAGCGCCCGGTGCGCGCCACCGCCGCCCCCATTGACGGCCCGGATGGCCACCCCCTGGGCTGGGTGGTGGTGCTGAAAGACTTGAGCGACACCCTGCACCTGACCCGGCAGATAGCCCACCAAGCCAGCCACGACGCCCTCACCCAGTTGCCCAACCGGGAATTGCTGCGGGATCGCCTGGAGCATGCCCTGGCCCAGACATATCGGGCCGAGCGGCGCCTGGCCCTGTTGCTTTTGGACCTGGACCGCTTTAAACGGGTCAACGATAGCCTGGGCCACGACACCGGCGACGCCCTGCTCAAAGCGGTAACCAACCGCCTCAAGGCCAATTGCCGGGAAAGTGATACCCTGGCCCGTTTCGGCGGTGATGAATTCGTTATCGTCTTAGAACATCTGGCCCATAACGAATTGGCGGCGTCCGTGGCCAAGAAAATTCTCCATGCCCTGGAAAGTCCGTTTCGGATCGACGGTCGGGAGTTCGTACTCAGCGCCAGCATTGGCATCAGCCTGTACCCCCAGGATGGCCTAGATGCCGAGACCCTGCTCAAAAATGCCGACAGCGCCATGTACCGGGCCAAGGAAAGCGGCGGCAACGGGGTGCAGTTTTATGCCGGGGAGATGAACGTCCAGGCGGTGGAACGGCTGCTGCTGGAAACCGGCCTGCGCCAGGCCCTGGAACGGGGGGAACTGGAACTGGTCTACCAACCCCAACTGCGTCTGGCCGACAATTGCATTGTCGGGGTCGAGGCTTTATTACGCTGGCGCCATCCCCAGCATGGCCTGTTGGAACCTGGGCGGTTTATCGACCTGGCCGAGGAAACCGGCCTTATTGTGGCCATCGGCGACTGGGTGCTGAAAACCGCCTGCCAACAGGTTCTGAACTGGCGTGATCAGGGCTATGGATCTTTGCGGGTGGCCGTCAACCTGTCGGCCCGGCAGTTTCGCCAGAATATCGTCGGCATCATCACCCACCTGCTAGACCAGACCGGTCTGCCGGCGGAGTTGCTGGAATTGGAGATCACCGAGAGTCTGCTAATGGACGATGTGCAGCGGGTGGTGACCGTGCTTCACGATCTCAAGGCGCTGGGTGTGCTGCTGGCGGTGGATGATTTCGGCACCGGCTATTCCAGCCTGAGTTATCTGAAACGCTTTCCCATCGACCGCCTGAAGATCGACCGGGCCTTTGTACGGGACATCACCTCCAGCCCCAACGACGCCGCCATCGTCTCGGCGGTGATCGCCATGGCCCATAGCCTGGAGATGCAGGTGATCGCCGAAGGCGTGGAACACAAAGGCCAAGCGGACTTCATCCGCTCCCGCCAGTGCGACGAGATACAAGGCTATTGGCTGAGTCCGCCATTGCCGGCCCGGCAACTCTCTCCGCTGCTGGCCCAATCACCCGTCCCATTGAAGAACGCACGAATACCACTTTGTAACCCCTAGGCAAACGCTAAGGGGTTATACTGAACGGCATCGCTACACAAGGAGGGTAGTACCCTGACTAGCCGAACCACGCGCTAGCCGCTCCGGTCGAAACCGGCATCTCAGGCCAAGCGCCGTGAAGCCGAAACTCTGGCGGGAGGCGGCTGGCGCTACCAAAGACCGGATTGAATATGCTTGAATCCTTGGCGCCGCCGGTAAGCACCCCCCCTCCCCGCCAACTGTCCTGGCTGCTGTTGATCCCCCTGATCTTTCTGTTGCTGGTCATCGGCGCCACCGGTTATGCCTATTATTCGGGGCAGAAAAACACTCTCGAACGGGCCGCCGGAGAACAACTCTCCGCCATTGGCGACCTCAAGGCTCGGGAAATCGCCCGCTGGCTGCGGGAGCGCCGGGGCGACGCCGCCACGCTGTACTACAGCCGCCTGGGCGCCACTTTAGACCCCTATGTGACTGACCCCCAGCGCACGGTGCGCCGGGAGGAAACCCTGGAATGGCTAGCCTCCCTGGCCCGTAGCTACAACTACCGATCCCTGGCCCTGCTGGACGCCACCGGTAAGCTGGTGCTGCCGTTTCCATCTTCGGATTTCAAGCTGGACCCTCGCTCCCTGGAACTGGTGTCCCAATCCCTGCTCAACCGGCAGGTGGAATACTCCGGTCTGTACCGAGATCGAACCGCCCGGCTGGAGTTCAGTGTGCCCTTGCTGGCTGAACAGGGGCGGGCCAAACCGGCCGTGGCCGCCCTGTTGGTGCAGGTGGACGCCCAACGCTTTCTGGAACCTCTCTTGGCGGAGTGGCCTTCTGCCAGTCGTAGCGCCCAAACCCTGATGGTGCGCCAGGACGATGGGATGCTGGTGCTGCTCGGCAGCACCCAAGGCAATCAACTGCCGAATCGGCTGTCGACCACCAAGGCCCCCCTGCTGGCCGCTCTGGTGGAGCAAGCCCTGACCCGGAATTCCAAGTTAGAGGCCGACGCCTCAACGCCGGATGCCCGCAATGACGGTCTGCGCATGACGGGGGTGGACTTTCAGAACCGGGAGGTGATGGCGTCCCTCCATCCCGTGGTCGGATCGGAGTGGTTTCTAGTCACCAAAGTGAACCAGAATGAAGTCAACACCGGCATCCGGCGCACAGCGTTTCGTACTTTGTTGGTGACGGGTCTGCTGATGCTGGTGACCGGCCTGGGGGGCTGGGGTGTCTGGCACCGCCAGTCGGAGGCCGCCCTGCGCCAGATCAACCAGGCTCTGGAGCAGGAGATCAGTGGCCGAAAATTCTACCAGCAGCGGCTGGAGTTCCAGGCCAATTACGATACCCTCACTCATCTGCCCAACCGGAATTTGCTGTCCGACCGCCTGGCCCACGCCATCGCCCGGGCCGGGCGTAACGAGTTCACTTTCGCCGTGCTGTTTTTGGACCTGGATCGCTTCAAGACCGTCAACGACGGTCTTGGCCACCCCATCGGAGATCACTTACTGCGGGCGGTGGCGACCCGCCTCAAATCCTGCGTCCGGGATGAAGATACCGTGGCCCGGCTGGGGGGAGACGAATTTGTTATCGTCCTGGAATACCTGCCCCGGCCAGAACTGGCCGGCACCGTGGCCGGCCACGTGCTGAAAGCGCTGCAACCCGCCTTCAAAGTGGAAGGCTATGAGTTCTTCGTCACCGCCAGTGTCGGTATCAGTCTGTTTCCCAAAGACGGCGAGGATGTGGAATCCCTGCTCAAGAATGCCGATACCGCCATGTACCACGCCAAGGAGCGGGGCCGGGCCAATTATCAATTCTATGCCGAGGACATGAACGCCCGCTCCGTGGAGCGGCTGGTCTTGGAGAACAATCTACGCTACGCCCTGGAACGGGACGAACTGGAGATCTATTACCAACCCCAGGCAGACCTCAAGTCCCGGAAACTCATCGGCCTGGAAGCCTTGCTGCGCTGGAACCACCCACAACTGGGCATGGTGTCGCCGGCGGATTTTATCCCCTTGGCCGAGGAAACCGGCCTGATCGTGCCCATGGGCGAGTGGGTGTTGCGTACCGTCTGTGTTCAACTCAAGGATTGGCTGAACCAGGGCCTGCCGCATATTTCCATCTCCGTAAACTTGTCTCCCCGGCAGTTCATCCAGGCCAATCTCCCCGAGCTGATCGCGGGTATCCTCAATGAAACCGACCTGAATCCCACCCATCTGGAGCTGGAAATCACCGAGGGCCTGTTGATGCAGGACGTGGAGTCGGCGATCGAGACCTTACGCATCCTCAAGCAGATGCAATTGCAACTGTCCATTGACGACTTCGGCACCGGCTACTCGTCTTTGAGTTATCTCAAGCGCTTCCCCCTGGATCGCCTGAAAATCGACAAATCCTTCGTCCAGGACATCACCACCGACCCCGACGACGCCGCCATTGCCCTGGCGGTGATTTCCATGGCCCATAGCCTGCGCCTGAAAGTCATTGCTGAGGGTGTGGAAACCGAAGGGCAGTTGGACTTTCTGCGAAGGCAGGACTGCGACGAAATCCAGGGCTATTATCTGAGCAGGCCCCTGCCAGCGGCGGAAATCACCACCTGGCTTCGCGCCCACGCCGAGCTAACAGCCGAACCGGTGGACTGACGGCTTTCAAACCCCGCAACAGGAGGATTACCTTATGGACAATACCATAGACTTCAGCGGCAAGACCGTGGTGGTGATCGGCGGCACCAGTGGCATCAACCTGGGCATCGCCGACTGCTTCGCCGCCGCCGGCGCCCAATTGGCGGTGGCTGGCCGGGATCGGGGCAAGCTGGACTCCGCCATGGCATCTCTATCCCGCCACGGCGGTGAGGTCACGGGTTTTACCGCCGATGTGCGTGACCCCGAGGCGATCAAGGCGGGGCTGGCCCAGGTCCACCAGCGGTTCGGGGATTTCCAGGCGCTGGTCTCCGGGGCGGCGGGCAACTTCCCGGCCCCCGCCTTGGGCATGTCCCCCAATGGCTTCAAATCCGTGGTGGATATCGACCTGCTGGGCACGTTTCACGTCATGCAGGCGGCTTACCCCTATCTGCTTAAACCCGGCGCCTCGGTCATCAATATCTCCGCCCCCCAAGCCCTACTCCCCATGGCGTTTCAGGTCCATGTCTGCGCCGCCAAGGCCGGGGTGGATATGGTTACCCGGGTGCTGGCCATGGAGTGGGGACCCCAAGGCATCCGGGTCAACTCCATCGTCCCTGGTCCCATCGCCGGCACCGAGGGCATGCGGCGTCTGGCCCCCACCGAGCAGGCCCGGGCCATGGTCACCCACAGCGTCCCCCTGCGCCGGGACGGTACCCCCGAGGACATCGGCCGCGCCGCCCTATTTCTGGCCTCGCCCCTGGCAGACTATATCAGCGGCGTGGTGCTGCCCGTGGATGGAGGCTGGTCCCTAGGCGGGGCGGGGATGGCCATGGCGGCCATGGTGGAGCAGTTTTCCAAAAGCGGCGGAGCCTGAGGACCGCAAACGATCCCAAGGCCGCCGCTAGGTCAGGGGATATCTCGCTGCAGGGTGGCAAACCCGTCAGAGCCGTGCTGAAAACACAGCTCAATAAAACCACGGCAGGCTGCGGTACGGTATTTGTCCTTATGCACCAGGATCAGAAACCGCCGTTCCAGATTCAAAAAAGGGCAGTTCAGGGGCGCCAGGCTGCCCCGCCGATAAGCTTCCCGCAGGGCCAGTCGGGACACGCAACCGATGCCCAGCCGAGACTCCACGGCCCGCTTGATCGCCTCGGTGTGTTCCAACTCGAAGCGAATACGTATCCGGGCCAACACACCCTCGGTAGCTCTGTCGAACACCTCCCGAGTGCCGGAACCATGTTCCCTCAGAATCCAATCGGCCTCCGCCAGATCCTCGGGCTTCAGTTCGGACTGGGTGGCCAAGGGATGATCCGGGGCGGCGAACACCTCCAGACGATCTTTCACCCAAGGCAACACCTCCAGGTTCGGATGATGGCATGGGCCTTCCACCAGCCCCAGGTCCAATTCGAAGTCGGCTACCTGGCGGATGATGGCGGCGGTGTTGGCCACTTTCAGTTTCACCTGACTGCCCGGATGCCGCTGTAGATAGTCGCTGACCAACAAGGTGGCCAGATAATTGCCGATGGTCAGGGAGGCCCCCAGCCCCAGCAGTCCCAGAACGCTCTGCCCTCTCAGAAGATCCTCCAACTCCTGGGCGCGATCCAGCAGCTCCACCACCCGGGGCAAGGTTGCCCGGCCCAGGTCGTTCAGATGCAGGCGTTTGCCAGCCCGATCGAATAATCGCAGATCGAACTGCCGTTCAAGATCCGCCAGGGCGGCGCTGGCCGCAGATTGGGATAAAACCAGTTCCTGGGCCGCTCGGGAGACATTCTCATGGCGAGCCACGGCCAGAAATACCTGAAGCTGACGCAGGGTGAAATGCATATATTGATTTTTCCGATAAGCGAAATAGACAAATCACGATTTTTTCGGCAAGAGGTCATATATACAATAGTCCCATAGATAGTTTATTTTTATTCTTTTTAGTTATAACTATAGGACTAAACCCATGACCGCCCTCGCCTTAGAACACGTGACCGACGTCCATCACTGGAACGATACCCTGTTCAGCTTCAAGACCACCCGGGACCCTGGGTTGCGATTCCGTAACGGCCATTTTGTCATGATCGGCGTGGAAGTGGAGGGCCGACCTCTGCTGCGGGCCTATAGCATCGCTAGCGCCAATCACGAGGAACATCTGGAGTTCTTCAGTATCAAGGTGGCCAACGGCCCTCTGACCTCCCGACTCCAGCACGTCAAGCCCGGCGATCCCTTGCTGGTCAGCCGCAAGCCTACCGGCACTCTGGTGCTGGATGATTTGTTGCCTGGCAAGACGTTGTATCTGCTGGGCACGGGTACCGGCCTGGCGCCCTTCATGAGTTTGATCAAGGACCCGGAAGCCTACGAGCGGTTCGAGAACATCGTGCTGGTCCACGGAGTGCGTTATATCAGCGAACTGGCCTATGCGGATTTTATTACCCGGGAACTGCCGGACAATGAGTACTTTGGAGATGAAGTGCGGGAGAAGCTGATCTACTACCCCACCGTCACCCGGGAGCCTTATCACAACCAGGGCCGGATCACCGATCTGCTCGACAGCGGCAAGCTGTGCGCCGACATCGGCCTGCCGCCCCTGAACCCGGAGTATGACCGGGTGATGATCTGCGGCAGCCCGGCCATGCTCAAAGACACCCGCACTCTACTGGATGCCCGGGGCTTTGCCATCTCTCCTCATATTGGGGAGCCTGGCCACTATGTGATCGAGCGGGCCTTCGTGGAAAAGTAATCACAACCGCCGATTCCTTCCTGAATCGGCGGCAAGCCTGGCCTCAAGGGGCGTTATGACCTCAATAGCCCTTTGAGACCATCACCGTTTGGACTCAGGTTTCCGGCCGCATATGGGGAAATAGCAGCACGTCCCGGATCGAAGGCGAGTCGGTCAACAACATCACCAGCCGGTCGATGCCGATACCTTCCCCCGCCGTGGGCGGCAGGCCATATTCGAGGGCGCGGATATAGTCGGCGTCATAGTGCATGGCCTCCAAGTCTCCGGCCTCTTTTTCCGCCACCTGACGGCGAAACCGTTCGGCCTGATCCTCGGGGTCGTTCAACTCCGAGAAACCGTTGGCCATTTCCCGCCCGGCGATAAACAGCTCAAAGCGGTCTGTCACCTCTGGGTTCTGGTCATTGCGCCGGGCCAGGGGGGAGGTCTCCGTGGGATAGGCGGTAATAAATGTGGGGTTCACCAGCCGGTGTTCCACGGTGGCTTCGAAAATCTCCTGGCGCAGCTTGCCCAGGCCGAAACCGGGCTTGATCCGCACCCCCAACCCCGTGGCGATGCGCCGGGCCGATTCCAGCTCATCCAGGTCTGCCGGGGCGAGGTCCGGGTTGTACTGGAGTATGGACTCCACCACGCTCAGCCGGGCGAAGGGCTTGCCCAGGTCGATGGTCTGGCCTTGATATTCCAGGGTAGTAGAACCGAGTACGGCGTCGGCCATACCCCGCAGCAACTCCTCGGTCAGATCCATGAGATCCCGGTAGTCCGCATAGGCTTGGTAGAACTCCAGCATGGAGAACTCCGGGTTGTGACGGGTGGACAGACCCTCGTTTCGGAAATTGCGGTTGATCTCGTAGACCTTCTCGAAGCCCCCCACTACTAGGCGCTTGAGGTACAGTTCAGGAGCCACCCGCAGAAACAGGTCCATGCCCAGGGCGTTATGGTGGGTGACGAAAGGCCGGGCCGTGGCCCCGCCGGGGATGACGTGCATCATCGGCGTCTCCACCTCCAGAAAGCCCCGGGCGTTGAAGAAATCCCGGATGTGCTGGACCACGGCGCCGCGGATTCGGAAAGTACGGCGGGTATCGTCATTAACGATCAGGTCCACATAGCGCTGGCGGTAGCGCAATTCCTGGTCGCTCAGACCGTGGAATTTCTCCGGCAGGGGCCGCAGCGCCTTGGTGAGCAGCCTCAGTTCGTCCACTTTGATGGACAGCTCCCCAGTCTTGGTGCGAAACAACACGCCCCGGGCGCCCAGAATATCGCCAACGTCCCAACCCTTGAAGTCCTGGTAGACCCCGTTGGCCAGGGCGTCCCGCTGAATGAATA
>CAZQXD010000009.1:40790-70312 GCA_964597315.1 uncultured Candidatus Competibacteraceae bacterium
GCCCGGACATGTCCTTGAGCTGGGCGAAGCTGGCCTTGCCCATGATGCGTTTGGCCAGCATCCGCCCGGCCACCGCTACCCGCGCCCCCTCAGCCTCCAGGGCTTCGTTGTCCAGGTGGCCGTAGCGGTCATGGAGTTCTGCGGCCAGGGCGTCGCGGCGAAAGTCGTTGCTGTAGGCGTTGCCCCGTCGGCGCAGTTCGTCCAGTTTGGCCCGGCGCTGGGCGATCAGTTTGTTCTCGTCGAGGGTGTCCGCGTCGTTGGGTTGTTCTGCCATGATATCCGTCGATTATTGTGCAATGACAAGACGCCCCCCATGAAAAAATGAGGGCGGGTTGGAGAAACTACAGCCCGCTTTTGAGGCTGGCCTCGATAAAAGGGTCCAGGTCCCCGTCCAATACCGCTTGGGTGTTGCCGATTTCCACGCTGGTGCGCAAATCCTTGATCCGGGACTGATCCAGTACATAGGAGCGGATCTGGCTGCCCCAGCCGATATCGGACTTGGTGTCCTCCACGACCTGGGCGCTGGCGTTACGCTTTTGAACCTCCAGCTCATAGAGCTTGGCCTTGAGCTGCTTCATGGCCGTGGAGCGGTTCTTGTGCTGGGAGCGGTCGTTCTGGCACTGCACCACGACATTGGTGGGCAAGTGGGTAATGCGCACCGCCGATTCAGTGCGATTGACGTGCTGACCACCGGCCCCGGAAGCCCGATACACGTCCACTCGTAGGTCTGCCGGGTTGATGTCGATGTCGATGTCGTCTTCCACCTCCGGTGACACGAACACGGCGGCAAAAGAAGTATGGCGGCGATTACCGGAATCGAAGGGGGATTTGCGCACCAGGCGATGCACGCCGGTCTCGGTGCGCAGCCAGCCGTAGGCGTACTCCCCCTCGAAGCGCACCGTGGCGCTCTTGATTCCAGCCACCTCCCCCGGAGAGACTTCGATCAGTTCGGTCTTAAAACCGCGCCGCTCACCCCAGCGCAGATACATACGCAGCAACATCTCCGCCCAGTCCTGAGCCTCGGTGCCACCGGAACCGGCCTGAATATCCAAAAAAGCATTGGTCGAGTCCATCTCCCCGGAGAACATGCGCCGAAACTCCAGGTCGGCGATCCGCTGTTCGCAGCCGTCCAAGTCCCGGACCACCTCGGCCACGGTGGCTTCGTCATCCTCTTCCCCGGCCATTTCCAGCAGCTCGGCGGCGTCCCCCAGGCTCCTGCCCAGAGCATCCAAAGTGTCCACCACTTTTTCCAGTCGCGCCCGCTCCTGGCCTAGGGACTGCGCCCGCTCTGGATCATCCCAGACATTGGGCTGCTCCAGCTCCCGGTTGACCTCGATTAGCTGCTCGCGCTTGCTGTCAAAGTCAAAGATACCCCCTAAGAGCGTCGGCGCGCCCTTCCAGGTCCTTAATCCGATTGAAGTGGGGATTGAGTTCTTGCATGGGTATGGATTCCAGATGAATTAGCGGCGGATCATTTTAGTACGCTCCGGCCCGGAGCTGAAAGGCCGATGCATCCAGAAGATGCCGAACCGCGCACTATAGACAGTTATCCCGGCTCATCTACACTCCAGATAAAGCCTTTCGATCTGCTAAGAAGAAGGTATAACTATGACAAAAGGCACTCACACCGACCCGCCTGGCACGCTGGAATCCAACGCTCCTCTCAGCCCCGCAGTCTTACGCCATCAGAACCGGGTTTTCCGGCATACCCGTGGCGTCAGCCAGGAAAACGCCCAAGCCGGCTTCGCCCCCGCCTTCCTGGACACCGAAACCGGGACGGTTTATCCCTCCCGTTTCGCCGACGGCAATGCTGCCCCTCTCCATGTTCTGGACGGTCTGCCCGAGGAGCTGGTGGTGTCCCGCAACGGCGGCGGCGCCGTGCGGGAAATCAAGGGTTCGGTGATTGCCGGGTTTTTGCGCGATGGCCGATTTTTCACCCGTGGTCAGGCCGCCCATTGGTTGGATACAGCCGAACCGAGCTGAACAGCCCTCAAGGCCCCTCGGCGGCTGCCGACGGCAAGGCTGGCTGGGATTGCAGATAGTCCGCCATGGCAGCGCGGTCCTCGGCTGTCAGTCGGGCGGTGTTATCGTCGATCACCGGTCCCATGGCCCCGCCCACAAAATCCCCGTCGGGCAACATCCCCGTTTCGAGAAAATAGTCCAGATCCGATACCGACCAGGCGCCGATGCCGCTGTCCCGGCTCGGGGTGATATTTGGCGCTCCTTGGTCATCCGGCCCGTGGGGGTTGCCCGCCAGGGACCGCGCCGGGTCAAGGCCACCGCTCCAGGTTCGGGGAGTATGGCATTCGCCGCAATGGCCCAGATGCCGCACCAGATAGGCGCCCCGGTTCCAGGACGCCGACTGTTCGGGGTCGGGGCGAAATGGTCCCGGCTCGAAGTGCAGCCGTTTCCAGACCCCCAGGGTCCAGCGCCAAGACAGATACCAGGGCAGGTCGTGGGGCGGACTGGACCGGGCAACCGGCTTCAGGCTGAACAAATAGGTTTTGATAGCCAGCAGATCGGCGTCGGTGATCCCAGTATAGGCTGGGTAGGGAAACGCCGGGTAATAGTGGCGTCCGCCGGGGCTTAGCCCCTCCCGAAAAGCACGAATAAAATCCGCGTCGCTCCAGCGACCGATACCGGTCTTTGGGTCCGGGGTAATGTTGGGGGAGTGGAACACCCCAAAGGGAGTCACCAGGGATCGGCCCCCCGCCAGCCGGTCATGTTCACCGGCGTCCTCGGCGGTATGGCAGGTCACGCAGCCACCTGCGTGGACCAGATACCGCCCCCGCTCCACCTGATCCTCGGCATGAACCGCCGTCCCGACCATGCAGGCCAGCACGATGGCCTGGAGGCTATTTCTGCTCCTTACGGAAATCAACATGGCACCCCTTGCAGCTCCGTCCCAGGGCCTTGAAGCGGGCGCCCATCTGATCCTGATCCCCGGATTCCACGGCATCTAGAAAAGCACTGGCCGCCTGGTCGGTCTCATCGACGGCCTGTTTAAACGCCTGGGGCCTTTCCCAGACCGCCGGTAAGGCGTCGGTATCGCCCCGTTCGGAGTCTTCCGGGAA
Organism: uncultured Candidatus Competibacteraceae bacterium; assembly: GCA_964597315.1. Lineage (GTDB taxonomy): Bacteria > Pseudomonadota > Gammaproteobacteria > Competibacterales > Competibacteraceae > CAZQXD01. The sequence goes on from CAZQXD010000009.1 coordinate 43,865, forward strand.
CACGTCGTGGAGATGGGGTCCAGCAGCGGCCAAAGCCCGGGCGTGATCCAGCAGGTGGGGCATATAGTCCACCTTCCCGCGCATAATGAGGGCTGCGGCGCTCACATGGCCGCCCAAGGTCTTCATGAAGCTTTTCCGGTACTTAATCATGTCTTCAGGGTCGGACTGGGCATAGCCTGGAACCGCCAGGGCCACCCCCAAGGCCATCAGGGCCAGAACGCTGGATTGCCGCTGCATGGTGCTGTCTCCTTGGATAGATTTAGACTAAGTCCAAACCAGTCTACCATATGGCTCAGCCCTGAGAAGGGGTTCCCTCAGGCGCTGAGATGCAGGGCCAGCCACAGACAATGCTCCTCGGCATCGGTCCACTCCACCCGGTGGCGGCGGTGGGCCGGGATCAGCACAAAGTCTCCCGGCCCTAGGGTCAGGGTATCGCCATCCTCGAAGCGCAGTGCAGCCCGTCCCCTCAGCAATACGACCCATTCGTCCCCAGGCTGGTCGTACCACTGCCCTGGCGGGGTGGCCTGGCCTAGGGAGATGATTCTTTCCAGGCGCAACCCGGGACGTTCCAGCAGGCTTTCGAATAATTCCTCCCCCAAGATCTCGGGCAGGCCAGCGTATAAATTGCCATCGGGCATGGAGCCACTCCCTAAGGATGGATAGTGTGGGGCAAATGCACTTGCAGTTCCCGCCATTGTCCGGGGGATAGACCGTTCAGGGTCCAAGAACCGATCCGCCACCGCAGCAGGCGCAGGGTGGGCAGGCCCACGGCGGCTGTCATCCGCCGCACCTGGCGGTTTCGGCCTTCGGTCAGGGTCAGCTCCAGCCAGGCGGTGGGCACGGTCTTGCGGTGGCGCACCGGAGGGTCTCGGGGCCATAGGCCGGGCGGCTCGGAGATCAGCCGAACCCCGGCGGGCCGGGTCGGGCCATCATTCAGGGCCACTCCCCGGCGCAACCGCGCCAGATGGGTGGGGTCCGGCGCGCCTTCCACTTGAACCCAGTAGCCCTTGGCCAGCTTGTGGCGAGGCTGGGCGATGCGGGCCTGCAAGCCCCCGTGGTCGGTGAGGACCAGCAGACCCTCGCTATCCCGATCCAGCCGTCCGGCGGGGTAGACTCCGGGCATGGAAAGGTAATCGGCCAGGGTCGGCCGACCGTCGCCGCCCCTAAACTGGCACAACACCCCATAGGGTTTATTGAGCAATACCAGCCGGGCCACGCCGTCAGGACCGATAGGCCGCCAGCATTTGCGTGGCGTCCGTATACCAAGTGTCCACGGCTGCTCTCAGCCCCGCCGTCATTTTGGCCTGCCATTCCGCCTGGGTGGCGGCCACGGCGTCCCGGGTATCGGCCTCGAAATCCTCCCGCTGCATCAGTTCCACTCCTTCGTTAATCAAAAAATCCGCCAACAGCCCGGCCCCACCCCCCAGCACCGCGCCCACCGGCCCGGCCACCGCCCCGGCGGCGGCGCCACCCCCGCCCAATACCGCCGCAGAGGCGGCCTTGCCGGCGAAGGGGGCCGCCAGCTTGGCCGCCAGCCCCTGTTCGGCGACCCCGACCAGGGCTTTGCCAGCCAGTCCGGCGCCGATTTTGCCACCCGCCATGGCGCCGGTGGCGGTGAGCAGGGCGCCGGTGGCCGCCCCCAGGTCGCCTTTCTGATAAGCGCCGGTCATGGAGACTTTGCGCACCTGGGCTTCCCAGTCCAGTTGAAAAGCCACTCGCTCGGCTGTCAGGTCATCTAGCAGGGTGGAACGGCCACGCACAAACGTTTGGAACTGGGCGTCCAGATTTTCCACCGCAGCGCGAAACCGCCCATGGACCGCCTCAGCGGCCGTCCGAAACGCCGCTTCAAGGCGGGGATCATTAATCTCCGGGCGTAATACGATGTCTCGGTAATGGGCATACAGATACTTGGCCAGATCGGCGGCCACGGCGTCTTGCAAATCCATGACCCGGGCCGGGTCCAGCACATGGCCCGCCGCCGATTTGAACGCCGCGGCCATGATCCGATAAGTGGTCGCCCAGGCGAAATACCAGTCCCCGTAGCGTTCCACCCGCGCTTCAATGTCCGCGAACACCGGGGCGGCGGCCATGGCCACCTGCTCGGGGAGACTGTCCAGGGCGGCCTGGCGGTCGGCCTCAAGGCGCTCCATGGCCTGGCGGGCGAAAGCGTCTAATTCGGCCCGTTCCACCGCCACCCGTAGCCGTCGGCCATCCTGGTCCCGGTAGATTAGATTCACATGGTCCCGGGTCTGGCGGCTGGTCTCCAGGCGAATCTCCGAACCGTCCCGATGCACCGGGCGCTGCTGGGCCAGCCGTTCCAAAACACTGTCGATAAACCCCCGACCAAAGACATTGAGGAATACAAAGCCCAGGGCCACGCACAGAAATACCACCAGGGGGGTGATCAGGCGGTAGCGGATGGAAGGTTCGGCGAGAGGGCGACGGCCACGCCAGGGTAGCAGTTTCATGGGATCTCCACGGCGACGATACGGGGTATAGACCCGATTCCGTCGGCAATGTGCCCCGCCCCACCCCGCCTACCAGATATTGCCAGCTCCAGGGGTGTAATTGGACGCCACCACATTACTGGCAATCACCGTGTCGCTCTTTATCGTACCGCTGCACTGAACCATGGCGGCGTTAAATTTGACCTGACTCGCGGTCTCCTCCACCGTAGCGGCCGCGACTTTGAACTTGGCGCTGGTGTTGACCTCCACCGACCCCGTAGATTTCAGCTTCAGGGTGGCGCTCTGGCTGCCCCCTTGTAACTCCACGGCGGACCCGGCCTGAAGCTGTAGCGTACCGCTGGCGTTGAGCAGAATGCCGCCTGGAGAAGTGATGGCGACATTGCCAGTGTAGTCGATGGACACCACCTCTTTGAGTACCGCCAGTTGGGCTTCTAGTTGCTCGATCCGGGCCAGCAGTTGCTGATACTGGGACGATGCGCCCGTGGCGCTCGAACTAGACGTCGCCGGAGGCGGCGGGGCGCTGGACTGCTGGCTCACCTTGGCCATCAGGGTGTTGAGCTTGACCTTGGACGGGGCTTTATTAGTGGTCTTTTGCATGGCCGGACTCCTGGAATTAGGGGTGTGTTTCCGAGCATAACCCATACTGCCCGCCGGGTGCGTGACGGGCGTTACAGCAACCAGCGGCTACTGGAACAAACCCCGCAGCGCCCCAGGCAGTTTTTCCTTGAGCCGTTCCCGGGTGTCTTCATCCAAAGTGTCTTTGAGCTTGTCTTCCACTTTTTCCTGGACTCGGGCCTTGAGTTCGGCGTTGGCCCGGCTCGCCAGCAAGGCCGCCAGGTCCAGGGAGATCTTGGGGTCCTGAAAAGCCCCTTGCAGGCGGACAGGGATAGCCAGGCCCTGGAGGTCATCCAGACCCTGCCCCCCTTGCCCTTCCAGGGTGCCCACCAGCACCGTGTTCAGAGTGTAGTCCAGGGTCTGACCGGCCAGATCGGCTTGGCCTTCGCCCCCTACCCTCAACAGCGGCGATTTGCCTTGCAGATCATCATTGCGGGCAATTCCGTCGGTAATACGCAGACTGGCCGATAGTTCCGAAAAGTCGGTGCGATCCGTCGCCTCCGGGGGCGGCGGGCGGCCTTCTAGGGCGGCCCGGGCCTTACGGAGCTGGTAGGGAATGTTGATGCCCCGAACCGCCCCGTCCTTGAACGTGAAGCGCAGACTGCCATTCAGGGAACCCAGCAGCCTCTCGGGATCGACGCCGTTGGCGGCCAGCTCCGCCTGTACATCGCCGCGGCCTAACAGCCGATCCTCCCCGGTGAGGTCTTCAAGCAGCGGTCCCACCTGGATGCCGGTCAGTGTCCAGCTAAGTTGCGTTTGCGGCGTCTGGCCCCGGACGTCCAGGCTGGCGGCGCCCTTGTAGCGACCGTCGTAAAGACCGGCGATGATGGGTTCGAGACGCAGCAGCCCGTCGGCGCCTTGGACCTGGATGTTCACGTCCTGGAGGCGCAGCCGGTTTACCGTCAGAGCGCCGATTTGGATGCTGCCGTCCAGAACCAGGCGGCGCAGGCTGTCCAGGGGCAGTTGCCCGGCCGCTCCGGCGGCGGCCTCTCCGGGGGTGGCCGGGGCGGCGGGCTGTGGCGAGGGGGGCAGGTAGGCATCCAGGTCCAGCGCATCCACGGCCAGTTCAAAGGCCAGGGCTGGCGCGGCATAGTCCCGTATTTGCACTTGGCCCCCAAGGCTGGCATCGTCCAGTTTGAGCTTGAGACCGGTGATATCCGCCGAGCGGCCACCAGCCACAAAGGTGAACTCCCCCTCGGCCCGAGCCAGGACCTGGGGATCGGCGGTGACCAGCGGCTGGCCCAGGGCGATGAGCAGTTCCCGGGGGTTGAAGGGGTCCAGCACCAGGGAGCCGCTGACCACCGGGTCGGCGTTCAGGGCGGTGACCGCCGCTATACCGTTGATGGTCACCCCCAGGCCGCCAACCCGCAAACCCTCTAGGCGCAGATTGCCCTGGATCGGGTCATACCAGGCGTCGGCTTCCACCTTGACCTCCGCCGCCTCGGCCAAACCGGCCCCTTTCAGCCGGGCCAGTAGCTCCATGTTCTCCAGCCCGTATCGCCCCCCAGCCGGGTCCGGCTGGACTTGGCCCTTGAGGCTGATGGGACCTTGCCATTCGGGTTGGGTGGCGGCCAACTCCAACTTAAGGTCCACGGGAAAAGGCTGCTCCGGGCCGATGGCTCCGGTTTTCAGATTCACCTCGCGCAGGGTCATCTGGGTTCCGCTGACCCGGTCCCGATAGTTCAGCATGGCGTCCTGGAGATTTATCCCCCCCACCGACAGGGCCGCCAGGGGCGTGGAGCCGTTCGGTGCGGCGGCGACGGGTTCAGCCTCCGGCGCGCCTTGGGAGGCTAGATCCTCCCAGTTGCCCCGTCCATCGGCGTTGCGCTCCAGGTTCAAGCGCAGACCCCGCAAGGTGATGGCGGCGGTTTCAACGCGCCGCTCAAACAGGGGTAACAAACGCACCGCCAAATCCGCCGCCGCGATGCGGGCAATAGGCTCCGGGCCGAACCCCGGAGCGTCGGCCAATTCCAGACTGCCCACCTTCAGGCCCAGCCAGGGAAAATAGGACAGTTGAATGTCCCCTTCGATCGTCAGCTCCCGACCGGTGGCATCCCGGACCATGGCCACGATGCGATCCTTGTAATCGTTGGGATCAAAAAACAGGGCTAGATAAGCGGCACCCCCCGCCAGCAATAACAGCAGCAGCAGTAATAGTAGGGCCAGCCATTTGAATAGGGTGCGCATGAGGGTCTACCTCGACCTGAAATCAGCATCGGAACCGTAGTTATAGCTCAAGAAGCCGGTTCTGAGTGACCGGCTCCACCCGGCTGTTCCCGGACCAGGGCCATGGCGAGGCCCGCCCTTAGCGGGTTCAGGACACCAAGCGTTTCCGAAAACGGTCCAGCACCTCCCGCAATTGCCGGGTGTCGATGGGCTTGGCCAGATAGTCGTCCATGCCGCTATCCAGGCAGCGTTGCCGGTCCTCGCTCATGGCGTGGGCGGTCAGGGCAACGATAGGCACCCGCCGGCCGTTGGTGCTTTCCCGCCGACGAATCATCCGAGTGGCGTCCAGACCGCTGAGTTCGGGCATCTGCACATCCATCAGGATCAGATCGAAGCTGCCTTGGAAAGCCATGGCCACGGCCTCCCGTCCGTTATCGGCGACCTGTACCCGGTGACCGTCCCGCTCCAGCAACTGCACCGCCAGTTTGCGGTTTGTGCGATTGTCCTCCGCCAGCAGAATGAATAATCCCCCCTGGCTCACGGGCAATGCCGGCGCCAGCGGCGGCGATTCCAGGCGCGGCGACAGGGCAACGGTGGCGCAGCGGGTGGTAAAGTAAAACACGCTGCCCTGTCCCGACGCGCTGTCCAGGCCGATCCGTCCACCCATGGCCGTCACCAGCCGGGCGCAGATGGTCAGCCCCAACCCGGTGCCTCCAAAGCGGCGGGTGGTGGACGTATCGGCCTGCGTGAAAGGCTCGAAAATGGCCTGCTGTTTTTCCAGGGGAACCCCGATGCCGGTGTCCCGCACTGCGAAGCGCAGCACCACGCTATTCGCATCGGCGTCCTCCACGGCGGCGCTGATTAACACTGACCCGGAGGAGGTGAACTTGATGGCGTTGCCCACCAGATTCACCAGCACTTGCCGCAATCGGCCCTCATCACCCCGCAGCACCCTAGGCGTCTCTGGCTCTAGCCGCCAGTCCAGGTCCAACCGCTTGCGCAGGGCCGCTGGAGTCAGCATTCGGCAAACCTCATCCAGCAAATCCCGAGGCTGGAAATCCACGGGCTCCAGGATCAGTTGCCCGGACTCAATCTTGGAGTAGTCCAGAATCTCGTTGATGATGGTCATCAAGGCATCGGCGGAGCTTCTGACGAGACACAGGTTGTCCCGCTGTTCCCGGCTCAGGGACGTTTCCAGGGTCAGTTCGGTCATGCCGATGATGGCGTTCATGGGGGTGCGGATTTCATGGCTTATATTGGCCAGAAACTCACTCTTGGCCTGATTGGCCGTCTCGGCGACCTCCTTGGCCCGCAGCAACGCCAGCTCGGCCTGGCGGCGCTCGCCGATCTCCCGCTCCAGATCGGCATTGGAGCGGGACAAATCGCGGGTGCGCTCGGTCACCCGTTGCTCCACCACGCTGGCCCGGCCGCTGACCATCAGCAGAAAAGCCCCCAGCAGCCCGCACAGTAGCAGCCCGCCGGCCAGCACCATCCAGGCATCGCTGGAGCGGTGGGCGGCCAGATAAGCATCGCCGGCGCTAAAATGCAGCACCCAGGTCCGCCCAGCCATGTCCAGGGTAGTCTCCCAGGTCAGCCCGCCCAGGCGCCGAGCGCCCACGGTCTGGGCCGCCGCCCCAGGCCAGCCGGCGTAGAGCAGACGCTGGGCGGGATCGCCGGCCCGGTCCTCGATCCGCAAGGCGATACCCTCGGGCGCCTGGTGGGATAGGCCCGCCTCCACCATGTCGTCGATCCGAAACATCCCCGCTACAAAGCCGTGGGGGTCGCCCAGGTGTTGTCCGGCGCCAAACCCCACACCCCCGGTATACAGGGGCGCCACCACCACCAAACCATGCTGGCTCCCGGTCTCCTGCACCAATCGCAGCCGGGCGCTGGCGGTGGCCTGGCCGGTGGCGGCGGCCCTCTCCAGGGCGGCGCGGCGCAGGGGTTCCGAGTTCATGTCCAACCCCAGGGCGGTCTCGTTACCCCGGTAAGGGACGATGGAATCGACCACAAGATACTTGTCACGTCGGGCCGCCGGCAGCAGCACACCTTGGTCGTTAAGTTCGGTAAGCCCAAAACCCCGATCGCCCTGCAGGTGTCTGGCCTTCTCGTAGGCCAGGCGGCGGCTGTCTTGCACCGGTAAGATCCAGGACACCGCCTGGATACCGGGATACCGGGACACGGCCCGCCGGGCCAGGGCTTCAAAGGTCGACCGGTCCACGGGCAGGCCGCTGGCGAACACGCTTTCCAGGGCATAGAGCATTTCCAGATGTCTCTCAAAGCCACTACGCAAGGCCCGGGCCAGATCCTCGCTACGCCCCGCGAATTCCCTTCGCACCCGGTCTTGCTCCAAGTCGCTGACGTGCATATACGAGGCGATCACCGCCGCCGCCGCCGCCGCCAGGGGCAGGGCCACCGTCAGGCGTCGGTGCCGCCAGGCGGGTGCGTCCTGGCCGGCCAGGATCAGCACCAGAGGCGTGACGATCAACACCCCCAAGGTATCCCCCACCCACCAGATAGCCCAGTGATAAGCCCCTTGGTCGGCGGGTATCTCTTCGGCCAGCACCAGTGCGCCCGTTGCCAGGGTGGCGGCAATCAGGCAGGCCAAAGGCCCTCCCAATAGCAGAAACACCACAATGTCCCGGGCGTGTTCCAGAGGGTTTTGCACGCCTACAAAACGCCTCACTAGCAAGGTGGCGGCAAGGGCCTGTAACGCGCCGCCGGTACCTAGGGCAGCGGCCAGGGCCAGGGCCTGAATCGGCTCGCCGCCGCCCAGAGAAATCTGCAAGTTAACGGTGAACGCCCCCAGCCAAACCCCAATCCACAGCCGGGGACCGGACAACAGCAGCGCGCCCAGAGCCAGGCCCGCCTCCGGGCGAATGGCGCTGGCATAGCCAGGCGGGACGGCCAGCAAAAGACCCAGTCGGGCCGTCAGATAATAAGCCGAGGCCAACAGCAGTATCTGTCCAAGCCCGGCAAAGCTCGCGCGGACCTTGAGGTGCGATTCAAGAATAGATGGCATGACAGTCTACGCAGCTTCCTTCGGTACCTAGTTCCATTAGTGACGAAACGATCATAGGGTCATGGACAACCTACTCTCCATATCGTCCGCAGCTGAGAATATCTTAACCGCATCCCGGGCCGCTTGCCCCAGCAATGCATCCAACGCCCCCGCCGACTCGTAGCTAAAGCCCATTCATCGCCGGGGCGAGACGAGACCGCTTGAGGATATTCATGGAAACCTACGCCGCCAAAGCTATTTATTTTTGGGGTTTTTTATTGTCGTACGGCGTGGTCATGTATTGGGTCTCACCCCGCGCCCGGGACGCAGCGGGATTTTTCCAGGGCGCCGACGAGCAGGGCCGGGCCGCTTCTCGCTGGAGCCTCACCGCCAGCATCTTTATCAGTTGGATCTTCGCTAAATCCGTGACCAACGCCGCCAATCTGGGCGCCGCCTACGGGATCGTCGGCGGCCTGGCCTATGCCACCTACTGATTGTCCATTCCGGTGGCGGGGCTGGTGATCTACCGGCTGCGTACCCGGGAAGGGGCCACCGGGCTGGTGTCTTTTCTGGCGGGCAAATACGGCAGGCTGGCCGCCCTGTCGCTGCCGGATGGCCAGGGGGTAGTGGTCAACAACGGCGCCGCCGGGATGCCCAATTTTCTCAATACCCGCCATGGCCTGATCACCCGCATCGACATCCGCCCCGCCAAGACCGAGACCCTGTACGGCGCCCGGCCCCATGGGGTACATATAGACGCCCTGCCGGCGCCCTATGACCACGACCGCTGGCTGCGGGAGTTCCTGGGCCATAGGCCGCCCGGCTCACCGGCCTATGAGTCCTACTATCAGCGCATCCTGCGTGGGCCGGACCACACTCTGGACCAGGCGGTGTGGGATTTGACCGCCTAAGCGTCTTCTCGGGCTATCATCCTGCTGGCACAAGGCTTGCTATTTAAGCCAAGCCCTTCCAGACCCGCCCGAGGCGCCCGTGACCCTATCCCAGCCCAGCCAACCCTGTCATTCCCAGGCCACCGGCGACGGCTGGCAGGCCCGCCTGGAACTGGGCTTCCGTCCCGGTCCAGGACGCACCCTATTGGCCCACCGCCGCCACCAGGGACCCTTACAAGTGCAGCGGCCATTCTACCCGGAAGCCGACGGCGCTTGCCATGTCACCGTGCTTCATCCTCCCGGCGGGGTGGTGGGGGGCGATGGGCTGGTCCTGGACGCCGAACTCGCGACCGGTAGCCGGGCGCTGCTCACCACCCCGGCGGCGGGAAAGTTCTACCGCAGCGCCGGTCCCACCGCCCACCAGACCCAGACCCTACGGGTGGCTCCGGGGGCGGTTCTGGAATGGCTACCCCAAGAAACCATCGTCTACCGGGGCGCCCGGGTCCGATCCCTCACCCGGGTGGAGCTGGCCGGGACGGCGGGATTTCTGGGCTGGGAGATCACCTGTCTAGGCCGCCCGGCGGCGGGGGAGCGCTTTACTGCGGGGGTCTGGGATCAGCGTTTCGAGCTGTGGCGGGACGGCGAACCCGTGTATCTGGAGCGGGGCCTTTACGCGGGCGGCGCCCCGATCCTGGACGCCGCTTGGGGGCTGGGCGGCCGCCCTGTGACCGCCACCCTGATCTGCGCCGGTGGGGACGCCGACCTAACGCCGGTTCTGCGCGAAGCCCTGGCCCCCCCGGCGACGGGGGAACTGTTGAGCGCCAGCGCCTTGGACGGGGTGCTGGTCTGCCGTTATCTCGGTCCCAGCGCCGCCCGCGCCCGGGCCGCCTTTCTGCGGGCTTGGGGGGTGCTGCGCCCGGCCCTATGGGGCAAGCCCGCCTGCCCGCCGCGAATCTGGTTCACCTAGGCTAGTGGCCCTGGCAATGCACCAACACAGGACACGCCCCCCTCAATTTGCCTCAAAACTGGGCGTCGAGCCAGCGATCTTTACCGGATGCCATAACCGATCCCAACCGGAACCCGGCAAGCCAAAGTGAGGTATTCTCCCTCCGCCCTAGGCTGGCATAATGCTTGCTCAAACCTGCCGGAACCCAAGAATAAACCAGCCACCCCCCGGAGAACCTTCCCTTATGAACGCCAAGCTCCTGCTATTGCCCCTGCTGGCCTTGTCCGCCACCGCCGCCCAGGCCCATACCGGTGACCATGGAGCCGGTTTCGGGGCCGGTTTCGGCCATCCCCTGGGCGGGCTTGACCATCTGCTGGCCATGGTGGCGGTGGGATTATGGGCGGCCCAGTCCGGGGGGCGGCGGCTGTGGGCGACACCGGCAGTGTTCCTAACCGCCCTGGCCCTGGGCGCTTTGGGTGCGCTGGCCGGGCTGCCCCTGCCCCTGGTGGAGCCGGGGATCATCGGCTCGGTGATCGTGCTGGGCGTCCTGGTGGCCCTGGGCGCCCGGCTGCCGACCTGGGCTGGACTGACCCTGGTGGGGGTGTTCGCCCTCTGCCACGGCCAGGCCCACGGTGCCGAACTGCCCGCCACTGCCGACGCCCTGGGTTACGTCCTGGGCTTCATGGCCGCCGCCCTGGTCCTGCACGTCGCCGGGGCGCTGCCGGTGCTGGCCACCCGCTTGCCCCGCTGGCTGCCCCGGGCCGGAGGGGCGGCCATGGCCGCCGCCGGGCTGGCTCTGGGCGCCGGTCTATAAGGGGGACGGACCATGGAACTCAGTCCCCGCGAAAAAGACAAGCTGCTCTTGTTCACCGCCGGTCTGGTGGCCGAGCGCCGCAAACAGCGCGGCCTAAAGCTCAACTACCCGGAAGCCATGGCCTATCTCTCCTGCGCCCTACTGGAAGGGGCCAGGGACGGCCGGGGCGTGGCCGACCTGATGAGCTACGGGCGCACCCTGCTAAGCCGTGACGAGGTTATGGACGGCGTCGCCGAGATGATCCCCGAGGTGCAGGTGGAAGCCACTTTTCCCGACGGCACCAAGCTAGTCACCGTCCACGATCCCATCGTCTAAGGAGCGCCCATGATTCCCGGTGAAATCATTCCCCAGGACGGCGAGCTGGAGCTGAACGCCGGCCGCCGCACCGTCAGGCTCACCGTAGCCAACACCGGCGACCGGCCGGTGCAGGTGGGTTCCCATTACCATTTCTTCGAGACCAACCCGGCCCTGGACTTCGACCGACCCCAGGCCCGGGGCATGCGCCTGAACATCCCCGCGGGCACGGCGGTGCGCTTCGAACCGGGCCAGGAGCGGGAGGTGGAACTGGTGGACTACGCCGGCGAGCGCAAAGTCTATGGCTTCCGGCAGGCGGTCATGGGACCGCTGGGGGGGAACTGACATGGCCAAAATTACCCGCAAAGCCTATGCCGAGATGTACGGTCCCACCACCGGCGACCGGGTGCGGCTGGCGGACACCGATCTCTGGATTCAGGTGGAGCAGGATTTCACGGTCTATGGGGACGAAGTGAAATTCGGCGGCGGCAAGGTGATCCGCGACGGCATGGGCCAGTCCCAGCACGACGCCGCCCAGACCGTGGACACGGTCATCACCAACGCCCTAATCCTGGACCACTGGGGCATCGTCAAGGCGGACATCGGCATCAAAGACGGACGGATCTACAAAATCGGCAAGGCCGGCAACCCGGACGTGCAGCCGGGGGTGGATATCGTCATCGGTCCCGGCACCGAGGCCATCGCCGGGGAGGGCCTGATCGCCACCGCCGGGGGCATCGACGCCCATATCCATTACATCTGCCCCCAGCAAGTGGAAGAAGCCCTGATGTCCGGGGTGACCACCATGATCGGTGGGGGCACCGGCCCGGCCACCGGCACCAACGCCACCACCTGCACCCCCGGTCCCTGGCATATCCAACGGATGCTGCAAGCCTCCGAGGCCCTGCCCGTGAACCTGGGCTGGCTGGGCAAGGGCAACGCCAGCCTGCCGGGGGCGCTGCGGGAACAGCTTGAAGCCGGGGCCATGGGCCTGAAGCTCCACGAGGACTGGGGCACCACCCCGGCGGCCATCGACTGCTGCCTGAGCGTGGCCGATCAATACGACGTGCAGGTGGCCATCCACACCGACACCCTCAACGAATCGGGCTTCGTGGAGGACACCCTGGCGGCCTTCAAGGGCCGGGCCATCCACACCTACCACACGGAAGGGGCCGGGGGCGGCCATGCCCCGGACATCATCCGGGCTTGCGGGGAGACCAACGTGTTGCCCTCCTCCACCAATCCCACCCGCCCCTACACGGTGAACACCGTGGACGAGCACCTGGACATGCTCATGGTCTGCCACCACCTGGACCCCAATATTCCCGAGGACGTGGCCTTCGCCGATTCCCGAATCCGCCGGGAGACCATCGCCGCCGAGGATATCCTCCACGACCTGGGGGCGTTCTCCATGATCGCCTCGGACTCCCAAGCCATGGGCCGGGTGGGAGAAGTCATCACTCGCACCTGGCAAACCGCCCACAAAATGAAACTCCAGCGGGGCAATCTCCCCGAAGACCCAGCCGAACACGACAACTTCCGGGCCAAACGTTATATCGCCAAGTACACCATCAACCCGGCCATCACCCACGGCATCGGCGCCGAGGTGGGTTCCATCGAGTCCGGTAAGTTGGCCGATATCGTCCTATGGCGGCCGGCCTTTTTCGGCGCCAAGCCGTCGATCATCGTCAAGGGGGGGATGATCGTGGCCGCCGCCATGGGCGACCCCAACGCCTCCATACCCACCCCCCAGCCGGTCCACTACCGACCCATGTTCGGAGCCTTCGGCCCGGCCCTGGCCGCCACCTGCGTGAGCTTCGTCTCCCAGGCGGCCCTGGAGGGGGGGCGGCTGGACGGCCTGGGCCTAGCCCGGCGGCTGGTGGGGGTGCGCGACACCCGCACCCTGACCAAACAGGATCTGATCCACAACAGTCGCCTGCCCCGCATCGAGGTGGATGCCCAGACCTACCAGGTGCGGGCCGATGGGGAGTTGCTCACCTGCGAACCCTTGGCGGTGGCGCCCCTGGCCCAGCGCTATTTCCTGTTTTAAAGGTGTGTCATGACCTTGGAGATCAGAGAGCGGATCGCCGACCCCACCGCCCAGCAACTGGCCCGGGTCCAGACCACCCTGACCCTGCCCTTCGAATTGCGCCAGAAAAGCCGGCTCCGGGCGGTGCTGGATTCCGGCGAGACGGCGGCCCTGTTCCTGCCCCGGGGCATGGTGCTACGCCACGGCGACCTGCTGCGGGCCAGCAACGGCGTCTTGGTCCAAGTGCGGGCGGCCCCGGAGTTCCTGTCCATGGCCACCACCGATGACCCGCTGCGCCTGGCCCGGGCCTGCTACCATCTGGGCAATCGCCATGTGGCCCTGCAAATCGGCCCGGACCAGGTGAGCTATCTCCACGATCATGTGCTGGACGAAATGGTCCGGGGTCTGGGCCTGGCCGTCACCGCCGGGGAGGCGGCCTTCGAACCCGAGGCCGGGGCCTACGGCCATGGTCATCAGCGACATGGCCACAGCCTGCCGGACCATGACCACTAAGCTCCCCCTGCTGCGCCTGCTGCAACTGGCCAGCCCCACCTTGCCGGTGGGCGCTTTCGCCTATTCCCAGGGCCTGGAGACCGCCGTGGAGCGGGGCTGGGTGACGGACGAGACCAGCGCCGGGGCCTGGATCGGCGGCCTGTTGGAGCACAGCCTGCGCCCACAGGATATCCCGGCCCTGGCCCGGCTGTACCGGGCCTGGGAGACCGGCGATGAACACGCCGTGAGGCGCTGGAACGGCTGGCTGTACGCCTGCCGGGAGTCCCGGGAACTTCAGGACGAGGACCGCCACCTGGGCGCGGCCTTGGCCCGGCTGCTGGCCGATCTGGAGTTGCCCGAGGCCGCCCCCTGGCGAAAAGCCCGGCGGGTCTGTTTCGCCACCCCCTTCAGCTTGGCGGCGGCGCGCTGGGGAATACCTCTACGAGAAACCGCCACCGGCTATGTCTGGGCCTGGGCCGAGAACCAGATAGCGGCGGCCACCAAGCTGGTCCCCCTGGGCCAGACCGCCGGTCAGCGGCTACTGTCGGGGATGCTGGAGCCTCTTGACCAGGTTGTGGACCGGGGCTTGGCCCTGGCCGACGCGGATATGGGCGGCGCCCTGCCGGGGCTGGCCTTGGCCGGGGGTCTGCACGAGGTGCAGTATTCACGGTTGTTCCGGTCTTGAAATCCTAAACCCTATTCCAGCGAAACGAAAAGTCCCCTAGGGTGGGCGTCGCCCACCATCTCTTGTGGAACCACACCGCCACCGGAAAGGGCCTCAACAGTGGGCTATGCCCACCCTAGCTCCATAACCGAAGACAAAACCTACCGAAAAGTAATCCTCCCGCGCTAGACCAGGGAAATGTGGAATTTGACTTCCTCCCTGGCCCAAAGGCTGGAGATTCCTACGGCGTCCCGTTGGTTTTGCGGGATCGCTTCGGCCTAGGCGGCCCCGTGGGTTCCTGGGCCGAGTGCCTGACCGCGCTGCTCGTGTCTCCACAGGCGTTACTTACCGCCTGCCCGGCGGTCAGAAATGTACGAATCAGAATTGTCGAGACTATACAAAATCAATATCTCCGCTAAAACTTAAGATGAGCGATAGCCCAAGAGATGAGCGATAGCCCAAGGTAATAGGCGACTCAGACGCCATGCCTAAAGAGCCTTTCTCTCCGGAGGCTGCCGCCCAAACCCGAGATTATTATGATCTTGGCTTGCTTAAGCCAGAGCCTAGAAAAACACCCCCTAGAGCCTTTGAGTTGCATGGAGAGCTATCCATGAGATCAGGCTATTTGGCGAAGGTATTGAAATATTATCGCGCGGAAATTTTGAAAGATGGCGCCACCAACCAACGAAGTGACGGGAGGATCGGATGAAACAGACGGTACGTACCCTTTTGGGCGTGGCGATTTTTTACGCTGCGACAATTTCAGCCTCGGCACAAAATGTGACCTTGACCATCGCCACTGTACACAATGACGACATGACTCGGATGCAGGCGCTGTCCGAAGACTTTACAAAGAAAAACCCGAACATCACCCTGAACTGGATAACGCTGGATGAAAATGTCCTGCGGCAGCGCGTCACCACCGACATAGCAACCAGCGGCGGACAATTCGATATTGTAACGATCGGAACCTACGAAGTACCCATCTGGGCAAAGCGGGGCTGGCTCGTGCCCCTCGACGGCATGCCCAAAGACTACGATGTCGAGGACATCTTGCCCACAATCCGCGAAGGCCTTTCGCTGGGCGGTAAGCTTCACGCAGCGCCCTTCTACGGCGAGTCCTCCTTCACCATGTATCGAACCGACCTGCTCCAAAAAGCCGGTCTCGATATGCCCGAAGAACCCACATGGGATTTCATCAAGGAAGCCGCTGCGGCAATAACCGACAAGAACAACGAGGTCTACGGGATCTGTCTTCGCGGAAAGCCGGGCTGGGGCGAGAACATTGCGCTCCTGACCGCCATGGCTAACTCGTACGGCGCCCGTTGGTTCGACGAAAACTGGCAGCCGCAGTTCGACAGCGAAGCCTGGGCGAACACCCTTAACGACTACCTGATGCTGTTGAAGAAATACGGACCGCCTAACGCCTCGCGCAACGGTTATAAGGAGAACCTCGCGCTATTCCAGAGTGGCAAGTGTGGCATATGGATCGACGCCACGGTCGCGGCCTCCTCCGTCACCAATACCCAACAATCCAGGATCGCCAGAAGTGTCGGCTTCGCACTCGCACCCGACAACGGGCTTGGCAAGCGAAGCAACTGGCTCTGGTCCTGGGCGCTGGCCATCCCGACTTCGACTGACGCTCCCGAAGCAGCCAAGAAATTCATTGCCTGGGCAACGTCAACAAGCTACATCGAACTGGTCGAGGCCGAAGAGGGCTGGGCGAACGTGCCGCCGGGCACCCGTACCTCGCTCTACGAGAACCCCGACTATGTGGCCGCCGCGCCGTTCGCCGAGATGACGCTCGCATCGATACAGGCAGCCGACCCTACCGATCCGACCGTCGATAACGTGCCCTATACCGGCATACAGTTCGTCGCGATTCCTGAGTTCCAAAGCCTCGGGACTGCGGTCGGCCAGCGGTTTGCGAAGGCGCTGGAGGGCTCCATCTCAAGCGATGAAGCACTTGCCAACGCCCAGTGGGTAACCGAGAAGGTCGTAGAACGCACCAGCTTCCTCGGACAATAGGGGCTTTTGCTTAAACCCGGAGCGCCACCCTGCGGTTCCGCCACTCACTGCATCCGGCATCCCCGCGTGTAGACAGCAGGCGACCACCGATGGCCTATGACTTTTGCAAATCGGTTTTCATAAGAATACTGAAAACGATGTGGAGGAAAAAATGACTGACCCCACCTACGATCCTGAACGCCCCATAGCGGAAATAGACGACGAACAACTCCCCGTACCCAAACACAGACTGCATGGCGCCACGCACTTCCTGGGCCTCTATGGCGCGGAACACGTTGCGGCGACTGAATTCGTCATTGGCGCCGCATTCGTGGCCATGGGCGCCACGATCTACGACATTCTAATCGGGCTGCTCATCGGCAATACGCTTGCCGCGCTGAGTTTCTGGCTCATCACCGCGCCGATCGCAGTCAAAACACGCCTCAGTCTCTACACCTATCTCGAACACAACCAGGGCGAGCTGTTCTCGCGGCTCTACAACGGTGCGAACGTACTGATCTTCGTGGCCATCTCGGCCGCTATGATCACCGTGTCGGCGACAGCGGTTCGGGTGCTTTTTGATATTCCGCCACAGATCTATCCGTATCCCACCAACCTCTACTTTGTAATCATTGCCGCCTCGGCAAGCGTGATTGCGGTGCTGGTGGCCTATTACGGTTTCAATGTAGTGGCCGAGTTTGCCACCATTTGCACACCCTGGCTGATGGTGATGTTCACCGCCGGTGGCATGGTGCTGATACCTTCGTTGAACGAAGCGCTGACCGGCTACACCACTTTGGCGAGTTTCTCGGAATTCGTGAGTTTGGCGGGAACGACCGTGTTTACGGGCATTAATGCCGCAGGCGAACCCGGGATCGGATTGTGGGAAGTGATAGGCTTCGCCTGGGCCGCGAACACCTTCGCGCATTTTGGCCTCATCGACATGGCGCTGCTGCGCTACGCGAAAAAACCGATCTACGGCCTTTGCACCGCAACCGGTATGATGTTCGGCCACTACATTGCCTGGATTTCTGCGGCGCTCATGGGGGCGGCGACGGCGGCACTCATGAAACTCAGTATCGCTGTTGTTTCACCCGGTGACGTTGCTTACTACGCGCTGGGTCTCACCGGTTTTGTGATTGTCATCATCGCGGGCTGGACAACAGCCAACCCCAACCTCTATCGAGCAGGTCTCGCGGCTCAAGCGGTGTTCCCTAACGTCCCACGCCAAAAGGTAACGCTTATCGTCGGGGCCGTGGTCGTGGTCGTGGTCGGAAGCTGTTTCCCGTTCATCTACCGCCAAATCCTGCCAATTCTTGCCTACGCGGGACTTGTCCTTGTGGCGGCCGGGGGCATCGTATTCGCCGAGCAGCACATCTTCCCCCGACTCGGCTACAAGAGCAATTGGCACCGCCTGAAAGGCCTTAAGGACAACAAGCCAGCGCTGATCACCTGGGCGGTCTGCCTGGCATTTGGCTTTGGGTTGAACGCCCTGAATATCATGCCGTTCGTCTATCTGTTCCTGCCGACCTGGGCTCTCTCGATCATCCTCTACACCGTATTGGCGAAGAAAGCCGGCGCTGATAAGAGCTATCCTGAAGCCGAAAAACGAGAGCAGGAATTCAACAGGAGAGTCAAAGAGCATCATGCCCAATTGGCACAGCAGGAGAGTCATGGACATGTCAAAGACACGTCCACTATGACCAAAGTGATCCGCGCCGTTTGGATCGTGATCGGGTTGCTCGTCCCGGCTGTGCTTGCTTGGCGGGTTATGTTCAACAGCTCGGATCTTTACGAATATTACGTGAATCGTGAGTTGTTTTATGACCTAACCATCTGGTGTACATTAATTTACTTCGTGTTTGCCTGGTGGGATCTGCAACGCGGCAAGGCACTTGCCGCGAAGGGATAATCATGACAAGTGACTGGGGCAACTAGGTCATTCGATTACCCACAATGCATAACCTGCTCCGGTGCGGCGACTGGACCTGGCGGTGGCGAGCTGCCGCCGGTTCCTGTCGGGCACCGACAAGCAGAACAAGCCTGACGAGATCAAGGTCCCCATGGCCGTCGAGCCGCGCCAGGCTAGCGGCCGATAGGGACCCGCAGCCCTCGGGTTTAGCGAGACATTCGGCGACGACCTGCCGCAGTCGCGGGTTTTCGTCGAGCAGGTCGGCGACGCCCTGCAGGGTCTACACGACCAAAACGCCAGGGCGACCCTGGCCAAGTCCATTTGAACGTCAAAGAGAGAAACAGCAACAATGACTATCATCGTTGGCATATTCGACAACCCGCAAAACCTGGACCAGACCATCATGAAACTGGCCGAACAAGGCTTCGAGGACACCGTTTTCGACGAGTCCATCGTCGCCCAGGAGAAGGGCGTCTCCAGGCTTGACGCCGAGCACAAGGACGCCCTGCTGGCATCGTTCAAGAAGCATCTGCTCAAGGATTACCACGTGCCGGAAGAGGTTATTAACGGCTACGCCACCTCGTTTTTACACGGAGGCAAGTTCGTGGTGGTCAAGACCAACGCCAAAGGTGCTGAGCAGGCCATGGAGATCATGCGCGGGGGCAGCGCCTCGCGGGTGAATCGGCACGATTGAGAAGCTGACGGCTCCGTCGAAGATATCCGAAAGCGATAAGTTGGGAAAAATCTTGTCGGAGAATACGGCTTGAAAACGGCTGATCGCCGTATCGAACTGTCTGCCCCTTGTGCTCAAAACAAGGCCGAGGGCGGCAGGCAGGCCAAGCCCGGTGGCGGGCGGTATCTAGGTCGGCTAGCCTAGCGCCGCCCCGCCCTTGAGTACATCCTGGCGGTACTTTATTTTTAGCGGGTCGCCGCAGGAAAAGGGACAAAGCCAGCCGCCAGGACCGTCACACACACCTGCTCGAAGGCCCCCCGATGCACCCCGCAAGCCTGTCCAACCACTCGGTAACGGGGTTCGAAGATCCCGCTCCGGTGGCCCCGGTCCGGTACCCCGTCATCCACGATCTGCCGAATCACCAGTAGCCGGGCGTCGCCGGGACCGTAGCCGATATTTTCTCCCACCACCTCCAGCCAGCGGCCATAACGGGCCACCCGCTCGGCCACGCCGCTACCGTCGGAACCGCCGTGGCCCAATACCCCCTTGGGACCGATATCCCGCACATGGTCGGCGGCGGCCCGGCTCAGGCCCGGAACCGGGAATAGCGGTGGCAGGGGGGGCTGGCGTTCCATGAATGCGATGGCCTCGTCCACCGGCGCCGCGCCTTCCTGGGTGACCATGACGATGTCATTCGCCACCCGCCAATACAGCCCCTCGAAACGGGCGCGGTAGTCCCGCAGCCGGGGAAGATAACCCCGAGGGTCGGCGCGGGCTTCGTTCAGTTCGGCGATGAGGGCCAGTTCCAGGGGAGAGAGATACTCGGCGGGGTTCACGCAGGGTTCCGGGGGTGAGCGGATGGATAGCCACCATGATACCCTCAAGCGGTCGGCTTGCGGGAACGGCCCGAGGGTGGAATCATCCTCCCGGCGGATCAATCCAGAATCCCCCCAAGCAGACCGGAGAAATAGATGACATCCAAACCAACCCTGCGCGTCGGCGTGGGCGGGCCGGTAGGTTCCGGCAAGACCGCCCTGGTGGAAGCCCTGTGCAAGCGGCTGAGCCGCCGCTGCAACCTGGCCGTGGTCACCAACGATATCTACACCCAGGAGGACGCCCAGTTCCTGACCCGGGCCAAAGCCCTGGAAGCGGAGCGGATCATCGGCGTGGAAACCGGGGGCTGCCCCCATACCGCCATCCGCGAGGATGCTTCCATGAACCTGGCGGCGGTGGATGAACTCTGCCAACGGTTTCCGGGCCTGGACCTGGTGTTGGTGGAATCCGGGGGCGACAACCTATCGGCCACTTTCAGCCCGGAGTTGTCGGACCTGACCCTGTATGTGATCGACGTCTCCGCCGGAGACAAGATCCCCCGCAAGGGCGGCCCCGGCATCACCCGCTCCGACCTGCTGATAATCAACAAGATCGATCTGGCCCCCCACGTGGGCGCCTCTTTGGAGGTCATGGACCGGGACGCCCGACGGATGCGCGGCGAGCGGCCCTTTGTGTTCAGCAATCTCAAGTCCGGCCAGGGTCTGGACGCCATCGTTGATTTTATCGTCCAGCAGGGCATGTTGGACATTAACAAAAGCGTCACTTGAACTTCCTATTCTTGCGGGATTCAATGCAGCGGACTATCCCGAGGAACCTCCGATGCTGAAAACCCTGCGGCAGATCGTCCAAGACGTGGGCGCCGCCTCCGATCTGGACCAGGTGCTGGATATTATTGTGGCCCGCGTCAAAGCGGCCCTGAGGGTGGACGTCTGCTCGGTGTATCTGGCGGAACCGGACAACCGCCACTATGTATTGATGGCCACCGATGGTCTCAACACCGAGGCGGTGGGCAAAGTGCGCTTGGCCGCCGAGGAGGGTCTGGTGGGATTGGTGGCCCAGCGCCGCGAACCCATCAATCTGGATAACGCCCCCGATCATCCCAGCTACCGGTTTTTTCCTGAGACCGGTGAGCAGGAATGTCATGCCTTTCTGGGCGTGCCCATCATCCACTACCGGCGGGTGTTGGGGGTGCTGGTCCTGCAACACGGCGAGGACCATTTCTTCCAGCCCCAGGAGGTGGACTTTACGGTCACCATCGCCGCCCAACTGGCCGGGGCCATAGACCACGCCCTGGCAGTGGGAAGCGCCCATCGGCCCGTCACCGGCAACCGGGAGACGGCGTTCTTCCAGGGGGTCAAGGGCGCCCCGGGCATCGCCATCGGCACAGTGGTCCTGCCCCAGCCCCTGGCCAGCCTGGGTTCGGTGCCCGACCGCCCGGTTGGGGACATTGCCGCCGAACAGACCCGCTTCCATCAGGCCGTGGCGGTGGTGCGTGAGGAACTGCGCAGCGGCGGCGAACGCATCGCCGGCTTACTGCCCGCCGAAGAGCAGGCGCTGTTCGATGTCTATACCCTGCTACTGGGAGAACACGACCGCCTGGTCCAGGATACCCTGGCGCGCATCCGGGAGGGCAATTGGGCGCCGGGAGCCTGGCGCCAGACTATTCATGAACACGCTAAGGTCTTTGACGGCATCCAGGACGCCTATCTACGAGCCCGGGGCGAGGATATCCGCGACCTGGGCCTGCGGGTGTTGGCCCAGTTGCAGTCCGCCGAATCGGAGCAAACTCTTTATCCAGAACGCTGCGTGCTGCTGGGAGACGAGTTATCGGTGGCCCAGATCGCCCGGGTGCCCGTGGAACGGCTGGCCGGCATCGTCTGTATGCGCGGCTCCGCTCTGTCTCATATCGCCATTCTGGCTAGAGCCTTGGGCATACCTACGGTAATGGGCCTTTATGACCGCCCCGTGGGCCGACTGGAGAACCGGGAGATCGTGGTGGACGGCTATCAGGGCCGGGTGTATTTCGAGCCATCCCCCACAGTGCTGGCGGAATACCGCCGCCTTCAGGACCAGGATCGGCAACTAACCCTGGCCCTGGACCGATTCCGGGACCTACCGGCTGAAACCCAGGACGGCCGTCGGCTGCCCCTGTATATCAAAGCCGGGTTGGCGGCCGACGCCGAACCCGCCCTACGCCAGGGGGCCGATGGGGTGGGTCTGTACCGTACCGAATTCGCCTTCATGGTGCGCCAGTCCTTTCCCAGCGAAGAGGAGCAGGCGCGAGTTTATCAGGAGATGCTGGGCGCTTTCGCCCCCCGACCGGTGACCATGCGCACTCTGGATGTGGGGGGCGATAAGGCGCTGCCCTATTTTCCCATTCACGAGAACAACCCCTTTCTGGGCTGGCGAGGGTTGCGCCTGACCCTGGACCACCCGGAGATTTTTCTGACCCAACTGCGCGCCATGCTGCGGGCCAACGAAGGGCTGGGCAATCTGCACTTGATGTTCCCCATGGTGACCACCGTGGAAGAAGTGGACGAGGCCCTGGAACTGCTGGAACAGGTGCGTGACGAGTTGCAAAAAGAGGGTCTGCGGGCGGTCCGCCCTCCGATAGGGGTGATGATTGAAGTGCCCTCCGCCGCTTTCCAGGCTACCAGCCTGGCCCGGCGGGTGGATTTCCTGTCCATTGGCACCAACGACCTGACCCAGTACCTGCTGGCCGTTGACCGTGAGAATCCACAGGTGGCGGATTTATACGACAGCCTGCACCCGTCGGTGTTGCATACGGTGCGGGAGGTGATCCGCATGGGGCAGGCGGCTGGCAAGCCGGTGTCCTTATGCGGGGAGATGGCCGGCGATCCGGCGGCGGTGATTTTGCTGCTGGGCCTGGGCATCGACAGCCTCAGCGTCACCGTCGCCAACCTATCCCGGGTGAAGTGGGTGATCCGCAGCATCACCCAAGCCCAGGCCCAGGAACTGGCCGCCGAGGCTCTGGTCCTGGAGAGCGGCAAAGCGGTGCGGCGCCTGCTGAATCAGGCCCTGGAACAAGCGAGTCTAGGGGAACTGATTCCCAGCGCCTGAAGCCATTTTGTTATGGCGCCACCTCCCATCAGGGCTGTTTCCACAATGGTTTGCAGTTCCACACTTGATCGGAAAGCCGTCGGCATGGGATACCTGTACCCGTAGCCAGCGGTGGCGGGGAACTCCGGCCATCCCAATGCTACTAACAGGTAAGTTAGCTTATGGTCCGCCCCCTCGTCGATTCGGGGTTTGAACCAGGACTCCATCATAACGACAGCCGGGCCCATGCAGGCCCGACGGAGGCAACCCACCCATGCCATCCAGCCGCCGCGAGCAGTTGGTGGAAACCGCCGTCAACTTATTTTACCGACACGGTTACCATGCCACCGGCATCGACAAAATCCTGGCCGAGGCTCACGTCTCCAAGCCGACCCTCTACAAGCATTTCCGCTCCAAAGACGAACTCATCATCGCCGCCTTGCGCCGCTGGGATGAACAATCCCGCAACTGGTTGATGCGCGAAATGGAACGCCGGGGCAGGACACCCCAGGAACAACTTCTGGCCTTGTACGATACCCTAGAGGACTGGTTCGGCACACCGGGCTTTCAAGGCTGTATGTTTGTCAACGCCGCCGCTGAGTTCGCGGAGCAGAATAATCCCATTCACGTGGTGGCCGCAGAACACAAACGTTTATTTGGGGCTTATATCCAGGAGCTGGCCGCTAGAACCGGCGCCGCCAATCCTGGCGAGCTCGCCAAGCAGTTGTTGTTATTGATGGAAGGCGCCATCGTCACCACCCATGTCAGCGGCAAGGGCGACGCGGCGCGCCGGGCCAAGCGGATCGCCCAAGGGTTGATGGAACAGGCCCTGAGTGAGGTTGCCTAGCCGCTAACGCCACCCCGCCCGGCGCCAGTCGGCTCGGGCGCCGGGTCTATTGCCCCCTACTGCACCAATTCAATGCGCCATCTGCCCTATTTCGCACCCCACCAATGCACGGCAACAGTGCATCCCGCCAAAAGACATACCTAATAAATTGAAAAATAAAATTTTCCATATCTGGCACGACAACTGCTAAAGCTCTCTCGGTTTTCGTTTCTCACGAAACCGGACGGTCCCAGAAGGCCGCCTTGTCAACGAATAGCGCGAGGGCATTACTTTGAGAAACACTTTCAACAAGCTCCTCACAGGGTCCATGCTGGCCGGCGTACTGGCGTTGGGTCTAACCGCCGCCCAGGCCCAGGACACCATCAAAGTGGGGGTGCTGCACTCCCTATCCGGCACCATGGCCATCAGCGAAACCACCCTCAAAGACACGGTGCTGATGCTCATCGACGAGCAGAACAAGAAAGGGGGCGTACTGGGCAAGCAACTGGAAGCGGTGGTGGTGGACCCGGCCTCCAACTGGCCTCTGTTCGCCGAAAAGGCCCGGGAACTTCTGGAGAAAGACAAAGTGGCGGTGGTGTTCGGCTGCTGGACCTCGGTATCCCGCAAGTCGGTGCTGCCGGTGTTCGAGGAACTAAACGGTCTGCTGTTCTATCCGGTCCAGTACGAGGGCGAGGAATCCTCCAAGAACGTGTTCTACACCGGCGCGGCGCCCAATCAACAGGCGGTTCCGGCGGTGGATTACCTGATGAACGAACTGGGGGTGGAGCGCTGGGTGCTAGCGGGCACCGACTATGTGTACCCCCGCACCACCAACAAGATTCTGGAGCAGTACCTGAAGGACAAGGGGGTGGCCGAATCGGATATCATGATCAACTACACCCCCTTCGGCCATTCCGACTGGCAGAGCATCGTCTCCGACATCAAGAAATTCGGCTCCGCTGGCAAGAAAACCGCCGTGGTCTCCACCATCAACGGCGACGCCAATGTGCCCTTTTATAAGGAACTGGCTAATCAGGGTATCTCCGCCGAAGACATCCCGGTGGTGGCCTTCTCCGTGGGCGAGGAAGAACTCTCCGGCCTGGATACCGCGCCCCTGGTGGGCCATCTGGCCGCCTGGAACTACTTCATGAGCATGGATTCAGCGGAGAACGACGAGTTTATCCAGACCTGGCATGGCTTTATCGGCGACGAAGCGCGGGTCACCAACGATCCCATGGAGGCCCACTACATCGGCTTTAATATGTGGGTCAAGGCCGTGGAGCAAGCCGGCACCACCGACGTGGACACCGTGATCGACGCCATGAACGGCATCACCTCCGCCAATCTGTCTGGGGGCACGGCGGTGATGTTCCCCAACCATCACCTGTCCAAGCCGGTGCTGATCGGCGAGATCCAGGAAGACGGCCAGTTTGTCACCGTCTGGCAGACCCCTGGGCTGGTGATCGGCGACGCCTGGTCCGATTATCTGCCGGGCAGCAAGGACCTGATCGCCGACTGGATGGCGCCGGTGAAATGCGGCAACTTCAACATCAAGACCGGCAAATGCTCGGGTCAGAATTACGAGTAAACGTCTGACCCCTGTCCGGTCCCGTAGGGAGGGCGGCAACCCGCTGCCCTCCCTCCCCCGTCTTGCCCTCCCCTGTAGCCCATAGAGAGGCCGCCCATGCCGCTTCCAGCCGCTTTCCCGTTGCCCCGGCTCTGGCTGACCCAGATTCTGCTCGTGTTCGCCTGTTTGCTCACCGGCCCGGAAGCGTTGGCCCAGGACGACGAATTTGCAAAGGCGGTACAGGCGTTGGACGCCCGCAGCTTTCCCCAAAAAATCCGCGCCGTAGAACAACTGGCCACGACCCGTCACCCCCGTACCGCCCCAGTTCTGGAGTCCCTGCTCAACGGTCGGCTATATACCCGCAAAAGCGACCGCAAAGTGGTCATCACCCAAAAAGGGGGTAGCGGCTATCAGCTCACCGACCCGCTCACTGGGGACAGCCTCGGCGAGGCCGGACGGCGGGAGGTCCGCCGGATCAGCGTCAACAACCGGCTGCGCACCCAGTTACGCACCCTCATTGCCCAACTCAGCCTCGGGGACCCAGACCCGGAGATACGGCTGGCGGCGGTGCGGCAGATCCTCGGCGATCTCAGCCCGGAAAATGCCCAACGACTGGCCACCGCCCTTGAGACCGAACAGGACGCCACGGTGCGGGAGGCCATGGCAACCAGCCTGGCCCTGGGCGCCCTCAACGACCCGGACCCGGCGGTGCGGTTGGCGGCGGCGCGAACCCTAAACGGCAACCTCAACTCCGAGGCCCGTAACCGGCTACGGGTCGCCCAGACCCAGGAGCAGGACGAGGCCGTGAGCGCCGAGATCAAGCGGGCCTTAGCGGCCATCGAAAACAAGTTGCAATTCTACGCCTGGACCGAGACGGTATTTTTTGGCCTCAGCCTAGGCTCGGTGCTGTTCTTGGCGGCCATCGGTCTGGCCATCACCTTCGGGGTGATGGGGGTGATCAACATGGCCCACGGGGAGCTGATTATGCTGGGAGCCTACACCACCTATGTGGTGCAGCTATTGATGCCCGAGCATATTGCCTGGTCCCTGTTGGTGGCGGTCCCGGCGGCGTTTCTGGTCTCGGGCCTGGTGGGCGTGGCCATCGAGCGGGGGGTAATCCGGTTTCTCTATGGTCGGCCTCTGGAAACCCTCCTGGCCACCTTCGGCATCAGCTTGTTTTTACAACAATT
>CAZQXD010000009.1:70322-95970 GCA_964597315.1 uncultured Candidatus Competibacteraceae bacterium
TCTATTTTCTCGCCCCTAAACCGCTCGGTGACCACCCCAGACTGGATGAGCGGTTCTTGGCAAATCAATCAGGCCCTGTCGCTCACCTATAACCGCCTGTACATCCTGATCTTCGCCCTGGTGGTGTTCGCCATCCTGCTGCTGATCCTCAAGCGCACCTCCCTAGGCCTGAAAGTACGGGCCGTGTCCCAGAACCGGGAAATGGCCAAGGCCATGGGGGTGCGCACCCAGTGGGTGGACGCCATGACCTTCGGCCTTGGCTCCGGCATCGCCGGGGTGGCGGGGGTGGCCCTGTCCCAGCTCACCAACGTCGGTCCCAACCTGGGCCAGTCCTATATCGTGGACTCCTTCCTGGTGGTGGTGTTCGGGGGCGTGGGCAATCTCTGGGGCACCCTGGTTTCGGCCCTGTCCCTGGGGGTGGCCAACAAGTTCCTGGAGCCGGTAGCCGGGGCGGTGCTGGCCAAGATTCTGGTGTTGGTGTTCATTATCCTGTTTATCCAGAAGCGCCCTCGGGGACTGTTCCCCCAGAAGGGCCGCGCTGCGGAGGCTTAAGCCATGGGTCCAGTCTCCCGACTGTTGTTTTCCGACCGGGGCGGGTTGGTGTTCCTGGGTCTGCTGCTGGTGGTGGCCGTGGTG
Organism: uncultured Candidatus Competibacteraceae bacterium; assembly: GCA_964597315.1. Taxonomy (GTDB): domain Bacteria; phylum Pseudomonadota; class Gammaproteobacteria; order Competibacterales; family Competibacteraceae; genus CAZQXD01. The sequence continues at coordinate 70,959 of CAZQXD010000009.1, forward strand.
GTGCCGATCCTGAATCTGCTGGTGCCGACGGATTCCCCCTGGCATCTGTCCACCTATACGGTCACTTTGCTGGGCAAGTATCTGTGTTATGCCCTGCTGGCCCTGTCCGTGGACCTGATCTGGGGTTTTTGCGGCATTTTGTCCCTGGGCCATGGGGCCTTCTTCGCCTTGGGCGGATATGCCATGGGCATGTATCTGATGCGCCAGATCGGCTCCCGGGGGGTGTATGGTCATCCAGAACTGCCGGATTTCATGGTATTCCTGGACTGGGGGGAACTGCCCTGGTACTGGTCCGGTTTCGACTCCGCCTGGTTCGCTTTCCCCATGGTGATTCTGGCGCCGGGGCTTTTGGCCTTGGTGTTTGGTTGGCTGGCCTTCCGGTCCCGGGTCACCGGCGTGTACCTGTCCATCATCACCCAGGCCCTCACTTACGCCTTGATGCTGGCGTTTTTTCGCAACGAGATGGGCTTTGGGGGCAATAACGGGCTGACAGATTTCAAGGACATCCTAGGCTTCAATCTCCAGGCCGACGCCACCCGTATCGTTTTGTTCCTGTGTTCGGCCCTGGCCCTGGCCCTGGCCTACCTGGCCTGCCGGGCCATCGTCGGCTCCAAGCTGGGCCGGGTGGTGGTGGCAATCCGCGACGCCGAGGCCCGCACCCGTTTCGTGGGCTATAAGGTGGAGTCCTATAAGCTCTGGCTGTTTATCTTTTCGGCCATGCTGGCGGGGATCGCCGGGGCTTTGTACGTTCCCCAGGTGGGCATTATCAACCCTGGGGAGTTCGCCCCCCTGAACTCCATCGAGGTGGTGATCTGGGTGGCGGTGGGGGGCCGTGGCACCCTATACGGCGCCGTCTTCGGGGCCATTTTGGTGAACTATGCCAAGACGTATTTTACTGCCGCCCTGCCGGAGGTCTGGTTATTCGCCCTAGGCGCCATGTTCGTGCTGGTCACCCTGTTCCTGCCTGCGGGCATCGTCGGCCTGCTCAAACGCCGCCGCAAGCGCCCACCGCCAGAAGCTGACACCCCGGCCGAACCGGCGGAGGCACACCCATGAAAGCCCTGGATTCGACTCGGAAATTCATGCGCCGGGACCGGGTATTCGATGTGGCGATGCCCAAGGTGCAGTTCAACGAAGAACTGGACACCCGCAAGGGACCGATCCTCTATTTAGAGGACGTAACCGTGAGCTTTGACGGCTTCAAGGCCCTGAACCAGCTCACCCTGTATATCGACGATGGGGAGTTGCGCTGCATCATCGGCGCCAACGGCGCCGGCAAGACCACCATGATGGACGTGATCACCGGCAAAACCCAGCCTGACGCCGGCACAGTGTACTTCGGCAGCCGCATCGACCTGCTGCGCCTGTCCGAAACCGATATTGCCCAGGGGGGCATCGGCCGCAAGTTCCAAAAACCCACGGTGTTCGAAAACCACACGGTGTTCGAAAACCTGGAACTGTCCATGGCCGCCGACAAACGGGTCTGGCCCACCCTGTTCGCCCGGCTCAGCGGCGAGCAGCAAGACCGCATCCACGAAGTCATGGAGATCATCGGTCTCCACGCCCTCCATGGCCGCTTGGCCGGGCTGCTGTCCCACGGCCAGAAGCAATGGCTGGAAATCGGCATGCTGTTGATGCAGAACCCACGAGTCTTGCTAGTGGACGAGCCGGTAGCGGGCATGACCCACCAGGAAACCGAGCGCACCGCCGAGCTGCTCACCTCCCTGGCGGGCGACCACTCGGTGGTGGTGGTGGAGCATGACATGGAGTTCGTGCGCTCCATCGCCCGCAAAGTAACGGTGCTTCACGAGGGTTCGGTGCTGGCCGAGGGCAGCATGAACGAGGTGCAGCAAAACCCCAAAGTCGTGGAAGTGTACCTGGGAGAATGACCATGCTGGCCATCAACGGCGTCAATCAATACTACGGCCAGAGCCATATCCTCTGGGACATGAATCTGACCGTGCCCGAGGGCAGTTGCACCTGCCTGATGGGCCGCAACGGGGTGGGCAAGACTACCCTGCTGAAAGCCATCATGGGCCTGCTGCCGGTGCGCTCGGGAGAACTGCGTTTCGGGGAGGCCCGGCTGGAGCGCCTGCCCCCCCATGGCCGCGCCCGGGTGGGTATCGGCTATGTACCCCAGGGCCGGGAGATCTTCCCCCAACTCACAGTGGAGGAGAACCTGCGCATCGGCCTAGGCGCTCGTCGCGACCGCTGCAAGTCCATCCCGGAACGCATCTATGAGTTATTCCCGGTTCTGAAAAAAATGCATACCCGGCGCGGTGGCGACCTGTCCGGGGGTCAACAGCAACAATTGGCCATCGGCCGCGCCCTGGTGCTGGACCCGACACTGCTGATCCTAGACGAGCCTACCGAGGGCATCCAGCCCAACGTGGTCCATGAGATCGGCGAGGTCATCATGCGCCTCAACCGGGAAGAGGGTCTGACTGTGCTGCTGGTGGAGCAAAAATTACCCTTTGCCCGCAAAGTAGGACGGCATTTCTGCATCATGGAGCGGGGCCGGGCGGTGGCTACCGGCCCCATGGGAGACTTGGACGATGAATTGGTGCAACGACATCTGTCGGTCTGAGCACGTCACTCGATGGCGCACACCGCCATACAATCGGTCTGAGCCAGCCGGGGCAGCGGCTCCAGCATAACCTTCTGTTCGCGGACCTGAAACACGATATCCGCACCCCGTTCGTTATAGCCGTTCAGTTCGGCGACCACCGCCGACCGGGGCAGCGACGAACCCAGGGGCGCGGCGGCGATAAAATCCTCACCCCGTTCGTTATAGCCGTTCAGTTCGGCGACCACCGCCGACCGGGGCAGCGGCGAACCCAGGGGCGCGGCGGCGATAAAATCCTCGCCTCGTTCATTGAAGGGCTGTGCCTGGACGACCGCGCTGGCGGCCAGGGTAGCGGCAACAGCAAGCATCATCAGGTTACGGTATTTCATGGCTTTTCCTCTCGATTAGTCGGTTTGACTGAAACTGTCCTCTATATATGCGCGGCACGGACTGAGTTGGATGCGGGTGAATTGGCCATCTGGCATTTCCGATCCGGTCGGCTCCAGCAGTCCTATCAATCAGCGCCGTTGCATCCCAGAGTACGCAGTGGCCGTCCGACCGTCATAAAGGAGGGGTAAAGTTTCGGTAAATGATGCCGCCACGGGGCTGGGCCAGCAGCTATACAGACCGCAGCATCGGGCTTCGGAAGCGCGGCAGAGCGTCTAAACTAAGGGGCAGCGTTCGGGTGTTCACACCATTACCGAAGAGGAAAACACCATGGCTAATCCCGCCCCACGGCCTTGTCCTGTCTATGAGTTCAAGCCGCGGGTGAGTTACCGCAATACATCGCGGCTACCCCCCGCCCTGTTCGGTATCCGGGTACCGGCCAATCTGGCCATCGGTGGAGTACCCAGCCCCATGTATATCTCCCCGCGACAAATGCTGAAAAAACACCGCGACCATTCACGGCCTGACGCCGGGCGCTGCGTGGGCGCGGTGCATAGCCTTACGGAGGTGGAGTTCTCTCTGCGCTTCGCTGACTTCCAGAGCCAGTGGCGGCCAGTGACCCGGGGATGCTGCCAGGCCTGGCAGTTTCAGGGGGGAGAGATTTTCTTTGAACTGCACATGGGCCTGTATGTGCTGGAAACGGATCAACCCCAAGCCGGGGACCGCCGCAGACGGCGTATCTTCGCCTTGATTATGGAACACGAACTGGCCTATATGGCCGACGAAATCGACCTCGTTAACCAGTGGTTGCCGCGACGGGTCTATCAGGATGAACGGGTGCAACGGTATCTGTCCCAGGCCCGGCCAGTGGACGAACGCAGCTTCCGGCACTGGTTTCTGGAAGGCCGCTTCGAGAGTTGGCTGCGGGACAGCCTATGGCAACCGGAACATCACCGCCGCCAGGCCGAAAGAGACTCGCCCTCCCGCTACACCGCCTTGCAAAACCAAATCGAGCAACTTCGCAACGCTCGTTCCGGCCAGCCCATTATCAACTAAGCTTCCGAGGTCCCCATGAACGAGCAACAACAACGGCAGCTCGCGGAACACATTAGGGAAGCCTGCGCACAAGCCGCCCTCGAAGCCTTTCACCAGGCGGCGGTTAGCGGCCTGTGTTTCGACGGGGCGGTGGAATGTGCCGTGGGAGCCATTCGCGGCCTCCAGGTAGACAGCTTGCTGGCTGCCGCCAATCCCCCTCCCCCCAAGACCGATTGATCCCACCCTCACCAAACCCACACCCCACCAAGGGGCATTTCACTGACACAGGGCTTGCGCTACACTTTCCGCCGTCTCCCGCCGACCCACGCTTTGCCGACTAGGGCGGTCTCCGCCATGACAGGACCCCTGGCCCCGGAGACATTTTGACCGGGTGCGCCATCGCCGCGGGACTAGAGCGGATCGGGCTGCCCCGCTGACCGTAGACCACCAAGACCACCGGACACCCTGCCATGACCGATTCCGGCCTCGCCGCCATCCGCCCCTTCGACCAGCTCCCCGAACCCGTGTTGCAGGGGCTGGCCGAGATTCTGGAATACGCCGACTACCAACCCGGTCAGCGGCTGCTGGCCGCCGGTCAGACCCCGGAGCATTTGTATATCGTCCAGCGGGGCGCGGTGTGGGAACAGGAGACCGGGGAGACCGTGGCCTGGTACTTTCCCGGAGACAGCTTCGATGCCCAAGCCCTGACCGGCGGGCGCAGCCAGCGGGACTATGTGGCCATGGAGAACACGGGCTGCTGGCTTTTGCCCCGGGAGGCGTTTCTGGAACTCACCCGCGCCCATCCCACGTTTGCCGGGTTTTACTTCGCCAGCCTGTCCCAAAAGCTGGACGATATGCTGGCCCGACAGCATAACCGGGAACTGTCGTCATTCATGGTGGCCCGGATCAACGAAGCCTATATCCATCCACCCCTGACCGTGCCCGCCACCACCACCATCCACCAGGCCGCCCGAGCCATGCGGGATAACAAGGCCACCTCCCTACTGGTGGAGCGGGATGGCCGGGTGGGGATCGTCACCGGCCAGGATTTACGGGACCGAGTGATTCTGGAGCGTCAGTCCGTGGATGGGCCGGTGGGGGATATCGCCTGCTTTGAGCTGATCGCACTGGAATCCGACGACTTCCTGTTCAAGGCCCTGCTGACCATGACCCGTCACGGCGTCAGCCGGGTGGTGGTGCGCAAGGGCGAGGCCCTTGCCGGGGTGCTGGAGCAAATCGACCTGCTGAGTTTTTTCTCCAACCACTCCCGGCTGATCGCCATTCAGATCGAGCGGGCCGATTCCCGGGAGGAACTTCGGCGCGCCAGCCGGTCCATTGTCAGCGTCATCCAAACCCTCCAGGCTCAGGGGGTCAAGATCCGCCATATCACCCAACTGGTGGCGGAGTTGAACAAGCAATTGTTCGCCAAATTGTTTGCGCTGCTGGCGCCCCCGGAACTGCTGGCCAACGCCTGCCTGCTGGTGATGGGCAGCGAGGGCCGAGAGGAACAGATCCTCAAAACCGACCAGGACAACGCCATCGTGCTGCGGGACGGTTTCCAGCCCCCGGACCTGGAGGCCCTGACCCAGGAGTTCACCGACTGCCTGTTGGATTTCGGCTATCCCCGCTGCCCTGGGAATATCATGGTCTCCAACCTTTACTGGGCCAAATCCGTGACGGACTACAAGCGGGAGATTGCCCGCTGGATTCACAGCCCCAGCGAAGAGTCCTTCATGCAGTTCGCCATCTTCTTCGACGCCATGGCGGTGGCGGGGGACGAAGCCCTGCTGGAATCGGTGCGGGAGATGTTGTTCGATACCCTGCGAGACCATCCGGTGTTCTATAGCCTGTTCGCCAAGGCCACCTTGGCCTTCGAAACACCCTTGGGATTTTTTTCCAATTTTGTGGTGGACAAAAAAGACCACCCGGACGAGCTGGACATCAAAAAAGGCGGTATTTTTCCCATTGTCCATGGAGTGCGCAGCCTGGCCCTGGAACAGCGGCTGCGGGAGCGCAACACGATTCAGCGCATTCGCGGCCTGCAACGGATGAAGCTATTCCAAGACCGCTTCGCCGTGGACCTGATCGAGGCGTTCGCCTATATGTCATCCCTACGCCTGAATGCCGGCCTGGACAAACTTCAGCGGGGCCTACCCCAGGATAATTACATCAACCCGGGACAGCTCAACAAGCTGGAACAAGACCTGCTCCGGGACTGCTTCAAGATCGTCAACGAGTTCAAGAAGTTCATCACCCATCATTTTCGGCTCAATATGCTGGGCTAGACACCCTAGCGGACATCCCCCCTTGGCCTGGACTATGGCTGCCCCTAGCGGTCTGTATTAGTATCCAAATCATCCTAGCGCCTTCCCCCGACTGGAGCGATCAATGAGCATCCGCGTCAAGTATTTTGCCAGCCTGCGCGACCGTCTAGGCCGCCGCGAGGACAGTCTGGAGACAGACCAGCCCTTGACCGTGGCCGAAGTCTGGTCGCGGCTGTGGCCGGACACCCCGCTCCCCGCCCACATCCTGACCGCCGTGAACATGGAATACACGGACCTGAACCACCCGGTCCGGGACAACGACGAAGTGGCGTTTATGCCGCCGGTCACCGGAGGCGCACCTTGAAAATCCAGATCCGCGATACCCCTTTCAACCCTCTGCAAGAACTGGCCAGCCACCAGGAAAGCCTTACCGCCCTACACGGCAGGTATGGAGCCACCGCCAGTTTTGTGGGCACCATGCGCGAATGCAACGAGGGGGATTCGGTCAGGACCATGACCCTGGAGCATTACCCAGGCATGACCGAGCGGCATCTGGAGCGGATCGCCGTTGCAGCCGCCGGGCGCTGGGAGCTGCTGGAGACGCTGATTATTCACCGCGTGGGGGCGCTGCACCCCAACGACCCTATTGTGCTGGTGGCGGTATGGACCCAACATCGGGGCGCGGCTTTTGACGCCTGCCGGTTCATCATGGAGGAGCTGAAATCCCGGGCGCCATTCTGGAAACGGGAAACCCTGCCCACCGGTCGGCGCTGGGTGGAGAAAAACACCCCCGGCTAAGCTGCCCGCCGGTTCTAATCCCTGTAGTATGGCGCCCCTATGAACGATCAGAATTTGAAATCCCCCATGGCTAACCGCTTCCGCGGCTTTCTACCGGTGGTAGTGGATGTGGAAACCGGCGGCTTCAACCCCAAAACCGACGCGCTGCTGGAAATCGCCGCAGTGTTGCTGGACATGGACGCCGACGGCCGACTCATCTCCCAGCGCACCCTGGCCTATCATGTGGAGCCTTTTCCCGGAGCCAATCTGGAACCGGCCTCTTTGGCGGTCAATGGCATCGACCCCAACCACCCCTTCCGCCGGGCTTTGCCCGAGGCCGACGCCATGGGCCATGTCTTTAAAGCGGTGCGTAACGCCGTTAAGGACCATGCCTGCACCCGGGCTATTCTGGTGGGCCACAACTCGTCTTTCGATCTGTCCTTTGTGAACGCGGCTGTAAACCGGATCGGGATCAAGCGCAACCCGTTCCATCCGTTTAGCAGCTTCGACACCGTCAGCCTGGCCGGCCTGGCTTATGGTCAGACGGTGCTAGCCCGGGCGGCGGTGGCGGCGGGGTTGTCCTGGGACACCAAAGAAGCCCATTCGGCTCTGTACGATGCCGAACGCACGGCGGCCTTGTTCTGTCACATCGTCAACCGCTGGCAGGACATGGGCGGCTGGTATCCGCCAGAGGACTGAAGCGGGGACAGTCTCCGTTCGGACAGGATTGCGGCCCTACGCTCTAAACGTCTTTTTCAAAGACCTGCTGCCACTTGACGGCCACAAAGCCCAGCGCCCCATAGAACCGTCGCGCCCCATCCCGCTCCAGTCGGGTCCGTACCCGCGCCCTGGACAGACCCTGAGACTGGGTCCATGCTTCGGCCGCCGCCATCAGCAGCCGACCAATGCCTTGTCCCCGTCGCGTCTCGTCCACCACCAGCCCGGCAATCTCAGCGAACGGCTCGGACTCCAGGCTCGCTACCTGGCGGATATGCAGCCAGCCAACCACGGCGCCGCCCCCATCGGCCACCAGAACGGCATGGCCGGGTTCACCGAGGATCGCCGCCAACCGCTCTGCCATGGGTCCGGGCATGGCCGGATAGCCCAGTTGGCCCGATAAGCCAGCGATGGCCAACGCATCTCCGGCTTGGGCGTTGCGAATTTGGATATCCATGGTTACTGATCCCCTGGCGTGACAGCGTGGGCCATATTGAACAAAGCGGCTAAAAACCCTTGCGGGCCTCCCTCACGCCGTTGTAGCAAGGTCCCCCGCTCCGTCTCGGCTATTGTCGTTTTTACATTCCGCGCCATCGGGCAATCGATGCCTCAGTAAAATGTCGCTTTTCAGAGACAAATATAGACTAGTAAAATCAGCTAATTAGCCTGTTTTGTCTGTCGCGCCTGTCAGAATACGACGACTAGGCCCGTTTACAAACAGGCATTCAGCTTTCAGCATAAATACACAAATCGTTGATTTATAAAAATAAAAAAATTTTGGCGTGATTATTGAATCATTTCCCAGTACAGCATCATAGCCCTGCAATGGCAGGCGACGAACCATGGAGGCGATCCCTATGAACCGCATTATCCCCGCACTGACTGTTGCTGTCCCCTTGGCCCTGTTAGCCACGGCTTGCTCCGAGGAAGCCGCGCCACCCCAGACCCAGGTGGACACACCCGTCGAACAACGGATGGACTCCAACACCACCCAACCGCTGCCGGTGGCCGGCATGCAAGCCGAGCAGGAAGAACAGGCCAAGGTCAATCAGGCCCTAGAGCAGGCCGAGGATCACCTGGACCCGGAGATAGCGGAACACCGTGACCGCATGGAGCAGACCATGCAGACCTGGAAAGACCGCATCGACACCTATCAGGCCCGTGTGTCCAACCAGAGCGGAGAGGCCCAATCCCAAGCCCTGGCCGCCTGGGCCGATCTACAGGCCAAATGGAGCAATCTGAAAGTCGCCTCCGCCGAACAGTGGCAGGATGCCAAAGGCGCCTTTGACACCTCACTGGCCCGTTTGGAAGACAACTGGGACGAAGCGGCGGCGATGACTGAACAGGCCGCCATGGAAACCACCGAAACCGCAGCGGATAGCTTCGAGCAAATCAAAGCCCACTATCAGCAGGAAGTAGAGCCTAGGATGGCCATCTGGAGTCGCAAGCTCGACCAGTATCAGGCCCAGGCCGCCGAGCAGACCGAAGCCGCCGCCGAGCAGACCGAGGACGCGGTGCAGTCTGCCTGGAACGAGGTCCAGAGCCGCTGGCATGCCCTTCAGGAGGCCAGCGAGGACAACTGGCAGGACGCCAAGGCGTCGTTCAACGAAGCCATGGACCATCTGCAACAACAGTGGGATCAAGTCACCGACGAACAACCCAAAGCGTAGCCGGACTAGCCGGGCGGGGCGCCTGGATTTGACCAGGACCCCGGCCCCCATCAACCAGAATGATGACGAGTCCCCAGGGCGTGGTGCATGCGGCGGATGCCATACCAAACGCCGCCCACCACCAGTGGGATAGATAGCCCGGTGAGCAGATCGGCATTAATCGGCAACCCCGCCGCCTTCAGCGCCTTGAAGGCATAGCCCACCAGCCCCACCGAATAGTAGCTCAGCACCACCACCGACAGCCCTTCCACGGTTTCCTGGAGCCGCAACTGTAATTGCGCTCGACGGTCCATGGAGGCCAGCACATCCCGGTTCTGCTGCTCCAGAACCACGTCCACCCGGGTGCGCAGCAGATTGGCGGCCCGGGTGATGCGCTTGGACAGTAGCTCCAGCCGTTCCCGTAAGGACTCGCAGGTACTCATGGCCGGGCTAAGCCGCCGCTCCATGAATTCCTTGAGGGTGGGTTTGCCCTCGATGCGCTTCTCCCGCAGTTCCTCGATGCGCCGCCGTACCAAGGCGTAATAGGCTCGGGCGGCGCTGAAGCGATAATGGGTAGCGGCGGCGATACGTTCCACCTCCGAGGCTAGCCCAGACAGTTCCGTCAGCAACCGCTGTTCGTCCTCCTGGGCGCTGGTGCGGGTCATGGCGGCGGTAAGCTCGGCCAGGGCGCGATCGGCCTGGGTCACCTGCCTCCCATATTCCTGGGTCAGTGGTAAAGCCAGCAGGGCCATCATCCGGTAAGTCTCGATCTCCAGAAGCCGCTGCGCCAGCCGACCCGCCTTTCGATCATCCAGGGCGATATCCCGCACCAGCATCCGCCCGAAACCATCCTCATGGAGCCGGAAATCCGACCAAAATTCGGCCAGCCCCCCAGACACCAGGCTGCCCGCCCATATCCCGGAGGGAAACCAGCGTTCCAAATCGGCCTGCCCCGGCGCCGATGCCTGGCGAGACAACAGCGCCAAGTTGATGGCCACCAGCAGTTCACCGGGCAGGCCGTCCAGCCAGTCGTCGGGAATGCGGGCGATCACCGGCTCGGCAAAGGGGTCGGTAAACTCGTCCCGGCAATAAAAGGTAAAGGTGGAAAACTCGGTGTGACGCTCCCAGTTCAACCGGCAAGGCCCCAGGTTGATAAACCAATAGTTTGCCCCCTCCGCCGGTCCCTCCACCTGGAAGCGCCGACACAGTTCGACCACATGACGGCGGTCGTCCCCGTCGGTTTCGTCGATCAGCAGGGCAAGATGGGAGGCCCGGGCCGGGGACAATAACCGCACATAGGGCCGGGCGTGGAGTTCATTATTGAGGACGCGGCGCTGGGTATGTTCGGCCAGGGCTGCGGGTAGACTGAAAGTGTGATGATCTGAAGGCATATCGGGACCGGATTGGCTGGGCCGGGCGGTCTACTTTACCGGTATGGCCCGTATCTGGCTATGGCGCTACCGCTGTTCCCGTTCCAGGGCGCGTTCATGGCAGCGCAGGTCTGCTTCCCTGCCAGACTGCTCGTACAGGGCCTGATAGACCTGGGATGTGTGGGGACAGTAGCCAAAATCGCCGCTGGCCTGGGGCGTCGGCGGGCGGTGAGTGGATCGGTCGGAGGCGCAACCGGCCAACACGGCCAGGGTGGCCGCCGCCAGCAGATGTTTGTTCATGGTGAGACCCTTGGGTTTGGCGAATGCCGCCAGGATAGCATGCTCCTCGCGCCCAGAGCATTGATAATGAAAAACGCTGTATTTAGAATCAATAGCTTGTGATTATAAAGCCACGTACCCGCCCCTAGGGCCGAGCATCACTCTGTCCGGTTGGCCGCTTTTCACAGCTTCGTCCGGCATTCAGTGCTAGGCTCAACGAAGGTCAGCTATCGGCCACTTTGCACCTCGCTGGCAAAGACCCGGATAGGAAAAGCGAATGATCCAGAGAGTAGAAAAATGCATGGCTGCCGTACTCTTAAATGGGCACGGTGGTTTTGAACAACTGGAGTTTCGCACGGATATAGGGGTACCCGTACCCGATACAGGAGAAGTGTTGATAAAAGTCGGCGCGGCCGGTGTCAACAATACCGACATCAATACCCGCATCGGCTGGTACTCCAAGTCGGTCACCGGTGGCACAACGACCGAAGGAGGTTCGGGCGGACTCACCGCCGCAAATCACGAAGATGCCAGTTGGGGTAGCGCCACGCTCGTTTTTCCTCGCATTCAAGGAGCCGACGTTTGCGGAGCAATCGTCGCTGTAGGTCCGGGTGTAGAGGCTGACCGTCAGGGTGAGCGGGTGTTGGTAGAACCCTGTTTGCGAGAACCGCTAGGCTGGCGGCCTTATGAAATGTGGTACTTGGGATCAGAATGCGATGGCGGCTTCGCCCAGTATGTCAAGGTAGCCGCCGCCCATGCCCACACCATAAACAGCCCCTTGTCCGACCTTGAGCTAGCCTCCTTCCCCTGCTCGTATTCCACCGCCGAGAATATGCTTACGCGAACCGCTCTTGACCATGGCGAAACGGTCTTGATCACAGGCGCATTCGGTGGGGTCGGTTCTGCTGCGGTGCAACTCGCAAAACGGCGTAAGGCCAAGGTTATCGCCGTTGCCAGCGCCGCCAAGGCCGATGAGGTTCGGACTTTGGGCGCCGATCAGGTAATCGGACGAGGGGTTTCACTGGAGGCTGAATTGGGACGCGAAAGTGTTGACGTGGTCATTGATCTGGTGGCCGGTCCCCAGTGGCCTCAACTGCTTCAAATCCTGCGGCGCGGTGGGCGTTATGGGGTGGCGGGCGCCATTGCCGGGCCGATGGTCGAATTGGACATCAGGACGCTCTATTTGAAGGACTTGAGGCTAATGGGATGTACTGTGCTGGAGCCGGAGGTTTTCCGAAACCTGATTGAGCACATCGAACGTGGCGAGATTAAGCCAGTCATTTCCGCGACGTATCCATTGGATCAGATTGTCGCGGCCCAAAAAGCATTCCTGAGCAAACAGTTCACGGGAAAAATCGTTCTTGAGATACCTTGATGAATCCGGTTGATAGACGCAAGACCCAGGCTGCCCTGAGACGGGCCATCATTGCCGTCAAGTCCGATTACTTTGCCTGGCCGGAACACGTTCAGGAACACTACCGGGTTGCTCTGCCCGACGACGACAGATTCAAAATTGACAAGGTGCTGCTTGCAACGCTCTTTAACATCCGAGCGGATACTCCAGAAGCCATGGCTGCGGCGTTTGATGACTTCGACGAGACCCAGTATCTGCTGTATAACAGCGCCATCTTGCCCCTCACGGGCATCGGCGACGATTGTTTTTACCTCACCGAGTGGCTAGGTGAGCATAAAACCTTGCTCGATTTCGCAACCCTATACGATTACGACTACGCCGATCACGACTTCCAGGAACAAGCGCGAGCAGCGGAGTTCCCGGACTATACGGCTAAACCCTATCGGGGCAGCCTCTACCATACCTGGGCGCGTTTATTGATCGACGGCGCTTTCTACTATGCCAATCTGTCCATGGTGGCGGGCTATATTTACAGTCAGCTAGATGATTTCGGGTCCGACCGAATTCGCGAACTCATCCCCCATGTCTATGTGGCTGGCCCGAATCATGGCAAGCGCGAAGGTAACGGTAGGCTGTGGGACCGGCGTGCGGATGCCGGTGGCCAGGAGGCGCAACTGAAAGAGTTACGCCAGCGTTATTACCGTTATACGGCGGCCCGCTGGGAGGCCCTTTCCCAGCGCCTGGACAAGCAGGCGGAAGGCAAAGTTTACCAGGTTGATCAAAATCAGGAGCACGAGCCGCACATGGATTTTATGTTTACCGATAAGACGGTTTTACAGGCCGTGCGGTTTCGTCATTTTATGAGCGACTGCCGGGCCATGATGGGCGATAGCCAGGAACTGCAAACACTCATCGATCAAGAACGCCTGGCCGCGCGGGTCTACCTGGCGCACCACTATCAGGATATTCTCGAAAACTTCGATCCGACCATCGTCGAGTTTCGGAAGAAACGGAAGATCATTGTGAAGTAGATACAGCGAGGAACGAACCGCGTCACCCGTGAACCACGAACTCAATATCGCGGTCAGGTGTATCCCTTTAGTGCATCACGTCGGCCAAAACCGTCTCGATAACCCGTACAATGTCTTGGGATTTCCGTGGATCAAGGGCATCGGGATGGGGAGAGGCAAACTGCCCTGAATCGTTGTCGAAATACTGACCGGAAGCGTCGGTGAATTCATCGTCCAATGCCGCGCGGCAAAGTATGTCCGCACCGATGCGGATATCGCCGCCAGCCACTCCAAAGCCTTCTCTTACCATCTTGCTGCCAAGCATGGACCCGGGATTGACGGCGATAATGATCGGGGCGTCGTCTTTTCTTGCCAATTCGCGAGACCACATGGTTATCGCCAACTTACTCTGGGCATAGGCTTCCATGTCGGGCAGCCGGGCCTGTCCGGACAGCGCTTGGGGCTCCACTGGAGACTGGGCGGCGGAAGACAGGTTGACCACTCGCCCGGACGCGCCCAGCAACGGCATAAGCCGTTGTGTCAATAAATAGGGGGCAATCGTATTGACCGCGAACCTGATATCCAGCCCGTCCCGCGTGGTGGTCTCCGGAGTGCGGAAAACCCCGGCATTGTTGATCAGCACATGGAGTGTCTCGTGTCGTTCGGCCACGGCTTTTGCAAGCGCCTCGACATCGGTCATACGCGACAGATCCGCCAGATAGCTTTCCACACGCCCACCATCCGGCAGCGCGGAAAGCTGCTTTTCAGTTTCCTCCAGTTTTGCTGCGTTACGTCCGTGCAACAGAACATAATGGCCCCGCGAAACCAGCATCCTGGCCGTAGCCAAGCCGATGCCGTCGGTCGAACCGGTCACAAGAATAGTTTTCTGCACTAGATATTTCTCCTTCACTCAAGAGAAGTCTGGCAGAGTGTGGTCGGCCAGACGCTTCAGCATTGTCTCGATATCCGCCCGCTTCGACGATCCTTCAATTCTGGCAATACCTTAGATTTCCACGACCACTTTACCCATGGCTTTTCCGCTGGTTAAACGATCATGTGCTTTGCCGACCTCTTCGAGGCCAAATTGTGTTTCATCAAGCAATGGCTTCAAGGCGCCCGCATCCACAATCTCGGCCAGCTTCGCCAGAATAGCGCCGTGGTCTTCTCGTTTGTGGTCGTACAGCATGGGAATCAGCATAAAGACAACGTGCAGTGACAGACCTTTAAAGTGCGCGGGCGTCAAATCCAGCTCGCACAGGGAGACCGTTGTAATGACCTGTCCGTTCAGTGCGGCCGCTTCAAAGGAATTCGTCATATTAGCCCCGCCAACTGAATCGTAAACCACATCGAAGCCAGAGCCATTGGTATATTTCGCCACATAATCCGCGACTTTTTCGGTCTTATAGTTGATGGACATGGCGCCATACTCTTCAATAATACCAGCCTGCTTCTCGCCAGAGACTGTCCCATAGACAGCGGCGTTCAGGTGCTTGGCCAATTGCACGGCAACATGCCCCACCCCTCCCGTACCGCCGTGAACCAGCACTTTCTGGCCAGCATGGACACCAGCCCTTTGCAGGCCCTCATAGGCGGTGATGCCGACCAGAGGCAGTGCCGCCGCCTCGCGCATTGAAAGGGTTTTCGGTTTGTGGGCAATCAGTTTGGCATCGGCCAGCATGTACTCCGCAAGCGCGCCTTGGAGATCCGCGAGACCTCCGGCGCAGCCGTAAACCTCATCCCCTTGAGCAAAGCCGGTGACACCCTCGCCGACAGCGTCTATGACGTCCGCAAAATCCATACCCAGCACTGCGGGCGGAACAGGCGAAAGAGGTAACTGGCTACCCATTTGGCGGATCATTGTATCCACCGTGTTGACACTGGTTGCGGCCACGCGCACGACCACATGTCCAGGTTTTGCATTGGGCTGGGGGAACTCGGTTAATTGGAATTCGGCATTGTCGCCATATTCATTAAGGGCCATGGCTTTCATCAAACTTCTCCCAAGGGTTGTTTAAAAAGTCTACAAAATGTAATCAATTCAATTAGCTTTGCCACACGCCCCGAAACGTGCCTCGCGGGCAAGCGCGGACTCATGGCCGCCATCACGAGCAAAGCCCTTGATTCTAAGAATGAGCTATCGGGGGTGTGTATTTGACATCCTCCCCGCTGTGAACGGCGGGGATTCCTACGCCCCTTCAGGTCGTAGCGACTGATGCCCCAGTCGGAGAATGTTCAGTGCGGCGTTGACATCCCGGTCATGGACCGAGCCGCAAGCGCCGCACACCCACTCTCTTACCCCGAGACCTTCTCGACCTTTTGGACCGCCCAATGCACCGCACTGGGAACAGGTTCGGGTTGTATACGCCTCGTTGACCTCGGCAAACACCACTCTGTGCGCTATCGCTTTATAGGAGAGCAGTGTTCGGAACAGCGACCAGCCGGCATCCAGCACAGACTTGGCCAGGCGGGTTTTTGCCAGTTTGGCGGCGTTCACGTTGCCGATCACGATTAATTCATTGTCCTCCACCAGCCGGGTGGAGAGCTTGTGCAGGAAGTCCTTGCGCCGGTTTTTGATCTTGGCGTGGAGTGTTCGGGCTTGGCGCTTCTTGCCCTGACGCTGGGCCTGCCCCAGCCTGTCCTCCAGTTCCCGGTAGCGACGTTCGGCTTCAAACCGCTGCCCGTCGGAGCAGGTGGCGAAGTCTTTCAGCCCCAGGTCGATGCCCACCTGCCCGGTGCCGGTGGTGGGTGGGGGGTCGGGCACCTCACCGGTCAGGTTGACAGACCACCGCCCTCGGGCATCCTGGCTGAAGCTGCCCGATTTGATCTGTCCTTCGATCTCCCGGCTCTTCCAGAAGCGAAAGCGATGTCCACGGTAGCTGATGCTGTCGCCCTTGAGCCGGAGACCGGATCTCTTAAAGGGTATCCACCCCAGCGACCGCTTGCCCCGCCAGCGTAGCCAGCGTTTGCGGTGCTGTTGGCGTCGGCGAGCATACTCCTCACCAATGGCCTGCACCGTCTGGGAGTGCAAGCCCAGTGCTTTGGAACTCCCCGCCGTGAGAGTGCTAAAGTCATAGCCCGTCGGCCACGTCTTGCCCCACTTCATGGCCGAGCGTTGCGTCTCGTTGCAGAAGTTCCAGACCGTGTTTGCCGCCCGCGCCATCGCGTCCAGGTGCTTGGCGCCGGTACTGTCCTTGAGTCTGAACGAGAAGCTTTTAATCATGTTGGTCTGCTGGGCTAGATTGTTGATAGAGTAGCCAGGATAATGTGACGGCGACGGGTACCCTGAGATTCACTGCGCCCAGCACGTTTGCCCAGCTCTACATCGCTCCACTCTTGCCGGAGTTCCTGAAACTGCGCCCCGGCATCAACCTCGATTTGCGTCTGTCCGATACACCGTTTGATCTGATCGAGGGCAGCTTCGACCTGGCCCTACGCAACGCCGCCCTAGACGATAGTAGCCTTAAGTGCCGAAAACTGGCCGATGACCATCGGCTCCTGTGCGCGTCCCCCGACTATCTTGATCAGCACGGCATGCCCCGTCACCCAGATGAACTGGATGGGCATCAGTTGATCGGCTTCGGGGACCCGTCGCCGAAAGAGCTGATAACTCCCGACGGAAAAGCCGGTCGCTTCGATCCGCGTCAAGCTGGGTGCCGACTGGTTGTGGACGACGGCTTGAGCCAAAAGATCGCAACGCTCGCGGGGGCGGGAATTTCAATGAATTCACTCTGGAGCGTTCATCGTGAACTCGCCGATGGCTCGCTAGTTCGTGTCTTGCCGGAGTATGTGATTAACGATCAATCAGCTCTGTGGCTTATTTATCCAAAATCAAATATTTTGACATCTAAAGTCAGGGTCTTTATGGACTTTTTGTTAAACAAAATCGGCAATTCGCCAATTTGGCATGAACCCAGGTCGGGGCATAATTCGTAACTACCCGTGGATTTGATAATCCATTCAACAGATAGTGCTTTTGGCATCACCCACCATGAATCCGACAGATATTTTCTATTAAAATCAATCACTTTTTCTATATATTCAATCACTTCGCCAGTTTCGGATGGGGCGAGTTAAGAAACGGCGCCGCCGGTAGCTTTCTAAAAGGCGACCCGTCGCGACGCATTCATTTTGAGCAAACAGTGTTCAATATGTTCCCGTTTATTAGTGTTAACCAGTATAACAATTAATGTTTATCCTATATTGACACAAGTAACTCATACTAATAATTTGATCATAACAAAAAAACAGGCTATGTAGGCAACGCTAATCTGGAGATTCCGTAAAATGTTGCTCGATAACATCGCACTGTTTTTGCAGATTGTAGAGAACGGCAGCCTAACCGCCGCAGGGCGTGAGGCGGGACTATCGCCGGCAACCGTTTCGGAACGGCTTGCCGCACTTGAAACGCATTTCGGCGTAGTTCTTCTGAACCGAACAACCCGCGCCATCAGCCTGACGGAAGAAGGCCGAATCCTGGTTGAAGGCGCTAAAGACATTCTGAGCGGTGTCTCGGATCTGGAAACCCGTATCCGGGTTGACGCTCAAACATTGACCGGTCCCATCCGGGTCAGCGCACCTAGCGATATAGGCAGAACCGTTGTATCCGACGCCATCAACGATTTCCTGGCCGAGCATCCTGGGATGCTGGTTGAGCTTCTTTTGTCAGACGGTCATGTGGATTTGGTTGGCGAAGGAATCGACATTGCCCTGCGCTTTGGCGCAATCATGGACAATACGTTGAGGGTGAGAAACCTAGTGGCGAAACGGCGGGTGCTGTGCGCCGCCCCCAGCTACATTGACGCCCATGGCGCTCCGACAGTGCCGACCGACCTGAAGAATCACAATTGCCTTGTGATGCGTTATGGCCAGACACTGGAAAACGTCTGGCCTTTCGGCGTCAACACGGCGAAGCAAATTGTCACCGTCCGTGGCAACAGGATTGCCAATGATGGCGCACTGATGCATCAATGGTGCTTGCAAGGACTAGGGATTATTCTGAAATCAGAGCTGGACGTAGGGCCGGATATCCATGCTGGCCGCCTAATCGAGCTACTACCCGGCTACGCTTCACCACCCACTCCCTTGCAGATTCTGTTCCCCCCGGCGCGTGCTCAGCCAAAGCGTGTACGTGCTTTCGCCGAGTTTCTGATCAGTAGATTTTGATGTGAAAGTCACTGCCTGAAAAATCGGAAACCGCTAGCTCAAGTCTAAACGACCATCTGCCGTGTTCGCTCGGCAAGTGGCTTGGTATGCTTACATTCGCCCTTGCAAAAAACACTTCACATCAGCGACCATTTCACTCACAAAGTGAGTAAAACGGTCTGACCGTATGCACTAGTTATGCGGAAATATCGTGACCACGATTTTAAGTTTCCCCTAATTTACTTGATAGGCAAATATCCGAGATATGATGTTTGGTTCTTTAATTATGAACGACCGAAATCGATCACTCATTTCAACTAAACGCCATAACCCCTGTTTCTCAAGTTGTTCTTGCTTTTCACGGAATCCATGATTTTCGTAGATGTCATCACGGATACTAAATACGAGATAGCCTTTAGGCGCTATAATTCGAATTAGCTCATCAAAGCTAGAGGAAGGTGCATGACCCTTAGTGAATACACCAGTAGATATAACCGCAGCAAAGTGATTATCTGGAAAACTCAGATGTTCACCGAGGGCCATTTGTTCAAGCTGATTATAGACACAAAGTCCACGTGCAATTTTGAGCATGCTTTCCGATAGATCAATGCCAATAATGTTTTTGTAGCCCAGAATTCGAAGATTGTCACCGGTTAAACCAGTACCGCACCCAGCATCTAAAATTGGCTGGTCACTCGGGGCTACGTATCGTGATAAAAATCCGGGCGTTAAAGCAGGCAATCTGAATCCAGCAGCCGCGTTTTCTTTATCATAAGTTGTCGCCCAGTTCTCGTACAGATTTTTTAAGGACTCGGTGTCGGTGGAGTCAAAGGCTTTAGCCATTATGGCGCTATCAATTTTATCGCTCATTACTCCTCCTGGGATTCAGTCTTTGGGCGTTAAATAAGAATTTTCGCATGACCAGTGATTATAAAATTTTGTCTATCCTTACCCTATCGTGTCTTGTCGTCAACCCATCAGGGCTGTTCGTGGCCGAAGTCCCAAAAGCCCTCGTGGGCTGATCTCCACTTCTGAGGCCAGCTAAAAATGGGGGGATTTTCGGGGAGGATGGCAGTTTGACAGGGCCTCTGTCGTGGTCATTGTTGGATCAGAAGCGCCAAAAACCGGATATTGGTCTCCATGAAAAGGCTCAAGATTTAAGAATGTTTGAACAATATTCTTACCGTTCTTCACGAATACGGCTGATTTTATCGAGTGTATGGTATATCGAATTGGATCAGATTCGAACCCTATAACCCCAACGCCACGCAACCGATCCCACCCATGATCGTCGAATCTTTGCCCAATATTGAATGGAGGGAACGCGCTGCTTGATTGAAAACAAGCCACCGGCTCATGTTCACCTGCTATATCACAAATAAACAATTGATACTCGGTTTCCATAATTTCACCCAAAACTCATAACATTTCGGCAAGTGGTTTTCGCGGGTTCTCATTGCTCAAGGCCACTGTGCCGAGGGTTTGGCATGGTTTTGTAAAATCCATTGTTCCAATACGGGTTTGTGGCTTTATTGAGATACCAGCCAGAGTATGCGGTCGTATGAGAAGGCGTAGTGTGCCACCGTAACGATGCCCAAGGTCCAAGCCAATACTCGTGCATCCAGATCATACAAAGCCCAGCACGCAACGGAGAAAATCGCCAGTTCCATGCCGAGACGAAGCACCCCTGGTATGGGTATAGGTGCTGTACCCGATCGGCTTGGATCGTTAGGGACCGCGAATGTAGCCCATATCGCCGCTGCGATCAGAGGTATCCCAAGGGCGAGCATAAACCTTGTCCAACTTTCACTCTGTCGCCAGCCCCACGAACCCAAAGCCAGCAATGCCGCAAGCTCTAAAAGAAAACGCAGGAAAAGGTTGAGTGGATGCGACCCCATACTGGACACAATAGGGGACAAATACGGTACCGTCCATGGAAGTGAATATCTCTGGGGGCGGATCAAGCGCGGCGAACCGCCTTGCGGATTCGCTGTCTCATGCCGTCACCCCCTAGATACCGTCTTGGCTGTCAACCCGGACAATGATGCGTTTCGCGTTGCTCACCACATCTACGGACTGTAGATGTTTCGGGGCGGAGGCCAAGTTGGCCATGGGACCGCGGGCCTTGCCAGGATAGACCATTGGTGGAATCCAGAAACCTTGATTGGCCGATAGTTTCAAGCTATCGGTCAGATGAAAGCAAGTGATTAGAAATGAGAATGATTCTCAGACATACTGTTTTCACGGCAACTCTAGGAGCTAAGCCCATGGTCGAACGCCTACATAGACGCGGCATGCTGTCATACTTGAAAACCTTAACCTACGCCGGGATGCATTTTGTGGTGGCGGTGACGGTGGCCTATGCCATCAGCCGCAACTGGGTGATGGCGCTGGGCATCGGGCTCATCGAGCCGGTGGTGCAAACGGTGGCCTATCATCTGCATGAACGTTTCTGGGAGCGGCGCAGGGTCTCGCTTGATCAGGCTATCGGTAAAGCTCGGTTGGTGGCCTAAGGCGCGACCTGCCAGAACTCGCAGGGTGTGGCGGGGTACGAACCGCATTACTCGTGAATCACCCAGACCCACCATCGGGAAAACCCCATGACCGCTGGTGGGCGAGCGGGATAGAGAGGACGTCATCTATTCACTTCCGCTAAAACACGGGCCGGTTTGGCGTTTGAATGCGGGCCGACAATACCGGGTGGGGAGGGACGCGAATGATGCGGTTCGTTCCTCACCGCGTCCTACGTGATTGATGCAAAATTGTAGTACTATAAATAAGTTACATGTCAATTAGGGTGAGCGACGCCCACCACCAATGACTAAATTAACGTAACCGCAGTACTACGCTTATTTCACCGCCGAGATGATCGCGGTAACCATCAAGCCCAGCCCTAGACCCGCGAGTATGCTGCCGACGAAAGCCAGGCCGGATTCTGGAAGGAAGAAGAACCCGACGCCGATGCCTAGGAGTACACCGCCACCAATAGCCCAAGTACTCTTATCATTGTCTTGACTGGGGACGTTCATTTTCCGCCTCCTGTTCCAACTGGCTCGGTGGCCGTTAACCGTGTAGCAGGCACGAATACAACACCATGAAAAATAGTGTGGTATAACAATGAGTTTCAATCGCCGCAAGCACACCGTAGCACAATTTACGCGGGCTAAGACACACCCCGGCCGAATTTAAACACCTTCCCGCACTAGGGCCTGGCCCCGTCCACCTGGAGCGGCCGCAGCCCGGCCTCCCCCGCCGCCACCGCCAGCGCCGCCGCCACCCATAACCCCCCTACCGCCGCCAGTTCGTCGTCCACATATAACAAAGGCAACCGCCGCCGCTCCCAGGGGGGGACGCCGGCCTCCTGCAAGAGCTTTTTCAGTTCCTGGCCATGTCGCCGTCCGACGGGTTGAAACCGCTCCCCTCCCTGGCGAAAGCGCACCGTCAACACCCGCCCGGTCAGTGCTGCGGCCCGCAGTCCGGCGCCAGTGGTCGGGCGCAACTCCAGCCGACCGTCGCCGGGCAGGTCCAGGGGTTGGGCGGGGTCGGACCAGGACAACACCTGGCCAGGATCGTGGGCCGGCCGCGGCGCTAGGGCGTATAAGCGTTCCCGGTAGCGTCGCAACTCGGCCCCCGGCCAGGCCAGCCGGGGGTTACGGTCCGCGCCGGCCCCCAACACTTCGCCACGCACCCGCTCCAGATGGGTCGCCCCGGGCGTTGGCAGACCCAAGCGCCGCAACCAGCGGCGCAAGGCATTGCGCAGCCGGACCTCGTCCAGGGTCGCCAGCACCGTCACCGTCAAGGCATCCGAACGCCCACCGGCCGCCGTGGCCAGGTCGGCGTCGGCTTGGCGGTCCAACAGTTGGGCCGCCTCGGCGCACAGCCGCGCCGAACGCCCCAAGGCCCGACCGGCGGCGGGCCAGCGCTGGCGCAGCAGGGGCAGCACATGGTGGCGCAAGTAATTGCGGTCCAGACCAGTATCGGCGTTGCTACTGTCCTCAATCCAATTCAGGGCGTGGCGGTGGGCGTAATCCAGAATCGCCGCCCGCTCGGTGTCCAGGAGCGGGCGCAGCAGGGGAATGCCGCCCAGATCGGCGGCGGCGGGCATGGCCGCCAACCCGTGGGGACCGGCGCCCCGTAGCAGTTGCAACAGCAGAGTTTCGGCCTGATCGTCCCGGTGGTGGGCGGTGAGCAGGACATCGCCAGCTTGCAGCCAGGTTCCCAGAGCGCCGTAGCGGGCGCGGCGGGCGGCGTCCTCGGGGCTTTCTCGGGGTCCGGGCCGGGCATCGACCTGCAATCCCTGGAACACCACGCCCAAACTTTTACAGACCGTCGCGCAATGGTCCCCCCAGCGCCCGGACGCCGGATGCAGGCCGTGGTCCACATAGATCGCCGCCACGGCCCGGCCCAGTTTGGCCGTGGCCAGCAGATGCAGCAACACATGGGAATCCACTCCGCCGCTATAGGCTACCACCCAGCGGCGGGTCTCGGGAAAACCGTCCAGCAGGGGACGCAAACGCTGGCATTCCAGCGGTGGACTCAAGCCTTGAACACCCCGAAGCTCAGTAGCCGCTTCTCGCGCTGCTCCAGCAGTTCGTCCACGGACAGGCCGTCCAGGGACGAAAGGGCGGCCAGCAGGGTGGTCTTGAGGTTGCCCACCATTTGGGGAAAGTCCCGATGAGCGCCGCCTAGGGGTTCCGGGACGATGGCGTCGATCAGGTTCAGCTCCTTGAGTCGATCCGAGGTGATGCCCATGGCCTGGGCGGCATCGGACGCCTTGTCGGCGCTTTTCCAGAGGATGGACGCACAGCCTTCCGGGGAGATTACCGAATAGGTGCCGTACTGGAGCATATACACCCGGTCCCCCACCCCGATGGCCAAGGCCCCACCGGACCCCCCCTCACCGATCACCGTGCAGACCACGGGGATACGTAGCCGCGCCATTTCCAGGAGATTGCGGGCGATGGCCTCGCTCTGACCCCGCTCCTCCGCGCCGATGCCCGGATAGGCGCCGGGGGTATCGATGAAGGTCATTATCGGCAGCCCAAAGCGTTCGGCCATTTTCATCAGCCGTAGGGCTTTGCGGTAGCCCTCGGGGCGAGGCATCCCGAAGTTTCGCCTGAGCTTCTCCTTGGTGTCCCGCCCCTTCTGGTGGCCAATCACCATCACTGGCCGTCCCTCCAAACGGGCCAGGCCACCGACGATGGCTGGATCGTCGGCGAAGCCCCGGTCCCCGTGCAGCTCGATGAAATCCGTAAATATCCCGGCCACGTAGTCCAGGGTATAGGGCCGCTGGGGATGACGGGCGAGTTGGGAAATTTGCCAGGGGGTCAGGGAGGCGAAAATGGACTCGGTAAGCGTCTTACTTTTGGCCTCCAGGTGAGCCAGTTCCTCGCTGATGTTGATGTCTTTATCATTGCTGAGCTTGCGCAACTCTTCGAGCTTGGTTTCCAGCTCGGCGATGGGTTGCTCGAAATCCAGGAAATTGAGGTTCATGTGCCAGCCAACTGCTCCGATGGATGCCCAAATCTCTGAAACCTTACAGGCCGCCCGGCCTGCGGGCAAGTGCGTCCGCTCAGCCGATAGGCACCAGCAGCACCGGCACCGGGGAGCGCATCACCACTTTGTGGTCCACCGCTCCCAGCAGCATTTCCCCCAGGGCGGAATGACGGTGGGTGCCTACCACGATCAAGTCGGCCCCCACCCGCTCGGCCTCGGCGACGATCACCTCAGCGGCCAACCCCTCCAGGGCCTGCACCCCGGACACCAGCCCGGCGTCGGCGCGCAGAACTTCCTGGCAGAACGTTTCCAGGTATTCCTGGTTCTGCTGATGGCGCTGGGCCTGGGCCTGGCCTAGGGTGGCGTCTTCGGTATAGCTATGGATCATGGCATAGCGGGCCGAGGAGGCGGCAAAACCGCTTAGGTTCTCCTCGGCGTGAACCACGTGGATTCTGGCCCCCAGTTGCCGGGCCAGACCCTCGGCGTGGGCGAACACCTCGGGGCTGCTTGGCCCCAGGCTGGTAGCATAGAGAATGGTTTTGACCGTGTAGCTCATGGGCGTCTCTCCCTAGCGATTGACAGCAGAGAATTGAGCTATCGTTGCGAATCGACATATTCCTTGAGTACCGCATCCATGCGTGTCTGCCAGCCCTTACCCGTGGCCTTGAAATACTCTATCACTTCAGGCGAGAGGCGAATGGACACCGGCTGTTTAGTCACCGCCGCCTTGGGTCTACCCACGGGTCGGAGCTGCCTAAGCGCATCATCCGGCAACTCGCTGGCATCGGGATCTTCGGCGACTCCGGCACGAATCTTCGCCTCTTCTTCCGGCGACGGGAGGTCGAATATCCTTCCAGATTTAGATTTGACTTGCATATGCTCTCACCTCTTTCGGCAGCGCCTTTCGCAGGCTGACCTGGTGCGCGGCAAGCCCCGCCGTTCAGGGCGGGGAAGGATAGCGCGCGG
>CAZQXD010000010.1:0-91853 GCA_964597315.1 uncultured Candidatus Competibacteraceae bacterium
CCTGGATCGGATACTTATCGAAGGAATCAATCTGGTCAAGCGGCATACCAGACCCAATCCTGCTCGTGGTGTTGCTGGCGGTATCATCGAACGAGAAGCGCCCGTACATATCTCGAATGTGATGCTGTACAACCCGGTCACAAAGAAAGGTGACCGGGTCGGTTTTCGCACCCTGGAAGACGGTCGCAAGGTACGTTTCTTCAAGTCCAACAACGAAGTTGTGGATGTTTAAGGGTATAGGGCAATGGTAAGACTGCAAGAACACTACCGGGACGCTGTGATCCCCAAGCTCAAGGATCGCTTTGGTTACGCCAATATCATGGAGGTCCCGCGCATCACCAAAGTCACCCTCAATATGGGCGTCGGTGAGGCGGTGGGTGACAAAAAAGTGATGGATCATGCCGTAAGCGACCTGACATTAATCGCGGGTCAGAAGCCGGTGGTGACCAAGGCCCGTAAGTCTATCGCGGGATTCAAGATCCGTGACGGCTGGCCTATTGGCTGCAAGGTGACGCTGCGAAGTGATCGCATGTACGAGTTTTTGGATCGGCTGGTCAATATCGCTATTCCACGAATTCGTGACTTTCGTGGATTCAGCGCTAAGTCTTTTGATGGTCGCGGCAACTATAGCTTGGGTGTGCGCGAGCAAATCATTTTTCCTGAAGTTGACTATGATCGGATCGATGCTCTACGCGGCATGGATATCACGATCACCACAACCGCCCGCACTAATGAGGAAGGTCGCGCACTGCTTGAAGCATTCGACTTTCCATTCAGGAACTAGAAGGAGTTCCCATGGCCAAGCTATCCATGATCAATCGCGAGAAAAAGCGTCAACGCTTGGTTCGCAAGTATGCCGCCAAACGACTGGCGCTTAAAGAAACCGTGCGTAATCCCGAAAACAGTGATGAGCAACGCCGCGAAGCCCAGGCGGAGCTTCAATCATTGCCTCGTGATGCTAGCCCGGTTCGTCTGAACAACCGTTGTCGTTTGACCGGCAGACCCCATGGTTTTTACCGAAAATTTGGCTTGGGCCGCAATAAGCTGCGGGAAGCCGCCATGCGTGGCGATATCCCCGGCCTGCGTAAAGCCAGTTGGTAGGCCGAGTTTTATATTAAGTCTTAAGTCGAGGATCGCCGTCGTCGGCTATCCGACACTGACCACTTCGAGGTTTTTTTATAATGAGCATGACGGACCCCATCGCGGATATGCTGACCCGTATCCGCAACGGCCAACGCGCCGCCAAAGTGCAAGTGGCTATGCCTGCTTCCAAGCTGAAAACGGCCATTGCCGGCGTATTGAAGAGCGAGGGCTATATCACCGATTACTCCATGACGGAGAAGGATGGAAAGCCTGAGCTGATTATCACCCTCAAATATTTCGAGGGGCGCCCTGTCATCGAGACAATTCAGCGGGTAAGCCGTCCGGGGTTGCGCGTGTTCAAAGGAAAAGACGACCTGCCCAAGGTGCAGGGCGGCTTGGGTGTGGCGATTGTGTCTACCTCCCATGGCGTCATGAGTGACCGTGCTGCCCGTGCCGCTGGACACGGTGGCGAAATCCTCTGCATGGTTGCCTGAGGCGGGGAGATATTCATATGTCCAGAGTTGCTAAAAAGCCGATCAACCTGCCGACTGGCGTGGAAGTCAACATCGATAAGCAATTGGTGTCCGTTAAGGGCGCGAAGGGCAGCATGCGTTTGGATATTCACCCGACCGTGGTTATTGCCCGCGAAGATGGTGAACTGAAGATCAGCCCCAAGAACAACTCAGCTTGGGCCATGGCCGGAACCATGCGGGCCTTGGTCAACAATATGGTTACCGGCGTCAGTAAAGGTTTTGAGCGCAAACTGAATTTGGTTGGTGTGGGCTATCGCGCCCAGTCCCAGGGCAAGACTCTGAATTTGACGCTGGGATTTTCGCACCCGGTGGAGTTTCAGGTGCCCGAGGGCATTACCATCGAAACGCCTAGCCAAACCGAGATCATGGTTCGAGGGGTGGATAAGCAATTGGTGGGCCAGGTGGCGGCCAAAATTCGAGGCTATCGCCCGCCTGAACCTTATAAGGGCAAGGGTGTTCGGTACGCGGATGAGAAAATCATCCTCAAAGAGGCCAAGAAGAAGTAAGGGGTGCAGTGATGGATAAAAAATCAGCGGACAAAAAAGAGTCACGACTGCGTCGTGGTCTCAAGGCGCGTATGAAGATTCGCGAGTTGGGCGCTTACCGCCTGACTGTACATCGCACCCCACGGCATATCTACGCCCAGGTGATCAAACCCAATGGCTCCGAAGTGGTGGCCGCCGCGTCCACATTGCAAGCCGTGGTGCGCGAAGGGATCACAAGCACCGGCAATATTGAAGCCGCCAAGGCGGTAGGCAAGGCCATAGCGGAGAAAGCCAAGGCGGCAGGTGTCACCGAGGTGGCGTTTGACCGATCGGGGTTTAAATATCATGGTCGCATCAAGGCTCTTGCCGATGCCGCCCGTGAGCACGGCTTGCAGTTCTAAAGGTTGATAGCATGGCGACTAATGTAGACAGTTCCCAGAGTACCGACGGTCTGAATGAGAAACTAATCACCGTCAACCGGGTGGCCAAGGTGGTCAAGGGTGGGCGGCAATTTGGCTTCACTGCCCTGACCGTGGTTGGTGACGGACAAGGCCGGGTTGGATTCGGCTACGGCAAGGCCCGCGAAGTGCCCCTGGCTATTCAAAAAGCCATGGAAAAAGCTCGTCGTAATATGTGCACCATTTCTTTGAATGGAGGCACCTTGCAACATGCCTTGCACGGCGAACACGGAGCTGCGCGGGTGTTTATGCAACCGGCTTCCGAGGGTACCGGCATTATCGCCGGCGGCGCCATGCGAGCGGTGTTCGAAGTATTGGGGGTTAAGGATGTATTGGCCAAATGCATAGGATCGCGTAATCCCATTAACGTCGTGCGGGCCACCATCCAGGGTCTGACCGAAATGGCCTCTCCCGACTACATCGCCGCCAAGCGTGGTAAGTCGGTTGAAGAGATCAGAGGGTAAGCCATGGCCGAAAATAATAAGCTCAAAGTGACGTTGACCAAGAGCGTTCATGGGCGTCTGGAATCTCATCGCGCCTGTGTGCGTGGATTGGGTCTCAGACGGATACGACATACCGTGCTAGTCGAAGATACCCCTGAAAACAGGGGGATGATTAATAAGGTGTCCTATATGTTGCGGGTCGAGGAGGCTTGATCATGCGCCTTAATTCCATTAAACCGGCTCCCGGTAGTCGACAGTCCGCCAAGCGGGTCGGGCGTGGCATCGGCTCCGGCCTTGGAAAAACCGCCGGACGGGGGCACAAGGGACAACATGCTCGCGCTGGCGGTTTCCACAAAGTCGGCTTCGAAGGCGGTCAGATGCCCTTGCAGCGGCGCTTGCCAAAGCGCGGTTTTCGCTCCCGGACGGCAGAAGATACGGCTGAGGTGCGTCTTCATGAACTGGCCAATCTCGATGCCGAGGCGATCGATTTGACGGTGCTGAAAGCCGCCAGGGTGGTGCCAGCTACCGCTAAGCGAGCCAAGGTGATTCTGTCCGGGGAACTGTCCAAGCCTGTGACCTTGCGAGGTCTGGCTATCACCAAGGGCGCCCGGAACGCGGTGGAAGCGGCCGGCGGCAGAATCGAAGAGTAACTATCCATGGCTTCTCCCCTGCCCAATCTCGGCAAGATGACCGAGCTGCGCCAGCGCCTGCTATTTCTATTGGGCGCGCTGGTGGTATTCCGGATCGGCACTCATATTCCGGTTCCTGGGATCGATCCCCAAGCCATGGCTCAATTGTTTAGCCAACAGCGAGGCACCATCCTGGACATGTTTAACATGTTCTCGGGTGGCGCCTTGGAACGGCTAAGCATTTTTGCTTTGGGGATCATGCCGTATATATCGGCGTCCATTATCATGCAGCTCATGTCCGTGGTCGTCCCGACTTTGGAGCAATTGAAAAAAGAAGGCCATGGTGGGCGTCGGAAAATCACCCAATACACTCGCTATCTGACCGTTGCGCTGGCTACATTCCAGTCAGTAGGTGTGAGTATCGCCTTGCAGAATCAATTGGCGGGCGGGCAATCCGTGGTCATCAATCCAGGTACGGGATTTGTATTCACTGCGGCCCTGACCCTGGTGACCGGCACCATGTTTCTGATGTGGCTTGGCGAGCAGGTCACCGAGCGGGGCATTGGTAACGGTATTTCCATGATCATCTTCGCGGGGATCGTGGCGGGGTTGCCTAGCGCGGTGGGTGGTACCCTGGAATTGGCGCGTACTGGCGAACTGCATCCCCTGCTGGTGCTGTTCCTGTTCGCATTGGCCATGGCGGTCACGGCTTTCGTGGTGTTTGTGGAGCGTGGCCAGCGGCGGATTACCGTCAATTACGCCAAGCGTCAACAAGGGCGTAAGATGTACGCCGCCCAGTCGAGTCATCTACCTCTGAAGCTCAATATGTCGGGGGTGATTCCGCCCATTTTCGCATCCAGCCTGATCCTTTTCCCGGCTACCTTGGGTAGCTGGTTCGGTAACACGCCGGGCATGGAGTGGTTGCGCGATATCAGTTCGACGTTATCTCCGGGCCAGCCCCTCTACGTGGCGCTGTATGCGTCGCTGATTATCTTTTTCTGTTTTTTCTATACGGCGCTGGTATTTAATTCCCGAGAAACAGCCGATCAGCTCAAGAAGTCCGGTGCGTTCATTCCCGGCATCCGACCGGGCGCCCAGACCGCCAGTTATATCGACAAGGTACTCACCCGGCTAACCTTCGTGGGCGCTCTGTACATTACCTCGGTCTGCTTGCTACCGGAGTTTTTGATCCTCTACTGGAATGTGCCGTTTTATTTCGGGGGCACTTCCTTGCTGATCATCGTCGTGGTGGTAATGGATTTCATGGCCCAGGTACAGGCCCATCTCATGTCCCATCAGTACGAAAGTCTGATGAAGAAAGCCAATTTTAAAGGTCAGGGGCTGGTACGCTGAGTTCTTGGCCGACCGGTTTAGCGATTTGTGGAGATAAGCAATGAAAGTTCGTGCCTCGGTCAAGAAGATCTGCCGCAACTGCAAGATTGTCCGTCGTAACGGCGTGGTCCGGGTCATCTGTACGGATGCCCGCCATAAGCAGCGGCAGGGATGATGCGACAATATCGTTGATAAGCGTCGCAAGCTAGGTTATGATCCCGCGTTTTCCGCGTTCGACCTGGCGCGATTCATAAGAATCAGGAGTTCTGGTGCATGGCCCGTATTGCTGGCATAAACATTCCCGTGAACAAGCATGCGGTAATCGCATTGCAGTCTATTTACGGTATCGGTCGGACCCGCGCCGTCCAAATCTGCGCGGCGACGGGAGTCCCCCCCGAAACCAAGATCAAGGATCTGGATGAGGGGCAAGTGGAATCGTTGCGCGCGGAAATCGGCAAGATTGCGGTGGAAGGCGATCTACGCCGAGAAGTGTCCATGAACATTAAGCGGCTGATGGATTTGGGTTGCTATCGAGGACTTCGCCATCGGCGCGGGTTACCGGTGCGCGGACAGCGCAGCCGCACTAATGCCCGGACCCGTAAAGGGCCCCGCCGTGCGATTCGCAAATAATCGTCTGACAGGTAGCAGGAAATGGCAAAGCCCGTAACCAAGACGCGCAAGCGCGTCAAGAAAAACGTAGTGGATGGTGTGGCCCACATCCACGCCTCCTTCAACAATACCATCATTACCATCACCGACCGGCAGGGCAATGCCTTGGCCTGGGCGACTTCTGGTGGTTCTGGATTTCGAGGTTCTCGCAAAAGTACACCGTTCGCCGCCCAGGTTGCGGCGGAACGAGTGGGCAATGCGGTTAAGGATTTCGGTGTTAAGAATCTTGAGGTCAATGTCAAAGGTCCGGGTCCCGGCCGCGAATCGGCGGTGAGGGCTTTGAACGCGGCTGGCTTCAAGATCACCAATATTATGGATGTGACGCCCATTCCCCATAATGGTTGTCGTCCGCCCAAAAAACGGCGCGTATAGCCGGGGAGTAGCGTTGTGGCGAGATACATCGGTCCCAAGTGCAAGCTGAGCCGACGGGAGGGTATGGACCTCGGTCTCAAGTCCTCGGCCCGTCCGCTTGAATCCAAATGTAATATTGAACGGCCACCGGGTCAGCACGGCGCGCGTCGTCCGCGGTTATCCGATTACGGTGTGCAGTTGCGGGAGAAGCAGAAGCTTCGTCGTATTTATGGAGTACTGGAGCGGCAATTCTCCAACTACTACAAAGAGGCCGCCCGTCGCAAGGGGTCTACTGGCGAGAATCTTCTCAAACTGCTGGAAAGCCGACTGGATAATGTTGTCTATCGCATGGGTTTTGGGGCAACCCGCGCAGAAGCGCGGCAATTGGTGTCCCATCGGGCTGTGCTGGTCAATGGCCGCTGCGTGAATATTCCTTCCTATCAGGTGAAGGCGGAGGATGTGGTTTCCATTCGTGAGCGCAGTCGTAACCAGACCCGTATCCAATACTCCCTGCAATTGGCCCAAAGTGGCGGCTTCGTGGAGTGGGTGGATGTGGATGTCAACAAAATGACGGGCACTTTCAAGCGAGTTCCAGATCGTGGCGATCTGCCGTCGGATATCAACGAATCGCTTGTGGTCGAGCTGTACTCCAAGTAATTCCCAGGTAGAAGGTTTCAGATGTCGGGTACTTTCGATTTTCTCAAGCCACGCGTCGTCGACGTTGAGATACTGAGTTCCAAGCGCGCCCGGGTGACATTAGAGCCCCTAGAGCGTGGCTTCGGCCACACCTTAGGTAATGCTCTGCGCCGTATCTTGTTGTCATCAATTCCAGGGGCAGCCATTGTCGAGTGTGAAATTGATGGCGTGCTGCACGAGTATTCCTCAATGGAAGGTGTGCAGGAAGACGTCATTGATATTCTCCTGAATCTTAAGGACGTGGCCATTGTTCTCCATGCCGTGGATGAAACCAATCTGACCCTGACCAAAAAAGGTCCGGGTCCAGTGCTGGCCGGTGACATTGAACTCAACCACAATGTGGAAATTCTTAACCCCGAACAGGTTATCGCCAATCTGACCAAGAATGGCGAAATCAACATGAAGCTCAAGGTCGAACGGGGCCGTGGCTATCAACCGGCCACCCAGCGGGCTGGTGAAATCGATAGTCGGCCTATCGGCAGGCTTCAGATTGATGCCTCTTTCAGCCCCATTAACCGGGTCAGCTACCGGGTGGAAAGCGCTCGCGTAGAGCAACGTACCGATCTGGACAAACTGCTGATCGATCTGGAGACCAACGGCACCATCGGTCCCGAAGAGGCTATCCGTGCCGCTGCCCGGATTCTGCTAGACCAGCTTTCGGTATTTGTAGACCTCAAGGGCAAGGAGGAGGAGACCACTGAACCTAAACCGGTGGATATCGATCCTATCCTGTTGCGCCCGGTGGACGATCTGGAACTCACGGTGCGCTCGGCAAATTGTCTGAAAGCCGAGAGCATCTACTACATCGGCGACCTGATTCAGCGCACCGAGGTGGAGCTGTTAAAGACGCCCAATCTCGGTAAAAAATCTCTCACCGAGATCAAGGACGTATTGGCCTCCCACGGCCTGTCCCTGGGCATGAAGCTGGACAATTGGCCTCCGCCGGGCCTAGGTGGAGATAAGGGCGAAGATAAGGTGTCGGCCTGATTTGCCTTTCCCCCTAAGTCCAGCGTGATTCAAACCAAGGAATTACCACAATGCGTCATCGTAATGCCGGTCGAAAACTCAACCGCACCAGCAGCCATCGCAAAGCCATGTTCCGTAACATGACGGCCTCGCTGGTGGAACATGAATTGATCAAAACTACCTTGCCTAAGGCCAGGGAGCTGCGTCGGGTCGCCGAGCCGCTGATTACCATGGCTAAGACCGACGGGGCATCGCGTCGGCGATTGGCTTTTGACCGCTTGCGGGATCGTGCCGCAGTGACCAAGCTGTTCAACGAGCTGGGTCCCCGCTATAAAGACCGCCCGGGTGGATATCTACGGATTCTCAAGTGCGGCTACCGTGCCGGCGACGCGGCGCCCATGGCGTATGTGGAATTGGTGGATCGGCCCGTTGAGCAGGCTGCCGATACCCAGGAATAAGTTCAACCGATAATCGGAGAAAGCCGGGATCATCCCGGCTTTTTGTCTTATGGGTCCCCTGGCGTTGTTTACCGATTTTGGGCTGCAAGGTCCTTATGTGGGGCTGATGAAGCTCGCCTTGATTCGGTATGCACCTCGCATCCCAATTGTGGATTTGTTCCACAACGCCCCTCTTTTCGATACCCAAGCCGCCGCCTATTTGCTCGCTACTTACGCTTTGGAGTTTCCTGAAGGCAGCGTATTTGTCGGAGTGGTGGACCCCGGCGTGGGGGGCGGGCGCGATGGATTGATTCTGGAAGCCGACGGCCGGTTGTTCGTAGGCCCGGATAATGGACTGTTCGACCGGGTAGCGGCTCGGGCTGGTCATGCCCAGGTGTGGCGCATCACCTGGAGAGCCGAGCGCCTGTCGGCGACGTTTCATGGCCGGGATGTATTCGCTCCGGTTGCGGCCCTACTGGCTACCGAGCAGGCCAAACCAGAAGAATTAGGCGCGCCGGTGGAAATCCAGCCTCGGGATTGGCCCGCCGACTTGGCTCGGGTAATTTACCTGGACCACTACGGCAACGCCATGACCGGTATTCGCGCCGCTATCCTAAATAGGGATGCAAAGCTGCAAGTGGGGGGGCAGTGCTTGCTCTGGGCCAGAACGTTCAGCGACCTGCCGCCGGGAGCGGGTTTCTGGTATGAGAACTCCAGCGGTTTGGTGGAATTGGCGGTTAATCAGGATAGCGCCGCCGAAAAGTGGGGCTTGGTCTTGGGGCAACCAGTGACAGTGAGCGGAGGCGTTTTCACCGGGATTCGGTCTCATTAACCACATCAACCCGCTCCCCCGATAGGGAACCGCCATTGAGCAGCGGCTTGAGGAAACGCCCGGTATAGCTTTGCGGGCAGTCGGCAACGGCCTCGGGGGCGCCGACTGCCACCAACTGGCCTCCTCGATGCCCGCCTTCCGGTCCCAGGTCCACGATCCAGTCGGCGGTCTTGATCACGTCTAAATTATGCTCAATGACCACAATGGTATTGCCATGGTCGCGCAGTCTGTGCAGTACCCTCAGCAGTTGCTCCACATCGTGGAAATGTAGCCCGGTTGTGGGTTCATCCAGAATATATAAGGTTTTGCCAGTATCCCGTTTGGACAGCTCACGAGCTAGCTTGACTCGTTGAGCTTCGCCACCGGATAGAGTGGTGGCGCTTTGGCCCAGTTTGATATAGGACAAGCCCACATCCTGCAAGGTTTGCAGTTTGCGGGCCAGCACCGGTACCGGGGCGAAAAATCCTAGGGCATCTTCCACGGTCATTTCCAGCACCTCATGGATGCTGCGGCCCTTGTAACGAATATCCAGGGTTTCCCGGTTATAGCGTTTGCCTTTACAAACATCGCAGGGCACGAAGATATCCGGCAGAAAATGCATTTCCACTTTAATCATCCCGTCTCCCTGACACGCTTCGCAACGTCCGCCCTTGACGTTAAAACTAAACCGGCCGGGCGGGTAGCCCCGGGATCGAGCTTCCTGGGTGCCAGCGAACAACTCCCGGATCGGCGTAAACAGACCGGTATAAGTGGCCGGATTGGAACGGGGTGTGCGGCCGATAGGACTTTGGTCGATGTTCACTACTTTGTCCAACTGTTCCAGGCCCTGTATGACCTGGCAAGGCGCCGGCGACTCGTCGGCGCCATTCAACTCCCTGGCGGCTAGGCGGTACAGCGTGTCATTGATCAGCGTGGACTTGCCGGACCCGGACACTCCGGTCACACACGTCATCAATCCCAAGGGCAACTCCGCGTCGATAGACTTGAGATTGTTGCCCTTGGCGCCAAGAATACGCAGCCATTGTTCAGGATCCGGCGGATTACGGCGCTCAGGAATACCGATCTGACGGCGGCCGGACAGATACTGGCCAGTGAGAGAGGCGGGATCGGCCAAAATAGCCGCCGGCGTACCTTGCGCTACCACCTGCCCACCATGAACTCCAGCGCCGGGACCGATGTCCACCACATGGTCGGCGCTACGGATGGCCTCTTCGTCATGCTCCACCACAATCACTGTATTGCCCAGGTCGCGCAGGTGGATAAGAGTCTGAAGCAGCCGCTCATTGTCTCGTTGATGCAGACCGATGGAGGGTTCATCCAGTACATACATCACCCCGACCAGGCCGGCGCCGATCTGGCTGGCCAGGCGAATGCGTTGCGCCTCGCCGCCGGAAAGGGTTTCGGCGCTGCGTTCCAAGGTGAGATAGTCCAGACCCACATTGACCAGAAAAGATAACCGCTCGACGATTTCCTTGAGAATTTTGGCGGCGATTTCTCCACGTCGTCCGGGCAACTCCAATTTGGAAAAGAACGCCTGGGATTCTCCTACCGGCAAAGCAACGATTTCCGGTAGGTGACGTTCAGCCACAAACACATGGCGAGCGGCACGATTCAGCCGGGCGCCTGAACAATGGGGGCAGGGTTGCGTGCTGAGGTACTTGGCCAGTTCGTCCCGGACCATGCCGGAATCGGTT
The DNA here is from genome assembly GCA_964597315.1 of uncultured Candidatus Competibacteraceae bacterium. Lineage (GTDB taxonomy): Bacteria > Pseudomonadota > Gammaproteobacteria > Competibacterales > Competibacteraceae > CAZQXD01. Next base: position 10,609 of record CAZQXD010000010.1, read on the forward strand.
TCCCGGTAGCGGCGTTCCATGTTGGGAATAATGCCCTCGAAGGCGTGGGTGCGGATGGTGGCGCCGCCCCGCTCATTAAGATATCGAAATTGGATCTGTTCGGTGCCGCTACCCTGGAGTACCGCCTGGCGGGCAGGTTGGGGTAAGTCCTGAAAAGGGGTTTCCACATCAAAGCCGTAGTGGCGGGCCAGGGACTGGACCATCTGAAAGTAATAGACATTGCGCCGGTCCCAGCCCCGTACCGCGCCGCCCGCTAAGCTGAGGTGGGGATGGGCCGCCACCCGCTGTGGATCGAAGAACTGCTTTACTCCCAGACCGTCGCAACCCGAACAGGCCCCCACCGGATTGTTGAAGGAAAACAGGCGCGGTTCCAGTTCATTGACGCTATAACCACATATAGGGCAGGCGAAGTTGGCGGAGAACACCAGAGGAAGGCGATCCGGTTCGTCCATAAAGGCCACCGTCGCCAGACCATCGGCCAGGCGCAAGGCGGTTTCGAAAGATTCGGCCAAGCGCGGTTCCAGTCCAGAACGAACCTTGAACCGATCCACGACAACTTCGATGGTGTGCTTACGGCGCAGGTCCAAGGTTGGTGGTTCGTCCAGTTCATAGACCTCGCCGTCGATACGGGCTCGTAAAAAACCTTGGGCGCGCAAGCCCTCCAAGAGTTTCACATGTTCGCCCTTGCGGGCGCTGACCACCGGCGCTAGCAGCAGCAGCCGACTGTCCATCGGTAAAGCCAGCACTTGATCTACCATCTGGCTGACGGTTTGGGCATCCAGGTCAACGCCATGGTCCGGGCAGCGGGGAATGCCGACTCGGGCATAGAGCAGGCGTAGGTAGTCGTAGATTTCAGTGATGGTGCCTACTGTTGACCGTGGGTTATGGGAAGTGGACTTCTGCTCGATAGAGATGGCGGGGGATAAACCTTCGATATGGTCCACATCAGGCTTTTCCATCATCGACAAGAATTGCCGGGCATAGGCGGACAAAGACTCCACGTAGCGGCGCTGACCTTCAGCGTAAAGGGTGTCGAAAGCCAAAGACGACTTACCCGAGCCGGACAGGCCGGTAATCACGATTAGCCGATCCCGGGGAAGATCCAGGTTGATATTACGTAAATTATGGGTACGGGCGCCGCGGATGCGAATAGTCATTGATGTTCCGTCATGGGGCGAACTGATAACATGAAACCCGTACGGTATAACGGGGTTGATGAGGTGGCAATGGGGTCGATGGGAGAGGGCATGACGGTAAGCGAACGGCGAGCGGCCTTGGCTCTAGCCAGCTTGTTCAGCCTGCGGATGTTGGGATTGTTTATGATCCTGCCTGTATTGACGCTATATGCCGAACACTTGGTGGGTACGACACCCCTGCTGATTGGCCTGGCTATCGGCGCCTACGGTCTGACCCAAGCCTGTTTTCAGATTCCTTTCGGCATGCTCTCCGACCGCTGGGGCCGACGGCGGATCATCATCCTGGGGTTGGTGATTTTTGCCCTGGGCAGCGTGGTGGCGGCCCTGGCCGATTCTATCATCGGCGTCATCGCCGGTCGCGCCCTGCAAGGCGCCGGGGCCATCGCCGCTGCGGTCATGGCGCTAGCCGCAGATCTGAGTCGCGAGGAGCAGCGCACCAAGTTTATGGCGGTGATTGGGGTCAGTATCGGGATATCCTTTGCGTTGGCCATGGTGCTAGGGCCCGTGCTGAACAGTTGGGTGGGGGTCAAGGGGATTTTTTGGATCACCGCCGGGCTCGCCCTGCTGGGTATCCTGGTCACCTGGCTGATCGTGCCTCAGCCGGCCATTAGCCGTCGCCATCGGGATACCGCTCCAGTCCCGGAACTGTTCCGGCGGGTGCTTGCCGATGGACAATTGCTGCGCCTGGATTTTGGGATTTTTTCCCTGCATATGCTACTTACCGCCACCTTCGTAGCCCTGCCTCTGGCCTTGCGGGATGTGGCCGGTCTGGACAGCGCCCGTCACTGGGAACTGTATCTACCGGCCCTGGCGCTGTCGGTGGCGGCCATGGTGCCGTTCATCATCCTGGCCGAGCGCAAGCGGCGCATGAAGTCGGTGTTCTTGGGCGCGATTCTGGCCCTGTGCCTGACCGAACTGGGACTGCTTAAGTGGCATGATAGTGTCCTGGGCGTGGCGGTAATGCTGTTTGTGTTTTTTACCGCCTTCAACCTATTGGAAGCTACGCTGCCTTCACTGATCGCCAAAATGGCCCCCCCGGACGCCAAGGGAACAGCCATGGGCGTATATTCCAGCAGCCAGTTTCTGGGCGCCTTCGTGGGCGGTGGACTGGGGGGACTGGCGCTGGGAATATTTGGCCTAAAAGGGGTATTTGCCTTCGCGGCCTTGGGAGCGTTGTTATGGTTTTTCGTGGCCTACACCATGACGAACCCTCGGTACCTGAGCAGTTATCTGCTGTCCATCGGACCTGTCAGCGAGGCCGAAGCCCGGCACCTGGCCATGGAACTGACCAAGGTTCAGGGTGTCGCCGAAGCAGTAGTCATCGCCGCTGATGGGGTGGCCTATCTGAAGGTGGATCAACACGCCCTGGATAAGGCGGCGCTGCGGCGGTTCGCCGTTGCCGATCTCTGATAAACTGGACGTTGGTATTCTTTCAGCCGGCTGCTGCGGTCGGCGTCATGCGCAGGAGACTTCAGTATGGCCAGAGGCGTCAACAAGGTGATTCTCGTCGGTAATCTGGGCAAGGACCCCGAAGTGCGTTACAGCGCCAACGGCACCGCCATCGTCAATGTCACCCTCGCCACCAGCGAAACCTGGCGGGATAAGCAGACCGGTGAAAACCAGGAACGCACCGAGTGGCATACGGTAGTGTTCTTCGGCAAGCTGGCGGAAATTGCCGGGGAATATCTGCGTAAGGGGCGGCAGGTTTATGTGGAAGGCAGCTTACGCACCCGTAAATGGCAGGACAAGAACGGCCAGGATCGCTACTCCACCGAGGTCGTGGCCAGCGATATGCAAATGCTAGGCTCCCGCAGCGAGGGCAGCACCAGCTTTGATGCGCCTCCGTCCCGGCCCCAGCAGCGCCCGGCTAAGCAAGAACCGGCCGGGCAGGGTGCGGCATCGCAGCCCGCCGGGCAGAGTGTTAGTGATACTTTTGATGATGATATTCCCTTCTGAGCAATTAACCCGCCCTCGGCCCCGTGGGATGCTCCGCGTGATACTGCTCCAGGCAGTGGCGCAGGGCATCCAGATCGATGCCCATGGTTCCGAGCCGCTCCTGCAACTCCGGTAAGAGTACTGTCTCAGACAGAATGGCGCGGATCAGGCAGCAAACCTGTGCGTCTCCCGAGTCGATGCGGCCGAGCAGCGCCGCCACTCCATGGCTGTGAAGGGTGTCGGTTGGCTCGGATTGGTGGTCCTGGCTGTGTTTGCAGTATTTCAATGTCACTACCCCCGTATCTAGACGGGGAGAGACGCCCCGTTCGGAGCGGGCGTCCGCTCCACCTTCAAATTGAGTTGTCGGGGGAAAAGACGGAACGGATTAGGGGAGGGGTTGCCATGCGCTCCACCCGCTCATACCCCTGACAGAGGTCAGGATGGCAGCGATCTCCACGGCGCACAGTGAGGTAATGGGGCGTTCCAAGGTGAATGTTTCACAGTGCCGCCCCGCTATCAACGCGGCAAGTTCCGTGCATGGCAGCGGCTTTAAGCCGTGATGCAAAGTTACCGGGTTCAGCCGGCCTTGCCCCAGAGTTCCTCCAGGCGCTGGTCACGGCCGCAGCCGTAACGGTACAGTTTGTAGCGCAACGGGTTTTTCTCATAGTAATCCTGATGATACTCCTCGGCTGGATAAAAAGTCTCAGCCGGAGTGATTTCGGTGACGATGGGCTTATCGAAGCGCCCTGAATCCTCCAAGGTCTGCTTCGATGCCTCGGCTAGGCGGTGTTGCTCTTCGTCCAGATAGAAAATTCCGGTGCGGTACTGGCTACCGTGGTCGCAGAACTGGGCATTGGGAGTCAAGGGGTCTACGTTTTGCCAGAATACGTCCAGTAGCTTTTCGTAGTTGATGACCTTGGGATCGTAAACAACCTCCACCGCCTCGGTGTGGCCGGTGGAACCCGCTGAAACCTGCTGATAGTTGGGGTTCTTGGTGTGGCCGCCGATGTAGCCGGAGGTGGTGGAATACACTCCTTCCAGCTTGTCATAAGGGGGTTCCATACACCAGAAACAGCCACCGGCGAAAATGGCCTTGGCCAAGTCCCGGGTGGGTTCGCTGCCTTGGGCGGACGGGGGTTGTGGGGTATTGGCGCCCTGGCTGTGGACCTGGCCTAGCCCCAACACCAGTAGCACCGGGGCCAGAACCAACCCCGAGAGATGGCTTGTTTTCATGGCATTGCTCCAACATGGCCGGTAATTGTCAGAACCTAGGACCGCAGGTCGCCCCAGGGCGTTCAAAGAGGCCGCCAAGTTCGGCGCATCCGGTCGGTTCCGAACGGGCTTGGGGGTTTGCTGTTGGAGCGCAGCCGGGTCTATCTGGTATCGCTGCGGCCACGATGATACTATTTAGGGCCTTATCAAGGCTTCAAAAGCGTTCATGACGCGGAAACTCCACATCAAAACTCACGGCTGCCAGATGAACGAGTATGACTCGTCGAAAATGGCGGACGTGCTCAGGGCATCCCACGGATTGGAACTCACAGACGACCCCTTGAAGGCGGATGTCCTGCTGCTCAATACCTGCTCGATACGGGAGAAAGCCCAGGAGAAGGTTTTCTCACAATTGGGCCAATGGCGGCTGCTCAAGGAGCGGCGTCCAGACCTAGTGATCGGTGTAGGCGGCTGTGTGGCCAGCCAGGAAGGGGAAGCCCTGCGGGCAAGGGCGCCCTATGTTGATATTGTGTTCGGCCCTCAAACCCTGCACCGGCTGCCGATGCTGCTCAACGAAGCCCGAGAGCAGCGCACCGGCGTGGTGGATATCAGTTTCCCGGAGATCGAGAAATTCGACAATTTACCGGAACCACGAGCCGAGGGGCCGACGGCTTTCGTGTCGGTAATGGAGGGCTGCGGCAAATATTGCACCTTTTGCGTGGTGCCCTATACCCGGGGCGAAGAGGTCAGCCGACCCTTCGACGACGTACTGGCCGAAGTGGCCCAACTGGCTCGCCAGGGAGTACGGGAAGTGACCTTGCTAGGTCAAAATGTCAACGCCTATCGGGGCGCCATGGAGGACGGCGAGACCGCCGATCTGAGCCTGCTGATCAATTATCTGGCGGCCGTGGACGGAATCGGTCGAATCCGTTACACCACCTCCCATCCCGTGGAGTTTTCCGATTCCCTGATCCAAGCCTATGCCGAAGTTCCAGAACTGGTGAGTCACTTGCACCTGCCGGTACAAAGCGGCTCCGATCGTATCCTGGCGAGCATGAAACGAGGCCACACCGCTCTAGAATACAAGGCCAAGGTCCGAAAGTTGAGGCGCATCCGCCCGGATATCAGCCTGTCCTCCGATTTTATCATCGGCTTTCCTGGGGAGACCGAGGCCGATTTCGAGGCCACCATGGGTCTTATCGAAGAGATCGGTTTCGATCACAGCTTTAGCTTTATCTACAGTCCCCGGCCCGGCACCCCAGCGGCGTCTTTTCCAGACGACGTCTCCCAGGAAACCAAAAAGCGGCGCTTAGCCCGGCTCCAGGCCCGTATTGAGGAGATGGCCCAGGCTGTCAGCCAAGCCATGGTGGGAACCACCCAGCGTATTCTGGTGGACCGTCCATCCCGTAAGAACCCCAAGCAATTAGCCGGGCGCACCGAAAATAATCGGGTGGTTAACTTCGACGCTCCTCCAGAGTTGATCGGCCACTTCGTGGACGTCCTCATCACCGAGGCGTTGCCCAACTCCCTGCGCGGTCGCTATTTGGGTTGTCCAGAATCAGGCCTGCCTTTTCCCAAGGCGCTGACCCGTTAATGGCTTCGACGCCGGTTGCCCCCGAGCCGACCCATCGTCCCGATTTTCAGGACTTGTGGTTGGAGCCTATCGACAACCAGCGCTTGGCCAATCTGTGCGGCCAGTTGGATGAGCATCTGCGTCTTATCGAGCGTCGGCTAGGGGTTGAGATCAATAACCGGGGCAATCAGTTTCGGGTGATCGGCGTGGCGTCGGCGGTGAAAGTGGCCGTGGCGGTGCTAGAAGCCCTGTACCAGGCCGCCAACACGGAAGCCCTGAACCCGGCCCGGGTACACTTGTTTCTGCGGGAGGCCGGGGCCGATACCCTAGAGGAAACCGACAAGGATGTTCAAGACGTCAACATCCGTACTCGCCGTGGCGTGATCCGGGGCCGGGGTCTCAACCAGCAGCGTTATCTGTCTAGCATCCTGCGCAATGACATCAACTTCGGGGTGGGGCCAGCCGGCACCGGCAAGACCTATCTAGCGGTGGCCTGCGCCGTGGATGCCCTAGAACGGGATCAGGTGCGTCGGCTGGTGCTGGTGCGGCCAGCGGTGGAAGCCGGGGAGCGGCTAGGCTTTCTGCCCGGGGATTTGGTACAAAAAGTGGACCCCTATTTGCGGCCCCTATACGACGCCCTCTATGAAATGCTGGGCTTTGAACGGGTAGCCAAGCTCTTGGAGCGCAACATCATCGAGATCGCCCCCCTGGCCTTTATGCGTGGGCGAACCCTAAATGAGTCGTTCATCATCCTGGACGAAGCCCAGAACACCACCGTCGAACAAATGAAAATGTTCCTGACCCGGATCGGTTTTGGGTCCACGGCGGTAGTCACCGGCGATGTGACCCAGGTAGACCTGCCTCATAGCACCCGTTCCGGGTTGCGCCAGGTGCTGGAAGTACTCAAGGATGTGGAAGGCATCAGCATGACCTTCTTCAATGCCCGGGACGTGGTGCGCCATCCCCTGGTGCAACGCATCGTCACCGCTTACGCCCGTTACGAACAGGAAAACCCATGAGCCTTGAGCTTGAGGTACAGATCGTGCTGGACAGTCCCGGACTACCCGGGGAGGACCAGTTGCGCCGTTGGGCCGAGGCGGCGTTGGCGCAGACTGGCCACACCCAGGACATCGAATTGGTGATTCGCCTGGTCAACGAGGCCGAAAGCGCCTCACTCAATGAAACCTACCGCCATAAACAAGGGCCTACCAATGTACTGTCCTTTCCCTTCGAGCCGCCCCCAGGGCTGGATCAGCCTCAGGGGCTGTTGGGGGATGTTGTCATTTGCGCACCGGTGGTGGCCCGGGAGGCCGTGGTTCAGGGCAAGGACCCCGAGTCCCATTGGGCGCATATGGTAGCCCACGGGGTATTGCATCTGCTAGGTCACGATCATCAGCAGGAATCCCAGGCCGAGGCCATGGAAGCCTTGGAGATACGGATCCTCGCCGACCTGGGTTATCCCGATCCCTACGGAGATCCGATCCATGAAGGAAGAGCGACCTAGCCCCAGCGGCGGACAGCGTTCCTGGTTCGAGCGCCTCAGTTCGGTGCTACTGGGAGAGCCAGAGAACCGGGACGAACTGGTGGAACTGCTGCGGGATGCCCAGCAGCGCAACCTCCTGGACACGGATGCCCTGGCCATGATGGAAGGGGTGTTGCAGGTCTCGGAGATGCAGGTCAGGGATGTGATGATCCCCCGGGCGCAGATGGTGGTGATGGACTCCGACTGGCCGGTGCAGCGGCTGTTGGCTGAGGCGGTGGAGTCCGGCCACTCCCGATTCCCGGTGATTGGCGAGAACCGCGACGATGTGATTGGTATTCTCCTGGTCAAGGATCTGCTGCGTTATTTCACCCATAGCGCCGAAATCTTCGTGTTACAGGATATTCTCCGGCCCGCCAAATTCATCCCCGAAAGCAAGCGCCTCAATACCCTGCTTAAAGAATTCCGCAACAGCCGTCTGCACATGGCCATTGTGGTGGACGAATACGGCGGCGTGGCCGGGTTGGTGACCATCGAAGACGTGCTGGAGCAAATCGTCGGTGAGATCGACGACGAACACGACAGCGAGGAGGAAGGAGACATCCGCCACCTGGCCGAGGATAACTACACCATCAAGGCCCTGACTCCCATCGAGGATTTCAATGCCTATTTCAAGGCTGATTTAGCCGAGGACAAAGCGGATACTATCGGTGGCCTGGTCATGATGGAACTGGGACACCTACCCAAACGCGGTGAAGAAATGGAACTAGGCCGGTTCCATTTCAAGGTACTGCGGGCCGATAACCGCCGTATCCACCTGCTGGGGATGACCCCCATCCCCGAAGCGCCCTCCTCAGACGAACAGGACGACTGATTGGTTCGGTTTTTTCAGCGCTTGCACCGCGACGACGGGCTGGCCCTAATCGCCGGGCTGGCCCTGCCCCTGGCCTTCGCTCCCCTGAGTTGGTGGCCCCTGGCGGTGGCGGCCTGCGCCCTGTTGCTGTGGAGTTGGGAAGACGCTGCTCCCGGTCGGGCTGCCTGGCGGGGCCTGCTGTTCGGCCTGGGCAGCTTCGGAGCCGGCATTTCTTGGGTCTATATCAGTCTGCACAGTTTTGGCGATGCCCCGCTGCCCTTTGCCATACTGGCCAACCTGATTCTGATTCTGGCCATGAGCCTGTACCCAGCGGCGGTCGGCTGGCTGGCGGTGCGACTGGCGCCCCGGCCCAGGGCGGTCCGCCGACTGCTACTAGCTCCCGCCGTTTGGGGGCTTGGGGAATGGTTACGCAGTTGGTTGCTCACTGGTTTTCCCTGGTTGTCCCTGGGCTATAGCCAGATCGATGCTCCCCTGGTCGGCCTAGCCCCGGTGCTGGGGGTATTCGGCGTGAGTTGGGCGGTGTGGCTGAGCGCCGGGCTGCTAGTGGGCCTGCTCCGGGGGCCGTCCCGGCAGCAAACCAGCGTACTGGCGGTCGGCCTGCTAAGCTTGTGGCTGGGCGCCTGGGGGCTGGGGCTGATTGCCTGGGTAGCGCCGGCGGGGGAGCCACTGCAGGTCAGTCTGGTCCAGGGTAATATCGCCCAAGACCGCAAATGGCGCTCCGACCAGGTTCGGGGCACCCTCACCCATTACACCGAACTGAGCCTGGAAGCCACCCCGAACAGCGACCTGATCATCTGGCCGGAAAGCGCCGTGCCCCTGCTCTACGAGGAAGCCGAGGAGAGCTTCTTCCGCCCCCTGGCCAGCTACGCCCGGAAAACCGATACCGATTATTTGATTGGCATCATCGCTGGTTCCTGGGATGACCGGATATTTCGCAACGGCGTGGTCAGCCTGGGCGGCTCCCACGGATTTTATTACAAGCATCATCTGCTGCCCTTTGGGGAATACCTGCCCTTGCGGAGGCTGCTGGCGTTCTTCCGGGACTTCGTGGACATCCCCATGTCCGACTTCACCCCGGGCGCGGCCTATCAGGAACCGCTGCGGGTCAAAGGGGTGCCGGTAGGGGTGTCCATCTGCTATGAGGCCGCTTTCGGCGAGCAGATCCGCCGCGCCCTGCCCGAAGCCCGGCTGCTGGTCAATGTCAGCAACGACGCCTGGTTCGGCCGTTCCCTGGCCCCCTATCAACATCTGGAAATCGCCCGGATGCGTTCCCTGGAGACCGGCCGGCCCATGGCCCGGGCCACCAATACCGGGGTTTCGGCCCTGATCGACGCCCGGGGGCGGGTCACTGCCCGCTCGGAACTGTTCAAAACCCAGGTGTTGCGGGGGGAGGTGCAGCCCATGACCGGCATGACGCCCTATGGGCGCTGGGGAGATTGGGGTGTGGTGGCGATGCTGGCGGTCGGAGTGCTGCTGGGGTTGGGCCTCGGCAAAGGGGCATCGCCGGTGTCCGCGAGGTCCCGATAGGGTCCAGGTTGGATTTGGCCCCTTGGAAGGGGTACACGGTTACGCAGTATGCCTGTATAGAGAGGCCCGCAGGGGCCTCATCCTGAAACCTCAATTGCAGCCGCCGCGGTTGATATTGATCACATCTCCGGTAACCACCGTCACCACTTCCCGAGGCGCCCGGGCGCCGGCCACTTCCACATTGCCTATATTGAGATTGCCGCAACCTTGGTTGAGCTGAAACCGGGATTTCTCGCCCTCGCCGCCCCGGCGATGGGCTTCGGCGATGGCTTTGGTGACTTTCACCTGGGCGCCCGCATCGACGTGATTGCTGCGGTTGTATTCCTTGGCCAGGGCGCCGTGGCTGCCTGCGGCCAGGGCCAGGATCAGGGCGGCGCGACTCAGGTTTTTGTAGAGTTCTCGGTTCATGGCGGTCACTCGATCAGGTTGCGTCATCGTACGGGTATTGGACGGTTATACCGGAAAAGGATTCCCCCGGATCGGTGACAATCCGGGGGAAGGTGTCGGTTTACCGGCTGCAATTACGGTCGTTGCCCACGGAGCCGATGGAGGTGCAAGCCTTGGAGCCGCGGCCACTGGCCAGGGTGCGCTGGTTGCGCACGAAGGTGGTGTTGCGCAGGGTCCCGGAGATGTTGGTGCCACCATGGATGGTGCCGATGCTGGTGGCGGCGAGGCCGCCGTTGGTGGCCTGGGTGGTCTGTCCCGCGACATTGGTGTTGTTGACCACGTTGCCGCTGATGCGCACGCCGTTGGCGAACTGGGCGTTGGCGGCGGAGGCGCCCAACAGCATCAGGGCGGTGACGGAGGCGGCGGCGAGCTTGGTGAAGGTTTTCATGATGATGTTTCCTTTATGGCTGCTAAGTCAGTGTGTTGGGGTTCGGGTTGTGGCTTACCGGCTGCAATTACGGTCGTTGCCCACGGAGCCGATGGAGGTGCAAGCCTTGGAGCCGCGGCCACTGGCCAGGGTGCGCTGGTTGCGCACGAAGGTGGTGTTGCGCAGGGTCCCGGAGATGTTGGTGCCACCATGGATGGTGCCGATGCTGGTGGCGGCGAGGCCGCCGTTGGTGGCCTGGGTGGTCTGTCCCGCGACATTGGTGTTGTTGACCACGTTGCCGCTGATGCGCACGCCGTTGGCGAACTGGGCGTTGGCGGCGGAGGCGCCCAACAGCATCAGGGCGGTGACGGAGGCGGCGGCGAGTTTGGTGAAAGTCTTCATGGCGTTTGCTCCTAAGCTCAATGTGTTGCTGGTTTATGGCTGTTCTGGGGTTTGGCGTAAACCGTTGTATGGCTGTGCCGGTTTGCGTCTGACCTTGGGGTAGCCTGTCGGTGTCTCTGGCGATCCGCAGATCGTATTTTTCAGTCCACGCCCTGATTAATGCAGGGCTTGTGCCACATTTAGTAACTATTTGTTTTTAAAATAAAAAAATAGATTAATTGCACTTTTGCCCTGCCCTTGAAGACGGTGTTGGCCGGTCCAATCTGAGCCTGGTCTGGTCAGCGTGAACCGTTCGCGGAAGGGTGATGGGGGGAGTGGTTCAGAGTGAACCGGCAACCGCCGGTTTGGGCTGTTTCAGGCCGAAACGGGCTGGGGGTAGTGCGCTCCATACGCGCTATAAGATGTGAGAGTCAGTGCTGTTGGGAGGACAAGGGCTATGGGCACGAGGTTTGCATTATGGCTGGCGCAACACAATGACCAAACCCAGCCTGACTAGAGAGATAAGGTGAATCATGCACACACTAACCGTTAGCACACGCAACTGCGTCTGGGGCGCAGCGGGCCTGCTGCTGTTGGCTTTCGGCATCAGCGGCCCGGTCGCCGCCACTGAAGTAGTGATGTTCCGGGGCGCGCCACCGGCTCCTGAGGCGTTGGCGGATATTCTGTTTGCAAAGCCCAGCGCCAAGCTAGGCCGGACCCGTTCCATTGTGCTAGGCGCCCAGTCCCGGCGCCAGCCCTCGGCGACCGCCGATACACCGGAGAGCTTCGGATTTCCCGTCAACTTTGCCCTCAACTCCGCCGAAGTGCGTCCCGAGTCCAGGGCTTACCTGGATCAGGTGGGAAAGATGCTGAATTTGCCCCACATCGCCGATCAGCGGATACTGATCGAGGGCCACACTGACGCCAGTGGCAGCGATGCCTATAATCGGCAATTATCAATACGCCGCGCCCAAGCTGTACAGCGGTATCTGATCGAGAGCCACCGTATCGCCCCGGAGCGGTTGCGGATTCTGGGCAAGGGTGAATCCGAGCCTCTGTCTGGATTGAACCCCTTTGCCTCTCTAAACCGGCGGGTGCAGTTCCGCCGGGCCTATTGATGAATAAGACCCGCCGGGGCGGCGGGTCGGCAAGGAACCCATCGCGGTTCGTGTGATTTTGATGATGAGCTGTAACGGGCCGCTAGTGAGGGGCTTATATGTTGAAACGCAACAAACACCCACATACCCCTTTCGGCACCTTATCGACGCCCACCGTTCCGGGTTTGCGTTTTTGCATCGTCTGCCTGATCCTCGGGGCGCTGATCGCCGCCGGGGTCTTGTTCTACCCAGGACAGGCCATGCCGAGAGGTGGGGAGCGTGACACGACGGTGTTTTCCATCTCAAATAGCATCGCTTACTCCTCCACGCCCGCCCGGCTGAATACCGTGCCGTGACAACTTGGACAGGGGGGAATATGAGCCGCCCCATGGAAATTCAGCTCCTTGGCGCAGTTGTCACAACGCAGGGTACCGGGGCCGGTGATCTCGCCAGTATGATAATGGGACACCCGCTCCAGGGTCTCCTGGAAGTCCAGCATCTCCAGCCGGGTTCGATCCGCCGCCGATTGGAACAATTCCAGTAGGCGGTTCTCGATCAGGTCCAGGTCGAAGCGCAGCCAAGCGCCCAGATCGTCGTCGCCGCTACTGGCCAGATAGGCGCCGGCGTCTTCCAAATCCCGCTGCACATATCGGCCTAGCAGTCGGGCCTCGTCATCGGTCAGTTCGTCCAGTTCCACCGCCAGATAGGCGGCTCGCTGAATGGCGCCCTGAAGATTGGATTTCTGGTCGGGAGCGGACGGACCGGATTGCTCCAGGTCAGCCTTGACCCGTTCGACCATCCGATCATAGGCATTGACCAGTTTCTGGATATTGGGCGATTGCGTCATCTACGGGACTCCAGCAGTGGGGAATGATTCCGTCGGTTTATCGGCCGACACGAGCCAGCGGCTATGGTTGTTCGGTTCGGCATCGTTACGCTATTCTGGCATCCCTTGTAGTTTAGCCCCGTAGCCAGGAATCAGCCGTGATCGACGAGACTTACCAGCCCGAAGCCATCGAGGCGCAGGCCCAGCGGTACTGGGAGGACAACGACAGCTTTCGAGTCGTCGAAGACCCCGGCAAGGAAAAATTCTACTGCCTGTCCATGTTTCCCTACCCCAGCGGTCGGTTGCATATGGGGCATGTGCGTAATTACACCATTGGCGATGTGATCTCCCGCTATCAGCGGATGTTGGGCAAGAACGTGCTCCAGCCCATGGGTTGGGATGCCTTTGGTCTGCCGGCGGAGAACGCTGCCATTCAGCACGGCCTGCCTCCCGCCAAGTGGACCTACGAAAACATCCAGTATATGAAAGGCCAACTCAAGCGGCTGGGTTTCGGCTATGACTGGTCCCGGGAGTTGGCCACCTGCCGACCGGAGTACTACTGCTGGGAGCAATGGCTTTTCACTCGTCTGGCCCGCCAGGGTCTGGCCTATAAGAAAAACGCCGCCGTCAACTGGGACCCGGTGGAGCAGACGGTATTGGCCAACGAGCAGGTTATCGACGGTCGCGGCTGGCGCTCCGGGGCGGTGGTGGAGCGGCGGGAGATTCCCCAATGGTTCCTGAAGATTACCGCCTACGCTGAGGAGTTGTTGGGTCAACTGGACCATATGGAAGGCTGGCCGGAGGCGGTGCGCACCATGCAGCGCAACTGGATCGGTCGCTCCGAGGGTCTGGAACTGGAATTCCTGGTGGCGGGAGAGTCCGAACCCCTGACCATTTACACCACCCGCCCGGACACCCTGATGGGGGTCACCTACATGGCGGTGGCCGCCGGGCACCCCTTGGCCCTGAAGGCGGCCGAGAGCAATCCCGAACTGGCCGCCTTTCTAGAGGAGTGCCGACACAGCACCACTTCCGAGCAGGCCATGGAGACCCTGGAAAAGAAAGGCATGCCCTTGGGGGTAGACGCCACTCACCCCATTACCGGCCAATCCGTGCCGATCTGGGCGGCTAATTTCGTCCTTATGAGCTATGGCACAGGGGCGGTGATGGCGGTGCCCGGCCACGACCAGCGGGATTGGGAATTCGCCCAAAAATACAGCCTGCCCATCGTCCAGGTCATCGCTCCCGGCGAACCGGACCAACGCGCTGATTTGTCCCGGTGCGCCTTCACCGACAAAGGTATTCTGATCGACTCGGATATCTTCACCGGCCTAAGTTTCCAAGAGGCTTTCGAGTCTATTGCCAAGCATGTGGAGAGCCAGGGCATTGGTCGGCGCCGGGTCAACTACCGGTTGCGGGACTGGGGCGTGTCCCGGCAACGCTACTGGGGCGCCCCCATCCCCATGATTAACTGCGCCGACGGCCGCCAACTGCCGACCCCGGACCACGATCTGCCGGTGGTGTTGCCCGAGAACGTGGAATTCCAAGGGGTGGCCTCGCCCATCAAAAATATGCCGGAATTCTACCGGACCACCTGCCCCGAGACCGGAGAACCCGCCGAGCGGGAAACCGATACCTTCGATACCTTCATGGAGTCTTCCTGGTACTACGCCCGCTACACTTGCCCGGACGCCGATACGGCCATGCTCGACGAGCGGGCCCGCTACTGGCTGCCGGTGGACCAATATGTGGGCGGCATCGAACACGCCATCCTGCACCTACTGTATGCCCGGTTTTTTCACAAACTGATGCGCGACCAGGATCTGGTGGACTGCGACGAACCCTTCACCCGGCTGCTCACCCAGGGCATGGTGGTGGCGGAGACTTATTACCACGAAGCGGACAACGGCAAAAAAATCTACCACAACCCCCGGGACGTGACCGTGGAGCGGGACGATAAGGGTCGGGTGTTCCGGGCGGCGCTGACCGCCGACGGAACGCCGGTGACGGTAGGTGGCATCGAGAAGATGTCCAAGTCCAAGAATAACGGCGTCGATCCCCAGGCCCTGATCGACCGCTTCGGGTCCGACACCGTGCGGCTATTCATCATGTTCGCCGCCCCCCCAGATCAGGCCCTGGAATGGTCGGATTCCGGGGTGGAGGGGGCTTACCGCTTTCTCAAACGGCTGTGGGCTTTCGCCGTGGAGCATGGGATGGCCATAGGCCAGGCCACCATTCCCGGAGATTGGCGGAGGGCGCCCACTGAGCTTAAGGATGCCCGGCGGGAAATACATCAGAGCCTCAAGCAGGCCCTGTTCGACTATGAACGCCAGCAGTACAACACCGTGGTGTCGGCGGGCATGAAGATCCTCAATAATCTGGCTGCTATCCCTGGCGATCGACCGGAAGCCGACGCCTTGCGCCGGGAGGGTTTCAGTATCCTGCTGCGACTGTTGTCCCCCATAGTGCCCCATATTACCCATACCCTGTGGCAGGGGTTGGGACACACCCAGGCCATCATTGACGCGCCTTGGCCTCGGCCCGACCCCGGCGCCCTGGAACAGGACGAGATAACGCTGGTGGTGCAGGTCAATGGCAAACTGCGGGGTCAGTTGCGAGTGCCGGCGAATGCCGACAAAGCAGCGCTTGAAGAAGCCGCCCTGACCGAACCCAATGTGCTGCGCTTTGTGGAGGGTAAGACGGTGCGCAAAATCATCGTCGTGCCCGGCAAGCTGGTGAATATCGTTTGCCAGGGCCTCTCATGAAGCCGCTTGTCGCGCTACTGATGGGGACGGTGCTAGTGTGGCTGGCCGGCTGCGGTTTTCACCTGCGGGGGCGGGCCGACCTGCCTCCTGAGCTGGCTCTGACCCACATTGCCTATAACCAGCGGGATAATCCTAAAAGTCCTCTGGTCTGGTCCCTAAAACGGGCCTTGGAAGCCAACGGCGTGGAAGTGACCGACAGCTTGGAGTTGTCCACCGCCCAGGTGCGGATCATCAACGAGCTTCAGCGTCGCCGGGTGCTGGCCACGGACGCCCAGGGTGACGCCCGGGAGTACGAACTGAGCTACGAAGTCAGCTATGGGGTAATCCTGGCCGGAGGCGAGCGGTTGGTGCCCGTAGAGACCCTACGGGTGTCCCGCAACCTGTTCTATGCGGAAAGCGAAGTCTTGGGGCGAGCCGAGGGAGAGGAGTTGATGGTGAACGACATGGCCGATGATCTAGCCTGGTCCATCATCCGGCGCATGCAAAGCGCCGGGGCGGGGCGCTGAGGGGGTGAAACTACGCCCCGAGCAACTGCCCGGCCACCTCAAGAATGGCCGACTGGCGCCGGTGTATGTGATCCACGGGGAGGAGCCGCTGGCCGCCCGGGAAGCCACTGACGCCATCCGCGCCGCCGTCCGGGTCGGGGGTTACGATGAGCGCCAATGCCTGTTCGTGGAACCCCATTTCAACTGGTCGTCCCTGACCATGGCCGCCACCAGCCTGTCTCTATTGGGCAACAAGCGGTTGGTGGAACTGCGTATGCCCAACGGTCGGCCCGGAGATGAAGGCGCCTCCGCGCTCAAGCGATACGCCGAACGCCCCCCCGAGGACACAGTATTGCTGGTGAGCTGCGGTAAGCTGGACGCTTCGGCCCTAAAAAGCCAGTGGCTAGCGGCCCTGGATCGGGCTGGGGTGGTGGTGCGGGTGTGGCCGGTGGCGGCCCGGGATATGCCCGGCTGGATCGAGCGCCGACTGCGGACAGCGGGCTTGCGACCCAGCCGCGAGGCCGTAACACTGCTGGCCGAGCGGGTAGAGGGCAACCTGTTGGCGGCGGATCAGGAAATTGAAAAACTGCGTATACTGCTGGGAGAGGGAGAACTAGACGCCCGACGGCTGTTGGCGGTAGTGGGGGACAGCGCCCGCTACAGTATTTATGATCTGGCCGACGCCGCTCTGGAAGGCCGGGCCGAGCGGGTGGCTCGGGTGCTGAAGGTATTACGCGCCGAGGGCATGGAGCCGGTCTTGGTGCTTTGGGCCTTGCACCGAGAGATACTCGTACTGGACCGGCTGGTCCATGACGTGGACCAAGGCCAGGCGCCGGCCGCCGCCATGGCCCGGCAGCGAGTCTGGGAGCGGCGCAAGCCATTGATGCAGAGGGCTATGGCCCGATTGTCTGCGGCTGGCTGCCGGGCGTTGCTGGCCGGATGCTCCCAGGTGGATCAAGTCATCAAGGGCGTTGAGTCGGGCCGCCCCTGGGACGAACTTCTGGATTTGAGTCTGCGCTTGGCCGCCGTCGGCGGTGGGGCGCACCTGACCCCGAGACGGTAGAGAACCATGAACGCACACCTACAAGCGCCGGACCATTCCATCGCCGACTATATGGACGACCTGGGCCGTCGCGCCCGAGCCGCCGCACGGCTGCTAGGCGGCGCCGAAACCAACGCCAAGAACGCCGCTCTGCGGGCTATCGCCGCCGCCATCGAGACCGCTAGCGAGTCGCTGGCCGCCGCCAATCGTCGGGATATGGATGCCGGTCGAGCCTCCGGCTTGGACCCGGCCCTGCTGGACCGCTTGGAACTGACCCCGCCCCGCATCGCCGCCATGGCCGCAGGGCTGCGGGAGATTGCCGCCCAGCCCGACCCGGTGGGGGAGATTACCGACCTACGCTACCGGCCCTCGGGTATTCAAGTGGGCAAAATGCGGGTGCCCCTTGGGGTGATCGGCATCATCTACGAATCCCGACCCAACGTCACCGCCGATGCCGCCGGACTGTGCTTAAAGGCCAGTAACGCCAGTATCCTGCGGGGCGGTTCCGAGGCTATCCACTCCAACCGGGCCATTGCCGGGTGTATCCGCCAGGGCCTGGAACAGGCCGGCTTGCCGCTGGATGCCGTGCAAGTGGTGGACACCACCGACCGGGCCGCAGTGGGCGAACTGATTCGTATGCATCGCTACGTGGACGTGATCGTGCCCCGGGGCGGCAAGGGGCTGATCCAGCGTATCAGTGCCGAGGCCAGGGTGCCGGTAATCAAACACCTAGACGGTATCTGCCACGTCTATATCGACGACAGGGCGGACCTCAGCAAGGCCGCGCAAGTGGCCTATAACGCTAAATGCCGTCGCTACGGCATCTGTGGGGCCATGGAAACCCTGCTGGTGCATCAGGCCATCGCCCCTCAAGTGTTGCCGGAACTGGCTGCCCGGTACCAGGCAGCCGGCGTGGAACTGCGCGGTTGTGAGCAGACCCGCCAATTGCTGAACGACGTCACGGCGGCCACCGATGAGGATTGGTCTAGCGAGTATCTGGCGCCCATTCTGTCCATCCGAGTGGTGTCCGGTTTGACAGCGGCCATTGATCATATCGAAACCTATGGCTCCCATCACACCGACAGCATTGTCACCGAAGATTTTGGCCGTGCCCGGCGCTTCCTGCGGGAGGTGGATTCTGCCTCGGTGATGGTCAACACGTCCACCCAATTCGCCGACGGCTATGAATATGGCTTGGGGGCGGAAATCGGCATCAGCACCGACAAACTCCATGCCCGCGGCCCGGTGGGGGTGGAGGGGCTGACCACTCAGAAATACGTCGTCCTGGGGGACGGCCACGTGCGAGACTGACCGGTATGGCCGACAATCGACTCGTAGCCGTGCTGGGGGGGACCTTTGACCCCATCCATAACGGGCATCTGCGCACCGCCCTGGAACTCCTGGCCGCCCTGGACCTTGCGGAGGCCCGCTTCGTGCCCGCAGGACAGCCGCCCCACCGGAACCCGCCCGTCGTATCGGCCGAGCAGCGCCTGGCCATGGTGGAACTCGCCATCGCCGATCAGCCGGGTTTTGTGGCCGACGCCAGGGAACTCAAACGCGCAGGACCGTCCTATATGGTTGAGACCCTGGAATCATTGCGCGCCGAACTTGGAGACGATACACCCCTTGGTCTGATTCTGGGCACGGACGCCTTCGATCACCTGCACCGGTGGCACCGCTGGGAGGACCTACCGGAACTGGCCCATCTAGTGGTGGTCCACCGTCCTGGGGCGGCCATGCCCTTGGCCAAAGCCTTGGGAGAGCTATTGCTGGAGCGTAAGCTGCACCATCCCGAAGACCTGCGCCAACGCCCGGCTGGTGGGGTATTGTTCCAGCCCGTCACCCAACTGGACATCGCCGCCACCGCTATCCGGGCGGGGCTGGCCCGGGGGGTGTCCCCCCGGTATCTGTTACCGGAGCCGGTTCTGGATTACATCCAGACGCACGGACTATACCGGCCCTAGTGCGCCTGTGGCGTCTTCCAAACCCTTGCTACCCAAACAACAATCGTTGCCCCTTGACCTGGGCGGCCACTTTAATCTGTGTGAGAGGTAAGCCGAAACCGCATGCAATTGAATGAACTGAAAGACTTGGTGGTGAGCGCCTTGGAAGAGGTGAAAGCGGTGGATATTAAAATCCTGGATGTCCGGGACACTGCGGGCTTCACCGATCTGATGATCATTGCCAGCGGCAACTCTGATCGTCAACTCAAGGCCCTGGCGGATAAGGTCCAGGAAAAATGCAAGGCGGCTGGCGAGTCGCCCCTGGGCATGGAAGGGGAGCGCGACTCCCAATGGATTCTGGTGGATCTGGGCGATATCGTGGTGCATCTGATGCGCCCCGAGACCCGGGATTTCTACAATCTGGAAAAACTCTGGTCCCTGGCGCGGGCCGAAAACGGCCAACCGGTGGCCGGTCCGGTCTGAGCCTTAATGCCCTGCGGTGGTTTCCTAGCAGCAGGCCATGCCCGCTGCTGTCACCCTCCACTGAACGGTATCCAAGCCGAGGGTAGGGCGTGCGCATCCAGTTGATTGCCGTGGGCACCCGGATGCCTGGATGGGTCACGGCCGGCTACCGAGACTATGCTCAGCGTCTGCCTCGGGAGTGCGTCCTGGAGCTAGTGGAGATCCCTGCCGCCCGTCGCGGCAAACATCCAGACCTGGCGCGGCTGCTGCGGGAAGAAGGGGAACGGATGCTGGCGGCCGTTGCCAAGGGCGCTCAGGTGATTGCCCTGGAGGTGGACGGCCGGGCCTGGCGCACCGAAGAACTGGCCAGACAGTTACAATCCTGGCTCCAGGACGGCCGCGACCTGGCCCTGTTGGTGGGCGGCCCGGAGGGGCTGGACGCTGCCTGTCGAACCCGGGCCGAGGGGACCTGGTCTCTATCGCCCCTGACGCTGCCCCATCCTCTGGTGCGGGTGGTTGTGGCCGAGCAGCTCTACCGAGCCTGGAGCATCCTGAACCATCATCCCTATCATCGAGCCTGAAAAACCGCTGGTATTTTGCGGGACGGCTCTGTACACTGCGCCGCTTTGGTGGGATTGGCCCCACCGCCCGTCCATCGTTATCTGGCCCCCCCGCGGTTTTCCTCTCGGACCCGCTGTTGTATGCGGTTGGCGACGATGTGTTTTCGCGCCGGTCGTATGCGTCTCGAAGGCTCCCATGCCTCTCGGGCCTTGCCGCCCGCGCCTTTTTTGATACGAGATCCGAATGTCTTTCGAAAGCCTTAATTTGCACCCCTCTATTCTGAAAGCAGTGGCCCAGTCCGGTTACACCACCCCCACCCCCATCCAGGCCGAGGCCGTACCTTTGGTACTGGAAGGGCATGATTTGATTGCCTCCGCCCGCACCGGCACCGGCAAAACCGCCGCCTTTATGCTACCGGCTCTGCACCGTCTGGCGGAGAGCCAGGCCGCCCCCGCCGCCTGCCCCCGGGTACTGGTGCTTACCCCCACCCGGGAACTGGCCAATCAAGTCAACGACGCGGCCCGTCGGTATGGTAGTCATCTACGATTTCGCACCGCCAGCATCCTGGGCGGCATGCCCTACCGCCTGCAACTCAAGCAATTATCTGGCCGGGTAGACCTGGTGGTGGCCACCCCGGGCCGGTTGCTGGATCATCTTGACCGGGGCCGGATAGACCTGTCCAGGGTAGAACTGCTGGTGCTGGACGAGGCTGATCGGATGCTGGATATGGGCTTTGTGGACGACGTGGAGAAGCTGGCCGCCGCCACACCCGCCGACCGCCAGACCCTGCTGTTCACTGCTACCCTCAACTCCAGTTTGCAACGGCTGGCCGGCCGTCTGCTCAAGACGCCCCGACTGGTGGAGATGGATTCCCAGGTGGAGCGTAACGACGCCATTGAGCAACGCCTGCATCTAGCCGATGACATCGGCCACAAGAACCGGCTGCTGAATCATCTGGTGGAGTCCCCCGAACTGAGCAAGGCGATTATCTTTTCCGCCACCAAACGGGATTGCGATGTATTGGCTGAGGAACTGCGGGCGCGGGGCCACGACGCCGCCGCCCTGCACGGAGACATGAACCAAGCGGCTCGCAACCGCACCATCGCCCGGCTGCGCAACGGTCGGCTGCGCCTGTTGGTGGCCACCGACGTCGCCGCCCGGGGCATTGACGTAAGCGGTTTGAGCCACGTTATCAACTACGACATTCCCCGCTTTGCCGAGGATTATGTCCACCGTATCGGTCGTACCGGCCGGGCCGGCGCCACCGGGGTGGCCGTGTCTTTCGTCAGCCCCGACGAGGCTGGCATTCTCAAGCGCATCGAGCGCTACACCGGCCAAACCCTGCCTCTGTTGGAGATTCCCGGGCTTGAGCCTACCCGCTCCCTGCGCCGTCAGCCCAGTGGCCGCCGCCATGACGGTCCCGGCCGGGGCAAGGGTGGTTTTCATAAAGGTGCTGCCCGACCCGGCGGTGACCGGCCCTGGCACAAGCGTGGTGATGGTCCCCGTCGGCAGCGCCGCGACGGTCGGCCAGCCCGGGCCTAGGGTCCGGTCACGGCGCCACCCTCAGATCGCCGGTCCTGGCCAGCCAGGCCACCGGCATCTGCGGGGTGTCACGGGTGCGACACCTCATTTAAGCCCTTAAGTGGCATCCCCGTCGGCGTTTCCGGTGCCAACCGCCTCCAGGCTAACGGCCAAGAACGCCCATTAGGTTTTACTCAGCAGCGCCCGGGCGACTTTGGAACCGGACTCCCGTTGCAGATATCGGCAGATGTAGCCGCCCGCCGCCGCTAGCTTGTCCAGATCCACCCCGGTTTCGATGCCCAGACCGTTGAGCAAGTACAACACGTCCTCGGAGGCCACGTTGCCGGAAGCGCCCCGAGCGTAGGGGCAACCCCCTAACCCGGCCACCGAGCTGTCGATGACCGCCACGCCTTCCTGAAGCACCCCGTAGAGATTGGCCAGGGCCTGGCCGTAAGTGTCGTGAAAATGGGCGGCCAGCTTGTCCACCGGCACCCGCTCGGCCACTGCCCGCACCATGCGCCGGGCTTTGTGGGGGGTGCCCACGCCGATGGTGTCCCCCAGAGAGATTTCATAACAGCCCATGCGGTACAGGGTGTCGGCCACTCGGGCCACCGCCTCGGGGGCGATCTCACCCTCGTAGGGGCAGCCCAGCACACAGGACACATACCCCCGCACCCGCACTCCCCTGGCCTTGGCCGCTTCCAGTACCGGCGTGAACCGCTTTAGGCTCTCGGCGATAGTGCAGTTGATATTGCGCTGGGAGAAGCTTTCGGAAGCGGCCCCGAACACCGCGACCTCCTCGGCTCCGGCGGCCATGGCCGCCTCAAAGCCCTTGAAATTGGGGGTGAGTACCGGATAGGCCACCCCAGGCCGACGGGGAATGCCGGTCAGCACCGCAGTATTGTCGGCCATTTGCGGCACCCATTTGGGGGACACGAAGCTGGTGGTCTCCACCACCGGCAAGCCGGTCTCGGCCAGTTGCCGGATCAGTTCGATCTTCACCTGGGTGGGCACCGGGGCGGATTCATTTTGCAGACCGTCCCGGGGACCGACTTCGACCATTTTTACGTAGCGGGGCAGGGTCATGGTTCTGTACCTTGTTCAGGGTGTCGGTGGCGGGAGGGTTCGAGGGGGCGCCGATCACCAGCAGCTCCGCCCCCTCACGCACCTGTTCGCCCACCGCATGGTTGACGCGCTCCACCACCCCGGCCTGGGGGGCGATGATGGTGTGTTCCATCTTCATGGCCTCCAGCACCATCAGCGCCGCGCCCTTGGCTACGGTATCACCCTGGGCCACCAGTACCTTGATGACGATGCCGGGCATGGGCGCGGCCAGGCTGCCGACTTCCACCGCGTCTTCCATGCCCTGGGTGAGGGGGTCATGGACGCCGAGGCAGTGGTCCTGGCCGCCGGTGAACACGGTGATGGTATCACCCTGGCGCACCAGGGTGGCCCGCACCCGCGCCCCGTCCAGGTCCGCCAGCAGATCGCCAGTCTCGTTCAGTTCGCCCTGGGCCGCCAGTCGGCCTCCGGGCAGGTCCAGAAGATAGCCGTCCTTGCGGTAGTGGGCGGTCA
Organism: uncultured Candidatus Competibacteraceae bacterium; assembly: GCA_964597315.1. GTDB lineage: Bacteria > Pseudomonadota > Gammaproteobacteria > Competibacterales > Competibacteraceae > CAZQXD01. Next base: position 33,878 of record CAZQXD010000010.1, read on the forward strand.
CGACCACGTCCTGCTCCCCGTCCCGGAAATGGAAGGTGTGATGGTTATCGTCGTTCAGCCGCCAGCCGTCGCTGGCATGCCAGGGCGACCACGGGTCCAGGGAGTCAGAGGCGCGCCGGGTGGCGGCCTGTTGCATCCGCAACAACTCTCCTAGCACCGCCAGGGCCAGCACCCGATCCGACAGGGCCTCGTGGGCCGGGAATAGGTCGGCGCGGTGGCGGGGGATGAAGCCGGTATCCACCTTTGCTGCCCGGAACGCCGGGTGGGCGGCCAGGGCGGCCAGAAACCGCAGATTGGTGGTCAGGCCAACAATCTGGTAGTCGGCCAGGGCGCCGCGCAGCCGTTGCAGGGCGGCCTCCCGGTCCCGGTCCCAGACGATCAGCTTGGCGATCATGGGGTCGTAATAGGGGCTGACTCGGTCTCCAGCTCGCACCCCGGTATCGATGCGTACATGGGGGGTCTCGGCGGGGGTGCGCAGATGCTGAAGGGCGCCGATGGCGGGGAGAAAATCCCGGTCCGGGTCCTCGGCATAGATACGCGCCTCGAAGGCGTGGCCGTGGATGGTCAGCTCATCCTGTCCCAAGGGCAGGGGCGCGCCCGCAGCCACCCGCAACTGCCATTCCACCAGGTCCTGGCCGGTGATCATCTCGGTGACCGGGTGTTCCACTTGCAGGCGGGTGTTCATCTCCATGAAATAAAAACCGCCGTCCTGGTTGACGATGAACTCCACGGTGCCGGCCCCCCGGTAGCCGATGGCCCGGGCCGCAGCTATGGCCGCCTCGCCCATGGCGGCCCGCCGTTCCGGGGTCATGCCCGGGGCCGGGGCCTCCTCGATGACTTTCTGGTGACGGCGCTGTACCGAACAGTCTCGCTCGAACAGATAGACCACGTTGTGGTGGCTGTCGGCGAACACCTGCACCTCGATGTGCCGGGGCTGTTGCAGGTATTTTTCGATCAGCACTTGGTCATCGCCGAAGCTGGCCGCCGCCTCCCGCTTGGCGGACAGTACCGCGTCGCGCAGCTTGTCCGGGGATTCCACCACCCGCATGCCCTTGCCGCCACCTCCGGCGCTGGCCTTGACCAGCACCGGATAGCCGATGCGCTGGGCCTCCCGAGCCAGCAACTCCAGGTCCTGGTCCTCCCCGTGGTAGCCGGGCACCAGGGGCACAGCGGCGTCGCCCATGATGGCCTTGGCGGCGCTCTTGGAACCCATGGCCCGAATGGCGGCGGCCGACGGGCCGATGAACACAATCCCAGCCCCCTCGCAAGCCTCTGAAAAAGCGGCGTTCTCGGACAGGAATCCATAGCCCGGGTGGATGGCCTGGGCGCCGCTTTGGCGGGCAATTTCAAGAATCCGTTCGCCTTTCAGATAGGACTCCCGGGCCGGGGCCGGACCCAGCAGATAGGCTTCGTCGCACAGGGCCACATGGCGGGTATCCCGGTCGGCTTCGGAGTAGACGGCTACAGTGCGAACCCCCAGCCGTCGGCAGGTCTTGGCCACCCGGCAGGCGATCTCGCCCCGGTTGGCGATCAGGATCTTATGGAACATGCCGTCAACCTCCTCCTGTCCAGGCGGGCTGACGCTTTTCCAGAAACGCCGAGATCCCTTCCCGGCCCTCGGCGCTGGCCCGCACCCGGGCGATGCGCCGGGCGGTGTCCTCAATGGTGTCGCCGTCCAGAGGCCGGTCGGCCACCTGGCGCACCAGGGCCTTGGCCGCCACCATGGCCTGAGGGCCGTTATCGGCCAGGGTTGTGAGGATTTCCGCCAGTCGGGCGTCCAAGCGGTCGGCGGGCAGCACGTCGTGGACCAGGCCGATACGCTGGGCGGTAATAGCATCGAAACGTTCGGCGCTGACGCAATAGCGGCGGGCCTGACGTACCCCCATGGCCCGGATCACATAGGGGCTGATGACCGCCGGGATCAGTCCTAGCCGGGTCTCGGACAGGGAGAAACTGGCGGATTCGGCGGCCAAGACCATATCACAGCAGGCCACTAGGCCCACCCCGCCCCCGAGGGCCGGACCCTGGACCCGGGCCACGGTGGGCTTGGCCAGGCTGTCCAGGGCGCTCATCAATGCGGCCAGGCGGCGGGCGTCCTCCAGGTTCTGCTGTTCGGTATAGTCGGCCATGCGCCGCATCCAGTGCAGATCGGCCCCGGCGGAGAAGCTCTTGCCCCGGGCGGCCAGCACCACCACCCGCACCTGGGGATCGGTCTCCAGGCTGGCCAGGGCTTCGGTAAGCCGGGCGATCAGGGCATCGTCGAAGGCGTTATGGAGTTCTGGCCGGTTCAGGGTCAGGGTGGCGACCCCGCGCCGGGGATCGAATGCGGTCAAGACGCTGGCTTCGCGGGTCAAGGTTTACATCCTGAAGATACCAAAGTCGGTTTTTTCCACCGGTCGGTTGAGGGCGGCGGACAGGCCCAGGCCCAGCACCTTGCGGGTGTCGGCCGGGTCGATGACGCCGTCGTCCCACAGTCGCGCCGAGGCGTAATAGGGATGGCCCTGGCGTTCGTACTGGTCGCGGATGGAGCGCTTGAAGCACTCCTCGTCCTCCAGACTCCAGGTCTTGCCGGCCCGCTCTAGGGCCTCGCGCTTGACCTGGGCCAGCACCCCGGCGGCCTGTTCGCCGCCCATCACCGAGATCCGGGCATTGGGCCACATCCACAAAAACCGGGGCGAGTAGGCCCGGCCGCACATGCCGTAATTTCCGGCCCCGAAGGAACCGCCGATCAGCACCGTGAGCTTGGGCGCCTGGGCGCAGGCCACGGCGGTGACCATCTTGGCGCCGTTTTTGGCGATGCCCTCGGCCTCGTATTTGCGGCCCACCATAAAGCCGGTGATGTTCTGTAGAAAAATCAGCGGGATGTTCCGTTGGGCGCAGAGTTCCACAAAGTGGGCGCCCTTGAGGGCGGACTCCGAGAACAGCACCCCGTTATTGGCCACCAGACCCACCGGATAGCCGTACAACCGGGCGAAGCCAGTGACCAGGGTAGTCCCGTATAGGGCCTTGAACTCGTCGAACTCGGATCCGTCCACGATCCGGGCGATTACCTCCCGCGCGTCGAAGGGCTTGCGGGGGTCGGCAGGAATCACCCCGTGCAGTTCGGCCGGGTCGAAGGCAGGCTCCCGGGCGGGCCGGAGGTCCAGGCTGGGGTGCTTGACCCGGTTCAGGTTGCCGACGATTTTGCGGGCCAGGCCCAGGGCGTGGGCGTCGTTGAGGGCGTAGTGGTCGACAACCCCGGAGGTGCGGGAGTGGACATCGGCCCCGCCCAGTTCCTCGGCGCTCACCACCTCGCCGGTGGCGGCTCGCACCAGGGGGGGGCCGGCCAGAAAAATCGTGCCTTGGTTGCGGACGATGATGGACTCATCGGCCATGGCCGGGACATATGCGCCCCCGGCGGTGCAGGAACCCATGACCACGGCAATCTGGGGGATGCCCTGGGCGGACATAGTGGCCTGGTTATAGAAAATCCGCCCGAAGTGATCCCGGTCCGGGAACACCGCGTCCTGGTTGGGCAGATTGGCCCCCCCGGAGTCCACCAGATAGAGGCAGGGCAGGTGGTTCTGGGCGGCGATTTCCTGGGCGCGGAGATGTTTTTTTACGGTCATGGGGTAATACGTCCCCCCCTTGACGGTGGCGTCATTAGCCACGATTAGGCACTCCCGGTCGGCCACCCGGCCGATGCCGGTGATAATGCCGGCGGCGGGCGCCTCGTCGTCGTACATGCCAAGGGCGGCGAGCTGCGATAGCTCCAGAAACGGCGAACCCACGTCCAGCAGCACCCGGATGCGGTCCCGGGGCAGCAGCTTGCCTAGGTTGGTGTGCCGCTGACGGGCCTGTTCGCCCCCCCCTTGCTTGATCCTGGCCACCACCCGGCGTAGATCGGCCACTAAGGCGGCCATGCGCTCGGAGTTGGCCCGGAAGTCCTCGGAGCGGGGGTTAAGGTTAGATTTGACGACGTTCATGGTGTTACCCCAGGACGGCTACAGGCGTTCCAGGGCCACGGCGGTGGCCTCGCCGCCGCCGATGCACAGGCTGGCCACGCCCCGAGACTTGCCGTATTTTTCCAGGGCCGCCAGCAGGGTCACCATGATCCTGGCCCCGGAAGCGCCGATGGGGTGGCCCAAGGCGCAGGCCCCGCCGTGGACGTTGACCTTGTCGTGGGGCAGGTCTAGGTCCACCATGGCCGCCATGGTGACCACGGCGAAAGCCTCGTTGATCTCGTACAGGTCCACCTGATGGGTTGACCAGTGAGTTTTTTCCATGAGTTTTTTGATGGCGCCGATGGGGGCGGTGGTGAATAGGCTCGGTTCCTGGGCATGGGTGGCGTGGGCGCGCAGCACCGCTAGGGGCTTGAGGCCGCGTCCCTCGGCTTCGCTGTTACGCATCAGCACCAGGGCCGCAGCGCCGTCGGAGATGGAGCTGGAGTTGGCCGGGGTTACCGTGCCGTCCTTGCAAAAAGCGGGTTTCAGGAACGGGATCTTGTGGATTTGGGCGGTAAAGGGCTGCTCGTCCCGGTCCACTACGGTCTCGCCCCGGCGGTCCTGGATCGTCAAAGGTGCGATCTCCTGGGCAAAACCGCCGTCCTCGTTGGCCTGCTTGGCCCGGTGCAGGGAGGTGATGGCGAACTGGTCCTGGGCCTCCCGGCTGAAGTGATATTGGTCGGCGCAGTCCTCGGCGAAAACGCCCATCAGTCGGCCCTTGTGGTAGGCGTCCTCCAGACCGTCCAAGAACATATGGTCCAGCACTTGGCCATGGCCCAGGCGGTAGCCGCTCCGGGCCTTGGGCAGCAAGTAGGGGGCGTTGGTCATGCTCTCCATGCCCCCGGCGACGATCACCTTGGCGCTGCCGGCCAGCAACAGGTCGTGGGCCAACATGGCGGCCTTCATGCCCGAGCCGCACATCTTGTTGACGGTGACGCAGCCGGTGGACAGGGGCAGGCCGGCGCCCAGGGTTGCCTGCCGGGCCGGGGCCTGGCCCTGGCCGGCGGGTAGCACGCAGCCCATGATGACTTCCTCCACATCCGTGGGGGCGAGACCGGCGCGTTCCACGGCGGCCCGGATGGCCGCAGCGCCCAGGACTGGGGCGGTAATGTCTTTGAATACGCCCTGAAAACTGCCCATGGCGGTGCGGGCGTAGCCAACGATGACGACGGGATCGTGCATGGTGTTCTCCGAATTCAGGGTCGCCGGTTCAGGCCGTTTCGTTGAATAGCTCGCGGCCAATCAACAGGCGGCGAATCTCCGAAGTGCCAGCGCCGATTTCGTAGAGCTTGGCGTCCCGCAGTAGTCGGCCAGTGGGGTATTCGTTGATATAGCCGTTGCCCCCAAGAGCCTGAATCGCCTCCAGGGCCATCCAGGTGGCTTTTTCGGCGGCGTAGAGAATGGCACCGGCGGCATCCTTGCGGGTGGTCTCGCCCCGGTCGCAGGCGGCGCCCACGGCGTAGACATAGGCTTTGCAGGCGTTCATGGTGGTGTACATATCCGCCACCTTGCCCTGCATAAGCTGGAACTCGCCGATGGGCTGACCGAACTGCTTGCGTTCGTGGAGATAGGGCAGCACCACGTCCATGCAGGCGTCCATGATGCCCAACGGCCCGGCGGCCAGCACGGCCCGTTCGTAGTCCAGGCCGGACATGAGCACCTTGGTCCCCTTGTTGATCTCTCCCAGTACATTTTCTGCGGGCGCTTCGCAGTCCTGGAACACTAATTCGCAAGTGTTGGAGCCGCGCATGCCCAGCTTGTCCAGCTTTTGGGCGGTAGAAAAGCCCTTGAAATCGTTCTGGATAATAAACGCGGTGATGCCCTTGGGCCCGGCGGCGGGGTCGGTTTTGGCATAGACCACCAGGGTGTGGGCGTCGGGACCGTTGGTGATCCACATTTTATTGCCGTTGAGGATGTAGCGGTCTCCCTGTTTATCGGCACGTAGCCCCATGCCCATCACGTCGGAGCCGGCCCCCGGCTCGGACATGGCTAGGGCGCCTATGTGTTCACCGGAGATCAGCTTGGGCAGATAACGGCGCTTTTGCTCCTCGTTACCGTTACGCCGGATCTGGTTGACGCAAAGATTGGAATGAGCGCCATAGGACAGGCCCACCGAGGCCGAGGCCCGGGAGATTTCCTCCATGGCCACCATATGGGCCAGATAGCCCATGGCGGAGCCGCCGTAGTCCTCTTCGACAGTGATGCCCAGCAGCCCCAGTTCCCCGAACTTGGGCCATAAATCATTGGGGTACTGGTTGGTTCGGTCGATTTCGGCGGCCCGGGGCGCGATCTCGGCCTGGGCGAAGTCATGCACGGCGTCGCGCAGCATGTGGATGGTTTCGCCCAGGGCGAAATTCAAGGAAGGCAGTTGAATCATGCTATCTCCCGATCTAGCCAGGGTTTATGGAGAATAGTCAGGCGGATTCGCCATCCCTGCGGGGCTAGGTCCGCTGGAGCGATGCGGAGATAGCACTAAATTATATTACGTTTACGTAAACGTCAATAAACGAATATTATCTGTTTTGGCCCCACTCCGAGTGAGAAATAAGTCCGATGTCCTAGAAGCGGACCATGCCGGGGAAGCGGGAAAGACTGCCAAGGGGCGAAGAGTCACGGACCCGGCTCATACCCACAAAAGGGTAGGCCGGGCGCATTAAACAGCGCTGACGCCATTATCCTGATTCACCATCCTGATTGGACCAGGGCCGTTGCAGAGCCGGTTGGGAGTTGCGCTGGTCACTGCGTTCCCAGGGCTTTTCCACCGTCAGCAGGCGTAGACATTCGGCTTCGGCGGTATTGATTTCGTGGAGCGCGGCCTTGATATCCCGTTGCTGCTGTTCCAGCAAGGAGCGGTGCTCCACAAGAATTTTGAGGAAATAGCGCAACTGCCGCTCTTCGCCCCGGGCGCTGTCATACAGGTCGAACAATTCCCGGGTCTCGCTCAGGGTGAAGCCTAGACGCTTGCCGCGCAGGATTAACCTCAGACGGGTGCGATCACGTTTGGTGTAGATACGCTTGCGCCCTTCTCTTTGGGGGTTGAGCAAGCCCTGATCTTCATAGAAGCGGATAGCTCGGGTGGTTAGGTTAAACTCCCGCGCCAGGTCGGAAATGGTATATACCGTCGTGGATTGGCTTTCATCGGCCCTAGGCATGGATAACGCTCCGAGCAATCATGTCACTGTCCAATTTATCACGTTTACGTAAACGTAAATATTTCATGATCTGCCGCGTGCTTCGCAAGCGCAACCGGAGGCGGGCTGCCTCATCGTGTATTGCGGTGCATCATGCTGGCCAGCCTAGTGGCCTGGGCCAGGAGGATAACTCTATTCGACGTCGCTTTACCTGCGGCGGCGGCGTGGCGAGGGGCTGGAAATTGACTTGTGGCCGTCGCGCCTCTGGGTTTACCTTTATTTTAGGTAAGTCATTGACGGGTACCCGAGACCCGAGGAGATTATGGCATGTTGTCTTATGTTGACTGTGTCGATCTATCCGAACTGACCGAAGCCGAGATTGAGGCCATCGCCGAGCATGAACACATACCGGAGATCGTGGCCGCAGAACTGGGTCATTACCTGGTTCATACCCCGGAGGGGGTACCGATGATCCAGCGGATCATCCTGGATGACATCGAGCAAGCCCAGCGGCGCGGGGATGGTCAACGGGCGCTGCGCTTAAAGCTGGTGCTCAAGCATTTTGTGGAAACCCATCCCGACCACCCCAAAAGCTGAAGCCGGGTGCTGCATTGCGGCGAAGGGTGGAATAGCGTAGTTTATAAAAATCGAACCTTAGCGCAGGCGTTGATCCCGGTTGACGCTGTTGCGCTCGGTGCCAGCAATCGGAGCCTTCGATGGACAACCAACCGACCCTCCAAGTCAAATGGCCCGACCCAGTGGAGTTGGCCAAGGTCTTGCAAGACATCACCGCCAGCAGCGAGCGCTTGCTGTCCGGTATGGTGCGACGGCGCCTAGACGGCGATGAGCACCTGGTCCCTGGCGACGATGTTGGCATCGGCAAAGCGTTCTGGGAAATGTCCTACCGGATATGGATGGACCCGTTGCGGCTGGCTGAACATCAGTTCAATCTCTGGGTGGACTACCTGGGGTTGGTACAGGGGCAGACGGCACGGTTTCTGGGGCTGCGGCCGGAGCCGGTGATCATCCCCAAGAGAAGCGACCGGCGCTTCAAGGATGATGCCTGGGAGGACTACTGCGCTTTTGATTTCATTAAGCAACATTATCTGTTAATGGCCCGTTGGCTGGAACAGACCGTGGCCAATGTGGATGGCCTGGACGAACAGACAGCCCGCAAGGTGGAGTTCTACACCCGTCAGGTGATCGATGCCCTGGCCCCCACCAATTTTGTGCTGACCAACCCCGAGGCGCTGCAAGAGACTTTGCAAAGCGGTGGTCAAAACTTGCTTAAGGGGTTTCGTAATCTGCTGGTGGATCTGGAACGGGGCCAGGGCAAACTGAACATCCGCATGACCGATACGGATGCCTTCGAGTTGGGAAAGAATATCGCCGTTACCCCCGGCAGTGTGGTGTTCCAGAACGAACTGATGCAGCTTTTGCAGTACGCTCCCAGCACCCAGGAGGTTAACAAGCGCCCGCTGCTGATCGTGCCTCCCTGGATCAACAAATTCTATATTCTCGATCTGCGGGCCAAGAACTCCTTCATCAAATGGGCGGTGGATCAGGGCCACACCGTGTTCGTGATCTCCTGGATCAATCCCACGGCGGAGTACGCCGCCACCGCCTTCGATGATTATCTGGCCAAGGGCACCCTGGCCGCCCTGGACGTCATCGAGCAGGCCACCGGCGAGGGGGAGGTCAACGCCATCGGCTACTGCCTGGGCGGTACGCTGTTATCCGCCACCCTGGGCTGGGAGGCTCAGGGGGGCGAGGAACGGATCAAGAGCGCCACCCTGTTCACCACCATGATCGACTTCAGCCAGCCCGGCGAGTTGGAGGTGTTCCTGGACGAGGGCACCGTGGCCCACCTGGAAAAGCGCATGGCCGAGCGGGGTTATCTGGAAGGCAGCGAAATGGCCACCACCTTCAATATGCTGCGGGCCAATGATTTGATCTGGTCCTTCGCCATCAATAATTACCTGCTGGGCAAGGACCCGTTTCCCTTCGATCTCCTGTACTGGAATTCCGACTCCACCCGCATGCCGGCGGATATGCACAGTTTCTATCTGCGCAATATGTATTTGCGCAACCAGCTCAGGGAGCCTGGCGGCATCACCCTCCACGACCGCCCCATTGATCTCACTAAAGTTCGGGTTCCGGTGTATTTTCTATCCACCATTGAGGACCATATCGCCCCCTGGAAATCCACGTACGCCGGCACCCGGTTGTTCAAGGGTCCGGTGCGCTTCGTGCTAGGAGCCTCCGGGCATATCGCCGGGGTCATCAACCCCCCAGTGGCCAAAAAATACCATTATTGGGTCAACGGCGCCACGCTACCCAAAGACCCGGATGCTTGGCTGAGCAAGGCCGAGAAGCAATTGGGTTCCTGGTGGGATGATTGGAATGCCTGGGTCAGCGGCCTGGACGCCACCCAGGCGCCGGCCCGCTTGCCGGGAGACGGCAAACTCCCGGTCCTGGAGGCGACACCCGGCTCCTACGTCAAGCAGCGTGTCATCTAGTCCTCGCCCCGCGCCGCCCGAACCACCGTTCCCCGGGCGGCGTTCCAGCCGTGCCACGGCCCTAAACAGGCCGGTGGATCGAGCGTCGTCTCAGGCGAAGTGTTTCTTCAGGGCATCCAGCAGGGCCACGTAGAGGGTATGGCAGAACGTCGCGGCGTCTTTGTCGTTGCCATGCCAACTGGAATGCCACTCCACGAAGCTAGTATCGGTGTCGGTGACCGGCAGCACCCGCAACTGGCCCAGATAGCCGCCGACCTCTGCTTTGGAAACCGGCGACGAGCCATCATCGATACTGTATTTGAGTGACCGCTCCGGGTCGTCCATGGCTTGCAGGGTTTCGTAGAACACGCCATTCAATATTCGCCTGGCCCCCGGCTGGTCGCCGTCCCGGTCGCCGACGGCGGTGCAGGACTCGATGACACCGGAAGCCCAAGACATATCGTGGAAATTTCTCAATAGCCCCCATACCTGATCGGCGGGGGCTTCGACAATGGTGGATTGGTAGGTTTTGCCCATGGGTGATCGCCTCGCTGGTTGCAACCGAACGGCCCGTCCCCGAAGATCGGACGCACCTCAACCCTAGACCAAACTCGAACCATTGTGGGGCAGGGGGGCGTCCGCCGGGCCTTGATGGTAGCTGCGGGCCAGGTGAACAACGGGTCCGTGGATACGCCCCTCACGGCCGGTCGGGTTGCAGTTTGTTGAAATCTTTGGTGGGGCTGTTACAGGTTTGTATGGACACCCAGTCCCGGTCCACCGAGGGGGGCGTGGTGGTGAATTTCGGGCAATAGGCGATGTTCTTTGAAAAGCCCCGGGCCTTGGCGCCCAGGCCGGTAGAGATATCGTGGAGGAACTTGGTGTCCACCCCGCTGTGGCAGGCATAAAAGATGATTTCGGCATCTTTCGTAAATCTGGCCTGGACATCTTTTATGGTGAAGGTCTTCTTGCCATCCGATGTCTTGGCGCCGCCGCCCAGGGTGAATTGGGCGGTGGGCCAGTCCTGTATCGCCTGGGCATTGATGCTGCCATCCACGGTCAGCAGCACCTCCGTGAAGGTGGTCTTGGGCTTCAGGTTGCCATGGAAGGCAATCATATCGGAGTTGGCATGGGTGAATACGTTGACCCGGCCGACGGTGCCTTTGGGCTTTTGCACGAGCAGGGCAAACAGTTGCATATAGTGGGAAATTTCCGTCCCGCCCCCGGAAACCACGGCAAAATCATCCTCGCTAGGCTCCCAGGAGCTGTTCTTCATTCTGTCGATTTCCTGGGCGAGCTTGCCTTTCCAGGGGTTGTCGAAATCGGCGATCACCGTGATAGTCGTGGTCTTGTTGGCTTTGTTAGGTTTATTCAGGGGTTGTTGTTGCTGTTGCCCTGGGGCGGGCGCTTCCAGGCCCATGGTCGGGCGAATGTCCAATAGGGCATCTTCTGCCGGCTTATGGGCATCGGCCCGGCCTGGCGCACCTAGGGGTCCAGGCACGGAGAAGCGTTGTGAATCCAGTGTCGATGGAAAAAAATAACGTTTCATGGGCGCTGTGGAGTCTGAAATGCCATGTTCGGGACCGGCCCATCCGTGGCCTGCCTGGTATTCACTATAGCCGGATCGGGCCTGCGGCGTCAGGCCATGGATCACCGGATGGGTGGCTATTGCAACCTGTAAATGGCTGCCGGTTTGTGAGCGTGTACCCGGAATTTCTCAACCCACATCACTGACAGCATCGGCTTCGGCGGGCAGGCTGGAATGGTAAACCCGTGCAGAGGAGAAAACTCCCATGATCCGCGCCGTTGCCCTGTCACTTGCCGCCGCCTCTCTGACCCTGGCCGCCCAGGCCCAGCAAGGGTCCTTCACCACCACCATCGGTCGGCATGTCGGCCCTTCGTTCCAGTTGCAACGGTATAGCTGTCCGCCAGGCCACGAGATGGCCACCATCACCAACCCGGTGTGCCTGCCGCCCATCAAGGGCAGTTGCACGGCCTACTGGTGCATCGACCCGGTATCTGGAAACCGCACTCTGGCCCGGTCGGTCCTACCCGGCTATACCAACCCCATGTGCGTCCAAGATCACCGGCAGACCGAGCCTTGCTCCAATGAGGTGGACTATCTGCCCACTACCAAGGATCTGGTGAAAATGCTGCCAGACCTCTACCCCAATGAGTATTTAGCGGTGCCGATGCTGCACCCGGATAAGCTCAAATAGGATCAGGGCACCCGGTGGCCCGCCGACGCTTCCCAGATGGCGTACCATTGCTGGCGGTCCAGGCGCAGCCCGATAGCCGCCGCCAGGGTGCGGATGCGAGCGATGCGGTTGGTCCCCAACACCGGCAGCGGCCGGGAGGGATGGCGTAGCACCCAGGCCAGGGCCACCTGGTCGATGCCCTGCGCCCCCAGCTCATTGGCCACCGACCCCAGCGTGTCGCGCAACCGACGGCTGCGCTCGTCCTCGCCCATGAACAGCGCGTTGCCCCCCAGGGGCGACCAGGCCATGGGCGAGACCCGCAGCCGCTGGCACTGGTCCAGGGTGCCGTCATGGAGGGCATCCATGCGCAGCACCGATACCTCCACCTGATTGGTGACCAGGGGCTGGTCCAGGCGCGACTGTAACAAGTCGAACTGCCAGGGGGAGAAATTGGACACCCCGTAATGGCGGATCTTACCGTCGGCCCGCAGCCGGTTCAGAGCCTCGGCCGTTTCGTCGGCGTCCATCAGGGCATCCGGGCGGTGGATCAGCAGCAAGTCCAGATAATCGGTGCGCAGATTTTTGAGGCTGGCCTCGGTGGAGTCGATGATATGCCGACGGCCGGTATTGTAATGGGCCACCCGGCGCTCGGGCCGCTGCCGGGAGACGGGCATGATGCCGCATTTGCTGACCAACTCGATCCCCGGGCGCAACGTCGGCTTCTCGGCCAGGGCGGCCCCGAACAGGGCCTCGCAATTGTAGTCCCCGTAGATATCGGCGTGGTCGAAGGTGGTCACCCCCACTTCCAGGCATTCCTCGATCTTGCGCAGCAGTTCCCGGGGATTTTGTGAGTCCACGTCCTGGTTGATGCGCATGGCGCCCCAGGCGACGCGGGAGAACGCCGGGCCATCGGGGTGCAGGTGGATACGGGGTACGGTCATGACGAGTCCTCGGGTCCGCAGTTCGGCCCTCCTAGTATCGGCCAGATTCGCCCGCCGGGCCATGGTGTCGCCTGGGCGGATGCGGAGGTCGTAACGGGAACCGTGACGGCCGTCGGGGCTTGGCACCATCGGAACAGGCCGAACGTCTTTGCAGGAGCCATTCATGTCCGATCCCGCCCACCAGACCGATATCGAGATTGCCCAGCAGGCCGCCATTCAGCCCATCGACCAGGTGGCCGGCAAGCTGGACATCCCCGGTGAGCATCTGTACCGCTACGGTCCCTACAAGGCCAAGCTGTCCATGGCGTTCATGGAATCCCTAAGCCACCGCCCGGACGGTCGGCTGGTGTTGGTCACCGCCATCACCCCCACCCCGGCGGGGGAGGGCAAGACCACCACTACCGTGGGCCTGGGGGATGCCCTCAACCGCATCGGCAAGCGGGCCGTCATCTGTCTGCGGGAGCCGAGCATGGGACCGTGCTTCGGCATGAAGGGCGGGGCGGCCGGGGGCGGCTATGCTCAGGTGATTCCCATGGAGGACATCAATCTGCACTTCACCGGGGATTTCCACGCGATCACCGCCGCCAATAATCTGCTGGCGGCGGTGATCGACAACCATATCGCCTGGGGCAATGATCTGGACATCGACCCCCGGCGCATCACCTGGCGGCGGGTCATGGACATGAACGACCGGGCCTTGCGCCATATCATCGTTTCCCTGGGCGGGGTGGGCAACGGGATGATCAGGGAGGACGGTTTCGACATTACCGTGGCCTCGGAAATCATGGCCATTTTCTGTCTGTCCCGGGACCTTCAGGAACTGCGCCGACGGTTGGGCAATATCGTGGTGGCCCACACTCGGGACAAAACCCCGGTGACCGCTCGGGACCTGCACGCCGACGGGGCCATGACGGTAATCCTCAAAGACGCCCTACTACCCAATCTGGTGCAAACTCTGGAGAACAATCCAGCCTTTATCCACGGCGGCCCCTTCGCCAATATCGCCCACGGTTGCAACTCGCTGATCTCCACCCAAACGGCCCTGAAGCTGGCGGACTTCGTGGTCACCGAGGCCGGTTTCGGAGCCGATCTGGGGGCTGAGAAATTCTTCGATATCAAATGCCGTAAGTCCGGTCTCAAGCCCGCCGCTGCAGTGATCGTGGCCACCATCCGGGCCTTGAAGATGCACGGCGGGGTGGGCCTCAAGGACTTGGCCCACGAGAATCTGGAGGCTTTGCACAAGGGTTGCGCCAATCTGGTCCGGCATATCCGCAACGTCAAAATGTTTGGGGTGCCGGCGGTGGTGGCGGTGAACCGCTTCTCCGCCGATACCGGGGCGGAGCTGGAGGCGGTGGTCAAGGCAGTGCGGGACCATGGCGCCGAGGTGGTGGTCTGCAATCACTGGGCCGAGGGCAGCCAGGGCGCCGAGGAACTGGCCCACCGGGTGGCGGAATTGGCCGAGTCGGGGGCCGCCCAGTTCGCGCCCCTCTACGATGACGACATGCCCTTGTGGGACAAGGTCAAGACCATCGCCACCTATCTGTACGGCGCCGACGATATCATCGCCGACAAGAAAGTCCGCCGCCAGTTCGCCGAGTACCAGGAAGCCGGTTACGGGCGTTTCCCGGTATGCATGGCCAAGACCCAGTACAGCTTCTCCACCGACCCGGAACTCAAGGGCGCCCCCTCCCACCATGTGGTGCCGATCCGTGAGGTGCGGCTGTCCGGGGGAGCGGAGTTCGTGGTGGTCATCTGCGGCGACATCATGACCATGCCCGGCTTGCCCAAGATCCCGGCGGCGGCGCGGATCGGGCTGGATGAAGCGGGACGGGTGCGCGGCTTGTTCTGAGTCCGAACCGGGCCTGGCCGGTGGCCGCGCCGACATTGCTGAAGGCCCTGGTCCCACCCAACGCGGCGATGGTCAGCGTCTACAGGCCGCAACGCTGAAAATATGGCTATTCCGGTGTGGGCGGTGGCCGTATTGGTAGTCGCTGGATAGCACGACATCGGTAAAACCCACCTCCCGCAGCACCATGGCGATCTCCTCCACACCCCACCAGCGCAGCTTAAAGCGCTCAAGCTCGGTGCATGCCAAGCGTCCGCCGCGCCAGTGTTCATAGCGCAGATAGGCATGGGTGGTTTGAGCGATGAAATCGGCGGCCATCGGCTGGATAGTAAGGGTCAATAGGTCGTCTTCGGACACCCGCCAATCGCGGGTACCGGCCTCGGTCTCGATCAGCGTCCGAGGGGAATCCAGGTCCAAGAGCAGCAGTCCCCCGGGGCGCAGATGGGCATGGAAGCGTTCCAATGTCGCCCGAGCCTGGGCGAAGTCGGTGATCAGTTGAAAGGAACCCGCCGGTATGATGATCGCCGCGAAAGGCTCTGGATAGGCAAAATCCTCGAAACGCTGACGGCTCAGAGGGGGAGCCAGTCCCCGTGCCTTGCAATAGGCCCTACAGCGGGCAAGCATGTCCTCCGAGGCGTCGAAGCCCACCACCTCAAATCCTCTTTCCCGTAACGGAATCAGAACTCTACCGTTACCCACCGCTGGTTCGAGGATGGGACCCGTGATAGCGCCGAGTCGATTGGCATAAAAATCCAGATCACCGAATGAATGACCCACCGGCTTATCGAGGTCGTAGACCCAGGAGGCTAAGCTGCCATAACGGTTATCCATAGATGATTGCTCGGGGTTTGTCTTGGGCGTGGCGCTTCCCTACAGCGGAAGGCGCTCCAGGTCGTCTGTTGCCACCGGTTGCCAGGTGGTTTCGCGCTTTAATGTTTTCAAAAAATTATCCATTCCATCGGACCCCAATTGTTAGGGGTCGAGACCGTCGGCGAATCTGGCGCCGTGGTTTGCCCGGCCCAGCGTGGCATATACACTAGCACCTCCCCCGGCCAAACAAAGGGTTCCCATGACTTCCGCCACTTCCGAGCGCTGGCTGGCCGCCATCCCCACCTTGTTTGTGCTGTTGTGGAGTACCGGTTTTCTCGGGGCCAGGTTAGGACTGCCCTATGCCGAGCCATTCACTTTTCTGGGTATCCGCATGGTCATCGCCACTGCTCTGCTGCTGGCCCTGGCCCTGGCCACCCGGGCGCCGTGGCCGTCTAGCGCCGCTCAGGCGGGCCATATGGCCGTGGCCGGCTTGCTGGTTCATGGGGCCTATCTTGGGGGGGTGTTCAACGCCATCAATACCGGGCTGCCCGCCGGAGTGGCGGCCCTGCTCGTGGGCATCCAGCCGTTGCTCACCGCAGCACTGGCGGGCTGGTTGCTCAAAGAGCAGGTCAGCACCCGGCAGTGGCTGGGATTGGCCTTAGGCCTGGTGGGAGTGGCCCTGGTGGTGGGCGGGCGGCTGACCGGCGGCACGGTCACGGTCCTGGGCATGGCCAGCATTCTGCTGGCGCTGTTGGGCATCACCCTGGGCACTCTCTATCAGAAGCACTACTGCGCTTATATGGATCTACGCTCCGGGGGTGTGGTGCAGTACGCCGCCACCGCCGTGGTCATGGTGTTGGGGGCCTGGCTGTTCGAGACCATGGACGTGGAATGGACCGGGGAGTTCGTGTTCGCTCTGGCCTGGCTGGTGCTGGTGTTGTCGGTGGGGGCAGTGGGTTTGTTATATACCTTGATCCGCCGGGGCGAGGCTTCCCGGGTGGCCTCGCTGTTTTATCTGACGCCGCCCACGGTGGCGGTGCTGGCCTGGCTGATGTTTGGAGAAACCCTGAGCGGCACGGCCCTGGTGGGCATGGGGGTGGTGGTGGTGGCGGTGGCGATGGTCAATGCGCCCGGGCGGCGGCCATAGCCACCGCCCGGTCCGGGGTGTCACTATGGGTTGTCGGTGGCTTCCTTGTCGTATTCGATCAGGGCGTAGGCGGAGTGGTTATGGATGGACTCGAAGTTCTCCGAGGCCACGCTGAAGGCCACGATGCGGTCGTCCTTGATGAGTTGGGCCGCCACGTCCCGGACCATGTCCTCCACGAACTTGGGGTTGTCGTAGGCCCGCTCGGTGACGTGTTTCTCGTCGGGTCGCTTGAGCAGTCCGTACAACTCGCAGGAGGCTTCTTTCTCCACCAGTTCGATGAGTTCCTCGATCCATACAAAACCCTGGGTGCGGACTTTGAGGGTAACGTGGGAACGCTGGTTATGGGCGCCATAGTCGGAAATCTGCTTGGAGCAGGGGCAGAGGCTAGTGACCGGCACCACCACCTGGATGAACATGGCTGGCTGGTCGCGGCTAATCTCCCCGATCAGGGTGACCTCGTAATCCATCAGGCTTTGCACCCCGGAGACGGGGGCCGATTTATTGACGAAGTAGGGGAAGGACATCTCGATGTGCCCGGCCTCGGCCTCCAGACGCCCGGTCATCTCCCGGAGCATGTCCTTGAAGGACTTGACGCTGATCTCCCGTTCGTGGCGATTGAGGATCTCCACGAAGCGGGACATGTGAGTGCCCTTGAAGTTGTGGGGCAGGTTCACATACATATTGAAGCAGGCGATGGTGTGTTGCTCGCCGCTGCTGCGGTCCTTGACCCGCACCGGATGACGGATATCCTTGATACCTACCTTGTTAATGGGAATGCGGCGGGTATCGGCGCTGCTCTGCACGTCGGGAATGGTCACGACGGCGCCGGCGGCGGGGTCAAGCTGCTTCATCGGGTTGGGTCCTCTGGCGCACGGGCGCTGCGCAATGGGTGCGGATCGGGGATAATATCCGAGTATTTGTCTAGGATATTACTGTGGCTACACTATTTTGGCAACGCAGCCCCTGCCGGAACGCCTCGCCGAACGGCTTAGGATACCTTCGGCGAACAAGGTTGCAAAGACCGGTGGCGCCTCGCCACCGCTCGGACTGTCGGTTAGCGTACGCAGCTGGCGGTGAACGCTATGGCGGTCATCAACCCGGAGGCTTCGGCCAGGCTCAGGGCTGGCTGCTTGGCATTGCATTCCTCGGTGGTTTTCCCTATCTATACCGGCACCGCCATGCCACCAGGATTGCCCATGACCGCGCCTACCCTTCCCGATGTGGAACGCATCCCCCTGAAAGCCTTCACCGAAAAAGCGTACCTGGACTATTCTATGTACGTGATCCTGGACCGGGCCTTGCCCCATTTGGGAGACGGCCTGAAGCCGGTACAGCGGCGCATTGTCTACGCCATGTCCGAACTGGGCCTATCGGCCGCCGCCAAATATAAGAAATCCGCCCGCACCGTGGGCGACGTACTGGGCAAATATCACCCCCATGGGGATTCCGCCTGCTACGAAGCCATGGTACTGATGGCCCAGCCTTTTTCCTACCGCTATCCCCTGGTGGACGGGCAAGGCAACTGGGGGTCCATGGATGATCCCAAGTCCTTCGCCGCCATGCGCTACACCGAGTCCCGGCTCACCCTCTATGCCCAGACCCTGCTGGCGGAACTGGGCCAGGGCACCGTGGACTGGCAGGCCAATTTTGACGGCACCCTGGAAGAACCGGTGCTGCTGCCGGCCCGGTTGCCCAATCTGTTGCTCAACGGCACGACCGGCATCGCCGTGGGCATGGCCACCGACATCCCCCCCCATAATCTTCGAGAGACAGCCGCTGCCTGTATCCACCTGCTGGACAACCCGAGCGTGGGGATGGAGGTTCTGGGCGAGCTGGTGCCGGGGCCGGACTATCCTACCGGCGGAGAGGTGATTACCCCCCGGGCCGAACTGCGGCGAATCTACGACACCGGCGGTGGCTCGGTGCGGGTGCGGGCGCGCTACGAAAAAGAGGAAGGGGAGATCATCATTACCGAACTGCCCCATCAGGTCTCCGGGGCCAAGGTGCTGGAGCAGATCGCCGCCCAGATGCAGGCCAAAAAGCTGCCCATGGTGGAGGACTTGCGGGACGAGTCGGACCACGAAAACCCCATCCGCCTGATCATCACCCCCCGTTCCAACCGGGTGGACACGGGAATGCTCATGGACCACCTGTTCGCCACCACCGATCTGGAGCGCAACTACCGGGTCAATCTCAATGTCATCGGTCTGGACGGTCGGCCCCGGGTCAGAAACCTCAAGGAGATCCTCACCGAGTGGCTGGCGTTTCGCACCGCCACCGTGCGCCGCCGCCTCCAATACCGCCTGGACAAGGTGGAGGCCAGGTTACATATCCTGGACGGGCTGCTGGTGGCCTACCTCAACCTGGACGAGGTCATCCGCATCATCCGCTTCGAGGACCAGCCCAAGGCCCAACTCATGGAGCGCTTTCAGCTCAGCGAGGTCCAGGCCGAGGCCATTCTGGACACCAAATTGCGTCACCTGGCCCGGCTGGAGGAAATGAAAATCCGCGGCGAGCAGGACGAACTGAGCCGGGAGCGAGACCAATTGACCGCTTTGCTGGGTTCGGAACGTCGGCTCAAGACGCTGATCAAAAAAGAAATTCAGGCTGATGTCAAAAAATACGGGGACGATCGCCGGTCGCGGCTGGTGGAGCGGGCGCCGGCGGTAGCCCTGAGCGAGACGGCCCTGACCCCCAGCGAGCCGATTTGCGTGGCGCTCTCCCAAAAGGGCTGGGTGCGGGCCGCCAAGAAGGATATCGACCCCGCATCCCTGAACTACAAGGCCGGGGACGGGTTTCTAGCCATGGCCCAGGGCCGCAGCAATCAGGCGGCGGTGTTCCTGGACTCCACGGGCCGCGCTTACGCCCTGACGGCGAACACTCTGGCCTCGGCCCGGGGTTACGGCGAACCCCTGACCGGCCGCCTCAATCCACCCCCAGGGGCCGGGTTCCGGGCGGTGTTGCTAGGCAACCCCGAAGCACTGTACTTACTGGCATCCAGCGCCGGGTATGGATTTGTCTGTGCCCTCAGCGACCTGGCCGGCCGCAACCGGGCCGGTAAGTTGGTCTTGACCCTGCCCGAGGGAGCCGAAGTCCTGGCCCCCGTCCCGGTGGCCGATGTCAACAGCGACCGGCTGGCGGTGGTGACCATCCAGGGTCGATTGCTGGTGTTTCCGCTTCGGGAACTGCCCATGCTGGCCAAGGGCAAGGGTAATAAAATCATCCATATCCCCGCCGATCAGGCGGCCCGCCGGGAGGACGGGGTAGTGGCCCTGGCCTGCGTACCCAAGGGCGCGGCCGTGACTTTGTACTGCGGCAAGCGCCACCTTACCCTCAAGCCCACGGACCTGGACGCCTACGCCGGGGAGCGGGGCAAACGGGGCCGGGAACTGCCCCGGGGGCTGCAACGGGTGGAGCGGTTGGCGGTGGGAGGCAAAGCCTAACCGCATCCGAAAGACCGCCGGCGACGCATACAAGGCAAAGATCGCCAGTCGGCGGTCCATTCGGAAAAGAATCGACTATGCTGTATAAAAACCAATCCAAATTCACGTCGTTCACCCATGGCAGGGCGTACCGAAAACTCTGGGAGGCCAGCCGTTTCGATGCCCGACGCAGACCATCTCCAAGCCTTGCTGGCCCGTTGCGCCCGTCAAGACCGCGCCGCCTTCGAGGAGCTCTACCGGCTGACTTCCCCGAAGCTGTTCTCCCTGTGCAGCTATCTGTTGCGCCGCCAGAGTCTGGCGGAAGACGCCTTGCAGGAAGCCTTTATGCAGATTTGGCGTGATGCCGGCCGCTTCGACCCCGCCCGCTCCCAGCCCATGACCTGGATGGGGGTGATCGTCCGCCACCGCGCCCTGGACCTGCTACGCCGCCAGCGCCCCGCCACCTCCCTGGACGATCAGCCCTGGCTGGCCGAGGGGGAGGACGATCAGCCCGGTCCCCTGGAGGGTTTGCTGGACTGGGCCAACGCCCAGGAGCTGAAGCGTTGCCTGGATGAGCTTACGGAGCAGCACCGGGAGAGCGTGATCCTGGCCTTTCTGCGGGGGCTGACCCACCAGCAGCTCAGCGAGCACCTGGCCACGCCCCTGGGCACGGTGAAAAGTTGGGTGCGCCGGGGTCTGGGACAATTGCAGAGGTGCCTGGAAACATGAATATCCGGGACCCCCAACTGCGCTCAGCCCTGGCCGCCGAATACGCCCTGGGCACTCTCCACGGCCCGGCCCGACGCCGCTTCGAGGATCTGATGGTCTTCGATCCCGCCCTGCGCCGGGAGGTGGACCGCTGGCAGGGCAAGCTCTATACTGTGGTGGACGCCTTGCCGGAGCGCCAGCCCCCGCCCCAGATTTGGCAGGCCCTGGAGCGGGCCACGGCGCCACCGTCGGCCGCCGAGCCGGAACGGCCCCGGCTGGGGCTGTGGGACAGCCTGGTATTCTGGCGCTCCATAACGGCCATGGTCTGTCTGGTGGTGCTAAGCGTGGTCATCCACCAATGGCAGGCTCCCGTGGCCCCGCTGCCGCCGGTGGCCGAATACGTATCGGTGATCAGCGGCGAGGACCAGACCCCCGCCTGGCTGGTGCAACTGGACCGGGACGCCAAACGGGTGCGGGTGCTGGCCCTGAACGATCAGCAACTGGCCGCCGACCGCAGCTTCGAACTGTGGCTGCTACCCGGCGAGGGCCAGGCCCCCAAGTCCATGGGCCTGCTGCCGTCCAGCGGCGGCGCCAGCCTGGACCTGTCGGTGGAACTGGAACCCCTGCTAGCCGACGCCGCCGGCCTGGCGGTGAGCCTGGAGCCGAAGGGCGGTTCCACCACCGGCCAGCCTACCGGGCCGGTGTTGTATCAGGGGGGCTTGGTGACGGCGCCGGGGTTGGGGTCTTGAAGTCGTAAACTGGAAAGCGGATCGCTGTGCTCGATCCGCTCTTTTATCTTGGCCTACGAGATCTGCAAAGCTCTGTATCTAAAAAGGTTAATAAGTAGCAGGGTTGAGCCTTCTAGACGCGTCTTCAGCCTCTGCTTTCAATAGTTCGCCTTTGCGTACCATTTCACGTCCCTCATCTTGATGATCTTGCCCTTCATCAATTAAATCGCGGCCTTCGCTGACTTCATCCTTTCCCTGTTCGATAAGGGCTTGGCCTTTTTTTACCATGGCATTACCCTCTTCCCACTTCTCGGCGGTCTGGGTGTATTGGGAGCCTTGAGCTTTTAACTTCGTGGCAAAAGTTTCTTCGTTCGAAGCGCATCCAGAAATCAGCAATACAGCAGCCATGCAAAGTAAAATTTTATTGAACATGTTTGTCGTCCTCAGGTGGAGGCTGATTTTATTGTAAGGAAAAAGAATTGAGCAAGCCCGTAGATGTGGAGGGGCTATCTACGCCTCGGACTCGGAGTCTCAGGGTGGGTACAACTTCTCCGCGTCCCGCGTGGTGATAGCTAATCGCTATGAGGAGCAAGATATAAGGGCGGGTTAGCGCGTTGCCCGTAATCTGCCTTCCAGGGCCTGCCCGGATAGCCTTAGTTACCAGTCCGGGAGACCTCCCAAGTGCCACGACAGCCCCATACGTCTTGCCAGTTTCCGCTGGCGCTGTTGCCGGAAAACCGGCCGCTGAACGAAACGAAGTCCTCGCCGTCGAAGGCGAAACCGCCGTTGACCGCGCCCGTGGTAGTGATGGACGCCCCTACCGTGTATCGCTCCCCGGTGGTGGCGTTGGCGGTTCCCGATAGGATGTTGTCCTCGACTTCGAAGCGCAGCGAGGCGCTGCCGCAGATGTCGCCGTAAGCATCGGTGGGGGTCGAGGAGATGGCGGTTCCGGTCCAGACGCCATCAAAAACCGGCTCGGGCGGCGTGGTCGAGAGGCGGGTTAGACTGGCCGTGGAGGTGCCCGTGCAGGTGAAAGCCAAGCCCTGAAATCTGCCGCTGGCCTGACCCGAACCGGACAGGGCGATGTGGTCGCCTGTCACCGTCCCCTCCAGGGTGGCGATGTTTTTGGTGAAGTTGGCCCCGGAGACCAGGGGGAAGACAAACGGTCCCGAGAGTTGGACATGATCGCCGGTCACGATGCCGTTGCGGTCCATGTCGAAGGGGGCGCGGTAGCTGATGTTGCAGCCCTCCTGGCGCAGGGTGATCTGATTCGAGCCGGAAATGGAATCGCCGAGCGTCTCGCCGTCGATCACGCAGGAGGCGGCGATCTGTTCCGTGGCGTTCCAAAGACCCGCCACATCCACGCAGGGTAGAGTCACGATGTCGCAAGCCAGGCTTTGATGGGCGGTTAGGCGTTGCAAGGCCAGACTGCCGGAGCCGAAGCCGACGTTATAGGCGACGTTGCCCCCGCCGCACCCTTCGAAAGTAAACACCAGGGTACCCCAGTCCTCCCGAATCACGGTGTCGGGATCGAAGCCCGGCCCGAACACCCCGCCCCGGGTGATAAACACCGGCACGGTAGCGGTATTACCTTCGATGTCCCCCGAGCCTACCATCCAGGCTTGGTTGCCGACGTCGTCATAGGCGAACCAGTAGACGTTCAGCTGATCGCCCGGCATGGCCTCCAGCACCAGGCCATGACCGGATTGGGCGACGTTGTACCAGGAACCGCCGATGCCTTTCAGGCTGCCGGTCGGGCTGGCCGTAGCGTTGCCGTCGCAGGCAAGACCCTCATGGGTGCTCAGGCGCTGGAGGGGGAGGGTGCCCGAGCCGAAGCCGACGTTGTAGGTGACGGAGCCGGAGTGGCAGGAGTCGAAGGTGAAGAGCAGACTGCCCCAGCCCTGGCGCACCACGGCGTTGGGGTCGAAGTCGGGACTGAAGACCCCGCCTCGGGTGATGTCCACCGGCACGGTAGCGGTATTACCCTCGATGTCCCCCGAGCCTACCATCCAGGCTTGATTGCCGACGCCATCGTAGGTGAACCAGTAGGCGTTCAGCCGGTTGCCGTCCTGGACCTCCAGCACGAATCCATGGCCGGATTGGGTAGGGTCATACCAGGAACCACTGATGGCGGGGCTGATGGTGAATGCCGTATCGGCGGTTTCTGGCAGAGTATTGGTGGTATCGGATACCCCTTGAGCTGCCTGGACGATCCCATTGGCCAGCACTAAGACTAGACCCATCACCCAAGACCGGCGCAGAGTATTGAATATCGCTTTCACTTGGCGCCTCCAATGGGCGAGGCTGACAAGGCAGCATATTTTTTCAGTATAGTTCTAATATTTTGAATATGAAGAACAGAAAATATGTGGCATTAATTCCGAATTTCGCTTAGGGCGCACTTCCGGCCATGGGGCTTGACATATTTATGGGCGCTCCCTACCTTGCCGCCCATGGGAGCCACCGTGGCGTCGTTCTGTTAGAGCGCGTGGAGAAGCGGACCCGCCGGTCGCCCGTCCCGGGTCGGTGGTCATCTGATTCCGGGCGACACCCTTTGAATTCACAATAAAGCAGTAGCCCTCCATGGACTTCCAGTTACTCCATACCGACGGTCCCGCCCGTCGCGGCCGACTCGGCTTCCCCCGGGGCACGGTCGAAACTCCTGTCTTCATGCCGGTGGGCACGTACGGCACCGTCAAGGCCGTGGCCCCCGCCGAACTCCGGGAGCTAGGGGCCGAGATCGTGCTGGGCAACACCTTTCATCTGTTGCTGCGACCGGGCACCGAGATCATCGGCCTACACGGGGATCTGCACGGCTTCATGCAGTGGGACGGGCCGATCCTCACCGATTCCGGGGGCTTTCAGGTGTTCAGCCTGGCGGGGCTGCGCAAGATCACCGAGGCCGGGGTGCGTTTTCAGTCTCCGGTGGACGGCGCCACGGTGTTTCTGGGGCCGGAGGAGTCCATGGCGGTGCAGCGGGCCTTAGGCTCGGATATCGTGATGATTTTCGACGAGTGTACCCCCTACCCAGCCACCGAGGAGCAGGCCAGGGTCTCCATGGAACTGTCCCTACGTTGGGCCAAGCGCAGCAAAGAGGCCCATGGGGACAATCCGGCGGCCCTGTTTGGCATCGTCCAAGGGGGTATGTATCCCCACCTACGGGAGATTTCGGCAGCGGGGCTTAGGGATATCGGCTTCGACGGCTATGCCATCGGCGGGCTGGCGGTGGGAGAGCCTATGAACGAGCGGCTGGCCATGTTGGAGACGACGGCGCCCTTGCTGCCCGCTGCCGCCCCCCGCTATCTGATGGGGGTGGGCAAGCCCGAGGATTTGGTGGAATCGGTGCGCCGGGGCGTGGATATGTTTGACTGCGTGATGCCCACCCGCAACGCCCGCAACGGTCATTTGTTCACCCGCCACGGCGATATCCGCATCCGCAACAGCCGCTACCGGCGCGACCCCCGGCCTCTGGACGAGGACTGCGGCTGCTATACCTGCCGTCATGGCTACAGCCGCGCCTATCTCCATCATTTGGACAAATGCAGCGAGATTCTAGGGCTGCGCCTGAACAGCCTGCATAACCTTTTTTACTACCAGCAGCTCATGGCCGGGCTGCGGGACGCTATCGCTGCGGGGCGCCTGGACGCCTTTATCGGGGACTTCTATGAAAGGCGCGGCCAAACGGCCATGGCTGTGTATAATACCGGCCCTTGACAGGGCAGCCCTCCCTAATAAATAAACACCAGTTATGAGGTAATCATGGACTCCATCCTAGACCTGTTTGTTTCCCCGGCCCTGGCCCAGGCGGCGGGGCAGCCCGCTGGTCCCGGTCTGATGGGACTGCTGTTCCCCATCCTGTTGATCGTGGTTTTTTATTTCTTGATGATTCGGCCTCAGACCAAGCGCGCCAAGGAGCATAAGGCCATGGTGGAGGCCCTCAAAAAAGGAGATGAGGTGGTCACCGGCGGCGGCGTGCTGGGGCGGATCGCCGAGGTGGGGGACAATTTTATTCGCTTGGAGATCAGCGATGGAGTGCAGATCAAGGTCCAGAAGCATGCCGTGGGCTCGCTGATGCCCAAGGGCACGTTTAAAGATTCTCTCTAAGCCCGCCGCTCCCGGCTCCAGGAACCCCCTTGCCATGCTGAATCAATACCCGTGGTGGAAATACCTGTTTATCGCCCTGGTGACACTGGTGGGCGTGCTGTACGCCGTGCCTAATCTGTTCGGTGAGGACCCGGCGGTGCAGATCTCCCCGTCTCGGGGCGCGGAACTGGACCAGAGCGTCTACGAGCGGGTGGTGAAGCGTCTGGAGGTGGCTGGTATCAGCCCCAAAGGCGTGGAATTAGCCGAGGGGCGGTTGCTGGTGCGCCTGTTGGACACCGAGACCCAGTTAGAAGCGGCGGACCTGCTGCGCGACGAGCTGGGCCGGGATTACGTGGTGGCCCTGAATCTGGCCCAGTCCACCCCATCCTTGCTACGGGCCATGGGCATGCAGCCCATGTACCTGGGCCTGGATTTGCGGGGCGGGGTGCATTTTCTCATGGAAGTGGACATGAACGCGGTAGTCCGTCAGACCGAGGAGCGCTATGTGGAGGAGGTCCGCACCCTGCTGCGGGATGAAAAAATCCGCTATCAGAGCGTGGGCCGGGCGGCCGGCGGGGTGCGGGTGAGCTTCACCAATATGGCCGAGCTGGATAAGGCCGAGGAGGTGATCCGTCTCCAGTATCCCAGCCTGCTGATTGGCAAGACCGAAACCGGCTTTAATCTGGATCTAAAGCTGCAAGATGAAGAAATCAAGGAGCATCGGGATTTCGCCCTGCAACAGAACATCACCACCTTGCGTAACCGAGTCAATGAGTTGGGGGTGGCCGAGCCAGTGATTCAGCAGCAGGGCACCCAACGCATCGTGGTCCAACTCCCTGGGGTGCAGGATACGGCCCGGGCCAAAGAAATCCTGGGCGCCACCGCCACCCTGGAGTTCCGGTTGGTGGACGAGACCGAGGACGCCCGCCAGGCCGCCAGCACTGGCCGTGCGCCTCTGGGTACTCGCATTTACTACGAGCGCAACGGCAACCCGGTGCTGCTGGAACGGCGGGTGCTACTCACCGGCGACAATATCACAGACGCCGCTTCCGGCCTGGACCAGCAAACCGGCGGCCCGGCGGTGTTCATTACCCTGGACGGGGCTGGCGCCCGGCGCTTCGAAAACGCCACCAAGGACAAGATCGGTCGGCTGCTGGCGGTGGTGTTCATCGAGAACAAGGTGGAGACCATCACCCAGGAGGGCGAGACTCGGCGGGTGAGCAGCACCGTGGAAGAGGTCATCAACGTGGCCCGGATTCGCGACCGGCTGGGCAAGCGCTTCCAGATCACCGGTCTGGACTCCACTGGGGAAGCCCGCGATTTGGCCCTGCTATTGCGCGCCGGCGCCCTGGCTGCGCCCATCTCCATCATCGAAGAGCGCACCGTCGGTCCCAGCGTCGGCAAGGAGAACATCGATCAGGGCATGCGCTCCACGATGATTGCCTTTGTGCTGGTGATTGTGTTCATGGCCTGGTACTACCGGCTGTTCGGCGTGGTGTCCAATGTGGTGCTGGTGATGAACCTGGTGCTCATCGTCGCTGTGCTGTCCATGCTCCAGGCCACCCTGACCCTGCCCGGCATCGCCGGCATCGTCCTGACCATGGGCATGGCGGTGGACGCCAACGTGCTGATCTACGAGCGTATCCGCGAAGAACTGAGCCTGGGCAATACTCCCCAGAACGCTATCCATAGTGGCTACCAGAAAGCCTTTTCCACCATCGCCGACGCCAATGTCACTACCCTGATCGCCGCGATTGTGCTGTTTGGTTTCGGCACCGGCCCGGTCAAGGGCTTCGCCGTCACCCTGAGCATCGGTATCCTGACGTCCCTGTTCACCGCCATCATGGGGTCACGGGCCATGATCAATTGGATTTATGGCGGTCGTCGGGTTCAGAGCCTGTCCATCTAAGACGGATTATTGCTATGCGGCATCTCATCAGTAACAAAACCCATATCGATTTCATGGGCGCCGGTCGCAGTCGGCTGGCTCTGTACGTCTCCGGCGGTCTGCTGGCGGTCCTGCTTCTGTCCCTGCTGTTCCGGGGGCTTAACTTCGGCCTGGATTTCACTGGCGGCACTATCATCGAAGTGGGCTACCCCCAGCCGGTGGAGATTCCCCTGGTGCGGGACACCTTGGCTCAGTCCGGTTTCGGCGACGCCCAACTCCAGCACTTCGGCACCTCCCGGGATGTGCTGATTCGTATTGCCCCCCGGGAGGGTCTGAACACCGCCGATGTGAGCAGCCAGATCCTTAACGTCCTCAAGGCTGGCGCCGCCCAAGGGGTGGAAATGCGCCGGGTGGAGTTCGTGGGGCCGCAGGTGGGGGACGAACTGGTGGAGGACGGTGGCCTGGCCCTGCTGTTCGCCATGATTGGCATTCTGCTGTATCTGTGGGTGCGCTTTGAGTGGCGGCTGTCGGTGGGGGCCATCGCCGCTACCTTCCACGACGTGCTGATTACTGTGGGGCTGTTCTCGCTGTTCCAAGTGGAGTTTGATCTGACCGTGCTGGCGGCGGTGTTGGCGGTGATCGGTTACTCCGTGAACGATACTGTGGTGGTGTTTGACCGCATCCGGGAGAACTTCCGGCGGATGCGCAAGGAAACCACCCTGGAGATCATGAATGCCTCCATCAACCAGACCCTGTCCCGCACCTTGATGACCAGTTTCACCACCTTGCTGGCGGTGGTGGTGTTGTATCTGTTGGGAGGCCCGGTGCTGAGCGGCTTTTCCCTGGCCCTGATCATCGGCATTGTGGTGGGAACCTACTCCAGTATTTATGTGGCCAGTAACGTTGCTCTGTTGCTGGGCCTGAGCCGGGAAGACTTGCTGCCCAAGGCTCGGGAGGAAGTGGACGACCGGCCTTAGAGTCGGCGCCGTTCAAGCGTGAAAGCGTGGCCCGCGCTCAGCTTGGCCGCCCAATCCCGATGGTGTTTCCCATGGGGCGCGGGGCTTCAAATTAATACCTGCCCATGGGATGTACTCAGCAACGCCTGGCGCAATTGCTCATTGCCGCGGATGGCATCCACCAGGCCCTGGTCTTTCCCAGCCATGAGAACGCCCAGCAGTTGTCCCAGGCAGCGCCCATAGAGGCGGCTTGCCCGCCCGGGGTCCTGGCTGGGGTAGTTGGAGCGGTTGCGCACCAGGATGCCGCTGGGCAGGACAACCGTCTCGTCCATTTTCGTCACTGCGGTATTGCCGCCGATACTGGCCGTGAGATCTTCGATAACGGCGCCCGGTCGCAGGATGTTCAGGGTCTCCATGGGCAGTAACAGCGGCGCCCGCTGGCCGTGACGCCGTGCCGTGGTAATGACAATATCCGGCGCGTGGGTCGCGATAGTCCGATACAGCACCCGCTGCTGAGAGACCAGAACCTGCTCCTGGTCAAGGCGGTCGAGCTTGGGTAGGGCCACGAAGCGGGCAGCAAATTCGGTTTCCAACCACCGTTTACGGGCGGTGCTAGTGGCGGCGACGATCAGCTTATTGTGGTTATTTTGAACCTGACGGATAGCCGACAAAGCGGTATTGCCAGAGCCAATCACCAGCACGGTCGCCCGATAGTCCGGCCCCCGGCGCCTGGCGACGCTGGCAACGGCGTTGCGATAGGCGATTTCTCCGGCCAGACGGCTCATGGCCGCCAGGGCATCCATGCCTTGGGTGGTTTCGTTTTGGGGCAACAGTTCCAGGGCGAGGGCGGTCAGGGAGTTCTCTCGTAAACCGGCGATATGTGCTCCGGGCTTAAAGGGGTCCAGAAAGCCGATGATGGTGGTTCCCGGAGACAAAAAGCCCATCTCGGCGATGGGGTCGGCGGGCAGTTTGAACCAGCAGACCAGGTCCGCGTCCGCGTACAGGGTTGTCTTTTTCCTGGCTAAGGACACGCCACAGGCCCGATACCGCTCGTCTGGATAGCCCGCAGCCACGCCCGCCCCAGCTTCCAGCCACACTTCCGCGCCCAAGGCCACCAGTTCTTTGGCCACCTCAGGCGTCATGGAGACGCGTTTTTCCGAGACCCTGGATTCTTTTGCCACGGCGATCTTCATGGTGGTTTTCTCCTTATTGCCGAAGACGGAATTAGCCGGTTTCCCGAGCCGTCACGACTTGACGCCTTCTAGCTCGGCGATGTTCGGCCCGTCAGCCTCCAAGGGCTTGATCCGCAGTTCGATGCCCGCGTCGGTCAACCGCTTCCACAGCTTGAACCACACTTCCTGACGAATCCCATCCCGCTTGGAGTAGTCTTCGGATGACCACACCGGCAGATAGCGCATCAAGGTGCTGCCCTCAAAGACCTCAACCCCGCTGAGGCGGATAAACTTGAGTTCGTCTTGAAGTATCAGCGTGCAGTCGTTTAGGGCCTGCATCATCAGCTCGCTGACGTGGTGGGGGTCGTGCCGGGGAGAAACGTAAACCTTGAAGTAGTCCAGCACAGGTTTGATGCGGGAAAAGTTCTTGATGGCCGAATCGGCGACCTGGCTATTGGGAATGTGATAGTGGTAGCGAACGGTATCCACCAGGATCGTGGTGCGCCAGGTCATGCCCACCACCCGCCCCGGCGTCAGGGAACCGATTTGTATGGTGTCGCCGATCTTGAAGGGGCGTTCAATGAAGATGGTGATTCCACCCAGGATATTGGCCAGGCTCTCCCGGGCCGCCATGGCGACGGCCAGACCGCCGATGCCCAGGCCGGCCAGGATGGCGCCGATATTGAATCCGAGGTTGCTCATGACCATGACCACGGCGACCACCCAAATGGCCACTTTGGCGAAGCCTTTGATAAAGTTCAGGACAAATAGGGTCTGGGTGCTGTCGGTACTGGCCTGATCGGCGCGCCGGATGGCCCGGGAGACGGCCCGATTGGAAAGCCAGGTTAGGACAATGGCGCCCAGCAGGATAAGGCTCACCCTGATGGCGGTCGCCAGCGCCTCATGGCCGCGCTGTTCCAGGCGGTCGGCCCGGGTGAGGCCGATCTCCCCGTGCAGATAGCGCAGACGTTCCGACGGGATTTCCGGCAAGGACTGTTCGAAGGCCACGCCGGTTTCAGCCGGGGTTTCAGCCGGGGTTTCAGCCGGGGTTTCAGCCGGGGTTTCAGCCGGGGTTGCAGCCGGGGTTGCAGCCGGGGTTGCAGCCGCCGCCACGCCAACCAGGTTGAGCACTTGGTTTTGGATAGCGGCCTCTTCCGCATCCAGGTCCCCGGCCTTGTCCAGTATCCAGGCGATCTCCCCATCAAGGCCCGCCGTGGACAGCCGTTGCTCGAAGGCGTCGATCCAACGGTGAGTCGCGGCCGCCTGGGTCCGCAAGTCGAAAAGAGTGTCGCTCATCGCCTCGATCAGCGGCTGTTTTTCTTCATCGGTGGCCGGCACGGGTAGGGTTTCCAGGGAGCGCCCGGTTTTGCTTGAGAAACCCTGAAGGATGCTCTCGGATTGTTCGGGGTCCAACCGGGCGCGGGTCAGGGTTTCCAGCTCCAGTCCCTTGATTTCCAGTTCGGCGGCGTGGGCCTTGAGCAAGGCCAGCAGCTCGGGAATCAGCGCACGCTCCTCCTCCGCCAGGCGCACGATGTCTTGGATCGTGAATTTTTGCCGGTCTAGATTCTCCAGCCGGTGCTCTAGCAGAACGAGGCGGAAATAGTGGCCGCGCAGCAGCTCGGTGAGGGTTTCTTCCTGCTCGGTCTGTATCAAGCCCAGCAGCACGTCCAGGGCTTGGTCGTCGGACTCCATGCGGCTGACGGCGGCCCGCTGGAGACGATCCCGCTCCGTATCACCGAGAGCGTCACTGTCCCGATGGAACCGCTGTTCCAGCTTCGATAAGTCATCCAGCCCCCCCAGGCGTTGGCCGGTCATGTCCCGAATGGCCACCAATGCGTCCAGGATGGCTTGGCCGCCCGTGTCCGTTTCGGCTAGAGTTTTCGCTTCTTGATCCATCGACGCCTGAAGGCTGAGGGAATCCACCAGTTCGGTTTCCAGTGCGTTCAGCCGATCTCGCTTGAGGGCGTCGGCAATATCCTCTGGGATCTCTCCGGGGGGCAGCTCTCCGGCGCCTACCCGCTTTTTCAGTTCGATGGCGGCGGCATAATAGCGGCTGGCCAGGCGGCCCGCTTCACCCAGGCTGTGGATGTAGCGGCCTAGGACTTCCCGGAGGACAGCCATATGTTCCCGCAGCTCCATGGCATAGGCTTTTTGTTCTTCGATGATCCGAATGCGGGAGGCCAGCAGGCTACGATAAGCTTCGATCCCGGCCAGGGGCGTTTGGGCGTCCCGTTGGGTTTCTTGCGCCGTCGCTTGGGACCCTGGCTCCGCTGACGAGCTAGAGGGGGCCTCGGAGGGCGTGGCTTGCTCGGTTTCTCCTGGGCTGCCCTGGCCGTTGATGCTGGCTGTGTCGAGGGTTCCGGTGTCCGCTGGGGGCGGTTCGAGTCCGGCGCTGTCGTAGAGAGACCTGGCGATGGAGCGTTTTTCCCCTTCCAGTTCCTGATAGACCGTGCGCGTAATCGGGTCCATCAGAGCCTGGCGTTTTTGGCGAGCGTCATGTACCGCCTGTCTGGCCTGGTCAACCTCCTCTTTTAGGGTAACCACTTCTTGGATGCGGGTGGATAAGGCCTTGCCCGTCTCCAGAAACGCCTCGACGGTGGCCTGGACAGGCTGGTCTTTCAGTTGGTTACTCCAATCCTGATCCGTGAGGATGGCCTCTCGGGTCAATTGCAGATCGGCGATTTTGCGCCGCAGGCTTTGGATGGCTTTTCGGGAGGCGCTCATGGCGGCGTCCAGCGCCTGGAGTTGGGTTTCGGCGTTGGCCACTGTGGCGGAGGTGGTGGACAGTAACGCCGAAACCCGGTCGGCCGCCTGGCCTATGGTTTCTGTCTTGGTCTCCTGTCGGGTTGGATGCGCTAGTTCCGCCAGTACTTCCATGCGGAACAAATGCTCCATCAACACCGTGGCATCCCCTTCCAGGGTCTCGCCCAATGTCCGTAATCGCTCCAGTTGCGAGCGCATCTGCCGCAGCTTGCCCAAACGCTGTCCGTGGTTTTTGACGGTTAATTTCAAGGCCGGAATGGTGTCCGGCTTATCCTGGGTTTTTTCCAGTTCGGCCTTGGACGTGGCGTGCTCGGCGTCCAGGGTTTCCAGTTCCTGGGTCAGATCATCGACTCGGGTTTGTTGGCGGCTGAAGCGTATTCTTGCCAGCTCAAGAGACCCTTCCAGCCAACGCTGCTCCCGGGTTAGCCCAGCAAGGTCGGCCGCTAGCTGTTCCGAGGACTGGGAAAGATATTCCTTTTCCATATCCTGGCGCTTGAGTTCCCGGGTGTATTGCCCGTTGACAGCCGCCTGACGGGACTGGGCTTCGATAGCTACGCGGTCGGCGTCGGTGATCGTTTCCGCCAGCCTCCGGGCATCCTGTTCGACGGATTGGGCCATCTGGGCGAAAGCTTGTTGACGCTCGGTGACGGCCAGGCGATGGCGTGGGAGTGTTTCTTCGGCGAGAGACGCGGGAACCTCGGTTGGTGATAGGGTGCCGTCAACAATCCGTAGGGTCATTTCCAGGGCAACGGGCTCTAGACGATCCAGGGCTTCGTTGAAATCCTGGACCGACGCTTGGGCCGTCTCTATGCGTTTGGCCTGACGACCGAGCAACTCCCGCAACTCATACAACAGTTCGAGACGAAGCTGGGCTTGTTTTACGGCGGCGTCGGCCATGGACACGTCCCGAGCCAATTTTTGAACCCGGGTGGGTTCAGGGGAATCAGGGGAGACGTCAGCTTCGGTATTTGGCGGGGCGGTGGTCATGGACGGCAGTTCCCGCCACAGCCGGTCGAGGCGAAACTCGCCTCGGGCCACCGCCCGGGACGTGGCCAGCATCTGTCCCAGGGCTTCGTTTAGTAGGGCTTGTCCCTGGCTCATCAGCTCTTCGTTTTTCAGCAAATGCAGTTCGCCGGGATCATTGCCCTCCTGGGCATGGAGACTGCCGACCAGGCCGGTCCATAGCAGCACCAGCAGCCACCCGATCGCCATTTTGATCCGGCTATTGGCGTGGGGCATGGAGGGCGTCGGTTTACGGCGTGGATTCGACCGCCGGGATCGATGAATTCCAGGAACTGCGGGCATAATGTATATCCTTCCTAACGCGCCGAGCGGATGACCCGAGGTGAGCGACTTGCCGGGTGGTCAGCGACTCAAATAGCCTTGGCCTTGGCGCACCGAAACGAAGCGCCGGGACCGATGAGAGGGTTCAAGAAAATCGAGCTATCGGGAGATCAGGCGGCCAAAGGGGGAAGGCGGAGAGGATGGAGAGGATGGAGAGGGGGAAAGTCGAGGCAAAGGAGGGCTGCCTGCCCGTATTCTTCATGAACATGGTTCCAGATTCCTAGCTGTGACGCGCAGTCGTTGATTATTATCATGCCCCGCCAGGCCACTGGCCGCGCCCGGGGGGGATCGTCATAAAGTTATAAATGCTGGTTTACGGATGCCGGTCTCGGAAAGGCGACCATAGCCATGACTCTGGATAGGTAAAGTAAAGCGCGGACAATCTCGTAAACCATGACCCTAAATATAACGTCAGTTCTGGATAATTAACCTATCTCATTCAGTAAGATAAGCTGATTTTGGGACACTTTTAGTGACGGTTTGTGCGGCTGGTGGGTGTAGGCGGTGAGTCCTGCCACCAAATTGACCATGAAATTGGCGACGCTGCGATGGCGCGTATGCTCGATCTGGGAGATGTTTTTGAGCTGATCGTTGACCGTCTCAATCAGGGCGCGCTTGCGCAGCAGCAGCTTATCGAACAGGAGCAGCAGGCGGTTTTTCATATTCTTGCGGATCGGGGTGATCAGCTGCAAGCCGTCTTCGAGCAGGGTTTCCAATAGCACCTTGGAGATATAGCCGCGATCGCCAAAGAGCTTACCGACCAAGCCGCAGGTGAGTTCGGGCACAGGCTCGCGGTCATCGACGTTAGCCGGGGTGAGCCGAAACGCCAACAACTCACCACACTCATTGATCACTAGATGCAGCTTGAAGCCGTAGAACCAACCCACGGAAGTCTTGCCGCGTTTGGCTAAGGCTTTGAAGACTTTATGGCTGTGAATCCGGCGGTTATGGCAGACCACGATCGAGGTGGCATCAATGAACGCCAGCCCCGTGGCCATGCCCTTACGGCTTTGCAGATAAGCGCATAGCGGAACCAAGGCGGATTGCATCAGCGTGACGAAGCGCCCATAGCTGACCAACCCCGGGAAGGCCGCCTTGAGGGGGCCGCTGAGATGCCGCAGGTAGTAGTGCTTGAAGTTGCGGTAGCTCGACTGATGAAAATAAATCACGATCGTCATGATTTCACTGAGGCTCAACTGGCCGGCGCGGCAACGCTGGCGCTCGCCGTGGGCCAAGAGCTGCTGCTGCCACTGAGGCACAAAGGCTTGGCAGAAATCATCGACATCGCAAAATAGCTCATCTAGGCTCATGGCAGGTGTCTCCTGGTGAAATTTTCATTGGCACCAGGAATTGTCCACATTCCTGGCCCAGGAGGCACCTCCCTTATCCAAAACTGACGTTAAATATAGACCGGTAAATTTGATATGTTTGTTAAATTCGAGCGAGTCAGCGGGCTTTTCGCACTTCCTGAAGCGGATCGGTCTCATCCAGACTGGGAGGGACTTTATGGTCCTGGGGACTATGTTCGCCGTGATGGAGATCCTCGTCCACAGCGCCGATCACCAGCCGCGCCCAAGCAGCGGCGATCAGCCAGACGATGATCCCAAAGCCCAGCACCAGCCAGCGGGGCAGGTTGTTGGCCTGGAGGTCCCCAAACAGGCCATAGAGTACGATCAGCAGGCTCATGGCCCAGAATACGCCGATGGGACCAGCGGTGTCCCGGGCATAGTGATAGCGCAGAATGGCCAGGGGCGGGGCCATGAGGGCGACAGCGATGATTTTCATGGGCGGATTTCTCCTATGAAAGCTAGCGAGCGGTGGGTCAGCGGCGTAATTCGGCGGTCAAATGGGGCTGAATGGCCTGAATCAGGTTTTTGAAGACCTTGGGGTTGCCAGCCACGATATTGCCGGTCTGCATGAAATCATGGCCGCCGCCGAAATCCCCCACCAGACCCCCCGCTTCCTGGATCAGCAGTACGCCGGCCGCCATATCCCATTCGTTCAGGCCGATTTCCCAGAACCCGTCCAAACGACCCGCCGCCACATAGGCCAGATCCAGGGCCGCAGAGCCGGTTCGGCGGATCTCCGTGCATTTGTCGAACAGGCTATCGAACATAGCCAGGTAAGCCTGGCGGTGCTGGGGGTGGCGGAACGGAAAGCCGGTGCCCAGCAAAGCGCCGTCCAAGCCAGCCAGGGTTTTCACTCGGATGCGCCGGTCGTTGAGCAGCGCCCCGTCCCCCCGGGAGGTGGTGAACATCTCCTGGCGCAGGGGGTCGTAGATCACCCCCGCTTCCAGCCGCCCCTTATGGCGCAGGGCGATGGACACGGCATACTGGGGAAAGCCATGCAGATAATTAGTGGTGCCGTCCAGGGGGTCGATGATCCATTGGTAGTCGTCCCGGCCCCGTTGGGCGCCGCTTTCCTCCGCCAGGATGGCATGATCGGGAAAAGACTTGCGCAGGATGCGTATAATCTCCTGTTCGGCTTGTATGTCCACCTCGCTCACGAAGTCGTTGCGGTGCTTGCTGGTGACCGCCACCTGTTCCAGACGGTCCAGGTGGCGGAGAATGACTTTGCCGGCCGCCAGGGCGGCGCGGGTGGCGATAGTAAGAGTCGGATGCATGGTCGAGGGCGCACGTCATAAATCGGCTGCCGGAGTCCGGCGAAAGGGCGATATGATAACAAATAACCGGAGCGAGCGATGAACCTGAGCGAGGTCCGCGTGGTATTGGTGGAAACCAGCCATCCCGGCAATATCGGCGCCGCCGCCCGGGCCATGAAAAACATGGGCCTGTCCCGGTTGGTATTGACGCGACCGGCCCTGTTTCCCCACGCTGAGGCCACCGCCCGGGCCTCCGGGGCCGACGATCTGCTGTACCAGGCCCAGGTGGTGGACAGTCTGGATGCCGCCTTGGCCGGATGCGGCCTGGTGGTGGGGTCCACGGCCCGGCGGCGTAGTCTGTCGGCGCCGGAACTGGACCCCCGGGCTTGCGCCGAGGGTCTGCTGGACGCCTGCCAGCATGGCCCCGTGGCCCTGGTGTTCGGCCGGGAACGTACCGGGCTGACCAACGAGGAACTGGACCGCTGCCATTTTCTGGTGCGCATTCCCACCGATCCCGCGTACAGCTCCCTGAATCTGGCCGCCGCCGTGCAGGTGCTGGCCTACGAACTGCGCATGGCGGCTCTGAACAGGGACGAGGTGGCGGACCCACCGGCTCCCGGCGCCCCGCCCCCGGCGCCCGCCGACGAACTGGAGCGGTTTTATGAACACCTGGAGACGGTGTTGATGGAAACCGGTTTTCTGAACCCGGCCAACCCCCGACAATTGATGCGCCGGTTGCGGCGGCTGTACAATCGAGCCCGGCCAGATCAGAATGAGATCAACATCCTCCGGGGGATCTTAACGGCGGTGGGGGAGCGGAAACTACATCGAGACTACTGAGGCGGTGGCAAATAAGTTATCATTAATTGACCACTCTGATCGGATATTGTCGGCCTTGGCGCGGTTATCTTTATAACTTCACCCTACGCAACTGGATACAGCTCTATGTGGCGACGGCTACGGGAAGATATTAACTGCGTGTTCGACCGGGACCCGGCGGCGCGCAATACCTTCGAAATTATCACCACTTATCCCGGTATTCACGCCATCCTCTGGCATCGCCTCAACCATGCTCTCTGGCAGCGAAACCTCAAATGGCTGTCCCGCTGGCTATCCACCCTGTCCCGCTGGTTGACCGGGATCGAGATCCATCCCGGCGCCCGGATCGGTCGGCGCTTTTTTATTGACCATGGCATGGGAGTAGTGATCGGCGAGACCGCCGAGGTCGGCGACGATTGCACGCTGTATCATGGAGTGACCCTGGGCGGCACCAGTTGGCAGAAAGGCAAGCGCCACCCCACCCTGGGCAATAATGTGGTGATCGGCGCCGGGGCCAAGGTGCTAGGGCCGCTCACCGTCCAAGACGGCGCCCGGATTGGCTCCAACACTGTGGTTCTCAAGGACGTGCCCGCCAATGCCACGGTGGTGGGCGTGCCGGGGCGGGTGGTGGAACAAAAACCCTCCAAAGACCGGGATCTGCGCCAGGAGATCGCCCGCAAACTGGGCTTCGATGCCTACGGGACCACGCCCGATATGCCCGATCCCGAAGCCACTGCCATCAACCGCATGGTGGACCATATTCATTGCCTGGACGCCAAGCTGACGGAAATGTGCGAAGCCCTGCGTCACGCGGGAATCGAGCCAGGCAAGACGCCGCTGCCCGACTTGGACGCCCGGCAGATTCGCTCCACTGCGAGCAACGACCATGACGCCGATAAAACCGCCATGGGTGGTGGGAATTAATCGTATCCCTCTGGATGCAAAGTCCGAGACCCCGGAGCCCGACTATGAAAATGACGACCAAAGGTCGGTATGCGGTAACCGCCATGCTCGATTTGGCGATTCACTACCGTGGTGAACCTATTGTGTTGGCGGACATCTCCCGGCGACAACATATTTCCCTTGCGTATCTTGAACAATTATTCGCCAAACTGCGCCGCCATGATCTGGTGGCCAGCACTCGCGGCCCAGGCGGCGGGTATTCCCTCAACCTACCCCTAGATCGGATCAGCGTCGGTCAGATGCTCCGGGCCGTGGACGAGCCAGTGGACACCGCCGACCGCAGGAGCAGCCTCGACGGTGGGAATAACCCTCATTGTCTGACCCACGAACTCTGGGCCGAACTGACCGACCATATCAACCAGTTTCTGGGCAGCATCACCCTGGCCAAATTAGTGGAGCGTCATAAAGGCCGTCAGTCTGCCCCATGTCAGGCGCCAGAAAGCCCTTTCCAGGTGATCGAGGAGATTCGGTGGGGTGGCCGCACCCATCGCTAGTGTCGTGGATCGGCCTATTTACCTGGATTATGCCGCCACCACTCCTGTGGACCCGAGAGTGGCGGCGGTGCTGTGCCGGTATCTCCAGAGCGGCGACGACTTTGGCAATCCGGCTTCCCATACCCACGGCTACGGGCGGTTAGCGGCCCACGCGGTGGAGGAAGCCGGGGTTCAGGTGGCGGAGCTGTTGGGCGTCGATCCCCGGGAACTGGTCTGGACCTCCGGGGCCACCGAGGCCAACAATTTGGCCATCAAGGGCGCGATGGCAGCCCACGCCCGCCGGGGCCGACACCTCATCACCTGCAAAACCGAACACAAGGCGGTGCTGGACGTCTGCCGAGAGCTGGTTCGACAGGGTTTTGAAGTGAGCTGGCTGGACCCGGAGCCGGATGGGCGGGTAGACCCCGAGCGGCTGGCCGCAGCCTTGCGCGACGACACCGTGTTGGTGTCGATCATGCATGTGAACAACGAAACCGGCGTGGTTCAGGACCTCTCCACCCTGGGCGAGCGAGTCCACGACCGGGGGGCGCTGTTCCATGTGGACGCGGCCCAGAGCGCCGGTAAACTGCCCATCGAGCTGGCCCACCTACCCGTGGACCTGATGAGCATCAGCGCCCATAAGCTATACGGGCCCAAAGGGGTGGGGGCTTTATACATCCGCCGCCGACCCAAGGTTCGGCTAACTGCCCAGATTCACGGTGGCGGTCAGCAGCGGGGCCTGCGGGCCGGCACCCTGCCAGTACACCAGATCGCCGCCATGGGCGAAGCCTGCCGAATTATCGGTCTGGAGCTGGACGAGGAGAATCGGCGTCTGGAGATGCTGCGGGAACGGCTGTGGGAGGGCATCGCCGACCTGGAAGGCGTCAGCCTGCACGGTCATCTCCGGCAACGAGTGGCGGGAATTCTCAATATCGGTTTCGCTGGAGTGAACGGCGAATCCTTACTTTTGGCCCTAGATGAGCTAGCCCTGTCCGCTGGATCGGCTTGTGCCTCCGCCAACCACGAGCCTTCCCATGTCCTCAGAGCCATGGGTCTGGACGATGCCGCCTGCCGGGGGGCGCTGCGTTTGAGCCTCGGGCGCTTCACCACCGAGGCCGAGATCGACCGGGCCGTGGTATTGATCCGCCGGGAGTTGCCCCGGCTGCGCTCCTTGTCCCCTTTGTGGGGATCGACGGCGATCCAGGCGACGGACAATGGGTCCTGAAGGCGATTACAGCCCGGCGGTGCTAGATCACTTCCGACATCCCCGTAATGCAGGCGCTTTCCAGACCGATGACCCGGTGGTGGTCACCGGCGAGGCAGGGTCCGAGGCCGAAGGTCAGGTGCTGCGTCTGCAACTGCGGGTGGATACGGAGGGGGTAATTCGAGCGGCCCGCTTCCAAGCTCACGGCGATCCCTATACTATCGCCGCCGGTTCCCTGCTGGGCGAATGGCTACCGGGTCGGTCCCTGGAGACGGCGCGGGGGGTTGACGATGCCTGGATCGCCCAAACTTTGTCATTGCCGCCCTTGCGCCTGCGCAGCGCGGTTCTAGCGGCTCAGGCCCTGGTGTCCGCCCTGGTCAACCACTGGCTCAGAACTGCTGCGAACCAGGACGGTCAAAGCCCATTAACCTATTAATATTTTTTGCTTTATTGAGGTGTCGTAATGTCTGTCATATTGACCGAACGGGCCATTAACCGAGTCAAGACTTTTCTGTCCAAACGTGGCCATGGGGCGGGAGTACGTCTGGGCGTCCGCACCACCGGCTGCTCTGGTCTGGCCTATGTGCTTGAATATGCCGACGCCATCGAGCCAGGCGATCACGTCTTCGAGGAGCAGGGCATAAAAGTCGTCATTAGCGACAAAAGCCTGCCCTATATCGACGGCTCCAAATTGGATTTCGTCCGGGAGGGCCTGAATGAGGGGTTCAAGTTCAGCAATCCCAATGTCAAGGACGAATGCGGTTGCGGCGAGAGTTTCAGCATCTAGTCCCAACTATTGGTTCTGATGCCAGTTGCGGCGCTCCATCTCCCAGCGCAACTGGTTAGTGTCCTGCTCTAGTTGCAGCCGTTGTCTTTCCAGCGCCCGGTTCAGAGTCGACGCTGGCTTGCCCGGCCCAGGTGTGGGTAGGGGCTGAAGTTGTTCCAGGCGCTGTCGACTCAGGCGTTCTTCCAGGCGGGGCGGAGGATTCTCCCGCACCCGCTGCCGGTACAGGGATTGGCGGATTTTCAGATCCAGGGCTTGTTCCATTTGTCGGCGTTGCTCATAGGTGTCAGCATCGCTGGCCAAGGCGGCGGCGACGCTCAAGCAAAGAATTGAACCGAGCAGATAAGGGGCGTACATACGTACTTGGACAATGGCGGTGCTGGAATGACTGCAATCCAGTAGGGGGCGGCGACCGATTCATTGCCCGTTGCGGAGGATATGGTAAACTTTCGCACCCATTGAAAGACCCCGCTTAACCGGACCATCCGACCCTTTCACACGGAGTACTCATGACCGTAGAACGCACCCTGTCCATCGTCAAGCCTGACGCCGTCGCCAAGAACCTCATCGGCAAAATCTACAGCCGCTTCGAGGAGGCCGGTCTGCGCATCGTCGCCGCCCGGATGCTGCATTTGAGCCGTGAACAGGCCGAGGGCTTTTATCAGGTGCATCGTGAGCGCCCCTTCTACAAGGACCTGGTGGAATTCATGATCTCCGGGCCGGTGATGGTACAGGTGCTGGAGGGGGAGAACGCCGTCGTCCGCAATCGCGACATCATGGGCGCCACCGATCCCAAGAAAGCCGATCCTGGCACCATCCGAGCTGATTTTGCCGAGACCGTGGACGAAAACGCCGTACACGGATCCGATTCCCCGGAGAACGCCGCCATCGAGATCGAGTTCTTCTTCGGCGACGGCGGCCTCTGCCCCCGCACCCGGTAAAACACTCTTGCAAGACCAGCCCAAGATCAATCTACTGGACCTGGATCGCCGGGATCTGCAAGCCCTGTTCGTATCTCTGGGCGAGAAGCCGTTCCGGGCCGTCCAGGTCATGAAGTGGATCTACCACGAGGGGGTCACTGATTTCGCGGCCATGACCAACCTCGGTAAGGCTCTGCGCGAGCGTCTGGCCGAGCGGGCCGAGATCCGCCCCCCCGACGTGGTTCTGGATCAAGGCTCCCGGGACGGTTCCCACAAGTGGTTGATCCGCATGGATAGCGGCAACTGCATCGAGACGGTGTTCATTCCCGAAACCGACCGGGGCACCCTGTGCGTGTCCTCCCAGGTGGGCTGTGCCCTGGATTGCAGCTTCTGCGCCACGGGTCGGCAGGGCTTTAACCGCAACCTGACGGTGGCCGAGATCATCGGCCAGGTCTGGCAGGCCAACCGCAGCCTGGGTGGCGGGCGCAACGGCGAGCGGCTGATTACCAACGTGGTGATGATGGGCATGGGCGAGCCGCTGCTCAATTTCAACAATGTCGTCAAGGCCATGGACCTGATGCAGGATGATCTGGCCTTCGGCCTGTCCAAACGGCGGGTCACCTTAAGCACCTCCGGCGTGGTGCCAGCCCTGTACCGGCTGCGGGAGGTGTCCGAGGTCAGTCTGGCGGTGTCCCTGCATGCCCCGGATGACGCCCTGCGCACTGAGCTGGTGCCCCTGAACCGTAAGTATCCCATCGCCGAACTGCTGGAAGCCTGCCGACATTACATCGCCGACAAACCCCACCGGCGGATCACCTGGGAATACGTCATGCTGGATGGAGTCAATGACTCGGACGCCCATGCCCGGGCCCTGGCTGAACTCATCAAGGATATTCCCAGCAAGGTTAATCTGATTCCCTTTAATCCCTTTTCTGGAACCCACTATCGCCGATCCAGCCCAGCGGTGATCGACCGGTTTCGCGCTCTGTTGATGGCTCATGGCATCACCACTATCACCCGTAAGACCCGGGGCGACGACATCGACGCCGCATGTGGGCAACTGGCGGGGCAGGTGCGGGATCGGGGGCGGCGCCAGCAGCGTTTGATCGCCCGTGGCCTGGTCCGAGACGAACAGCGGCCTCATGACAAACTGGTTTAAGGCGCTGGTTTGCGCCCTGTTGGCGGCGTCGTTGGTGGGTTGCGCCGGGCAACACACCCAAGGCGCTCTCCGAAACAAGGCGGCGGAGGCCAACCTGAAGTTAGGTGTGGGGTATATGCAGACCGGACATTTCAGGGTGGCCGAGGCCAAGCTCAAAAAGGCCCTGGGCTACGATGAGCAATACGACGAAGTGCATAATGCCCTGGGGGTCTTGTACGAAGAGCAAGGCCAGGACGACTTTGCGGAGCGCCATTACCGTCGGGCGGTGGCACTGAATCCCGACTATACCCTGGCCGTCATCAATTATGGGCGGTTTTTATGCAGCCGCCAGCGCGCCCCGGAGGGCATGGAACAGCTATTGGCCGCCACTACCGAGTCGGACATGGCCGAGGACGCCTATATCGCGGCTGGTGCTTGCGCCAGAGTATTGAGCGACAAGCAACGGGCCGAACAGTTGCTGCGTCAGGCTCTGGACCTGGACCCCAATTCCGTTCAGGCTTTGTATGAGTTGGCCGAACTCAGCCACGAACAAGGCAAGCATTTGCAAGCCCGGGCGTTTCTACAACGCTATCACGCCCTGGCCGATTACAGCCCGGCCAGCCTCTGGTTGGGGATCGGCATCGAAGAAGCCTTGGGCGATTCGCAACTGCGTCGTGACTATGCGTCCTTATTATTGTCCAGATTCGTGGATTCCAAGGAGGCTCGGCGGTTGATGAAGCCGGAATGACCATGCGAGAAATGCCTAAAGAACATCTGAATGTGATGGAATCCTCACCCGAAACGCTAGGCGAATGGCTAGCCTCGGCCCGCCGCGCCCGTGGTCTGGAGCAACGGGAGGTTGCCCACCGCATCTCGATGGATATCAAGACGCTTCAGTCCATCGAGAACAATGAGTTCGACAGCTTGGGCGCGCCGGTATTCGTCCGCAGCTATTTAACCCGCTATGCACGGCTGTTGAATCTGCCCGAGGCCCAGATCCTCGAACAATACCGGCAGTTGGGGCTGGATAATCCCCCTCCTTTACGGCTTGGCCAGTCCATCCAACCCCAGGCCAGCATGGGTAGTAGCGGATTTCGATGGGTGACCTACCTGGGTCTGCTGGGCTTATTAGCTTATGGGGGCTGGGTGGGTGTTCAGGAATTGTCTTCCCGATTCGTTGCCGCCGACGACCAGGACCCGATGCCGATAACCAGGACTGATGCCGACGGTAGCGCCACATTGGCCCTACCCCAAGCGCCCCCGGCCAGGGATGCCGCCGCGCCGATGCCGGCTAGACCGCTGATCAGACCGGAGCAAGCTTTTCAACAGCCGCCCCAGGGGGAGGCGATCAGCCCGGACCCGGACCCGGGCCCGGTTGCCGCCGTGGCCCCTGAACCCACCCCGCCGCTGAGTCCTCGGCCCCAGGCGCCAGTCTCGGTGGCCGCCGAGACACCTGTCCAGAGCGAAGACTTAGGTGTGACTCCCCCGGAAAACAGCGTCCCGAAACCCGACGCCACTACGGTGTCCACGCGGACACCTCCCGCCGCGCCTGAAGAATCGCGATTGGTCATGGAATTCGCCGAGGACTGCTGGGTGGATATCAAGGATGCCCGTGGTAACCGTCTGCTCTACGGCGTCATGAAGGCCAAGGCTGTCCGAAACCTGTCCGGTGTGCCGCCGTTTTCCCTGGTGATGGGCAACGCCGTT
Organism: uncultured Candidatus Competibacteraceae bacterium; assembly: GCA_964597315.1. GTDB lineage: Bacteria > Pseudomonadota > Gammaproteobacteria > Competibacterales > Competibacteraceae > CAZQXD01. Next base: position 78,103 of record CAZQXD010000010.1, read on the forward strand.
GCCGTCAGATTAACCCTAGATGGTCAGGCCGTGGACCGGTCCAACTACGTGCCGCGCCAAGGCACCGTTAGCCGGGTAAAACTCGGCAAGCCTGGCGGGTGATCCCCGAGCGCACCCTAATACACCTATAGAATCAGCTCTTATGACGAAAAGAATTCAGGCTATCCGGGGCATGAACGACATCCTGCCTGCGGACAGTTCCCTTTGGTCCGGCCTGGAAGCCGTGGTGCGGGAGGTGCTGGAGAGCTACGGCTACAGTGAGATTCGCTTGCCTCTGGTGGAAAAGACCGAGCTGTTTGCCCGTTCCATCGGTGAGGTGACCGATATTGTCGAAAAAGAGATGTATACCTTCCAGGACCGTAACGGCGACAGTCTGACCTTGCGCCCCGAAGGCACCGCTAGCTGTGTGCGAGCCTGTATCGAGCATGGATTGCTGCACAATCAGGCGCGGCGACTTTGGTATGCCGGACCCATGTTTCGTCACGAACGCCCCCAGAAGGGCCGTTACCGGCAGTTTCAGCAGATCGGCGTGGAAGCCTACGGCATGGAAGGGCCTGATGTGGATGCGGAACTGATTTTAATGACCGCCCGCATCTGGCGACGGCTGGGTCTGGAAGACGTGACCCTGCAAATCAATTCCCTAGGTTCCGCCGCCGCCCGGGCCGACTACCGGCAGCGGCTGGTGGCCTATTTTCAAGATCGCCATGACGAGTTGGACGAGGACAGTCGGCGGCGGCTGGCCAGCAACCCCTTACGGATTCTCGACACCAAGAACCCGGCCATGCAGGCCGTGGTGGCTGGGGCGCCGCGATTACTGGATCATCTGGATGACGATTCCCGACGCCATTTCGACCGGCTCAAGACCCTGCTGGAGGACACTGGGTTGGATTATCAGGTCAATCCGCGCCTGGTGCGGGGCCTGGACTACTACTCGCGCACCGTGTTCGAGTGGGTGACCGACCGTTTGGGCGCCCAGGGCACGGTCTGCGCCGGTGGTCGTTACGATAGCCTGGTGGAACAACTGGGTGGTCGGCCTACCCCTGGGGTGGGTTTCGCCATGGGTCTGGAACGCCTGTTGGCCCTGCTCGCCGAGACCAGTTTCCGGGGCCGGGATACCGCCCCTCACGCCTATCTGGTCATGGTGGGGGAGGCCGCCGAGCGGCGCGGCATGGTGCTGGCCGAGACCCTGAGGGAGCAATTGCCCGGGTTGCGTTTACAGGTCAATGGCGGCGGCGGCGGGTTCAAAAATCAGCTCAAGCGGGCTGATCGCAGCAACGCCGGGCTGGCCCTGATTCTCGGAGACGAGGAAATCGCCGCCAACCGGGTGGCGGTCAAGTTTTTGCGGGAAGACCTTGAACAACGGGAGTTGGCCCAAGAATCGCTGTCAACGTTTTTGCGTGACCGTCTGGCCGGTGGAAACCGGCCTTAATTTTGTTCTCACCCATTACCTTTTGAGAGTCATGGCATGGTAGATCACTTTGTATCCGACGACGAGCAAGCGGAACGCATCAAAAAATGGCTGAAGGAAAACGGTTCGTCGCTGGTGGCTGGCATTGTGCTGGGGGTGGCGGTGATCGTTGGCTGGCAGTGGTGGATCGGCCATCGTATCTCCACCGCTGAACATGCCTCCCTGAATTACGAACTGCTGTTACAGGCCATCCAGAGTGGCAACGCCGAACAGGCTCGCCAACAGGGGAATCGGTTGTTCGAGGATTATGATGACTCGCTCTATGCCTCACTGGGGGCAATGATGCTGGCCAGACAAGCGGTGGACCAGAACGATCTGGATGCCGCTGCCCAGTATCTGCAATGGGTGGTGGAAAATGGCAAGGAAGAAACCCGAGATGTGGCCCAACTGCGCCTGGCGCGGCTGCGCCTGGCCCAGGGCCAACCCGAGGATGCCTTGAGGCATCTGGATCGTGTCGAGGACCCGGAATTTACGGTGCCAGCGCAGGAATTGCGGGGTGATATCTACCGGGTCCAGGGGGAGATCGAGCAGGCCCGGACAGCGTATCTGATGGCCCGGGCGGCGGCGGCGGGGAACAGCGCCGGACTTTTGGAAATGAAACTGGACAGCTTGCCAGCAGGCGGGAAGTGAGGCCATGGCTCAACGCATTGTGTTGATGGTACTGGTGGCGGGTCTGACCGGCGGTTGTGGCTGGATCAATAGTTTTCTGGTGGGTGAGGACAACGCTCTTCCGCCCACCGAGCTGACCGAGATTGCCGACCCAATACCTATCCAGACCTTGTGGCGAACCCAGGTGGGCGAAGGGGTTGAAAATGCGTTTATCCGCCTGTCCCCCGCTGTTGACGACGAGAAAGTCTATGCCGCCAGCCACGATGGTGCGGTGATAGCGGTGGACATTGACAGCGGCCAGACCCTATGGCGGGTGGAGACCGGGCTGCCCATTACCGCCGGGGTGGGGCTGGGGAGCGAATCGGTGCTGGTGGGCAGTGACCAGGGCCAGGTGTTGTCCCTAAACCGAACCGACGGTAGCGAGCGCTGGCGGGTGCGGGTGTCCAGCGAAGTGCTGGCCAGTCCCAGCGAGTCCGACGGCGTGGTGGTAGTACGCAGCAGCGACGGTAAGTTCACCGGGCTGGATGCCGCCAACGGCACCCGGATGTGGACCTACAGCTTTACGGTGCCGGCGTTAAGCTTGCGGGGCAGCGCCGCGCCCTTGCTGGGTCAGGGGGTGGCCATCAGCGGTCTGGATACTGGCAAACTGCTGGTTCTGTCCCTGGGCAACGGCGTCCCGGTCTGGGAAAAAACCATTTCCCCGCCCCGTGGCCGGACCGAGTTGGAGCGCATGGTGGATATCGACACCGAACCGGCGGTGGTGGGCAGTGTGTTATTCGTGGCCGCCTATCAAGGCAACATCACCGCCATCGACCTGCGTAGCGGTAATACTCTGTGGACCCGGGAACTGTCCACCCACGCTGGGCTGGCCGCCGATCGGAACCGGGTCTACGTGTCCAGGGACGACGACGCTGTGGTGGCTTTGGACAGCCGTAGCGGCAGCCCGGTCTGGCGTCAGGAGGCTTTGGTCGGCCGCCAACTCAGCGTCCCGGCCTCCAACGGCCGGCATCTGGTGGTGGGCGATCTGGAGGGCTGGCTGCACTGGCTGCGTGCCGAGGATGGCCGCCTGCTAGGCCGGGTACGGGCCGACGATAAGAGCATCAAAGGCCGTCCGGTATTCATCCAGAATGTGGTCTATGTGCTGGGTGATGACGGCAGTTTGGGCGCCTACCGAGCGGCGGAGGGCTGACGGATCGTGTTGCCGGTGATCGCCATTGTGGGTCGCCCCAATGTGGGCAAGTCCACCCTGTTCAACGTGCTGACCCGCAGCCGCGACGCCCTGGTGGCTGATGTCCCCGGCCTGACCCGGGACCGTCAGTACGGCCGCGGCAAGGTGGGGCCGCGCCCCTATCTAGTGGTGGACACCGGTGGGCTGACTGGGGGGAGCGACGGTATTGACGGGCTGATCGCCCGCCAGGCCCGGCAGGCCATCCACGAGGCCGATGGGGTGCTGCTGCTGGTGGACGGCCGGGCCGGACTGACCGTCGCCGACGAGGCCATCGCTATGGAGCTGCGCCGACTGGGCAAGCCCCTGACCCTGGTGGTCAATAAGACCGAGTTTCAGGACCTGGACGCCGCCAGCGCCGAGTTCCATGCCCTGGGCCTGGGGGCGCCCATAGGAATTTCCGCGTCCCATAACCGCGGGGTGGCGGCGCTCATGGACACGGTTCTGGAACGCCTGCCCGCAGCGGCGTCGGTCCCAGAGGCGGTCGGCGCGGAACTGCCTATCCGGCTGGCCATCGTGGGTCGGCCCAATGTAGGCAAGTCCACTCTAGTTAACCGCCTGTTGGGGGAAGACCGGGTGCTGGCCTTCGACCAGCCAGGCACTACCCGTGACAGCGTGGCCATTCCTTTCGCCAAGGACGGCCAGGATTACATTCTCGTGGATACCGCCGGAGTGCGCCGCCGTGGCCGGGTCGCCGAGGCTATCGAGAAATTCAGCGTCATCAAAACCCTACAAGCCATGGAAGCGGCCCATGTGGTGATCATGGTGATGGATGCCCGGCAGGGAATCGGGGACCAGGACGCCACCTTGTTGGGTTATGTACTGGACAGTGGCCGGGCGCTGGTGGTGGCGGTCAACAAGTGGGACCGGCTGGATCAGGATGTCCGGGACGGGGTGCGCCGGGACCTGGAGCGCAAGCTGGCGTTTCTGGATTTCGCCGAGATCCATTTCATTTCCGCCCTGCACGGCTCGGGGGTGATGGACCTGCTAGACGCCGCCCGCCGGGCCTACCAAGCTGCCCACCGCAAGCTGCCCACCCCGGAACTGACCCGGATTCTGGAGCGGGCCTTGACCGCCCACCAACCGCCCCTGGTGCGGGGCCACGCCATTAAGCTGCGCTATGCCCACCAGGGCGGCCAGAATCCCCCGGTGATCGTGATCCACGGCAACCGTACCGAGCATGTACCTGAATCCTACCGGCGTTATCTGATCAACACCTTCCGCAAGACCCTGGATCTAGCCGGCACCCCGGTGCGGGTGGAGTTCCGGGGCGGCGAGAATCCCTACCAGCCCACCAAGTCCAGCCGTCCCCAGCGCCATCGTCCGGTCAAGCCTGGTCGCGGGCGCAAGCTCCGGGGACGCTGAGCCGACCCTTGAGGCGGGCGGCCAGGGTCCGCCGGTTGCGCGCCATATCTGCTTTTCCCATGAGCTGGCTTTTCCCATCCCTCAATTTGTTGCGGGTGGCTTCTTGACTATCAAATGATAATGATTATCATTTATCGAACATGACTCACTGTTCACCATCCAATAATGGGTAAGGAGAAAAGCGCTATGAGTTTTGTGGTGGAGGCCGCGCTGGATAATCCTGGGCCGCGACTGCGGGTGATCGACAAGGCCAGCAGCGTGGTGTTGCTGGATTGGGATGAGGAGATATTCGGTCCCTTGTTGGCCAGCGGCCGGTTGCGGGTCGATGATTTCCGCTGCACCCGCAAGGCCGAGTTGCAGCAACTGATCCGCAAATTGTTCCTGATCTCCTGCCAGTTACACTGTGCCGGACAGGCTGCCGACCGCGGCCTACCCCGGGCAGTGCGAGTGTTCATGGTGGGCTGGCCGTTGCAGGGAGGGTTCCAGTGAGGCCGGCAGCAGCGGTCGCCATCACCTTGGCCGGACGGTTACGGGAGGTCGGCATCAACCCCACGGCCCAGCGGTTGCGTATCGCAAAGGCGCTGTTCGAGCAAGGGGGCCATCCATCGGCGGCGGAGATTCTGGCGCGGGTGAACACTGGCGGACGCCAAGCCTGTCGGGCTACGGTCTATAACACCTTGGATCTGTTTGTGGACCGTGGTCTGGTCCGGGAAATAGCCGTGGGCTTTGGCAAGTCTTTTTACGAGTCCAATACCGTGCCCCATCACCATTTTTACAACGTCGATACGGGGGAATTGCGGGATATTCCTCCCGACGCTCTGGCCTTCGAGACCCTACCCCCTCTGCCCGAAAACACCCAGGCGGAGGGGGTGAGCGTGGTGATCCGGGTGCGAGACGCCCGGAGTGTTTAGGACCCGGATTTATGCTCCAGTTTGCGGGTGTCCATGCCCAGCAGGGAATAAGCCGGGCAACTGTTCATGAATCCGGTGGCCACCAACACCAGGCCGATGATGATGGCCAGCAATTTCAGAGCGCCGCCTAGAGCGGCAAGGGCGAGGATCAGCAGCAGAGCGCCCAGGACGATGCGGATGGTTTTATCGGTCTGGCCTACGTTCTTGATCATGGGGAGATACCTCGTTGGACGGCAGTCGATTTGAAGTATGATATTAGTACATATTAATATTTTAAATCAAGCGTCGATCAGCGTCTGTCAAGATACCGTTGCAGCAGCCCCGAGTAGGCGTCGATGCGCCGGTCCCGTAGATAAGGCCAGATGCGCCGTACCGATTCAGAGCGGGCCAGGTCTAGCTCCACCTCTAGCACTTCGGGGTCGGTGGTGGAGGCTTGAGCCAGAATTTCCCCCTGGGGACCGGCCACGAAGCTACTACCCCAGAACAGGGCGTCCCGCTGTTGCCCCGACGGGTCGGCCTCGTAGCCTACCCGGTTACAGGCCAGTACCGGCAAGCCGTTGGCCACGGCATGAGCCCGCTGGATAGTGATCCAGGCATCCCGCTGTCGGGCTTTTTCCGGCTCGCTATCGGAGGGGTCCCAGCCAATGGCGGTGGGATAGAGCAGCAATTCCGCCCCGGCCAGGGCCATCAGCCGGGCGCCTTCCGGGTACCACTGATCCCAGCACACCAGCACGCCTAGCCGCCCCACCGAGGTGTCGATGGGTTCGAAGCCCAGATCCCCGGGGGTGAAATAAAACTTCTCGTAATAGCCGGGATCGTCCGGGATATGCATTTTCCGATAGATGCCGGCGATGGTCCCGTCCCGCTCCAGGACCACGGCGGTGTTGTGGTACAGGCCCGGAGCGCGGCGCTCGAACAGGGAGGTCACCAGCACGACGCCTAGTTCCCGGGCCACCGCGCCCAGTTCGGCGGTGGAGGGTCCGGGGATGGGTTCGGCCAGGTCGAATAGGTCCGGGTCTTCGTGTTTGCAGAAATACGGCCCGGTATGCAGTTCCTGGAGCATCACCAGCCGGGCGCCGCGATTAGCGGCCTCGCGGATGCCGTCGACAGAGGCGGCCAGGTTCGCCTCCCGGTCCGTGCCGCAAGCGTGCTGGACCAGGCCGACGCCGAGGGTGGGTGGGGTGATGGGCATGGGGAACCTCCGAGTTCGCGGTCAGGGCAACACCCCGGCGGGGAGCTGCATGGTCACGCAGTGCAAGCTGCCGTATTGGCGGATCAGCACCGAACAATCCACCGGGACGATCTCCCGACCGGGAAAGCAGCCGCCCAGGGCTTCTAAGGCGGTCCGGTCGACGGGGTCGCCGTACACGGGGACCAGCACGGCGTCGTTCATAATCAGAAAATTGGCGTAACCGGCCGGCAGGCGGCGACCGGACGGGTCGTGGATCGGGCGGGGAAAGGGCAGGGCCACCAGCCGGTAGGGCGCTCCCTCGGGGGTACGCAAGTCCCGCAGTTGGGCGGCCATGGCCTGAAGATCGGCGTAGTGTTCATCTTGGGGGTCGTCACAGCCCTGGTAGGTGATGGTTTGGGGGTCGCAGAATCGGGCCAGGGTGTCGATATGGCTATCGGTGTCGTCCCCAGCCAGATGGCCATGATCCAGCCATAAAAACCGCTCCACGCCCAGGGTCTCCCGCAACTGCGCCTCCATATCCGCTTGCTCCAGATCGTTGCGACCCTGGGACAGCAGGCAAGCGCGGGTGGTGAGCAGGGCGCCTTGACCGTCGCTTTCCACGCTACCCCCTTCCAGGATCAGGTCCCGGGGTTCCAGGGGCGTGTCCCCGAAGGCTCCGGCCTGATGCAGGCGGGCGGTGAGCTGGTTGTCCAGGGCGGCGTCGAATTTACCGCCCCAACCGTTGAACTGAAAATCCAGCAGCAGGGGCTTGCCGTTTTGAAGTACGGTCAGCGGTCCATGGTCCCGGACCCAGGTGTCATTGGAGGGAGCCAGATACATACGCACCCGACGCAGATCGGCCAGGGAGGCCCCCAACAGTCCCAGCACGTGATCCCGATGTTCCGCGTCTCGGCAGGCCACCAGCAGGTTCTGGCGGCGGCTGATTTGGACTGCCAATGCCAGAAATGTGGCGTCGGCTTCGGCCAGCCACGGCCGCCAGTCGCTGTGGGCGTGGGGCCAGGTGAGCATGATGGCCGCCTGGGGCGCCCACTCGGCGGGGAACTGTCGTTGACTCATGGGGGGGTCCGGGCGATTAACAGGGTCCAGAGTATGAAACGGCCATGGCAAAAATGCTAACCCAGGCCCGGTATCGGTTATGCTGTGCCGACCATGGAGTTTCAAGAACCGCTGCTGCCCGCCACCCTGATCCGCCGCTATCAGCGGTTTCTGGCCGATGTGACGTTGCCGGATGGCCGCAACATCACCGTCCACTGCCCCAACACCGGGGCCATGCTGGGTTGCGCCGAGCCGGGGCTGCGGGTCTGGTTGAGCCGCGCGTCTAATCCCAAACGAAAATACGCTCACACCTGGGAGTTGGTGGAAACCGCCGCCGGGGTCCCGGTGGGCATCAACACCGCCCGCGCCAATGCCCTGGTGGCGGAGGCGCTTGCCGCCGGCCTGTTCCCCTCCTTGAGGGGTTATCGGGACTTGCGCCCGGAGGTGCGGGCAGGCCAGGGCTGGCGGGTGGATTTCCTGCTGGATTACGGGGAGACCCAGTGCTATCTGGAAGTCAAGAACGTTACCGCAGCGGTACAGGACCGAGAAGCCCTGTTCCCGGATGCGGTGAGTACCCGAGCCACCCGGCACCTGCGGGAACTGATGGCCATGGTAACGGCGGGGCAGCGGGCGGCCCTGTGTTTTTGCGTGCAGCGGGACGATGTGGACCACGTGCGGCCTTTCGACGCGGTGGACCCGGTCTATGGGCGCACTTTGCGAGAAGCTGCGACCCAGGGGGTGGAACTGCTGGCCTGTTCAGCCACCCTCACGCCCCGGGCCATTGTTCCCCGGCGGCGGTTAGCGGTTGTCCTCGGCGGCGGCCTCGGCGTCGGTATGCCGTAACAGGGCGTCAAGGTGATCCGCTTCCTCGGCCCAGTCGGCATCCTGGTCGATGGCCTGGCGCAGGAAAGCAGCCTGGGATTCGTTCCAGAAAGGGGCGGCGTACAGGGGGGTTTCCGCCGCCAGGGGGCGGTGGTCGTGAACAAAAGCGCGGATACCGTCGGAATCGGACGGCAGGCCCAGTTGTTCGAACAGGGTACTCAGGTTGTGGCGCGAGGTATCCATGGCGGACCTCCATTGTGGCTAGTGTGGCGTCGCCAGGGTGGCGGCGTTCTAGCCTACTTATAGGTCAAGTCGGGATGTCTTGCAGCGTCGGGCTACTTCGCTGTTACCGCAGTAAGGCGCCGGATATGGTCCGACAGGGTGGTGGCCATCCGTTCCAGGGGGGCAACGGTCGTCACGGAGCCGGAGTCAATGACCGTTTGGGGCATGGAGCTGGCCACGGCGGTGGCCGGGTCCTGGGCGATGACCACGCCACCGGCCCCGGCTACCTGTGCCGCCCCTAGGGTGCCGTCCCGACCCAGCCCGGTCAGCACCACGGCGATACAGTGGCGTCCGAAAACCTGGGCGGCGCTGCGAAACAGGGGATCGGCGGCCGGGCGAACATAGTTTTCCTGGGGAGCATCGCTCAGGTCCAGAGTCAGGCTGCCGGGCCGCACCAGCAGGTGCCGGTCTCCGGGAGCCAGATATATAGTCCCCGGAGCCAGTTTCTCGCCGTGGACAGCCAGCTTGATGGGCATGGCCAGCAGCGGGCGCAGCCGTTCTGCCAATGTTTCCAGCATCCAGGCGGGGCCATGGACCACCAACAGAAAAGCGGCCATGGGCGTGGCGGGGAGATGTCTGAGTAGAGTCGATAGGGTTTCGGGACCCCCGGTGCTGGTGGCGATGCAGACCGCCAGGAAAGGCGGCGGTGCGCCGACCGACCGGGGGACGATGGGGCGTGACCGGGGCGCCGGTTGCAGATAGCGGGCTATGCCATCTTGCAAACGGGTCAGGAGTTCAGCGGAGCCGTAGGGTTTGGCCAGATAGTCGTCCGCTCCGGCCCGTAGGGCGTGTTCCCGCGCCTGTGCGCCATCCAAAGAGGTGACCACCATGATAAAGGGCGCTGGACGAGGGGCAGAGCGAATTTGGCGGATCAGCTCCATGCCGTCTACGTGGGGCATCATCCAATCGGTTAGCACGGCGTCGAAACTGTGTTGACGGGCCAGGGCCAAGGCTTCGCGGCCATCGCTGGCCAGCCAGGTCTGATATCCTTGCTTGCTCAGGATACGCTCCAGAATACGGGCGCTGGTGGCGTCATCCTCGGCGATCAAAATCCTCATCTATAAAGTCTCTATCGGGCTTGGTTTGAAAACGCCGGAGCCGAAGGTGGTCTATGGTAGGGATGAACGCAAGCATCGGCTGTCAGGCATGAACGCTTTAGGATAGCTTCCGTGGCCCACAGAGGAAATGGGACATTGGACGATGACACCATATTTTACGGATGTACGGGCAGCACAATACGCTGTTTTTTAAAGCGCAGCACTACACCCTCCTGGGTGATGGCCTGAAGCAGCGGCCCTTCCTCCAGCCTCTCCCCCTCTCGATAACGGCGCAAGTTAATTAGCACAAACCGTCTCGACGGATCATCGGCGTAAACGTGCGCGTCAACATTGAGGGGCGGCAGCGTGTTGCGCGGGGCTTCCGGCGGCGGTGTCGGCTTAGACGGCCGGGTAGCGGTGGGAGGGAGCGTTTTGGGGGTGGTGGTGACCAGCGGCGGAGGCGGAGGCGGAGGCGGAAGCGGCTTGCGGCTGATCGGTACGGGATGCTCCAGGGGCGCGGTTCGGGCCGTGGGCGCAAGGGCGGCGACGGGCGGTGGGGACGGCGTCGCTGCGGCTTTGGGGGGCGTCGTGGGCTGGGTGGCGGAGACGACCGGGGCCGCCGCCGTCTCCAGGGCCTGGGGCTGGCCGGTGGCCGGTGACGGCATTTGGGGCCACAGCCATAGCGCCGCGACCACTGCGGCATTGGCGAGCAGACCCAGCCCCAACAGCCATGGCCACGCCTGGGGCCGATTCCGGGGGGGCGGGGCGTGGACGGTAGATAAGTCCGGCGTCCGGCCCAGGGCGCGCTCTCGTTCGGCTTTTTGGAGGGCGTCGAGAATATAAGACATGATTACTCCAGCCCAGCCGTCCGAGGCGGCGACAGCAAAGGTGTCCCCGGAGTTGGGGCCAGATTGTTTAGCAGGGGTAGGGTGCGTGGCCCCACCAGACCGTCCGGGGTCAGGCCGTGGGCCTGCTGGAAACGCTGGATACGGGTCAACAACCGCTCGTCCACGGTCTGGGGCGGCGGTTCCGGTGTCGGCGTCCCGTCGGCCATGGCCAGCCGCTGGTACAGCCAGGCCACCACCGCGCCGCGGCTGGCGGGGTTGATCAGGGTGACGCCGACCTCGGGACGCCAGAGCAGCAGGTACTCGCCGTTCCACAGGGGAGCTAGCCGGTCCCTGGGCAGTTCCAACAGGCCGGCGCCGGTTTCCAGGGTGGCGGTGGTGTCGGTCAGTATCCGCAGCAGCACCTGTCGGGGACCGTCCGGGCCATGCAGGCGCAGCAGGGCGGGGCGGTCGTAGCGGCGCAGTTCGGCCCAATCCCCGGCGCCGGTCAAGCAGGCCAGTCCCACGGTTTTTACGGCGTCGCAGGGGGCGGCGTCGGTGGCAGGGGGTAGGTGTTCCCCCCAGGCCGCCAGCAGCCGGGCCATGGGGTTATCGAAGCGGCTGTGTTCCCATAGGACGGCTAGGGGGTCGGTAGGCTCTTGGGGCGTCGTCGCCGGAGCCTCGACCGCCGGTGCTGCGACCGCCGGTGCTGCGACTGCCGGAGCCTCGACCGCCGGAGTCTCGACCGCTGGAGCCTCGGGGGCGGGCGTCGGCGCCGGGCGGGGCAGTTGCAAACCCAGGGCCAGGGCCGCAGTGCCCACCAGGGCGGCGGCGGGCAGCCAGAAGCGCAGCCGCCTTACGGCTGGGGCGGGCAGGGTCTCACGGGCGGCGCGGCGCAAGATGGCGGCGTCCACCCGGGTCCGGCCCAGGCTGTAGGCGCCCAACAAGGCCCGGTCGCAGAGAATATTGATCAATCGCGGTATCCCCCGGGACAGGCGATAGGCGGCGCGCAGGGCCGCCGGGGTGAACAGGCCATCCCGACCCCCGGCCACCCGCAGTCGATGGATGATGTAGGCAGCGGTTTCTTTTCGGCTTAGGGGCGGCAGGTGGTAACGGGCGGTGATCCGCTGGTTGAGTTGGCGCAGGTCCTCCCGGGCCAACAGTCGGCCGAGTTCCGGCTGGCCGGCCAGGATGATGCGCAGCAGTTTATGGCGACGGGTTTCCAGGTTGGTAAGCAGCCGTACTTGTTCCAGCACCGAGCGGTCCAGGTTTTGGGCCTCGTCAATGATCAGCACGGTGCGCCGTCCCCGGGCATGGGCGTCCAGCAGATGGGCGTTGAGGGCATCCAGTAGCGGCTTGAGGGTAGGACTGTCTCGGGGATAATCCACATTCAGTTCGTCGCAGATCACCCCCAGCAGCTCCAGTACCGTCAGCCTTGGGTTCAGGCACAGGGCCACATCCACATCGTTTAGGCGCTGCTCCAGCAGGGCGCGGATCAGGGTGGTCTTGCCGGTGCCTACCTCGCCAGTGAGGGCCACGAAGCCGCCGTCCTCTCCGGTGCCGTACAGCAGATGGGCCAGAGCCTCCTGATGCTGGGGACTCAGGAACAGAAAGCCGGGGTCCGGGGTAATGGCGAAAGGGTTATCTCTGAGACCGAAATGGGCCGCGTACATGATCGCCTCGGGGCCAGGTTCGATGGGGAGTATACCGGATTCCCGCGTCGGTGAACCGAAGCAAGCGACCGCCGGGGCGGCCCTGGCGCAAGGCGTCGCCCATGGACGCCTCGGCTTGATCGCCAGAGACCGGCTTTTTCGGCAGCCGATAAACGGCGCCTGGGCTGATGGCCTCGGGTTACCCGTATTGCTCCAAACCCTGGTTTTTTCCTGCCGCCTCTTGAATGGAAGGCATCCAAAACATATAGTACTAATCCGGTACTAATTGGAGGGGGCATGCTCAAAATCACCCGGGAGACGGATTACGGCATCGTCATGATGGCTTATATGGCTCGGGACCCCGGGCGGTCCTACAGCGCCACCAGTTTGGCGGAAGAGCGCGGACTGTCCCAGCCCATGGCCAGCAAGATTCTCAAGTCCCTGGCCAGGGCCGGACTGCTGGCGTCCCGGCGTGGCGCCCGTGGTGGTTATAGCCTGGCCCGGCCCCCAGAGGCGATTTCGGCGGCCGATGTCATCGACGCGCTGGAAGGCCCCATTGCCATGACCGAGTGCGGCACCGGGGCATGCAGCCATCAGGACCGTTGCGATATCACCAGCCACTGGGAACGAATCAACAGTGCCGTGCGCAGGGCGCTGGAAGGTATCAGCCTGCGGGAGCTGAGCCGCCCGGTGGCGGTGGCGGTGCGCCTGCCCGCGACTATTGCCTCCCCCCAGGCAACTGCCGCCAAACCCCTTTGATAGACGCCGATTTCCCAATGAGGACCCCATAATGGCAGATTCCCAGACCTTGGAGCAGTTGACCCAGAAAGGCTACGAGTTCGGCTTTTATACGGATGTGGAGCAGGAAACCGTACCGCCGGGCCTCAATGAAGACGTGATCCGTCTGATCTCGGCCAAAAAAGAAGAACCGGAGTGGCTGCTGGAATGGCGGCTCACTGCCTATCGCCACTGGCTGACCATGACCGAGCCTGACTGGGCGCGGCTCAACCACCCGCCCATCGACTATCAGGCCATTTCCTATTTCGCCGCCCCTAAGAAAAAAGGCGACGGTCCCAAGAGCTTGGATGAAGTAGACCCGGAGATTCTCAAGACCTACGAGAAGCTGGGCATTCCCCTGCACGAACAGGAACTGCTGGCCGGCGTGGCCGTGGACGCGGTGTTCGATTCAGTGTCGGTGGCCACCTCCTATAAAGGCAAGCTGGCTGAAAAAGGCATTATTTTCTGTTCCTTCTCCGAAGCGGTGCGGGAACACCCAGATCTGGTTCGCCAGTACCTGGGTACGGTGGTGCCCTATCGGGACAATTTTTT
>CAZQXD010000011.1:0-83964 GCA_964597315.1 uncultured Candidatus Competibacteraceae bacterium
CGAATTTCCAAGTTGTTAATTATAGTACATTTTTTTAGATAGTGGGAATTGCTGGATAAGAGACCGTATCTAACTGTAGATGATTATGGTATGGGCGGTGTGTGGTTGCTAATTGACGCTCGATCGGTAAAAAAGATTGAGGCCAAATATCCTAAACTAAAAGCCTACGAAGACAAACTAGAATGAATATCTAAACAAGACAAGGTGGAATATATCCAGGAAATCGAAAAGATTGAATGCCACTGGGATATTGATGCAAAGCCAACAGGTTGGCTTGCAGCACTGTGAGTAAACATTTAGCAAGTCAATCAACTTCGCGCCTTCAGCGCCGGACGCAGCAAAGCTGCGCCGTTTATTGAGACGCTAGACATGGAAAATTTGAATATTTTTCACAGTTTTGCTCTGTGATATTTTACAAAAATTACAAGAAAATTTTGATATTGTTATTCGTTTGTCACGCTCATAAATAATGCGCCAGTTATTTTCACTGCTGGTATGCGTAGGGGCGAAAACAACCAGTTTACAAAAAGTTTGTGCATATCTGACAGAACACTTCTAGTTCATGCAATAACATTAACTTTGCAATTGGCGTGAACTCAATATCGCCTAAACATTGCACTTGTTCGTATTTCATACCCCATACCTGAGAGTAGATACCTGCTTTTGTAAGTGATCTAATAGTAAAGGAGTGCGAAAATGAAAAATCGACATACCCCAAAATCTATTCGTGCAATCAGTTTTTGTTTGGGCGTATCCACTGTCATATTGCTTGCCCCGCTAAGCGAGGTGCTCGCTCATAACCAGGGAAGCGATGCGACTCGCCCGTTCTTTCAGGCGCCATTTCCATGTGGACAGATGTGGGAGGCGAAAACGTACAAGGGTCACTCGCCGGATCAGGACAGCATCGACCTGTCCGAGTTCGATAGCAACGGTGTGAACACCTCCGACGGCCAGCCGGTGCTTGCGTCGGCTGCGGGAACCGTGATCAAAAGCGAGAATTCAGGCGCATCCGGCGGATGGGGGGTCGTCATTGATCACGGTGACGGCTGGGTTACGGCCAACTCGTACCACATGCAAGAAGACAACCCCTGGCCGATATCTGTTGGCCAGAAAGTTGCTCAGGGAGAACAGCTCGGCCGCACGGGCAAAACTGGTAGCACAACCGTTCTTCATCAGCACTACACACAGCTCAACCACTACCATCTTAATTCGTCAGTCAAGAACGCGGTTCGGGTCAAATTCAACGGCTCGTCTATCGACACACACGCCGGGGACCCGGAGTCATGGGGTGATGGCGAGCAGATCATGAGTCAAAACTGTGCTGGCAACTCATTCATGGGCTGGAATCGGGCGGGCAAGCGCTATCATCTGATATACAAGCCAAGCAGCGGCACCACGAAGATCGTTCGCATGAACCCGAACGGCTCTGTTAGTACCACCTATGAGAAGACCTGGTCCAAGGGATGGACCCACTTTATGCCTTTCTACAATGGTTCCGGGCACCCGCACGCCATCGTCTACAAGCAAGCAACGGGAAAGGTGAAGTTCTTGCGATTGGGTCTCAACGGCGACAGCGTAACCACCCTCAAAACTAGACAATGGGCGCCGGGTTGGACCCATTTCGTACCGTTCACCAAGAACGGAGATCAATACTTTCTAGCCTATGATTCCGTTCACGGCAACGCCAACATTGATCGCATTCTCGTAACCAGTGAGGGTTCGAGTACCATGTACAGTAGTTCCTCATGGGTCAAGGGCCGTACTGCCATCGTGCCCTACACGCAGGGCCCAAACCAGTATTTGTTACTGTATAAGGGCGGCAACGGAGAGGCCAAGGTCATCAAGGTCAACGGGGCAGGCGATAATATATCCACTAGCTCCGTCTGGAACGATAACTGGTCGACTGGCTACACCACCCTGACACCAATAACCCACAAAGGCGCACGTTATTTGTTCGGATACAAGGCCGAAACGGGATTTGCAAAACTTATGAAGTTCAAATCGAACGGTCAGGGAGTGAGTACAGTCAAGACTATGAATTGGACTAGATCTTGGAGCGCCTTCTCTCCCTACGCCCAGGATTCACAAGGACACCTCCTCATCTACAAAATTGGAACCGGCGAGGTAAAGACCCTGCGTCTGAAACTAGACGTCGGCGGCTTCGATACAATCTGGTCTGGCTCTTGGACCTTAGGCTGGACTTAACCGCAACTCAGGAAAGGAAAGTTGGAAAACATGCCGCAAAGAATAATAGAGGACAGACCACGGTTTTTTATTATATCTTTGCGGCAACCTTCTGAAGAGAAGCATCCATGCCCCGACGCCCAAGAATTGTTCTGCCAGGCGTCCCCTTGCATCTGATCCAGCGGGGCAACAACCGCCAGGCATGCTTCTTTGCTGACGGCGGCTACCGCTTCTACCTGGATTGGTTACCATCGAGTTGAACCCGGTGCGTGCTGGTATGATCGAGCATCCGGCGCACTATCGGTGGTCCAGTCGTAAGCTTTCCCGATCGAGCGACAGACAGATAGTAGAGCTTTCTGGCACATTATGCCTAGGAGGCTCAGATGAGAAAGTCACGATTCACCGAAACACAGATCGTAGCGATCCTGAAGGAAGCCGATGCTGGCCTGAAGGTTGGCGAACTCTGCCGCAAACACGGGATATCCGACGCGACTTACTACAAGTGGAAGTCGAAGTACGGCGGTATGGAAGCATCCGACCTTAAGCGGAATCGGGATCTAGAGGTGGAGAACGCCAAGCTCAAACGGATGTACGCAGAACTCGCGTTGGAGAACGCGGCGATGAAGGATCTCATCGAAAAAAAGCTCTGACGCCGACCGACAGGCGCGAAGCAGCGAGATACCTGGTTGAGCAACATCACCTGCCCATCTCTCGCTCCTGCAGCTGCCTCGGAGTGCATCGGTCGGCGTACTACCGAGCCCCTTTGCACGGGACGGTGCGGGATGCCGAGATCATCGCGGCGTTGGCCGCTCTGGTCGAAGGCCGCCCGAGCCGAGGCTTCTGGAAGTGTCGCAAGCTGCTGAAGCGCCAGGAGCATCTATGGAACCACAAACGGATTTACCGGGTTTACAAGCAGATGAAGCTGCACCTGCGCCGACCGGCCAAGAAGCGACTGCCCAAGCGGCTGCGGGCGCCACTGTATGTGCCTCGGCTGCCCGATACTGTGTGGTCAGCGGATTTCAGGAGTGACACGCTGGCCTGTGGGCGCCGGTTCCGCACCTTCAACGTTGTCGATGACTTCAATGGCGAGGCGCTGCATATCGAAATCGACACGTCGATCACCTCGGCGCGCCTGGTCAGGATATTCGAGCGATTACAGGCCCAGCACGGACTGCCGCAGGTACTGCGCACCGACAATGGCCCGGAGTTTCTTGGCGAGACCTTCACCAGCTGGGCCAAAGAAGCGGGTATGGCGATCCAGTCCATCCAGCCAGGCAAACCGAACCAGAAGGCCTACGTGGAGCGATTCAACCGGACCTACCGCGACGAGCTGCTGGATCAATACCTGTTTGCACGACTGGATGACGTGCGCGAGGCCACGTACTGGTGGCGAATCCAATACAACGAGGAGCGACCCCACGATTCATTGGGTGACTGCACACCCGCAGAAGCCCGACAACAAGCCGGAAACTCTACTTTTGAACTGTTGCCTTGACGGGAAAGCTTACGTCTTGCGTGCTATGTTTCAAAAATGGCGTACGATAGCCGTTTTGTCGCCTTTGAGCGTGTTTACTATGTCCATCCCCAATCACCGGATTGAATCCAGCGTCCCCGATTTCCTAACCTCGCGTACCGTTGAAGTCAAGGGAAGCCAGATGCACTATCTGGAGGCTGGCGAGGGCGATCCCATTGTGTTTGTGCATGGCAATCCGACCTCGTCTTACCTCTGGCGCAACGTGATGCCGCATATTACGAGCCTTGGCCGATGCATCGCTGTGGATCTTATAGGGATGGGGCGGTCTGACAAGCCCAACATCGGCTACCGGCTGGCCGACCACGCAGCGTATCTCGACGGCTTCATTGAAGCCCTTAACCTCCGCCGCGTTACGTTTGTCATGCATGACTGGGGCGTGTCTCTCGGTCTGCACTACCTTGCCCGCTACCCCGACCGCGTCCGGGCCGTCGCGTGGATGGAAGGGCGGCTCCATCCGGTCGCATCGTGGGACGACTTCGACGAGGGCAGCCGCAAGATATTCAAGCAGCTCCGCACTGAGGGCGTCGGTGAACGCATGGTGGTCGAAGAGAACTTCTTTGTCGAAACCATTCTGCCTGCGGGTACGCTCCGCGACTTTACCGATGAGGAGATGGCGGCGTACCGAGCGCCTTACCGCGACCCGTCCACCCGGTGGCCACTCCTTCGGTGGGCTGAGGAGATTCCCATTGAAGGCCAGCCAGCCGACATGCGGCAGATCCTAGACCGCTACCGGGAAGCCCTCGTCTCTTGCAGCCTGCCGAAGCTACTGATGCATGGGGAGCCAGGCGCGATCGTCGGTCCCGATGAGGTGGCCTGGTGCCGCCAGGCGTTGAGCCAACTGACCGTGGTGAATGTAGGCCCCGGCGTACATTTTCTGCCGGAGGATCAGCCGCATAGGATCGGTACGGTTCTAGCCGAGTGGCTTCGCGCCATTTAGGGAAATTAGCCTTTGGTTACTCTGGCGTAAACTGGTGAACTTTCTTACTCAATAGTTTGTGGCCTCAGCGGCGCGGTATTGGCATGGAGAACTTTCTTTCTGGGTGTACTTGTGTCAGGTAAACATCCCTCGCAAACCCGGCCCTGGTGAGTTTGGCACGTTAGCTTTATCAGCCATTCAAAGCTGACTTTGTTTGCCCACAAATTAAAATGATTTACGAAAAAATAGACCGGTGGCCAAAACGCCCTCATTGGTAAATAACAAAGCCACATTGGATCGGTGAAATCTCGCCAAGCGATATTGAACCACCAGAATATTGTCTAGTGAAACAGTGCGCTGATTGTAGTGTGCTAGAGACGATTTTCTATAAAAAATCGATCTGGGGATGATGGAAATGTTCATCAACAACAATTGAACGACGTTTTGCCTGGCCTGTTACTGAAGTGGAGTATCAATGAAAAAACTAATCTTGCTTGTCGTCTCCCATACACTGGTTGCCCTCGTCGGTTTCGCTGCGGGTATATATACGCTGCCGATTCTTACCGCACCCAGCGCGCCATCGACAAACGAAGTGGCCGCAGCAGTCGAGCAAGCCGAGTTCAAAGGGCAATTCCGGCGTGATCTCGAAGGGAGTGATTTTCTGCATTGGGGTGAGGGAACAATTTCGGTTGGCCAAGAGTTCATCGCCCTACAAGGCAAGATCGCTCCCGGGCCGGATTACAAGCTGTATCTGTCTCCTGAATTCATCGAAACGGAGGCTGATTTCAATCGCTTGAAGCCGAAAATGGTTCGAATCGGTGATGTCAAAACTTTCGAGAATTTCATCGTCCCAGTGCCTGATACTATCGACCCAAGCGCGTTCAATGCTGTCATCATATGGTGTGAATCGTTCGGCGAGTTTATCACTGCGGCCAGCTATAGGTAGCTGCCGCGATCCGAGAATGCTCAGAGGGGTTTATATCGAACGAGTAGGCATTGTTCTCGCAAGGGGCAACGCAACCATGCTCTACATGACCATACAGTCGGCTCCAAAAGCACTGTGCATTTTCGGGTCGGCTGATGGCTGGTTTTATAAGCCAATAGCTTCAACCACTCCTGCAACATAAAGGTCATTCATGAACATTGGGTTAGGTACTGCCAGTTTTGGCACCACAATCGATAAAGACTCCGCTTTCAGCATTCTGGATGCCTTTGTTAACCGTGGCGGAACAGTTATTGACACTGCCAATAATTACGCCTTCTGGAACGGCATTGGTGGCGAGAGTGAATCTATCATCGGCGAGTGGATTCAGACTATTGACAGAGGCCAAATAGAAATTCATACAAAAATCGGAGCTCAACCAGTAGATGGTGACAAATTCGATTCTGTCGAAGGGCTAAGCAAAGCAAGCGTAGAAGTTGCAATTCAAAAGTCACTAGAACGGTTACAAACAAACTATATCGATGTGCTTTATGCTCATATTGACGATATTGCAACCCCACTGAGAGGCACTTGGTCCGCTTTATCTGATGCAGTGAATTCAGGTATAGTGAAGAAGCTAGGTATTTCAAACTACAGTGCGTCACGTATTAGAGAGCTAAGCGATGTGGTTTCAAAAAATAAATTGACGCCAATACGCTATGCGCAATATAGGCATACCATCATACCTCCAAAACCAACCGCAGATTTTGGTGTACAGGCATGCTTAACAGGCGATATACAAAATGCTTTGAAACAACTTGATGAACACGTCAATATTGTTGCGTATTCACCATTTTTGGATGGCGCATTTGAAATGGGCAATGCGTTACCGGACAACTATCAAACCCCCTCCAATGAGCTTGAAGTCTCGCGTATTCGGTATGAAGCAGAGCAACAGAATGTAACTCCATCTGCTTATGTGTTGAAATGCATTGCTGATCAAGGTATTTTACCTTTGACAATGACCGGAAAGCTTCATCGACTGGAGAGCAATTTGGCTTTGTTTAGCGCTTAGCGAACCTGGCCTCACAGCAGAGGCTAAGTACGTTCTCCTTTTAACCTGAGTCAGGTGATCTGAGAGGGCGTAAAAATCATGTATCCTATTGTTGGGAAATAAGAAATGCTAGAAAAATTCAAAACAAACCTGGATGAAAAGTTCTCAGCACCCATGCTATGGGCACTGTCCATTGTTTCGTTTGTGATCAGTAAGTTGATCCAAACACAATGGCTGGATAAGAGTTACGCAGAGTCAAGGTTTCCGGTCCCCTTTTACGAAGGACAGACCACTTTTGACGCCTTGGAAACAAAAGCGCATTTCCAAGTGTTGCTCGACCATGAAACGTTGGATATATTTTGGCGAACGCAATTTATCGACTTTGCCTACATCATTGCGACGTTTGTATTTACAGTTGCTGTCATGGCCGCCATCTACAAGATGTTGGCCTTTAACGCAAGTCTCCAGAGGTTTGCATGGCTTATGCTTCTCCTAATGCCATTTAACGTCATCATGGATGTTTTGGAGAATCTTGTCTCATTTGTTATGTTAACCAACCCTACTGGGTTTGCCGATTGGCTAATTTTTCCATATTCCAGCTTCGCAGTAGCGAAGTTTGCATTCTACTTCATTGGCTATATTTGGATAGTAGTGGCGTTGTTGATCAAATTGACCCATTCAATAAGGTACAGGTACTCCGCCGCCTGACATGAAGTGAATCGGTTGCTTAACAAGGCCACGAACTGGGATGCATTTCTGGTTTGCTATGTTCACCTGCCGATCCTGACCTATGTGGATCTGGGCCTGGCTGGCGGTCGTCTGAGCGCCCTCATCACGGGGCCACCGCCGTGACTTCCATCCTAGGCATACCCCCGGCCACGGACCTGTGGGTGTGTCTGTCCACTAAGCAACAAGCGTCCAAGGCCAGCGGCTAGCCCTTCCCTACAATACGCTTTTCTCCGGCCGATAGGTTTATAATTGCTCACAAAACGAAACAGTCGGGCTGAACCTGACGCCTCATTATCGTACAACCAGCCGATGCACCCAGGCCTTACAATTGGAAGCCACAGCTATGCATGACACTCGCCTCAGCAACCTGAATGTTGTCTCCCAGGAACTCCTTATCACCCCCGAGGAGCTGCGCAAGCGCCTGCCCCTGTCCGAGCAGGGCAGAAACACTATTCTGCAGGGCCGGGAGACTGTACAGGCTATTCTCGACCGCCGTGACCCGCGATTATTCGTGGTGGTGGGTCCCTGTTCGGTACACGATCTGGAAGCGGCCCGGGACTATGCCCGGCGGCTCAAGAACCTGTCCGAGGAAGTGTCAGACACCCTGTATGTGATCATGCGGGTGTATTTCGAGAAACCCCGCACCACCACCGGCTGGAAGGGGCTGATCAACGACCCGGATATGGATGACTCATTCAAAATCCAGGAAGGGCTGCGTAAAGCCCGCGCCCTGCTTCTGGAACTGGCGGAAATGGGCCTGCCCACCGGCACCGAGGCCCTGGACCCCATCAGCCCCCAGTACCTATCGGACCTCGTCACCTGGACGGCCATCGGCGCCCGCACCACCGAGTCCCAGACTCATCGGGAAATGGCCAGCGGTCTGTCCACCCCCGTGGGTTTCAAGAACGGCACCGACGGCGGCCTGGACGTGGCCATCAACGCCTTGCTGTCGGTCTCTGAACCCCATAATTTTCTGGGTATCGACGGCCAGGGCCAATGCACCGTCATCCGCACCCGAGGCAATGCTTATGGCCATGTGGTGCTGCGAGGCGGCAAGCAGCCCAACTACGACTCGGTCGCCATCGCCCTGGCCGAAAAAGCCCTGGCCGCTAAAAAGCTGCCGGCTAATCTGGTGGTGGACTGCTCCCACGCCAACTCCAACAAGGACCCGGCCCTGCAACCCCTGGTGATGACCGACGTGGTCCACCAGATCATCGACGGCAACCAATCTATTGTCGGGGCGATGATCGAGTCCAATCTGGAATGGGGCAATCAATCCATACCCGCCGATCTGTCCCAGCTCAAGTATGGGGTATCGGTCACGGACGCCTGCGTGGACTGGCCCACCACCGAAACGATGCTCCGGGAAGCCCACGCCAAGCTTAAGGATGTGCTGCCCAAACGGCAGGCTTGAAGTCCCTGGCGTCAAGCCCAGCGCGGATTCGCGCCCTATATTGATGTGGCTAGGGCCGCCTAAACACCGCCCTAGCCCGATCACGCATACATTAGCTTTCCCTTCGGCTCTGGAATGGAACGGCCCAGATCTCTAGCCGTTTCGATCCACTCCCGAATGACGGTCTCAGCATTGGCTACAACTTCTTGATACGTTTGCCCATCGGCCATGCAGCCGGGCAATTCGGGCACCTCGGCGATGAAAGCGCCATCTTCATCGCTCCAGTAGATAATCATTTCATATTTAATCAACATCTCGGGCACCGAGCCGGTATTTGAGAATCAGATTCCTGACCTGTTTGACTTGATATGCTTTCGCTTTGCTTCCTTTGGGCTGAAGGTTAAGAATTTCCGCCACGCCACTTTTTGTGAATAAATGGTGATCGCCCTTAATTCTCTCGGTGAATCCGAAGCGATGGAGAAGCCGACATAATTCCGAGAAGCCAATATCCGCATCGGATGCGCCGCTTAGGAGCTTTTGCCGAAATTTGTCGGATTTTCCCATTCGTCCGCGTCAAGTTCCGCCCGTTTACCCCGTCTGCTCCCTAGCCTGCGCCCGGGCTAGGGCGGGGCGGGACAATAGTCGCTCCACGTAGGCGGCCACCTGGGGCGACTCCACTGGCGCCTCGGCGCCCTTAGCCCAGGCCAGGGTATGGGCGGCCAGAATATCGGCGGCGCTGAACCGGTCCCCCAACAGAAACGTCTGCTCTCCCAAGCCTTTGGCCAGCACCTTGACCGCCCGCCCGAATTCCCACAGGGCCGTGTCCTTGATGGCTGGCACCCGCAACTTCTCGGGCAGAACGAAGTCGTGCTTGGCCAGGGTCCACAGGGGTTGTTCCAGTTCGCTGATAACGAAGTAACACCAGCGATTGTACAGCGCCCGCTCCCGAGTATAGGGGCGGGGCGCCAGATCGGCGTCAGGATACAAGTCCCCCAGATAGGTGCAGATGGCTGCCGACTCGGTGAGTATCAGGTCCCCATCCACTAGGGTGGGCACTTTACCGGCGGGGTTCAGGGCCAGATACTCCGGCTGCTGACCCTCGCCCTTAAGCAGGTTCACCGGGATATAGTCGTAATCCGCTCCCAGTTCCTCCAGCGCCCAAAGCACCCGCTGGGAGCGGGTACCGGGACAACCGTAGACTTTCAACATGGCGACGCTCTCCTAGCAGGCTTAATCCAAGTCTAGTTCGGAGTGGCCAGTTGTCCCATGGGCGTGGGCGCGGCGCTCACCCCAGGATTCATCCTGACCCGGGCCGGGGGCGCTTGGCCGGATTTGTCCTCGCCAAAATACACGGTCGTATGGGGGAAGGGTATCTCGATACCCAGTTCGTCGAAGCGGTTCTTCATCCGCCGGTTGAACTCCCGGCCCACCCCCCACTGCTTGATGGGTAGAGTCTTGATCCGAGCCTTGATGATCACGGCGGAATCGGCCAGGGCGTCCACTCCCAGAATTTCCAAAGGCTCCAGAATCTGCGGCCCGAATCTGGGATCGTTATACAGTTCCTCTCCCAGTTGCTTGAGTACCTCGATCACCTCGTCCACATTCTCCCGGTAGGCCACCCCCACATCGAAGACATAGAAGGAGAAATCCTTGGTCAGATTGCTGATGGTGTCGATGGCGCTATAGGGAATGGTGTGGACGGTGCCGGACATATCCCGCAGCCGCACATTGCGAATGGAGACCGCCTCCACGACCCCGCCCTTGCCGGCCACGTTGACCACATCGCCCACTGAGAGCAGGTCCTCGAACAGGATGAACACCCCGGTGATGACGTCCTGGACCAACTTCTGGGAGCCGAAACCGATGGCGATGCCCAGCACGCCAGCACCGGCGATCAGCGGGGCGATGTTTACCCCCAGTTCCGAGAGAACTAGCAGCACCGCCACCACCAGCAATACCACGAAGGCGAAGTTGCGGGCCACCGTGAGCAAGGTGCGGGTGCGGCCACTCCTGATCCGCACCCGGCCGAAGCGATCGGTCTCGGCCAGGTAGCTTTCGATCAGGCTGGAGGCCAATTCCCAAATGATAAAGCTCACCCCCACGATGCCAGCGATGGAAACCAAGGTGGCGCTCAGTACCCGACCCGGCTCGGTATAAAACCAGCCGAAGGTGTCCAATCCCCAGGCTTGGAGAATGGCCAGCACCATGACCACGTAAACCAGGCCCCGGCACAGGGCGTGCAGGGTGGGGATGTACCGGTTAGCCCGGGCTTCCAGACCCGGAAACCGGGTTTTGAGATCCCGGCTGATATGAAACCCGTGCTGGAACAACCGCTCCAGGATCTTCAGGACCAGATAACCCGCCACCAGCACCACCAAGGTCAGGGCCGTGGCCTGGATCAAAAAGAAAAACCCGCCGCTGATGGCCAAGGCCCAAATGCCGTACAGCACCAGCACATAGAGAATCGCCGGCAGGAACCAGACCTGGGCCAACCGGGCGCGCAGCACCCGCAGGGGTCGACTACCCTCGCCTTCCTCGCCGCGAATGATATTAGCCAGGGCCGCCCGATTCTGGACGATGAACACGATCACCATGGCCATCACCACCAGACCCAGCAACCGCAGCAGAGCCTCATAGGCGGTCAGGGGCAGGCCCAGCAGCAGGGCCGCTTGCAAGGCAAAATAGCCATACACCGGGGTGAAGGTCAGACGCTTGATCCAGATATCGGCATAATGGGCGGTCTCGTCCCCAAGCGCCGGTAGCCGCAGGCCCGGTTCAGAGGGGGCGAACAGAAACCGGCCCACCGCCAGCACCAGGCGCACGATGATGGAGGCGTTGATCCAGGCCAAGGCCACCAGCCGGGTCAGCTCCCGGGGGTCCACCAGCCCCAGGGTCAGATAAGCCACGGCGGCGAAGGCGGCGATGGGCAACAGGTTCAGCAATAGCACCATCAGCAGGTATAGAAGCCGCGCCAGTAAATACTGGGCCGGTCGCCGGGCGATGGCCCGATAGGGTCGGCGCAGCAGCAGCCACATGAGATAAAACGCCACATAGCCCGCCCCCAGCACCAAGGCCAGATTGACCAGCACCTCCAGCCACAGCAGCCGGGTGCCGGGGTCCTGGGCCTGGCGTAGCGCCCAGTCCCATAACCGGGGCACCTGGTTGAGGTCATCGGTGAACAGCAGCACCGTCTCCCCAAAGGTTTGCAGACGCCGGGAGATGGACTTGAGCAGCGCCGTGGTGGCGTTCTGCACCTGGCTTTCGGGTTCCGCCGCCGCCACCACCCCGGCCTCGGTCCCGGCCTGGGTCAGCAGTTTGAGCTGCTCCACCAGTTTAGACCGGGCCTCAGGGTCCTCCAGGCTGCGCACCAGGGTATCCACCTGATTCTGGGACGGCGCCCCAGCGGCGGACTCAGTCGGCTGGGCGGCGCCTGTCCCTGGCAGCAAGCAGAAGATCAACAGCAGGACAATACATAGTGTTTTCAAGTGGAGTATTCGTTGCGTCATGGGTCAATAATGTCAGGATCGGAGCAAATGGGCCGGGCAACCTGCCCGTGGGGAGGGAGTTTTGTTAACACTGGCCAATCAAGGTTGGGCGCAATTGTCCCGGTTGTTTCGGAAAAACGCAAAAACCTGCCGACTACACAATCAGTCGGCGGATCTGGCGCCAGGGTATCGAAGCAGTAATTAGGCTAGGGGCACGATACGGGAGGTACCACAGGCCACGCCGACGATGCCCGCTTACTTTTTTAACAACCCCTCCAAACCGGCGAAAGCTTTGTATGTGGCCCCCGATTCCGGCCGGTGTTCGTCTCCACCACCCCCGATTACGGCATCCGCGTGGCGGGCGTGTTCGTTGTCGTGGCAATACAGGCACAGCAGTTCCCAGTTGCTGCCGTCTGGAGGGTTGTTATCGTGGTTATGGTCCCGGTGGTGGACCGTGAGTTCATGAAGATTATGGCGGTCGAAGCTTCGTGCGCAGCGACCGCAGACCCAGGGATATAGCTTCAGGGCCTGCTCACGATAGCCCCGCTCCCGTTGCTCCCGGGCCTGGCGGGCCTGGGCGACGATGCGGTCTAGCTTGTCATTGTTCGGAGTGGATTTTCGGTTCGACATTCACACAGCCTCGCGCTCAATGCCTTGAATAAAGCATAGCCCACCGCTGGCCTCAGTCGTAGGGTTCGCTGCGCACCCGAAAGCCCAGCGTTCCCAGCCGCGCCGTCACCGAATCCACCATGCCCGGATTGCCGCAAGCATAGACCGTCGTGGTCCCCGGCTCTAGCCCCGCCTCTGGCAGGTAGGCGCCCACCAGTTCATCCACCCGCCCGGTAGCGCCCGTCCAGCCAGCATTGCGAGGCTCTCCGGGACGACTGACGGTGGGCCGGTAGATCAGGGTATCGGCATGGGTCGCAGCCAGGGCCTGCAACTCGTCCCGGTAGCCGAATTCGTCCTGGAAGCTCGCCCCTTGCAGCAGGTGAAAGACCCGCCCGCCGTCCCCCCGATGGAACTGCTCCCGAAGCATGCTGACGAAGGGGTTCACCCCGGTGACGGTGGCGATCATCAAATACCGTGAAACCGCCATATCCAGCACGAAACTGCCCTTGGGACGGGGTGGCAATTCCACCACATCCCCAGGTCGCAGGGCCGCTAGCCGGGCGGACATGGCGCCGCCAGGCACCAGCTCCACGAAAAATTCCAGAAATGGCTCATGGGGGGCGGAAACGATGGAATAGCTGCGTCTCACCCCACCCAGGCCCAGCTTGACGGCCTGGCCAGGGGTGAAATCGAAATCCGGGGGCCTGGAGGTCTTGAAGATCAGCAGATTATCCGTCACCTGGCGCAATTCCCGCACCTCGGCCCGGCCCTCGCCCGGGTCGGCTAGGTCCGTGGATAAGAGAATCGGGGCAGGTTTCCAGGAGGCTCTATTCCGCCCCCCCGCCTCCGGCCCGAGGTCCGCGCCCCGGCTCCGCAACCAGGCCAGCAGCCGCGCGGCCCCGGCGGTTCTCCCCCCCTGTATACGGCCCAGCAGAGCGCGCAACGCGGGATCGACGCAGGCTTCCCGCCGCTCACCACCGACCATGGCCAAGGCCGTCTGGCGGCGTGCGCTCCCCAAGGCCAGGCGCATCTCGGCCTGCCTAGGAGGGAGATTCGAAGCCCGGGTCATGGGCGGCTCACTGCACCTTCCCGACGCCCAGGGTACATACCGCTTCCGGTTCCTCCAGCATCAGCACCAGGCTCTCGCTGACGAACATCTGATGGTGAATGCCATCGGTCTGGGTATAGCCGGTCATCAGGTCCTGACCGATCACGATCCGGCCCACATGGGAATCCACCAGCACCGCTCCCTCGATTTCCGCCTTGTACACCCCCAGCTCGCACAGTCGCTTGAGGTGTTCCAATTGCAGCATGTCAGTGCCCTCGTAGCGGCGGAATAAATTGTTGTACAGGGTCGGGGACAGGGACAGGGCATAGGGTCCATGAAAACCCTTGGCGTCCAAGGCGTTCACTGCGCCCAGCACATCATCCAAAGCCCGCTCCACTTTGCTCCAGTCGCCGGTTTTGAGTTCGTTACGGCCCTTGGCGGTGAGCAGCCCTTCCAGGCCGAAATCCCCCTGGCCGTAGTAGATGAATTCCTCCTCCCGACGGGCCACGGCTTCGGCGGCATCCTCCACGGCGCCCAAGACCAGCGGCTGGCCCATGTTCACCGCCCCTTCGATGCGCCTGACGCTGAGGCCAAAGCTCTTGCGCAACATGGGTACGCCGATGGCCCGCCCCAGCACCGCTCCGGCCTCGTGGGGAGCGGGCTGACGACAATAATCCTCGCCCCCCACCTCGATGGTGGTCAAGCCCACGCCGAAAGGACCTTCCACTTCCAGGAAACGGCGGCCGGTCAGGATTTCCGTGGCGGCGCTCACGGCTGCGGCGTCGATCTTGTCCCACAGGGCACTGGGAAACGGTGCGCTTTCGCGGTTCAGGTAGCTCATGGTGGGACTCCTTCTTTCTTGAGGGCGCCGATGGTGAACGTGTTCGGGGAGCCGCCGTCGTTGTCGCCGCCGTCGTCCTCCTCGGCCGCTTCGGCCCCGGCCTCTTCGGCCTGGAGAATGGGCTTGTCGGTGTACAAATAGGTGTCCAGTTCCTTGGCGAAGCCATCGCTGTTGCGGCGTAGCCACTCGATGACCATGCAAGCGTGCTCGATTTCCTCATTCATGTTGTGGAGCAGAATACCCCGCAACTCGTCGTTCTCACAGGCGTCGGCCCGTTGCTGGTACCAGTCCACCGCCTCCAGTTCCTCTTGAAGAGACACCAGGGCGCGATGCATATCCAGGGTTTTAGGGGAGAGTTTTTCCAGGGACTCGTGAATGGTATCGCTTGCGCCTGCCATCGTGATCTCCAAGGCTAGAATAAAGAAATTTGGCGGTATGCCGCCGACCCCCGGGCCGGAACCTGGCTACAAGCTTAGATCGGTTCTAAGCAAAGTTGAAATAGAAACCCGCAGCCTGTCCGGGTACCGGAATAGTAATCTCTTGCCTTATCCGCGTGGGTGGCTGCCTCGTCGCGGAAGCTCAGCGCTCGGTGGTCTTGATCCGGCGGCCATCGTCATCCAGTTCCACTTCTCTCTGAACCACCCGCACCGCATGCTCGGAGGGGCGGATGCCGGAGCCGTAGCGACGGGCGTAGACGAAAGTAAATTCCGCCCCCAAAAACAGGATTTGAGAAGCGTAGTACACCCACATCAGAATCACGATGATGGAACCGGCGGCGCCGTAGGTACTGCCCACGTCGGCGCTGCCGATGTACAACCCGATCAGCAGCTTGCCCAAGGCGAACAGCACGGCGGTGACGAAAGCGCCCACCCAGACATCGGACCAGTAGTTTTTCACGTCGGGCAGGGTCTTGAAGATGATGGCGAACAATAGGGTGGTAATCAGCAACGATACGCCGATATTGACGGCTTCGATCAAATAGGTGGTGATATCGGGCATAAATCGGTTCAGATAATTGGCTAGCACCGCCACCACGCCGTTGACGATCAAGGCCACCAGCATGATAAAACCGATGGACAAGACAATCGCCAGGGAGCGCATCCGATCCACGGCGAATTTAGCCAGCCCGCTTTTGGGTACGGCTTTCACTTTCCAGATGATATTCAGGGAGTCCTTGATGACATAAAATACACCGCTGGCGCCGAATATCAGGCCCACGGCGCTAATGACTGCGGCCAAGGCGCCGGACTCTTTCTGGCTCGCCGCCTCTACCATGGCCTGGATTTGCCTGGCGCTTTCGGCGCCCACCAAGCCATTTATCTGCCGATAGATTTCCCCCTGCATGGCCTCGTCACCCAGGAAAAATCCGGTCACCGCTATGATAATGATCAGCACCGGGGCCAGGGCGAAAATAGTATAGTAGGCCAGTGCCGCCCCTAATCGAAAACAACCATCGTTGGAAAATCCTTCGAAAATCTCTTTAATGAAATCCCAAATGGATTTGGTCGCCATCATCTCCGCGAACCCTCTCTGGAATCCAATTTCCATGGATTATAGAGCATAGAAAAAGCACTTGAAAAACATCTCGCCCGGTTTGAAAAAAATACAAATTTATGTAATTAATTCAATCGATTAATTTTTAGAAAAAGCCTTGATTTCTGATTGCCACGGGATTAGTTTAAAAGAAAAAAATGATGCTCCAAACCACCTACGGAGGTGACTACAATGAACACACTCGTTCTTATTCTTTTGATTGTCCTGTTGATCGCTCTGCTCCCCACCTGGCCTTATAGCCGGGGCTGGGGCTACTTTCCCAGCGGTATCGGCCTGGTCATTCTGATCATCGTGCTATTGGTTCTGCTTTAGACCCGCTCACCCCATGAGCCGGGTGCTCAAGGGCCTGGGGGCGCTGGTGCTGGCTGGCGGGGCGTTGATCCTGGTCTGGGACTGGAACTGGTTCAAGGATGTCATTACCGGCAAGGCCCAGGATTACACCGGGCGGGAACTGCATATGGACGGCGACCTGGACGTGGACCTGTCTTGGCGGCCCCTGATCACCATGGAGGGCTTGCGCCTGGAGAACGCCTCCTGGGGCAGCACCGAGGATATGCTCCGCATCGACCGGCTGGCGGTGCGCCTGGACCTGAAAGCCCTATTTCAGGGGCGGGTGGTGCTGCCGGATATCCGCCTACTGCGGCCAGTGGTGGTGCTGGAAAAAACCCCCGAGGGGGAGGCCAACTGGCGGTTCAACCCCGACCCGCTGACCAAGGCCGCTCAAGAGGCTGTAACACCCGATGAGCGGGCCGAGATTCCGGTGGTGTTGCGTTTGGTCCTTGAGGACGGCCGACTGGACTATCGGGACCCGGGCCAGGACACCGAACTGGCCCTGCGCCTGAACAGTGTTCTAGGGGGAGCCGATTCCGCCCAGGATCGTATGGACATCCTGGGGGAGGGCCGCCTCCAGGGCCAACCCCTGACCCTGACCCTGAGCGCCGGCGCCCCCGAGCGGCTGCGGGACGAAGACCAGCCCTATCCCCTCAAGACCGAGATCAAAATCGGCGATACCCTGGCTCGGGCCGAGGGGACACTGACCCGCCCCCTGGAACTGGGTGGAGTGGATTTGGATCTGCGCCTAAAGGGTCCTGATCCGGCCCTGCTGTTCCCGCTTTTGGGCATCCCCCTGCCCTCCTTGCCCCCATACGATATTCGCGGCCAACTGCTGCGCGATGGCGACGTTTGGCGCTTTCGTGAGTTCACGGGCAGCATAGGGGATAGTGATATATCCGGGACCGTGGCCGTGGACAGCGGTGGCGACCGTCTGGCCGTGACCGCCGATCTGACCTCCAGAAAACTGGATTTCGACGATCTGGCGGGCCTGGTGGGGGCGGCGCCAGACCCCGAGGAAACTGCCTCCCGGACCCAAGCCCGCCAAGCCGAGGCCCAGGCGGCTGGCGACCGGGCGCTGCCTGATAAACCCATCGACCTGAGCCGACTGCGAGCCGCCGATGCCAGGATTCGTTTTCAGGGCAAGCAGGTGATCGCCCCCGATCTACCACTGGAGGACATCCAGGTGGAGGCCGAGCTTGACGGTGGCCGACTACGGCTGGACCCCTTGCAGGTCGGCGTCGGTGGCGGCACCCTGACCGGGGCCATGACCTTGGATGCCCGAGACGAGCTGCCTCGGTTCCAGCTCAAAGGCCATATCCGCAGCGTAGATTTGCAACAGGTCCTGGCGCCTGTTGACATCGCCAAGGAAAGCTTTGGCCGGATCGGCGGCCAGTTCCAATTGGACAGCGCCGGGGTGTCCACGGCCCGGATTCTAGGCTCCGCCGACGGCGAGTTGTCCCTGGTGATGACCGGTGGGCAGATCGACAGTCTGCTGATCGAGGCCATGGGCCTGGACGCCGGGGAGATTCTGGGGGTGCTGCTGGCCGAGGACCGTAATGTCCCTATCCGCTGCGCGGTGGCGGATTTCCAGATTGAAAGGGGCATCATGCGGGCCAGGGCCTTGGTGCTGGACACCAGCGACAGTCAGGTGCTGGGCGAAGGCCGGGTAGACCTGGCCGCCGAAACCCTGGATCTCACCCTCAACGCCCAGCCCAAGGATGTAAGTCTGTTCACCGCCCGTAGCCCCATCCGCGTCACCGGCTCGTTTCGGGAGCCGAGCGTGGCCCCGGAGGTCGGCCCCCTATTGGCCCGGGGCGCCGTCGCCGTCGCCTTGGGCGCCCTGGCCACGCCGGCGGCGGCGCTACTGGCCCTGGTGGAACCGGGGGGTGGGGAAGACAGTGACTGTCAGAGCCTATTGGCCGAGACCGAGCAGCCCTGAATTCAAGACAGAGTGCATTCCCCGCACAGGTCACGCCCCAGGGCCTCCCGAACCGCCTCAGGGGACAGCCCCAGGGCCAACAAATGGTGTAACTTGGTCAGGGCGGCCTCAAGGGTCATGTCATAGCCACTCACCACGCCCACCTGGGCCAGGGCGGAACCTGCAGCGTAGCCCCCCGGGTCCACCCGCCCCTCCAGGCACTGGGAGATGTTGAGTACCACCATGCCCCGGGCCACAGCCTGTTCCAACACGGCCAGCAGCCCGGGGGTTTGATCCGGGGCGTTGCCCACTCCGTAGGATTCAATGACCAAACCTCCCAGTGGCGACGCCAGCAGGCGCTCTAACCAATCGGCGGTGAGTCCCGGAAATAGCTTTAGCACCGCAACCCGGCAAGAGCCGTAATCCGGCAACTGAAATCGCTCCGGCCCATCACCGGCCAGCACCCGGTTACGGTGAATATCAATCCTGATCCCCACCTCCCCCAACCAGGGGTAATTAGGGGAGTCGAAGGCATCGAAGTCGTCGGCCTTGGTTTTTTTCGAGCGGTTGCCCCGCAAAAGCCGACCATTAAAGTACAGACACACCTCTGGGAGCGGGTAGCGATCAGCCAACATTAGGGCGGTGATAAAGTTGTTCTGGGCGTCGTTACGCATCTCCCGCAAGGGAATCTGGGAGCCGGTGACCAGTACCGGCTTACGCAAGCCCTGGAGCATGAAGGACAGGGCCGAGGCGGTGTAGGCCATGGTGTCGGTGCCGTGCATCACCATGAACCCGTCGTACTCATCGTAGTGCTTGGCGATGTCCCCGGCGATCCGCCGCCAGTCCTGGGGCTGGGCGTTGGCGCTGTCGATGAGGCGCTCATATTCCGTGAAGTCATAATCGGGCATGTCCGAGCGACCGCCCAGGGCCGGCATCTCCCGCAACAGCCGATCCAATCCCGGGGTCGGCACATAGCCGCGAGGAGAGGCCATCATGCCTATGGTGCCACCGGTATACAGTACGCGGATGCGTTTTTTCATTATTGATCAATCCCCTAGAAACTCCGCGATGCCTTGAAGCGGCTCCACTTGCTCACAGATGATCTTGAACATGGCCAACAGCGGCACGGCCAGCAGCATACCAGGAATGCCCCACAGCCAACCCCAAAGGGTAATGCTCAAAAACACCACCACCGGACTCAGGGCCAGTCTGCGGCCCACGATCAGCGGGGTGATGACCTGTCCCTCCAGGGTTGTCAGCCCCAGATACACCGCCGGTATCAGCGCCGCCTGGGACAGGTCATTGAAACTCAGCACCGCTACCACGCCCACCACCAAAAACCCCATTAGCGCCCCCAGATAAGGAACGAAGTTAAGGGCCGCCGCCATGGCGCCCCATAGGGCCGGATTGGGCATATCCAAAAAGTACAGGGCCGTACCCACGGCTATCCCCAGCCCGACGTTGATCAAGGCGATGGTGAACAGATAACTGGAAATATCCCGCTGGATGCGGCGGGCGATTTCCACGGCCATGCGCTTGTCCTGAAGTCGGGGTATGACCCGCACCAGCTTGCGCAGAAAATTATCCCCGGAGGCCAGCAGGAAATACAGCAGCACCAAGCAGATGCCCAGTTCAGCCAGCACGATGGGGGTGCTGACAAGCAGAGTCCGGGTCATGCTTGGCTCCTTGACCTCCACTTCCACGGTCTTTTCCCCATCTTCCAGCACCGTGAGCTTTTCCACCTGTTGGGTGGCTTTTCGCACCTCTTCAATGGGTTTTTTGATTGCTCTCAGCTTCCATGCCACATCCTTCAAGCTGCTGGGCGCCTTATCCAGCCACTCTCCGGCGGGTCCAGACAGCAGCCAGGCGCCGTGCCCCAGCCCCCCCAGCAGGACCAACATCACCAGGGCGGCGCCCAAGGGCGGGGGGATGCACAAATGGGTGAGCCAGCGCACCGGCGGCGATAGCAGCAGGCTGAATAACAAAGCCAGGGTGATGGGCAGCAGCAGG
This sequence comes from uncultured Candidatus Competibacteraceae bacterium, assembly GCA_964597315.1. Taxonomy (GTDB): domain Bacteria; phylum Pseudomonadota; class Gammaproteobacteria; order Competibacterales; family Competibacteraceae; genus CAZQXD01. The sequence continues at coordinate 20,531 of CAZQXD010000011.1, forward strand.
GTAGCGGCGAAATACAGAGTATATAAGACCATCAGCACCAGCACCCCGGTCACCAGCCAGGTGAGAAAACGCAACGACCCCGCCGTCTTCCCCCGGTCCGGCGCTTGTAGGGCGGTGTCATTGTCCATCAGCCTGACCCGCCCCGGGACGCGGCATACAGTGCCGCCAGGGTCCGCAACAGGGGCCAGGCTTGCAACAACCGGCTGCGTAACCGGCCCGCCACCGCCAGGGCCTGGACCGGAGCGAGGCGGCGACGGGCGCGGCGGCGGGGCCAGCCAGCCAGCAGCCCCAGCCCGAAGGCGGCGGCCACCGCCCAGGGGGAACGCAGCCGGGTTTTGACCCGTTCGGTCAGCACCACAGACTGCTGACGGAGCAGGGCTTTCTGGGCGTACAGATGGGTGTCCAATAGGGTGCGCTGTTTTTTCAGCCGCAGCGGTTCAAGCCTTGTCGGGCGCATCAGTGGCCTGACCGGAAGCGAGCGTATCCAGGGGCGGCGGCTCGCCACCCAAATGACGGCGGGTGACCGGGAAGGTCAGATTGCGGCTCAGAACCACCACGGCCCGGGCCACCAGCAGGCCGGCCAGGAGATTGAGCGCCGCCACCAGCAACAGGCCCAACTCCCAGGCCAAGCCAAACCGCGCCAGCCAGACCACCAAGGCGGCCAGCAGCGCCAGCCAAGCGGTGGCCCCCAGAAAGGCCCCGGCCAGGGCCAGAGCCACCATGGCGGCCAGGCTGAGTCCAGCCAGACGGGTTTCCAGGGCGGCCAGCCGGGCCAGCCCTCGAACCAGCCCCAGCAGGGTAGTCGCCAGGGCGGCCAGGCTGCCCACCAAGGAGCCGTCGGGGGTGGACCCTGGGGGCGCTTGCTGGTCCACGGGCGGGAAGGGGTCGGCGCTCAGCGGCGCAGCAGGGCGGACAATAGAAAACCAGCGGCGAAGGCGACGCCCACCGTGGCCAGGGGATGCTCCCGGGAGTACTCGCCCACGGAATCAGCCAGATCCTCAACCCGCTTCTGGGCGTTATCGCTTTTGGACTGGAGACGACCTTCGGCCTCGGCCACCAGTTTACGGATACGCTCCTCGGCATCCTTGGCGCTGGCGGCCAGCCGGTCCACAGCCTCGTGAACCTGGTCGGCGGCTTTCTCTGAAACAGTGTCTTTGGCGGCGTCTTTGGTGGCCATGGGCAATACTCCTCGCAATGGCGATGATTGGTGGATTGAACATAGCACGGCCTTGGCAATGGCGGAACCGCCCCGGTGATCACGGCTGTTCTCCCACAGTGTCGGCCACATAGGCGCCGCGCTGACCCTTGGGCTGGGCCGGTCCACGGGTGGTGTCCCGGGCGGTCTGATGCTCCATCTCGGCGTTGATCTCGGCGCCTAGTAGCACCACATAGGCGGTCAGATAAAACCACATCAGGAGGATGACCACGGCCCCCAGGGAGCCGTAGGTTTCGTTATAGCTACCGAAATTACGCACATACAGAGAGAAGGCCACGGAACCGGCCAACCATAGCACAGTGGCCACTGTCGCGCCCCAGTTCACCCAGCGCCAGCGGGCCGGGTCGCGGCTGGGACCGTAGCGGTAGATCAGCGCCAGAGCCACGATCACCCCGATCAGCAACGGCGGCCAGCGCAGCCAGGCCACCAAACCGCGCAGGGTCTCTCCCAGGCCCAGGCTGTCCAGCACCGCAGGCAGGGCCACGATCAGCGCCAGGGTCACCACCAGGAATACCACCGCCCCCAGGGTCAGGCCCAGGGCGATAAGGTTGAGCTTAATGAAACCCCGTTGCTCCTGCTCGTCGTAGACGATGTTCAGGGCGGTAATCAGGGTTTTCATGCCTTTGGAGGCGCTCCACAGGGTGAGCAATAGGCCCACCACAGCGCCCAGGCCCAGGGCGCCTCCGGAACTGGCGGCGATTCGCTTTACCTGCTCGGAGATTAGGGATTGGGCTTCCTCCGGCAATAGGTGGGCGACGGCTTCTAGTTGGGCCTGAACATCGGCCGGATCGGCCACCAGGCCATAAATAGATACCACCGCCGCCAGGGCTGGGACGATGGCCAGCAGAGTATAGAAGGCCACCCCGGCGGCCACCACCGACACATTGTCCCGGTCCAGTTGATCCTTGATCCGCCAGGCGATATCCCGCCAGCCCCGGCTGGGAATATCACTGGGTCGGCGGGCGTCCCGGCCCCGTTCCGGCTCGTCTCCAGCCCCCTGCCCGGCCTTATCCCGAGGAGCTGTACGGGATGGCGATGGGGCCTTTTGGGGATTGTTCTCCGCCTCGCCGCCGGGAGCCGGTTGTGGCGCTCTGGCGCCCGGGCCTGGCCGGGTTCCTGAGCCCGCCAATAGCGCCAACCCGGTTCCCAACAAGGCGACGGTGGCGGGATTGCGGCTCACGGTCTTTCCCAGCTCTGAACCCTGGACCCGGCGAGCCATATGTTCCAAAACCTGACCGGCGCTCAAGCGCCGCTCCAGGACCGTGAGCGTGGTTTCCAGACGGGACCGGGTGGATTGGATCTCCTCCCGCAGATGCTGGATGTCCTGGTTGGCCATGGATCACCTCTTTGGCTAGGTTGCGGAGGACTGTCTTGGAAGACCTCCCAAGCTGCGGCGGGACCTATAAATCAGGTCGGGTCGGGGCGGGAACCCCGAACGCTTGGGCCATGGTCCGTCGGCTTGGCCCAAGCGATGCGGGTACGACGCTCTACCGGCGGCTAGGCCCCGGAGGACTTAGCCATTCCGGCGGTTGTGTGGTCGCTGTCCTCGGACGCGCCACGATAGGTAGGGGTATTGAAGTCCTGGGCATCAGCCTCCCGCTGGGCGGCGTCCTTGGCGGCCTCGACCACGTTTTCCAGCTTATCCCGGGTCTTTTCCAGGGACTCCTGCCCGGACTTCGGGGTCAGCCCCGCCTCCTCGGCCTCCTCCATGGCGGCGTTGCTAGCGGCCTCGGCCACCCGCTCGGCCCGCCGCAGTTGCTCCTCGCCCGCAGTCTTAGCCCGCTCCAACCACTCGTCCCGGGTTTCTCCCAGCCATTCATCCTCCTGGCGGGTGGCGGGCAGGGCCGCGCCTAACGCCGCGCCTACGGCCAGGCCGATGGCGCCCATCACCAGGGGCTGCTCATCAAGCATATGCACAAACCCCCGGCGCGCCCGACGGGCCTGATAACGGGCTTCCTTCCGGGCCTGACGCGCCCGCCAACTGGCCTCGGCGCTCCATTCATCCCAGCTTTCTCGGGCGCTGTCGGCCATGGCGCCCACTTGCTGGCGGGCGTTTTCACCCATTTGCCCGCCGCGCTCGCGCAGTCCAGAGGCGGTATCGCTGACGCTCTGCCCAGCGGCGGCGGCCCGGCGGCGGGCGGCGGCGGCCGCGTCGCCCAGTTTGTCGGTGATCCCATCTGATGACTCGGTCTGGGCATGGCGGGCCGGCATATTGCCAGGGACCGGCGCTTCGCGGCCCCGGTATGTCAGCTCTGCGGATGACGAGTAGTCGCGGCTCCGGGGAGGCCGGTTATTGGACGTCACCAGCCAAGCAATACCGGCGCCGATCAGCAGCACGGGCAAGGGATTGTTCTTGACGCTGGTGGCCAGATTCTCGCCGAACTCCCCGGGTCCGTCGCGAAAATAGGCCATGGCCTGATCGACCATCTGACCCGGTGTGAACTTATGCTCGATGGCGGTGAGGGTATCGTCGATGGCCGACCGGGTCTGCTGAATATCAGCCTCGATGGCTTCGGGTTTACGGGTATCGTTACTGTTCATCGCGCATGCTCCTTAACCAGTTGGCCATCCCGTTCCAGGGAACGGGCGGTTTGCCGTGGCGCCAGGTTCTGGGCCTGGAGTTTGGACTTACCCGCTTGCAACATGATCAAACCGATAATGACCACCACTACACCGACGATCAGCGCCGCCGACCAGGGTTCCAACCCCTCCACGAACTCCACCAAGGCGTAGACTGCGGCGTCCAGCAGCACCAGGAAACCGGCCACGGCCACGCCACCTCCAATCACTACAGCGGCCAGACCATTGCCGACCTGGGAGACTTTATCGCCGATCTCGGCCTTAGCCAGGTCCACTTCCTGTTGCACCAGGGTGGAGGTTTCCCGAGCCAGATCGCTCAGTAGGGTGGGCAGTGGGCGTTCTTCTTTCATGGTATCCATTAGGCGTCTCCCGGTATTTTCGGCGAATTGATACGAGGGCTCGGACCAGGCTCGGGCCGCGGCTGCAAGGCCGGATCGGGGGCGCGACCAGGATAGGGTCGACTGGACGCGGACGGCGCACCCGGCATGGCGCCTGGGGGATGACGCTGGCCTAGGGTTCGGGGTTCGGCCGGGCTGGACTCCTGATCGGTATTGTGGGGCGGGTATCCAGCATGGCTGGGCCGGTAGCCCCGAGGGGGTTGACCAAGCTGGGAGGGAGTCAGCGCTTCGCCGCCGCTCCGGTAGGCGGCGGCCTCTTGCGCTTGGCGGCGCTCCGACGAGGCTTTCAAAAACCGAGTCACCAAAAAGCCCGTGGCCACAGCCCCGCCCAGAAACAACCCCGGCTGGCGGCGGGCGAACCGCTCCAGATCAGTAACCATGGCGTCCAGGCTGCGCTCGCCCAGATTCCGGGAAAAGCTGTCCAGGCTATCGGCGGCCTGTTGCACATACCCGGCCAAGGTGGGCTGATCCTCGTCTTCAAACTGGGCGGCGCCCCGACGCAAGGCTTCGGCCACGTTATGGACCTCCCCGGCCACGGCCTGTTTTTCGTCTTCGGCCACGGCCTGGGCCTGTTCACCGGCTCGCTGAACCGCCTGCTCGGCCTGCTGGCGAAGCTGTTCGGTGGTCTTCCGGGTTGCGGTGGCGGCCTCCTGGCCAAGTCGGTCGGCGGTGTCTTTGATAGCCTCGCGCCTGGTATCGGTACCGGTATCTGAGTTCATCATGGTAACCTCCTGCGGCTGTTTTGAGTTTGGGACCATGTCCCTCCCCCGCCATGAGTGCGAGTTCCGTGCCAGCCTGTTATAAGAAATTTTTATGTATAATTTTCAGTAATTTGACTATTCTCACTCGACCCCGCCCGCCGCCTATTGAAAAACTTACTGCCGCCGGACGGTCGATCTTACATAGCCCGAAGGACCTGCCCCATGCTGCTCTCCCTGATCGTCGCCATGGCCGAAAACCGGGTAATCGGCCACCACAACCAGCTCCCCTGGCATCTGCCGGCGGATTTACAATTCTTCAAACGCACGACCCTGGGCAAACCGGTGATCATGGGCCGCAAGACCTTCCAATCTATCGGCCGCCCCCTACCCCAACGGCCCAATATCGTTATCAGCGCCCGCCCGGACTATCGGGCCGAGGGTTGCGCGGTGGTCCACTCCTTGGACCAAGCCCTGACGGTGGCGGGGGAGGCAGCGGAAGTCATGGTCATCGGTGGCGCCCAGGTGTTTGCCGAGGCCCTACCCCGGGCCGAGCGGATTTATCTGACCCGGATAGGCGCGGTCGTGGCGGGGGATGTGCTGTTCCCGGAACTGAACCCGGCCCAGTGGCGGGAGTTATGGCGGGAGGATCACGACCCGGACCCGCGCAACCCCCTGCCCTACAGTTTCACCCTGCTGGCGCGGGTGGAGGCTACACCGCTACCGGCGCCTTGATAGGGGGATGGAATCGGTAGTCGAGGATCTGAAAGTCCTCGTAGCGGTAATCGAAAATCGACGCCGGCAGCCGACGGAAGGCCAGCCGGGGCAAGGGGAATGGCTCCCGACTCAATTGCAGCCGGGCCTGTTCCAGGTGATTGCGGTACAAATGCACATCGCCCCCGGTCCAGATGAACTCCCCCGGCTCCAGCCCCGTGTGCCGGGCCACCATATGGGTAAGCAGGGCATAGCTGGCGATATTAAAAGGCAGCCCCAGAAACACGTCCGCCGAACGCTGGTAGAGCTGGCAGGACAGCCGACCCTGAGCCACGTAGAACTGGAACATGACATGGCAGGGGGCAAGGGCCATGCGCTCCAGATCGGCCACGTTCCAGGCGCTGACCACCAGCCGCCGGGAGTCCGGGTCCTGGCGTAGTTGCTCCAAAACCCGGCTGATTTGGTCGATATGGCCGCCGTCCGGGGTGGGCCAGGAGCGCCATTGGTAGCCATAGACGGGGCCTAGCTCGCCCTCGGCGTCGGCCCACTCGTCCCAGATGCTCACCCCGTGGTCATGGAGATAGCGGATATGGGTATCGCCCCGCAGAAACCACAGCAGTTCGTGGATGACGGACTTGAGGTGCAGTTTCTTGGTGGTGACCAGGGGAAACCCCTGCCCCAAATCGAAGCGCAACTGCTGGCCGAACAGGCTGAGGGTGCCGGTGCCGGTGCGGTCGTCCTTCTCCACCCCCTGGTCCAGGACATGGCGCAGCAATTCCAGATAGGGTCCCATGGCTCAGCCCCCCCGGCGCCGGTAGGCCCAGGCCATGAAAGCCGCGCCGATGAGCACCATGGGCAGGGACAACATCTGGCCCATAGTCACCCAGTCGAAGGCCAGATAGCCCATATGGGCGTCGGGCTGGCGGACCAGTTCCACCAGGAACCGGAAACTACCATAGCCCACCAGAAACAGCCCGGACACGGCCATGGTGGGCCGGGGCCGGGCCGAGTACAGCCACAGCACCCCGAACAGCACCAACCCCTCTAAAAACGCTTCGTAGAGTTGGGAGGGATGCCGAGGCAGGGACCCGGCTCCGGGGGAGTGGAACACCGTGCCCCAGGGCAGGTCGGTAGGTCGGCCCCAGAGTTCGCCGTTGATGAAGTTGCCGATCCGCCCGAACAACAAGCCCGGGGGAATCAGCGGGGCGATGAAATCGGTGACCTGGAAAAAGCCCTTATGGAGCTTGCGGGCGTACAAGGCCATGGCCCCCAGCACCCCCAGCAGCCCCCCGTGGAAGGACATGCCTCCCTCCCAGATCCGAAACAGCACTAACGGATTGTGGACAAAAGCGTCGAAATTGTAGAACAAGATATAACCGACCCGCCCCCCCAGAATCACCCCCAGGGCCACGTAGAACACCAGATCGTCCACCTGCTCGGGCTTCCAGCCGCTACCCGGCTGTTGCGCCCGGTGGCGGCCCAAGGCCCAGCCGGCGGCGAAGCCCAGCAGATACATCAGGCCGTACCAGCGGATATGCAACGGACCCAGGCTAAAGGCGATGGGGTCGAAATCGGGGTGGACGAACATGGGCGGTTCCCTGCGAGGTCAGGCGGGCAGCACCCGCGCGATGGCGGCCTTGAGGTAATCGGTCTCCGGGATGGCCGGGTGTACTGGGTGATCGGCGGACTGGTGACCCTGTTCCAGCAGCTGCACGCCCCGGTCCAGATGCCGAGCGCCCCGCAACAGGGCCTGGGTGAGGTTGTCCCGGCTGAAATGATGGGAACAGGAGCAAGACACCAGAATACCGTCCTTGGACAACACCTGCATGGCCATTTCGTTCAGCCGCCGGTAGGCCAGCGCCCCTTCCTTGAAGTCCTTGCGCCGCTTGATGAAGGCCGGCGGGTCCACCACCACCACATCGAAGCGTTCCCGCTCGGCGCGTAGAGCCTTGAGCAGTTCGAAGGCATCGGCCTGCCGCGCTTGTACCCGACCGCCCTGTCCGTTGCGCTCCGCGTTGTCCAAGACTTGCTCCACGGCCAATGAGGAGGCGTCCACACACAGCACCGTATCGGCCCCGGCCAGGGCGGCGCGTATCCCCCAGGCCCCCACATAAGAGAACAGGTCCAGCACCCGAGCGCCCTTGACATAGCGCCCCAGCCGTTCCCGGTTGTCCCGCTGGTCATAGTACCAGCCGGTCTTCTGGCCCCCGGCCAGGGGAATCGCGAACCGCGCCCCGCTTTCTTCTAGTTCTACCCACTCCGGCGCCTCTCCCAGGGCCGGTTCCACATAGGCCGCCAGCCCCTCCAACTCGCGGATAGGGTTATCGTTGCGCCACAGCACGGCCTGGGGCTTGAGTACTTTGTCCAAGGCCGCCAGCAGGTCGTCCTTTACGGCCTCCATGCCGGCGGCGCCGAGCTGGGCCACCAGCACCTCCCCGAAACGGTCCACCACCAGCCCCGGCAAGCCGTCGGCCTCCCCGTGAACCAGCCGGTAATAGGGCCGCTCATAGAGACGTTGACGCAGGCTCAGGGCCACCTTCAGGCGGTGTACCAGCAGGGAGGGGCCAAACGGGTGATCGTGGTCGCGGCTCACCAGCCGGGCGCAGATCAGGGAATGGGGATTCACATAGCCGCTGCCCAGGGATTTGCCGTTATGGGCCTGGATGTCCACCGGCTGGCCGGGTCGCAACGCCGTCAGGGGAGTGGCTTTAATGTCCACCTCATTGCTATACACCCACAGATGGCCAGCGCGCAGTCGGCGCTCTTCGTTTTTAGCCAGGCGCAGGGGGGCGAGGGAATAATGCTCGGTCGGGTTCATGGCATGTGCCGGGTCGGAAACAGCCGCCAAGAGTAGCGCCCGGGGAGCGGCGGGACAAGCCCGGGTCGATCCAGTATAGTTGAGCGCGGCCATAGGTTATTGGGGAGCTTCACCATGCACCGCGACGGCAATCGGCTGAGTTCAGAGACCAGCCCCTATCTGCTGCAACACGCCCACAATCCGGTGGACTGGCATCCCTGGGGCGAGGAGGCCCTGGACAAGGCCCGCCGGGAGGACAAGCCGATCCTGCTGTCCATCGGTTATTCCGCCTGCCATTGGTGTCATGTCATGGCCCACGAGTCCTTCGAGGACCCGGACACCGCTCGGGTGATGAACGACTTGTTCATTCCTATCAAAGTGGACCGTGAAGAACGCCCGGACCTGGACAAAATCTACCAGCACGCCTATCAACTCCTGAACCAGCGCCCTGGGGGCTGGCCGTTGACGATGTTTCTGACCCCGGATGACCAGGCGCCCTTCTTTGGAGCCACCTATCTGCCCAAGGAACCCCGCTACGGCATGCCCTCCTTTAAGGAGCTGATGGGGCGGATCGCCGAAGTCTACCGCAACCGGCCGGAGGATATCCGCCAGCAGAACGCCGACCTGCTGGCCGCCCTGGGGGCCGGGCCGTCCCGGGTAGCCAAAACCGGCTACGCCATGAACCCCCAGCCCCTCAAAGAAGTCCGCGACCAGCTCGCACGGGTGTTCGATCCGGTGCATGGGGGCTTAGGCAAAGCCCCAAAATTCCCCCAGCCCACGGCCCTAGAGCGGCTGTTGCGGCTGTGGGCCGCCAGCGCCGCCACCGGCGAACCGGACCGGGAGGCGGAGACCATGGCCCGACTGACCCTGCGGAAAATGGCCGAGGGGGGGCTGTACGACCATCTGGGGGGCGGTTTCTGCCGTTACTCGGTGGATGATCGCTGGATGATCCCCCACTTCGAGAAAATGCTCTACGACAACGGCCCGCTACTGGCCCTGTATGCCCAACTCTGGGCCGCCACCCGGGAGTCGTTGTTCCAGACGGTCGCGGAACAGACCGCCGCCTGGGCGCTGCGGGAGATGCGCGCCCCGGGGGGAGGGTTTTATTCCTCCCTGGACGCCGACTCCGAAGGGGAGGAAGGCAAATTCTACGTTTGGTCCCCCGACGAGGCGCAGACTCTGCTCACCGCCGAGGAATACGCCGTTTTCGCCCCTCGCTTCGGCCTGGACCGGGAGGCCAATTTCGAGGGCCGCCACTGGCATCTCCACGGCTTCCAGGACCCGGACGCCGTGGCCCAGAAGGTGGGCCTGCCCCTGGCGCGGGTCCGGGCCTTGTTGGACAGCGCCCGAGATAAACTCTTTCAGGCCCGGGAGCGACGGGTTCGCCCCGGTCGGGACGACAAACAACTGGTGAGTTGGAATGCCCTAATGATCAAGGGCCTGGCGGTGGCCGGTCGGCATCTGGGCCGGAGGGAGTATGTGGACGCCGCCGAACAGGCCCTGGACTTCATCCGCGCCGAGCTATGGCGCGATGGCCGATTGCGGGCGGTCTACAAAGACGGCCAGGCGCGCTTCGCCGGCTACCTGGACGATTATGCGTTTCTCATGGATGCGACACTGGAACTGCTCCAGGCCCGTTGGCGGGACGGGGATCTGGCCTTTGTCCTGGAACTGGCCGAGGTGCTGCTGGCGCATTTCCAGGAGCCGCGCAAGGGCGGGTTTTATTTCACCGCCGACGACCACGAAACCCTGATTCAACGCCCCCGGCCCCTGTACGACGACGCCACCCCCGCCGGTAACGGAGTGGCCGCCCAAGTGCTGCTGCGCCTGGGTCATCTGCTGGGTTCCATGGGCTACCTAGTGGCCGCCGAGCGCACCCTGAAATGGGCCTGGCCACCCCTGGAGCAATCCCCCATGGCCTGCACCGCCCTGCTGACGGCGCTGGAAGAGTATTTCCATCCCGGCCAGAGCGTGGTGATCCGGGGCAAGGCGCAAGCCATGGAACCCTGGCGGGAACGCTGCGCCCGCCCCTACGCTCCCCGCCGCCTGACCCTGGCCATCCCCGCCGACGCCCCAAACCTGCCCGGGCAGTTGGCCCAGCGAACGCCCATGGACGGAGTGGTGGCCTATGTATGCATGGGCACCCAATGCTCGGCGCCCATCACTCGGCTTGAGGACTTGGAGGCGGTATTGGCGGAGGGGGAGGTGTTGGAAGCTGACAGTTAAGACAAGCTGTTTAAGCTACCATTTGAATCGCTCCGGGTTCTCTAGACACTCCCAAGCCGTTTCGTTTTCTGCTCGTATCAAATCTCCTCTTCAGCCATCATAGTCTGGCTCCGAGATGTCTACGAAATCCGGGGCGATTCAGCTATCTGGCTGTCCTGTTAGTCGCAACGGCTGGCTATGCTGAGAAGGCACGGGAATTTCTGCCTCAGACAACACACCACTTGCTCGATACAATCGTCCAGCCGCTTGCAGTGTTATCACAGGAATAACGGCCGCGCCCAGCACCGACAAATCAACTTGGATGCAGGCGTCCCTCCCTCTGAATACATATTCCACTGAAAAATAATACTTTTCTTTATTGACAACTCCTTCTGTACTCGATACGGTTAATACACAGTTAAACTAGGTTTAATCATAGGTTGTATGTCTATGTCTCGTACCACGAAGGTCATTGGTTTCTCCGTAGCGCCCGCCATCGCACAGAAGGTCGAGAAGATCGCCCAGATGGAGCACCGGACGAAAAGTGAGCTCTTCCGCGAAATGTTTCGCGTGTGGCTGGCGTACCGCCGGCAGCAAGACCGCGAGATGGAGTCACTGGTGAATCGTGCGGTGCGAGAAGTGCGGGAGGAAGTTCCGATGAGTCCTAAAGCACAGGCGGAAGAAGAAGCAGAGCTTTTGCGTTACGGGGAAGCGCAGGCAAAAAAATTAGGTATAAAAGAAAAGGATGTCCCACGGCTCATCAAAGAAGAACGTGCAAAGCGCCGACTCCTATAGGGTTGTTTTGGACAGCAATGTCTATGTCTCGATCTTCATCAACGCTCGGAGCCCGCTGGCAACCCTTTGGCAGGCCGCCCGCACCGGGCGTTACCACCTCATCACGTCGCAATGGATCATTCAGGAAGTTGCTTCCGTCCTACGAAACCGCTTTTTCTGGGATGAGGCATACATTTTGGCGCGGCTTAAAGACATTGTGCGCCATGCCACGATTGTCAAACCGGCATCCATTGCGCCAGTTGTGCTGGAAGATCCAGACGATGACCACATTCTCGCCTGTGCCGTGGCGGGACGCGCCGACCTTATTGTGTCCGGCGACCAAGACCTTCTCCGGCTTAAAGTGTACGGTAGTATCAGCATCGTGCGACCTAGAGACTTTATCCGCACACTCGGGGGATTGTGAAGTGAATATGGCAGGCAGATTAATAAACCAGCGATAGTAAGTCTTGTACGAAAAGTTGTTTATACTCCGCTTTCCGCACCCCTAACCCCTTGAAGGAATGACAATAGGTTAGCCAAGCCAAGGCCAGATTCGCTACAGTCAGTGTTGTAGATGCGGTGAGCTACGAACCGCATCACTCGTGAATCACCCAACTCCACCAACAAAAATAATTCAGCGCACAAGAACAGTGGACGGCATCGACATTATTCACGGTCAACCGCGCCTTATGCCACAACAATATATTGCTGTCCTACCCAATAAGTCTCTTGCGATAAGCCAACTGATCTATCAAATATAGCCACCCCATTGTGAGTGATGTTACTCGAACCTTTGATACAGGGCGGGGAGTGGCGCGAGTGATGCAGTTCGTTCCTCACCGCATCCTACGGGACTCGGCTTTCCCGGATAAATGAGCAGCTTCATAAAATCTTATTTCCTTTGATAAATTTATGTAGTTAGACGATTTCAATACGGAATACTTGGTGTCAAAGCTTATTTTAGTTCCCGGAAATTGAATGCCCGCATCATCAACCAACCCGATAATTATTTGATTTGTAGAAGGTTTGTTCATGAGGACAAAATTAAGAATATTATACAAATTGTCCTTGTCTTGTTTCTGTTGGTTCGGTGCATCGATAATCATAGGAAATTCAACATTGCCATTATTTTCCACAATAAGAGAAATAATTGTGAAGTAGTAAGCTAGAACAGCTCTAGGTAGATCGCTCCCACTTTCATCAATTGATGCATCAATATTCTTGAATACATGCTCGCTAAGCCCAGTTACAGAAAGCATACTTGCATTTCGCCTAAATCTCTTTCCGTATTCTGCTATAATTTCTTTGCGGCGTTTAGGGTTATCAAATTGATCCATTAAACCTTTAAGTTCAGATTGATTTTTTTCAATCTCTCCAAGCTCGATTTTCAGCGTCTCTGATTCAGAGTTCAGATGCTTGAGAAGAGATTTTTTTCCTTCAATATTGATAATATCCTTAACTTTGAGCTTTCCTTGCTTTCTTGCAAGGATTCTGTCGATTTCTTTTTGTTCCGAGACCGCTGCTTGAAGTTCATCCAAGCATGATCGAATTTTTTTTCGGATAGACACTAGATCCTCTCTAAGAAGCTGTTTCAAAACCCCTGGCAAGGGGTAGGTGAGGAGGATTACAGAATCGTGCTTACCCGTCATCATAGCAAGTGCCAACAAACGATGAGACGAGGTAAGCACGATGAGCGCGAACGCTCGGGTCTACTATCCGACGGATTTGACGGACGGTCAATGGGCCTTGGTCGAACCGCTGTTGCCGGTGGCGAAGAGCGGGCCGGGCAAACCGGGCCGTCCGGCCTCGGATCGGCGTGAGGTGCTCAACGCGGTTCTGTATGTAGTCAAGAGCGGCTGTCAGTGGCGGATGCTGCCGTCGGACTTTGGCCCGTGGCCGACGATCTACCGGTACTTCAACACCTGGAGCCGGACGACGGTCTGGCAGGGTCTCTTGGAAGAGCTGAACATGAAGGAGCGCGACCGGCAAGGGCGTCACCCCGAGCCGACGGCGGGGTGCATCGATAGTCAGAGTGTGAGGGCGACGATGCAACCGACGACCGACGTGGGCTTTGACGGCAACAAGAAGATCAAAGGAGGCAAGCGGCATGTGCTGACCGATACCTTGGGGTTGATCCTGTGTGTCGTGGTCACTGCGGCGAATGTCGAGGATCGTCAAGGACTGCGGGCTTTACTGGATCGCTGGTTCCTTAAGGGGGTCTGCCGGTTGCGGACACTGTGGGTCGACGCCGGGTACCGCAGCCAAGTTCTGCGCCAGTGGGTCGGCGATCTCAAGCGAACCCACAAGATCGACCTGGAGGTCACCGATCATGACGGGCAGGGCTTTCAAGTGGTCGCCAAGCGCTGGGTGGTGGAACGGGCCTTTGCCTGGTTACTGGGCTACCGGCGTCATAGCAAGGACTATGAGGTCCGCACCCGGAACAGTGAAGCCATGGTTGAGATCGCCATGATCGCAATCCTCATTCGCCGCCTGGCTTGAACCGTGAACATCAGCGTTTCAAGGGGTTTTGAAACAGCTTCTTAGGGTTTGCAACCGAAATCCACTCTTCAGTCTCGTAAGACTCAAGCAATTCTTTCTCTTCCTGGGTTAACTTACTCATCATTCACCTCGCTATACTTCTTTGTGGCCTTTCTGCTTGGAATGATCGTTTTCAGGAAAAATTCTGTTTCGTTTTCAACGAATGGCACAAGGTAAGCATAGTTTTCGATGTTGACTATGAACATACGCTGATTCAGATATTTTGCAGGGTTTGGGTGTCTTACCACATCTGAAAGACCTTCATTTTCAATATGGTAAACAACTCTTTCGAACAAAATACCCCGCTCCCGGATGAGCTGCTCATTTTTCTCTGAATTCCAAGCAAAGTGTTTCATGCCTAGAATTTTTCATAATGTGTGCTTTTGCAAACATTTGTTGCAAAATGCTTAGGCTCAGCCGACCCGAAAACGTGCCAGCGTTTTTGGGGCCGGCTGTAGCCTTTTTTTAGCGCTGTTAGTACGACAAATGATCGATTACAGAGTTAAGTTCAACGAAATTTGAGCATACCTGCTGAAGTTCGTTCGCGGCATGGCTCCAAAAGGCAACCTCTACCTGGAAACCATCCTCGACCAACATTCTTACTGATGGCACAAAATCGGCGTCGCCTGCCACCAATGTAATAGTGTCGTTTGCCTTGTCAGCAATTGTGTAGGCATCCTTGGTCATTACCGCAACAATACCTGTATCGATTTTCTTTTCTTTGTTAGCGACGTTACGATCTTCGGTGATGACTTCAAACCCTGCGTCTCTTGCAATATTCCATATTGTGTCGCTGGAGGGTGGCCGACTGCCAAAAAGCATACATCGTTTTATTTGTTTGCGATCTGTTCCAGCAATGTAGTCGTGCAGATGGCCGAAATCGATTTTATATGATTGATCGAGAATCCGATTATTCATGGCATCGTAAATATTCATGGCCATGCCAGAAGCAACCGCTTTGGCTCGCTTTCCCTCTATAAAGACATTCGAATTATCTACGTACACGAGTTCTGCCATTTGATTCTCCTTTTTAAGTGCTAACGACCAAGCTCACTGGCAAAACAAAGCGTAGTGAGGAACGAACGCAGCTTTATTTTGTCCGGGTGCAGCGCCTTGTTAGCCGTTTTTATGACCCGATTACTGAAGTGGCATATTTTTCGAGTAGGACTTTACTCGGATGATTTGCTAATGACACCAGCTTGTTTGCTAGAGCTACTGGCACTATTGCATTATCGTACATGTCACATTTCAGTTTTTGAATATTCACAAGAACAACATCCAAGTTGGCATAGTCTGCTTTTTGGGGACTCAAGATAGAATCCTTGTCTGGCACTGGAACAGTGAGTACCAATATTTGACCATCTCGGGAGTGGAATATTACTTTACCGCTATAGTATGACGTACTTCCATAGTGCATTTTCGAAGGATCGCCAGGAACTACATACTTGTAGATGTAGTCATTGTTGAGCAGGATGTACTTTCCTCTGACCAGTACAGGACAACCCGTAGGTGGAGAAGAGATCTCTTGGGCGTGTTCGACAAATGGACCGCTTTTCTCCAGGCCAACAAAGAACAGGTTGTTATTTTGTAGTAGGTGATTGCAAAGGTTGCGCATGGGCACATTCATGTTTGCCGTCTGCCCAGAGAAGCTTAATGGGCCATCAGCTATAAAGAGAAACTCATTCAGCAGCCGCTCCTGATACTTAAGAATGAAGCGCATGAAGTGGACAAGGATTAACTGTTCTATAAGCCTCGTTAGATACCCCAACAGCCCGCCAGCGCCATGCTCCTCATCGACGATTTCGTGAAGCCGGAATACGTCAGTGAGATAAACCGTTCCAGCAGGTGAATCGAAAGTGTAGTCAGAATTAATTGATTTTCGATTCAGAACGAATTTTCCCGTGCCGACATCAAAGTTCGGATTGCTGGCTAGAGAATAGCTGTCAATTGGATTGTCGCGATATTCCTCAAAAATCAACCACTTCAAGGTTTCCATGAAGCTCGTTCGATCACGTTCTCTCATGAAGAAATCATAAATTGTCTTGCGAATGGAATTCTTTAGAGAAGACTCCGAGTTAGAGACGATGTTTATGATCGGAATCGCAAGTTTGAATCGCTGAAGGTTGTGCAATTTTTGCATATCTTCAGGAAAGATGTAGGGTTTCTCTGATAAGCCTTCCAAATCAGCAACATTAAATAGGACTGCACCAAACTGGAAGAAAGCGAACTGGGCGCTTGGAAAGTTCTTTTTCACCTCGACCGTTGTATAACCACCATCAACAGCAAGTATGTGCTTAATGGGGTTGTTGACATCCGAGTTG
The DNA here is from genome assembly GCA_964597315.1 of uncultured Candidatus Competibacteraceae bacterium. Classification (GTDB taxonomy): domain Bacteria; phylum Pseudomonadota; class Gammaproteobacteria; order Competibacterales; family Competibacteraceae; genus CAZQXD01. Next base: position 36,772 of record CAZQXD010000011.1, read on the forward strand.
AGTGTTTCGAAGCTATCCGTATCACTCTCTTCGATGTCAGCAAAATCCTTCGGAAGGGTACACTTGCTTATGAAGTCCTTGATAAACGGGTCATTGATGATGTGGGTATGGTTATTCTTTGCGGCCCACTCATTTGGTTTATGACTTCTGCTCGTGGTGCCCATGCTCAGCCCCTCTTGTTAGCCAGAAATCGATCAATTTGCACAGGAACAACAAAAGGATTTGTGTAAGTTTTCATGCGTACAAAGCCCTTGTCATTCTCCGAGCTGAATTTCACGAGCGAAGCAATAAAATCCGAAAAGTCGTAGTACTTCCTTAGTTCTTTAAGTTCGTCTTCATTGTTCAAATGAGCGATAAACCAGTTCTGTGTATTCTTCAGAATATTGGCGCTAATCGAGCTGACTTCTTGGGTGGCGTATGTCATGCCAAGATGAAGCTTTGCTCCTTCCTTTGCTAGGCGGTTGTATATTTGACTAAGGTCTCTGTCTTCTTTTTTCGGGAAGAGGTTGTGCGCTTCTTCGAAATAGAACTGGATAAAGTTGTTGGGCTTGTTGTCCACAAACCTACCCATTGATTCGGCAAAGATCGACTGACAGATTCGTTCGGAGAAAATCGATTGAACAGTGGGTGAGCCTTGAGATAAGTCGACAATTACGATTTTTCCTTTTCTCAATAATTTGGGTATCTCGGCTTCAAAAGAATCATCTGCAATATGGGTATGTAGGTCATGTAATTCTTTAACGCGAATTTTGGTGTATCCACTAACCCAGTTTTTCTCGCCTGGACGCTTAAATCGCGTTAGAAACGCAAGAAGTGCCTTCAAGTCATCATCGGCCCATTCATGTCCCTTCTTTTTCTCGTAATTTGAGAAAAAGACGTCTTCCTCGTAATTTTTCCAAACCCATTTAAACCATGAGACAGCATCTTGTAGTGATATCGGTCTACTTGGGTCGATTCCTCCCGCTACCTTGCTATTGATGTCCGCGTTACCTTGAAACTGCACAGTAAATCCAGTAGGGATTTTGAAGCCAGCCTCTTTCAGACAGCACAAATAGGCGGCGCGTATTCGATCAGTGCGTATTTGAAGTGAGCGGTCGGAAGTATAATTTTCTGGAAACGAAAGATCAACTGCTGCAAAGTTATTAACGTAGTCACCAGATATTTTCTTGTTTTCTAAGTATCCCCTGATTAGATCAAATCCGTTCTCAACTTCCTTGAAGAAGTTCACTTTCATCACTTTGAAGTCGGACTTTTCGAAAACGCTATATCGAATCACATCCCCTTTGTATAGTTCATAAATGGCTGTTCCTTCGTCCTGAAGGTTGGGGTTAGCGTATTCGCCATTTACGTCAAATATTATTTGACCAATCGGATAAGAGGGCGCGCCTTCATCCGTGAAAGGATTTCTTCCACCGGCAGCATTAGGGAGAGTAGTTACGGGTGCCTTTTTTGATATTTCGGCGGTAGCTTCAATGATCTTTTTGACGGTGTTCGACTTGCCTGTGCGCGTCATGCCAAAAGCAGCGGTGCGCTTTCCGACGAAATCCTGAGGGCTAATATAGACATCTACATCCTTTATAAAGGACTGGAATCGTCTGCTGGAGCTGTATCGCACAGCACCAATTTTGAATTCGTTTTCGTTGCCAGCAACAATGCTACCGTCGCGTCGATTGACAATTTTCCGCAATACAGCATCAGTGGCTTTGTAGACACTGTAGTTATTTGCAGAGTAGAAATTCTCCAAGTCCGCGCCAAATTCAAGAGTTTCGACTACCGATTTTTCTCCATCCAGAACTGTCTCATTTTTGAGCTTGTAAAAAGCTCCAAGAACTCGGCATTGAAGGCCAGAGAAACTGAACTCATATCGAGTAAAATCGTCAAGTTTGCTGCTGTTACCACTGCCTGCTCGACCACTGATGTCGGAACCGTCCTTATAGTACTCGATCATGGAGCTGACAACATCATTATCAGTAGGTAGTTTTGAAGGTGTTAGAGCGCGAAGTAGTAGTGCTTCCTCGACGCCATCCTCACCGTCATAGAATGCAAGCAGAAACGTTCCTTGAGGTATGCCTTTTACTCGGTGCTTCCAGGCATCAGAAACAAGCACCTGTGCACTTTCGTAGTCAAGATAGAAGGGGCGGCCAACAAAAAGCTCGTTTTTGCGTCCTTCCTTGAATATATCGACATTTAATATGTCTCTAAGCTTTTGCTCTAGCACGCTATTCTCCTGTGTTGGCTACTATTTCTAATTTCGAGTCTAAGCCTGGCTCTTCGAAGCGGATTATGGAGTCATAAGCATAATCCTCATTTGCTTCTATCGAAATCCATCTTCGCTTAAGGCGTTCTGCGCAATACCCGGTCGTGTTACTGCCAGCAAATGGATCGAGAATTAGATCTTTTTCTTCAGTAAGGAATTCTGTGAAAAAATGGATCAGGCCTCCGTGCATACGTGCAGGGTGCGGAGTAATGTTTTCCTTTCTGCATCTTTTGAAGTAATAATCGTTTGAGGTCGTATTGGAAAAGCTGAGTACGTTGTGCGGCAAGCGGACCTCGCGACTGGGGTCAATCGGATCTAACTCGAAAAGATTGTGAGCGATGCTGCCACCATTGTCCTTAGCGAATGCTGTGGCGCTAATGCCATGCTCAGACGGTCGTTTTCCTGCATTGAATTTTTTTGTCTCAATCAGGCGCTTCATTGCCTTGGAATACGGGCGCAGTGCTTTAGAATTATCAGCCTTTGGAAAGTCGTTCTTCGCAATCCACCAAACGTGTGTGTAGCTATCGACAGTTCGAATGCGATTGACAGTTACCCACTGGGCAGGAGATGGGAGGCGAGATGGATTATAGCAGATGAATTCCTGAATTAAGCGCAAACCGGTTTCAGGGTTTTTAACCAGACCAAATAAGCATTCCAAGTGAAGCAACGACTGCACCGGACGCCCAGGTTTCCATGCATTGCCAATCTCAATGACAAGAGAGCCATCATCAGCAAGCAAATCCGAGAATATTGGCGCAAGTTCCACAAACCAGTTGTAGTAATTCTCACCCTGAAGGTTTCCGTACTGCTTTTTGTTATTTAATGGGAAAGGTGGGGATGTAACTATTAGATTGAACTTATTTTTATAGTATCGGCGCAAGTAGGATTTTGACAATTCAACTGAATCACCAACAAGCAGTTTTCCAAGACTAGTTTTGTATAGTTCTTTTTTCATTCCATCTCTTCGATTCAAATATGGCGGATAAGTCTATCTTCTTATACCGTTTTCTGTAGTGTGGCTAACACCCAGTTTAGCGGCGCAGCACGGAACGGAACATTTGCGACAAAATGGCGAAGCCATTCGCAAATGGGCCGTGTAGTGATGCGTCCGAGGGAGCGATAGCGACCGACTTAAACTGCATGTTATGCGCCATCACTCAGCTGCTTCCGTATCTTTCTCAAACTTATTGTCTCGGTTGAAATTGAGGTACTTCTGCGTGTCATCGGGAATTTTGCGCAGCCTGGCGGAAGGATCGATATCCAACGTAACAAGTTCATCGCTTATCATATTCTGCGCCTTTAACAAGTTACCTTTTACGTCGAATGTAACCAAGCTGCGGTCAAACAATCGATCAATAGTAGGGTGTAACAGGAGACCATTATATGGATCTAGCCGCTCGCGATTGCTACAGGTTCTCCATAGCTTGATGTGTGACGCTAGGAGCATTACTGGTCGTTTGTACCCTGTAACCGCATATCCTCCCCAAAGCCTAAACAAGCTATCTCGAAACACACCCTAGCCTATCCGGCTCTTGATAAGGGCATTTCTATCTGTGACTTGCAAATGACGATCATCTACGAGAATTTCTGCCTCGTAATCCTGCCACTCGTTCGCTAGAGAATCTTCTAGCACCAATGAAAAGATAAATTGGCTAGGATCATTCTCTAGGTTGTTATGTTCAAGTAGGGAAATTTGTCCTAAATAGACGAAGGGAGAGTGATGTACTTTTCGATGAAATAAGTGAATTTCATCTCCTCGCTCTCTAGCATGAACGATACGTTCATCGGTAGTGTGCTTTGCCTCACCCTCCCAGTGCAAGTAGGGGCCGTCGATGAAGTCATTGTATTGCGTAAGAGACTCCTGCTTTTCTTCGGTCACAAACAGGATGATGAAATTTGTACCGGAGGGAGTTACAACTCCCTTGGATATCGCTTGATACCCCTTGTACCCCCAGATTCTCGCCAGCTGAGGTCGATCATACTCCAGTTCGACTCTAAGACTCGCGAAACTGACTATCATAGCGCATAACTACTTATTATCATGCCGATTCACCCTGATACTCCGCTATTATTCGGTAATTCGGGCAAGTTCGCCCTAATATGAATAACCTCGCATGACCTTTTTAAAAGCCTAATTCCAGATACCGAGATAGAAAACTAGCGTGACCGGATAATCAACCCCGTGCCACCGCCCCCAGGGCCTCTTCCATCACCCCCAAATCTGGAATCACCATCGCCTGATCATTCACCCGCGCCCAACTCAGCACCCCGGTCGTCGGCGCGGCGGCTTCGTCCTTGACGATCTCATGGCGCTCCAGATTTAGCAGCCGTGGCACGTCGGCGGCCAGCAAGCCGAAGTTCAGCAGCTTGGCGTTGTCACCCAAGGCATGAAGCACCACGATTCGGGAGCGGATGCCGGTCTGGGGGCGGGCATCGTGGACCAGCCGCTCCAGAGTGACCAGGGGAATGGGCCTGGCCCGCCATAGCAGATTGCCCATTACCCAGGCCGGCGCCCGCTCCACGGGTAGGGGCGGGGCGTAGGGCAGTACTTCCACCACCGTGCTATTGGGTAAAATGGCCTGACCGTCCCCAAAAGGGATCAGCAGGCAGCGCAAGGTCTGGGGGTTGTCGGCCATATCAGACTCGCAGTTCCCTGGCCCGCTCGCCCAGGGCCTTGTGGATGGCTCGCATCAGTTCCTCTTCCTGATAGGGTTTACCCAGATAATCACTGATCCCCAGCCGATCGGCCCGCTCCCGGTGCTTGTCGCCGGTGCGGGAGGTGACCATGATCACCGGCAGATGGCGCAGATGGGGCTGATTGCGGATGTGGCCCAGAAGTTCGTAGCCGTCCATGCGCGGCATTTCGATATCCAGAATCGCCAGGTCCGGCGCCCGCTGTTCCAACAGGCCCACGGCGTCGACCCCGTCCTTGGCCACCGTCACCTCGGCGCCGTGGCGCTCCAGGAATCGGGCCGTGACCTTGCGCATGGTAATAGAGTCGTCGATCACCAGAATATTGAGCTGGGCATCCTGGGACTGGCGGGCCAGACGCAAGGCTTGGGCCTCGGCCTGCTGCTGGGCCTTGGAGGCCAGGTTACGCACCAGGGCCGCCACTTCCAGCACCACGATCACCCGGCCGTCGCCCAGTACCGTGGCCCCGGAGATGCCGGGCACCGAGTGCATCTGAGGGCTGACCGGCTTGACGATGATTTCCTGGTTGCCCAGCACCGCGTCCACCTGTAGGGCGGCGCTGGCCTCGGCGCTTCGAAACAGCAGGGCCGGGGGACGGGGTTCGGCGGCGCTCTCATAGGGCAGCCCTCCGCCGAACAGCATACCCAAGCCGTGCAGGGGATAGCGCTGACCCCCATACTCGTGGAATACGTCGTCCCCATCCACGTAGGCGGGCAATTCCCCCTCGTTGAGCCGGGTCACCGCTTCGATACCCAGCAGGGGCACGGCATAGGTCTCGCCACCGGCCTGCACTAGCAGCGCCTGGGTCACCGCCAGAGAGAAGGGCAGACGAATGATGAAGGTGGCGCCCTCGCCACTCTTAGAGCGGACCTGAAAGGCCCCGCGTAGACCGCGAATCGCTTCGTTGAGGACGTCCAGACCCACGCCGCGACCGGATACCTGGGTGACCTGCCTGGCCGTAGAGAAGCCGGGGTGCAACAGCAGGGCGATGAGTTCATCTTCGCTGGCGGGCCGCCCGGAGGGCAGCATATTCCGCTCCTCGCCCTTGGTGCGGATCGCGTCGAAATCCAGGCCGGCGCCGTCGTCGGCCAACTGAATCACCAACTCGGAGCCTTCCCGGTATAGATTGAGGGTGACGGTTCCGGTTTCCAGCTTGCCAGCAGCCCGCCGCTGGTCGGGCGGCTCGATACCATGGGAGACGGCATTGCGCAGCATATGCTCCAAAGGCGCCAGCATATGTTCCAGTAGGGTGCGCTCCACTTCGGACTCCACCCCCTCCAGGACCAGTTCCGCCTGCTTGCCCAGGTCCCGGGCAGCCTGGCGCACCACCCGGCGCAACCGCGGCACCACGCTCTCGAAGGCGACCATGCCGGTCTTCATGAGACCCTGCTGGATTTCTTTCTGGACTTTGGATTGCTGGTCCAGCAAGAAGCCTATTTCCTGGGTATGGTCCTCCATGGCCTGCTTGAGATTAGAGAGGTCGTCGACGATCTCCATCAGCGACCGGGACAACTGTTGCAGTTCCGAAAATCGATCCAATTCCAAAGGGTCGAAATCTTCTGCATGCTCCGGGGAGCCTTCCTCGTAGCGGAACAGAATCTGTGCTTCGGTCTCGATCTCCAGGCGGCGCAATTGCTGGCGCAGCCGGTTGACGGTCTGGTCCAGCTCATTGAGATTAAAGCGGAAGGCCGCCACGCTCTGGTCGATACGAGCCCGGTAAATGCTGCTTTCGCCTGCCTGGTTGACCAGGTTGTTGAGTAGTTGAATATTGACCCGTACGGTATCGGCGCCGGGGGTGGCCGCCGCCGAGGTGAGTTTTACGGGTTTGTCCGCCGTCTTGGGCATGGTCTTGACCGGCGCCGGGGCCTCGCCCGGACGCAGCAGGCGGTCCAGCTCTCCGATCAGGTCGGTGGCGGCATCCGGCGCGCCACCCTCCCGCACCTGGGCCAGCATGGCGGTAAACTGGTCCAGACTGCGGTGCAGGAACTGTACCATCGCCTCAGAGTGTTGGGCGGCGCCGACGGCCACGGCGTCTAGCAGGGACTCCACGGCGTGGGCCAGATCGCCGATAACGCCCAACCCGGCCATCCGGGAGCTGCCCTTGAGGGTATGCATTTCCCGGCGTAAATCATTGAGCAGCTCCGTGCTTTCCGGCAGCTCCCGCCAGCGGTTGAGCAAGGTATCGCTGGTGTCCAGAATCTCGGCGGCCTCGGGCAGGAATACCTGGACCAGTTCCTGATCCTGCTCGGTGAGGGGGGCGGCGGGAGCGGTCTCAACGCCGGTGGCGCTGCCTAGCAGTTCTTCCAGATCCTGAATCAGATCATCGGCGCTGTTCGGAGCCGTGTCCTCCCGTACCTGGGCCAGCATGGCGCTGAGCCGGTCCAGGGACCGTTGCAGGGCGTCCGTCACCGCTGGGGACGGGGACATGATGCCGCCAGCTACGGCATCCAGCAGCGATTCCACGATATGGGCCAGGTCGCCGATAGCCCCCAGGCCGGCCAGCCGGGCGCTGCCTTTCAGGGTGTGAAACTCCCGGCGCAGATCGTTGAGCAACTCGCCGCCAGGCTCGTTGGTCCAGCGGGCCAGGATGAGTTCTGCGGCGTCCAGGACCTCCCCGGCCTCCCCCTGGAACAAGTCCAATAGTTCCTGGTCCAGCCCCAGAGCCTCCACCAACCCCACCGGCGCCGCCACCGACTGTCCCACCAATGCGTCGGCCCGTTGCAACAGGATTGCCAGATCGGGGAGATCCGCCGTGGGCGGCGCTTTGGCCAGGATACGCAATAGGTCGGCGCCATCCTGCAAAAGGTCCAGACCCTCCCGATTCAGCACCTGGGCGTGTCTTTGCAGGACGTGCAGGTAGTCTTGCAGGCCGTTGCACAGCCTGACCATGTCCTGGTAGCCACCAGCGCGCGCCTCGGACTCCAGAACCGCCAGGGCCTCTAGCAGTGCGGCCGTGGCCCGCGCCCCGGCCTCCTCTGGGCGCAGCGGCTCCAGCAACGCCTCCAGTTGCGACAGGCTTTCGGCAAAGCGGACGGGTTCGGCAATGGCTGGAGTGGATGGCGCGGACTCATCGTCTTCCGATTCGGCGGGCGCGGCCATCTCGCCCATGAGCAACGCCTTGGCGCGGGCCTCCAGCTCGGCCACCTCTTCGGCCTCATCGCCCTGTGCAGGCGCGGCCCCCACCAGCCGTTCCAACACCCCCCATACCTGGTCCACGGTCTGAACCAGGGCAGGCGTTGGCGCCAGGCGATCATTGAGAACCTGATTGAACAGGTTCTCGAAACACCAGGCGCACTCACCGATCAGGGTCTGCCCGACCATCCGGCCGCTGCCCTTGAGGGTATGGAAGCCGCGCCGGATGTTGGCCAGGGCCGTGCGGTTGGAGAAATCACCCCGCCACAGGGCCAGATTGTCGCTAATTTCGGTCAAGACTTCTTGGGCTTCCTCAAAGAAGATCGCCACGAATTCGGAGTCCACCGGGACCGTCGCATCCGTAGAATCCGGCTCGGAAGGGGCTGGCCGGTCTGGCGGTTCGCCCTGGTCCTCCCTGGAGCCGTCGTCCAAGTCCTGATCTGGCTGCCCGGGCGCGATCCCGGAATCCTGAAGCAAAACGGCTTCATCGGGGGGCGTCGAAGCGGTCGACAGGGTGGCATCGGCCTGTTGACTTGTCTGGCTTAGGTCATTCAAGAGGCTTTCCAGCTCGTCCGGGGTGGAAATCGCCTCGGCATCGTCGGCCAGGTCCATCCCTGGCGAAGCCGACGCCTCCTCAATAGAAGGGGTATCCGGGGCAATGCTCTCGATAGCGCCGGGATCAGGCTCGGCTGTTTCTTCGGTCGTCGCCTCGCCGGGTTCGGGTGATGGGGGCAGGTCATGGAAGGACGCCGGTGGCGGCTCGGGTTCCACCGGAGAGGCGGAAGCCGGTGTCGCCTCCAAGCGGTTCAGTTGCTCTTCGGCCGCGTCCAGCACCCTCTGCTCGGGAACCCGCCCCTCCCCCAGTTGCTCCAGATAAACTTCCAAGGCCACCATGGTTTCGGCGAATCCAGCGATAGCCGATCCTTGCAAATGGGTTCCGATGCCTTGGGCCAGTTCCCCCACCATGTTTTCCAAGCGATACATCAGGGCCACCGCCCGGTTGCATTCTAGAAAAGCCAGTACGCCGCTGATGTTGTGCAGTAGGGGCAGGACGTCCTTCCAGGCCGCAGGTTCGTCGGCGCCGCTGATATGGGCGGCGGCGAACTCCCTGGCCCGGATCATATCGCCGATAGCCTCCCGAGCCACCGCCGCCCGAGCCTGTCCGTGGCCAAAATCCAGAATTGGCCCGACGGGCAAGTCGTCGGCTGCGTCCGGGTCGCTGCCCTGGGCATAGGCGAATTCGGTGATACCGTCTAGGCTGTCCTCCACTAGGACCAGTTCCCCCGCCAACCCGAACAGCTTGTCGTCGGGGATGCTGGCATCGGATTCCAACCAGCCTTCCAGGGCCTGCATTTGTTTATACACCAGCCCGGCGGACAGTTTCATATTGATTAACGTCAAGACATTGGCGACCTGCCTCAGACGCCGAGGCTCTTGTGCCAACAAATCCTGGGGGCTGCCTTCGCCACGGGCGAAACGGTCCATGGCGTCCTTGAACAGCGCCAGGGACTCCTTGAGATAGGCGGCAATCTGGGCCAAGGTGTCGAAATCAGGAGGCGCCAGGTCTCCAGCGGCTGCGCCGGTCTCCTGCCCGGTCTGGGGCGGATGGTAGTCCGTTGGATTATCGAGCCAAGCCCGTCCCGAATCGCTGGACGCCAGTCGCTCTTCCATGCGCCCGGCTAGCGCCCTGCCGTCGGCTTGCTCCAGCACAGCCTCGCCCTGATCCATGATCTGCTTGAGTTGATGGTCCAGGTCCCGCAGCAGCAGGGCGGCGTCCCGGGGCAGGGCCGCGCCAGCCCGGGATTCCAGCGCCAGCCCCTCGGCCAGCCACCAGAACCGATAGACCGTCTCGCTGTGGGCGGCGACCTTTAGCTGCTCGAAAATGATCGCGATCCGATTTAGATTGCCGGTGACATCCTGACCCCGCACCACGCCAATCAGCGCCCGCTGCAAAACCGGGCGCAGTTGCAGGGCCAGCGCCGGCAGTTTTGGCCGGGTTTTTAGATGTTCGTCGTCGGCTAGCGTGGAAGACGGCTCTCCGGGCAGCGGCTCCAGGCCCCGGCAACGGCGCAGTTCGTTGGTTAGGGACAGCAGGTTGATGGACTGGCCCTTACCGCCCCGCTGCAACCATTCCAGATACAGGGGCACCTGCAATACGCTTCGCAGCAGGGTTTCTCGGGATGCCTCGGGGTCGGTCGTTTGGCCATCGGCCATGTCCCGGGCCAGACCGGCCAGATCGTCCATGAGCCGGGCCGCCTCACCCTGATCGAGCATCAGCAGTACGCCACGCACCTGATCGACGCAATCGGCCACCGGCGCCAGGGGGGCCGTATCCTCGGAATTTTCGAGATAGGATTCAAGGGCCAGTTGGGCGCGACGCAGGGTCAGCTCCATCTCTTCCATGAGGGATTTTAAGGATCCATTCGCGAAATTCACGCTCATCTCCCCTCCTCGATCTCGCGGTCCCGGCGATCCTCAGGCCCGGTCCAGGGTCTGTTCCGGCAGCCGGAACCCCGCCACTGATTGCCGTAGCTCCTGGGCAAGTTGATTGAGCTTGCCGATGGAGGTGGCGGTGGCCATGCTGCCTTCGGAGGTCTGGCTGGTGATCTCCTCAATGGAAGCCATGGTGGCGGATACCCGGGCGGCCATCTCCGAGACCTTGTTGGAGGCCAGGGAAATCTCCTTGGTCAGCCCGGCCAGATTACCGGAGACGTTTTCCATTTCGTTCAGGGACTCGCCAGCCTTTTCGGCCAGGCTGGCGCCGTTGACCACCTCGGAGGTGCTTTTCTCCATGGAGATAATGGCCTCGTTGGTATCGGCCTGGATGGTCTTGACCAGAGCCTCGATGCGCTTGGTGGCGTTACCGGAACGCTCCGCCAGGCGCTGTACCTCGTCGGCCACCACCGCGAACCCGCGCCCCGCCTCCCCCGCAGCCGAGGCTTGAATCGCCGCGTTCAAGGCCAGAATGTTGGTCTGGTCGGCAATGTCGTTGATCAACTCCACGATGTCGCCGATCTCTTGGGAGGACTCCCCTAGTCGCTTGATGCGCTTGGAGGTTTCTTGGATATGCTCGCGGATGGCATCCATACCCTGGATGGTGCGCCGCACCCGCTCGCCGCCCTCGTGGGCGGTGTTCACGGAGCGCTCGGCCACTTCGCTGGAGGACGCAGTTTTGGCGGACACATCGTCCATGGCCTTGGCCATGTCGGTGATGGTCTTGCCGGACGTGTCGATCTGCCGGGCCTGGACCTCGGCCGATGAGGCCAGCCGGTCAGCCACCGCCCGGGTCTCCTGGGCGGCGGAGGCCACTTGCTCGGAGGTGCTGTTGATGGTGGCCACCAGGTCGCGCAGGGCTTCGATGGCGTAGTTGATAGAATCGGCGATGGCCCCGGTGATATCCTCCGTGACACTGGCCTGCACTGTCAGATCCCCTTCGGCCAGGTCGCCCATTTCATCCAGCAACCGCAGAATGGCTTCTTGGTTGCGGCGATTCTGCTCCTCCGTCTCCTCTTGGCGGCGCTCACTTTCGATCAGTTGTCGGCGGCTGTCGCTCACTTGCTGGAAGGCCAGTACGATCAACAGTAGCGCCACCAGTCCGCTCAAGGCGTATAACACCTCCCGACCGATGGGCACCCCCTGGAACTGGAAGCTGGCTTCCGCTGCGGTTAAGACTTCCAGCAGTCGGGTGGTGTCTTCCAACAAAGGTTCACCCTGGTTCAGCACCGTGGCGGCGGCGTCCTGGACCCGGGCCAGGTCGCTCGTCAGGCCCAGCAATTGGGCGCTGTTCTGGGACAAGCTGGTATAAGCACTGGCCAGTTCGTCCTGACTGGCCCGGGCGATGGGGTCGGTCAGCGCGGGCAGACCCTTTTGGGGATCGCCGGCCGCCAAGCTTTCCAGCACCTGGCCGAAGCTGGCGATTTCACTGGACAACGCGCTGATAACCGTCTCCGCCGTACCCGCCAGTAGCTGGTTCAAGTGGTTGCGGATACCGCGCAGCAACGCCAACTGACGGCTGGCCAGATAGAGCTGACGGGGATCGGCGCCTACCGCAGCAAGCCGCTCGGTAATACCATCGGCCAGGGTTTCCAAGGCGGGAAGGATGTTGATCAGCGCCGGTCCCAGTTGGTGAAGTTTGAGCAAGGGCTCCCGGTTTTCCAGCACAGTGTCAATAGGCCCGCGCACCGCCTCCCAGCGGGTCTCCAGCGCCTCCAGGGCCACCAGTGCATCGACATCGGTGATGGCCGACAGCCCGGACTGGGAGTCGCTGCCCTTGTATATGGCCATGATTTCGTCAAACCGGCTGCGGGTTGCGTGCAAGCGGGCAAAGGCCGCGATTTGGGTGAGATCCTGGGCTTGGGCGCTACGGGCCCGCCAACCCCGCAAATCCGCCTGGGAACCCTGCATGGCCCTGGTGACATCGACGGCGATAGTGCGCGCCAGCAGCCGTTGCTCGGCGGCCAGCGCTACCCGGGCGGCGTTGTCGCGGTCGAGTTTTTCCAGGGCCACGAATAAGGCTATCATCGCCCCCAACGTCAGCAACACCAGCAAACCCAAGATCACGTATTTGGCGGAGCCGCTTCGGGACGCGGCGGTTGCTCTGCGGGTCTCTGTCATCGTCGTATCAACTCCATCAGCCAACGGGGCCGGAGGTCAGGCCGGCCAAACCTGCCGCGAGCGGGTCACTCTCCTAGCCCGCCGCTCCCATGAACCGGGGGTCTTGCAACAAACGCCGGGTATTGAAGACCAGCCACACCCGGTCCTGATTACGCACGGCCTGGGAGACATAGGGACGCAAGCCGGGGTCTAGGTTCTCTGGTTTGTCAGTTGCGCTATCCGCCATCAGCGGCCGCATACCGATCACCTCATCCACCAGCAGGCCGTACCCCCACTCGTCGGCGCGCACCACCACCACCCGGTTGCGCAAGCTGGTGGCGGTGGATCGACCGCTCAGAAAAGCCTTGAGGTCCACCACGGAAATCACCGTGCCCCGTAGGTTGGTGATGCCCAATAGCCAGGGCTTGACGCCCGGCACCGGGGTGATGCGTGGCAGGGGAATGATTTCGGAAGCTTCTTCTAGGGAGAACAGCAGATACTGGGAGCCTAGTCTCAAGGCCAGGCCGCTGCCGGCGTCGGGGTGCTGGGCGGCCTCGGCGGCTGGCGTCCGACGATCACGGCTGCGCCGGTCGATTTCCAGCAATTGCTCGAAGGGCGTCAATCCAGCGGGATCCATGCCGACGCCCCGCTCAGCTCTTACCCAAGAGGGAGCGAATCTTGGCCAGCAGTTCGGTTTCTACTGGCGGCTTGACTAGGTAATCTCTGGCGCCCTGACGCAAACCCCAGATCCGGTCGGTTTCCTGATTTTTGGTGGTCACCATGATGATGGGTATGGATGCCGTTTCCGCGCCTTTGGCCAACCGCCGGGTCGCCTGGAAGCCATTCATGCCCGGCATCACCACATCCATCAGAATCAGGTCCGGCTTATCCTGGCGGGCCTTCTCGATGCCCTCCTCCGCGCTAGTGGCGTAGGACACGTCGTAACCATGCTCCTCCAGCATCCGCGTGAAAGCGAAAATCTCGGTGGGAGAATCATCTATGATTAATATACGAGCCATCGTCAATCCCCCGTCAGTGCGTTCGAGGCGGTGTGTGCCCTAGGGCCGAACCCGGACCCAGTGGTGAGGTCATGGGGACACATGCACATGTTGTTGAATCGCCTCCAGCAGATCTTCCCTAGTGAAAGGCTTGGTCACGAACTGTTCGGACCCCACCAGCTTGCCACGGGCTTTGTCAAAAATGCCGTCCTTGCTGGACAGCATGACCACGGGTGTGGACTTGAACAAGCGGTTGTTTTTGATGACGGAACAGGTCTGATAGCCGTCCAGGCGGGGCATCATGATGTCCAGGAAAATAATGTCGGGGTGGCTATCGACGATTTTGGCCAGGGCATCGAAGCCGTCATCGGCGGTGATGACGTTGTAGCCCTCCCGCTTGAGGAGCGTTTCCGCGGTGCGCCGGATGGTCACGCTGTCATCGACCACCATGACCTTGATGTGTTGATCCGAACCGGCGTTATCCTCGGTGTGGATGTCCACCTAAGTCTCCTTAATCCTCGCAACGAACGCCGCACTCGATAAAATCCTTGAATGTGTGGCGATGTTTAGCATATTCCCAACGACAATGCCATTTGCCAGCGGTTATCGGTCCAGGAACCATAATCCAAGGCCCCACCGCGCTATTCCACCCCTGCGCGTCTCGATACCCCATACACTATAGAGGGTACGCGGCGGATTTGTTTGCCACCGCAGGGAAATTTACCATCGCTGGGGAAGCGCATCATTCAGTCATTTCGACCGTCTATCGGAGAACTTTACCTCTATGAGCCTTAATATCGGTGTAGTGATGGACCCCATTGCCGCTATCACCACCAAAAAAGACACCACATTCGCCATGCTACTGGCCGCCCAGGCCCGAGGCTGGAAGATTCACTATTTTGAACAGAAAAACCTGTATCTGGCCGAAGGCCAATCCCGGGGCCACGCCCGCCTGTTGTCCGTGCGGGATGATCCCCGGGACTGGCACCAGTTTCAGGGGGAGCGGGACCTAGCCCTGGAGGAGTTGGATATCATCCTAATGCGCAAGGACCCACCCTTCGATATGGAATACATTTATTCCACCTATCTGCTGGAACTGGCCGAGGCCGCCGGAACCCTGGTGGCGAACCGGCCCCAGGCCCTGCGCGACGCCAATGAAAAGCTGTTCACCGCCGCCTTTCCCCAGTGCTGCCCACCCACCCTGGTGAGCCGCGAACCGGCCCGCCACAAGGCGTTTCTGGAAGAACAGAGGGATATTATCGTCAAACCCCTGGACGGCATGGGCGGGGCCGGGGTGTTCCGGCTGCGAGAGGACGACCCGAATGTCAATGTGGTGCTAGAAACCCTCACCGGGCCTGGTCGGCGGATGGCCATGGCCCAGCGTTATCTCCCGGAGATCAGCCACGGCGACAAGCGCATCCTGCTCATCGACGGCGAACCCGTGCCCTATGCCCTAGCCCGGTTGCCGGCCAAAGGCGAGACCCGGGCTAACCTGGCCACCGGGGGGCGCGGGGAGGGGGTGGCCCTGAGCGATCGAGATCGCTGGATCTGCGCCCAAGTGGCGCCCCGCCTGGTGGCCATGGGTTTAATTTTCGTGGGCCTGGATGTGATCGGCGACTATCTCACAGAGATCAACGTCACCAGCCCCACGTGCGCCCGGGAGCTGGATCAACAATTCGGCCTGGACATCGGCGGGCAACTCATGGACGCCCTGGCCGCCCGGCGGGCTGAGAACCGGACGAACCCGTGATGGATTCGAGCCGCTGCGCGCCAGCGGGAGGGGGGTTATAATGAGTCGATGAACCCCCTGTTGATAACCGATTCCGGCGATGACCGGCGGCGGCTACTGACTGCCGTGACCCTGGCTGCGGCTGTCCACGCCGCGTTGATCATGGGCGTGCGGATCGTGAATCCCGACGGCCCGCCCAAGTCACCGGTTTTGAGCATCAATGTCACCCTGCTGGAATCTCCCGGGGGCCAGCCCCAAGACGCCGCGCCGACGCCGCCACCGGCCCAGCAACCCCGCCCCCTGCCCATGGCTCCGCCAGCGCGACCGGCCCCGGTCCCGCCCACGGCCCCGGACGTGGTGGCCACCACTCGGCCCAGACCCGCCCCAGCGCCCCGCCCGGCGCCCATCGAGTCCCCGGCGCCGGTCGAATCCCCGGCCCAACCCGCTCCACCGCCACCGCCGCCGCCTCAGGCCGTCACCCCGCCCAGCGCCGTGGACCTCATGAGCAGTGGCCTGCGCATGGCCCGGCAGGGCACCCTGGACAGCGACCCCGAACCGGTGGCCCAGGCCGATAGCGCCCGGGAGAAATACCTGGACCCCAAATCGGCCACCACCCTGGAGGGTTTTTACCGAGAAACCTGGATGCGCAAGGTTGAGCAGGTGGGCTCTCTGAACTTTCCCGAGGAAGCCGTGCGCCAAGGACTCACCGGCAGCCTGACCCTGGATGTGGCCCTGCGCCCCGACGGCGGCATCCACGCCATCCGCCTGGTTCGTTCCTCCGGGCATAAGGTGCTGGACGACGCGGCCTTCAATATCGTTCGCCTGGCCGCCCCCTTTGCCCCTTTTCCCGACGAACTGCGGGCCAAGCATGATATTCTGCACATCGTGTGTACCTGGCAGTTCCTCCACGGGAAACGTCTGCACGGCGACTAGCCTTCACCGCTTGTCAACCGGGCGCAGAGTCCCGATACTTAAAGCCATGCTCGAAGCCACTTATCTGACCAACCAGTTCCTGATCGCCATGCCCAGCCTGGCGGACCCCAATTTTTTCCAGACCGTCACTTATATCAGCGAACACAACGAAGCCGGCGCCTTGGGCATCGTCATCAATCGACCCCTGACCCTGACCCTTGGGGATCTCCTCAAGCATATGGACATGGACCCCGCCAACCCCGAACTGGCCCAACTACCGGTGTACCAGGGGGGGCCGGTGCAGCCGGAACACGGCTTTCTAATCCATACCCCGGTGGGCCGCTGGCAGTCCACCCTACGGGTCACCAAGCACATCGGCATCACCACCTCCCGGGATATTCTCCAGGCCATGGCCCAAGGCGAGGGACCCCGGCAGACCCTGATCGCCCTGGGCTACGCCGGCTGGGGACCGGGACAACTGGAGTCTGAAATGGCCCAGAACGCCTGGCTGTCCGGGCCGGCCGATCAGGCCATTATTTTCGATACCCCGGTGGCGCAACGCTGGGCCGCCGCCGCCGCCCTGCTAGGCGTGGACCTGAGCCTGTTGTCCGGCGACGCGGGTCATGCCTGAACCCCAGGCGGTGTTGGGCTTCGACTATGGCCTGCACCGCATCGGCGTGGCCGTGGGCCAAACCCTCACCGGCGCCGCCCGGCCACTGACGACCCTGGCTGGCCGGGACTGGAACGCCATTGCCAAGCTAATCGCCGACTGGCGACCGGCTCTGTTGGTGGTGGGCGTGCCCCGCCACGCCGACGCTAGCGCCAGCGACACCACCCGGGCCGCCCTGCGCTTTAGCCGCCAACTCCATGGCCGTTTCGGCCTGCCGGTGGCCACCATCGACGAGCGTTTGTCGTCCTTCGCGGCCCGTGACTTCCTGGGCCGCCGCCCCGCTCCCGGCGAGCTGGACCGGGTGGCGGCGGCGCTGATCCTAGAAAGCTGGTTCAACGAACAAGCGAGACCCCCGTGTACGATGTCCCCGAACTGATCCGGCGCCTGGCCGACGATCTCCAAACCCTGTGCGCCCAGCGTGGCGTGAGCGACCCGGCCCTGATCGGCATTCACACCGGCGGGGTGTGGGTAGCGGAACGGTTGTGGTCCTTGCTGGGCATCAGCGACCCGGTGGGCACCCTGGATATCGCGTTTTACCGGGACGATTTCAGCCGGGTGGGCATGCAACCCCAGGTGCGGCCCTCGAACCTGCCCTTCGATGTGGACGGCCGCCATCTGATCCTGGTGGATGATGTGCTCTACACTGGGCGCACCATCCGCGCCGCCCTCAACGAAATCTTCGACTACGGCCGCCCCGAATCGGTACTGCTGGCCACCCTGGTGGACCGCAGCGGCCGGGAGTTGCCCATCGCCTCCGATGTCGCCGCCCTGCGCCTGGAACTGGCCCCCCACGAGACCGTCAAGCTCAGCGGTCCCGAGCCTCTGCGACTGTCGGTACAGGAGCAGCCATGAGCGCCGCCGAACTGCAACTGGACCGACAGGGCCGACTGCGCCATTTTCTGACCATCGAGGGGCTGACCCGGGCGCACCTGCTGGACATCCTGGACACCGCCGAATCCCTGGCCGGGGTGGCCGAGCGACGGGTCAAGAAACTCCCCACCCTGCACGGCAAGACCGTGGTCAATATGTTCTTTGAACCCAGCACCCGCACCCGCACCACCTTCGAGCTGGCCGCCAAGCGCCTGTCGGCGGACGTGCTGAATCTCAATATCAGTGTCTCAGCCACCAACAAAGGCGAAACCCTGCTGGACACCCTGCGCAACATCGAGGCCATGCAATGCGATATGTTCGTGGTGCGCCATAACCAGTCCGGGGCCGCCGAGTTCATCGCCCGCCACGTGGCCCCCCATATCGCCGTGCTCAATGCCGGGGACGGCCGCCATGCCCACCCCACCCAAGCCATGCTGGATATGTTCACCATCCGCCGCCACAAGCCGGACTTCCATAAGCTCGGGGTGGCCATCGTCGGCGATATCCTCCATTCCCGGGTAGCCCGCTCCCAGATCCACGCCCTGAATATTCTGGGCGCCAGGGAAGTGCGGGTGGTGGCCCCCAAGACCCTGTTGCCCACCGCCGTGGAGACCCTGGGCGTGCGGGTGTTCAACAATCTGGCCGAGGGCTTGCGGGACGTGGACGTGGTGATCATGCTGCGCTTGCAGCGGGAACGCATGGCCGGGGCGCTGCTCCCTAGCGAGCGGGAATACTTCCAGCAGTTCGGCCTGACCGCCGACCGTCTGGAGGTCACCGCCCCCGAGGCCATGGTCATGCATCCCGGACCCATTAACCGAGGCGTGGAAATGGACTCGGCGGTGGCCGACGGTCCCCGCTCGGTGATCCTGGAGCAGGTCACCAACGGCATCGCCATCCGCATGGCCGTAATGTCCCTCACCCTGGGCGCCCACGCCCGGGCCGGCGGGGAGGGCTGAGCCATGCGTATCGTCATTCGCGGCGGCCGGTTGCTGGACCCGGCCAACGGCATCGACCGCCAGGCCGACCTATACCTGGCCGAACGCCGGGTGGTGGGGGTGGGGCAGGCCCCGGACGGCTTCTCCCCGGATCGGGTGCTGGACGCCCGGGGCCGGGTGGTGTGTCCGGGGCTGATCGACCTATGCGCCCGGTTGCGGGAACCGGGCCAAGAACACAAGGCCACCATCGCCAGCGAGACCCATGCCGCCGCCCGTAACGGCATCACCACCCTAGTGATGCCGGCGGACACCGACCCGGTGGCCGACGAGCCGGCAGTGGTGGAGCTGATCCGCCGCCGCGCCCGGGCTGCGGGCTTCGCCCGAGTGCGCTGCATCGGCGCCCTGACCCGGGGCCTTGACGGCGAGCTGCTGGCGGAAATGGCGGCCCTCAAGGAGGTCGGCTGCGTGGGGGTGGGCAACGCCGCCCGCCCGGTGACCAGCACTCTGGTGATGCGCCGGGCCATGGAGTACGCCGCCACCCTCGATCTCACCGTATTCCTCACCCCCCTGGACCCCTGGCTGGCCAACGGTTGTGCCCACGACGGCCCGGTGGCCACCCGCCTGGGGCTGCCCGGCATTCCGGTGGCCGCCGAGACCGCCGCCCTGGCTCGAGACCTGGCCCTGATCGAGGAAACCGGGGTGCGCGCCCATATGGGTCGGCTGTCCAGTCGCCGGGCCGTGGAGCTGGTGGCCGAGGCCCAGGCCCGGGGCTTGCCGGTGACCGCCGATGTGGCCGCCCATCAACTGCATCTGACCGAACAGGATCTGGGCCGCTTCGACAGCCTGGCCCATGTGCTGCCGCCCCTGCGCTCCACCGCCGACCGGGATGCCTTGCGCGACGGCCTGGCCCGGGGGGTGCTGGGCGCCGTCTGCTCCGACCATCAGCCCCACGAAGCCGACGCCAAGCTCAACCCTTTCCCAGACACCGAGCCGGGCAGCTCCGGGCTGGATACCCTGCTGTCCCTGACTTTGGGCCTGGTGGCCGACGACACCCTGTCTTTGAGCGACGCCATCGGCCTGCTGAGTACCGGCCCTGCGGCCATCCTGGGCCTGGAGAGCGGCCGCCTGGAGCTGGGCGCCCCAGCCGATGTGTGCGTGTTCGATCCGCACCGCCCCTGGACCCCCGGCCCCGCCACCCTGAGCAGCCGGGGCCATAACACCCCATTCCTGGGCCGGGAACTGCGAGGTCGGGTGGACTACACCCTGGTGAACGGGCGGCTGATTTACGAAACCCCGGAGGCCGGCCAATGAACGCGCTGCTCACCACCACTGAACTCCCCAACGGCTGGCGGAAGCTACGGGTGCAGGCCCCCGAACTGGCCATGACCCTGCTGCCCGGCCAATGGCTGACCCTGAACGCCACCCCCTGGCCGGTCCTGCGCGCTGATGCCCAACAGGGTTGGGTGGATTGCCTGTGGCGGGCCGCCCCCCCGACCGGGGAGCGACTGATCGTGTCCGGCCCTCTGGGGGCGGGTTTCGAGCTTGCTGGGGCCACCCCCCGAGCCTTGCTGCTAGGCGATACCGAGGGCCTGGCACAGTGCAGTTTCCTGGCTGACCGCCTGCGCCACCACCAGCCCCGAGTCAAGCCTTTGCTGCTACTGCGAGCGTCTCCCACCTTTCCCTTTCGTCCCCAACCCTCCCGGCTGATGGTCCCCGGCCTGCCGTCCCGGGCTATCGCCGCCGTGCCCTTGCTAGACGATTGGGGTATCCCCAGCCGCCTGGCCAGCGATGCCGGTCAGCCCGGTTGTTTCGACGGTCAACTGGAAGACCTGGCGCGGGCCTGGCTGGACACCCTCCAGGGCACCGCCGATCTGACCGTGTTCGCCTGTGGCGGCAACGGGGTGCGGGAAGCAGCCCAGCGCCTGGCCCGAGACTACCGACTGGGATTACAAGCCCTGGCCGGGCGACCGGAACCCGTGTGAGCGCCACGCCCCAAGCACTCCAACCGCTGTTGCTACGGGCCTAATGCTCCCAGGTCTGGGATAGGTTCCACCACAGCCGGGTATGCTCCATCTCCACCCCCTCCAGGGAGCGCTGGGCCGCCTCCAGATCCCCATCACGGGCTTGTTTTTCCAGCTCCCGGCACAGAGCGGTCAGGGTGTGGGCGCCGAGGTAAGTGGCGGCGGTGACCATGACGGAAGCGGTGAAACCCAGTGTCCTGGCGTCTCCAGCGGCCATGGCGGCCTTCAACTGCTGTAGTTGCGCCGCCGACTGGCACAGCCATGCCTGCGCCAGCCGCTCCAGGGCGTCGTCCCGGTTACTGTCCCAAAGCCTAGCCCGCATCCGCGAATCCAGAACCGGATTGGATTCTGACGCCAGGTCAGAGGCCGCCGGCAAGGGGTTATTTCCGGTCACTGCGGCCACCAGGGTCTGGGATAAATCGTCACGGCAGACCGGCTTGGTTAGATAGATGACGCCGGGATACCGGCTGTGCCGCTCATCGCCGATGGCGCACAACACCACCGGCCGCACCGTGCCCAATCTGGGATCGTCCAGTACATCCCGAATCAGTTTCCGGTCCGCCACCCCCCCGGGCGGCGTATCCAAGACCACCACTGAATAAGGCCGACCCACTGCCGCCGCCGCCAGCAAAGGGGTCAAGGCCCGGTCGGTATCGGCGACCTGATCCACATGCATGCCCCAGGCCCTGGCCTGCCGCGCCAACAGCCGCCGGGTTGTGGGGTTGACAGCCGCCAGCAACAGGCTCAGGCCGACCGTCTCCGAGAACGGCGAGTCTTCCACCACCGCCAGCCGCGGCAGCCACAAGGTGAACCAGACCACCGCACCCCGTCCCGGAGCGCCCGTCACGCCAATAGCGCCACCCATGAGTTCCACCAGCCGCCGACAGATGGTCAGGCCCAGGCCACTGCCCCCGTAGAGCCGGGTCGTGGAACTGTCCGCCTGGGAAAAAGCTTCGAAAACCTGGGCGCGCTGTTCGGGCTGGATGCCGATTCCCGTATCCCGTATCCGAAACCTCAGCAGCGCGGCATCGGCTTTCTCCCGCAGCACCGCCACGCTGATCACCACCTCGCCCCGTTCGGTAAACTTGATGGCGTTGGCCACCAGATTGTTGAGAATCTGCCGCAGCCGTCCGGCGTCGCCCCGGTAGGTCCAGCGCGGGCCGTGGGGAAGCAGGCAGGCCAGCTCCAGACCCTTGCCATGAGCTCGGGCGGCAAACAACCGGCTCACCTCTTCAAGCAGTTCCCCCGGCTCGAACTCTCCTGGGTCCAGTTCCAAGCGTCCGGCCTCAATCTTGGAGAAGTCCAGAATATCGTCGATGGTGGCGAGCAACAGTTGCCCAGACATATGGGCCATGGCGGCGAACTGATGCTGGTGGTCGCTCAGCTCCGATTTGAGCAGCAGTTCGGTCATGCCCAAAACCCCGTTCAGGGGGGTACGAATCTCATGGCTCATCACCGCCAGAAACTCGCTCTTGGCCCGGCTGGCGGCCTCGGCGCTCTCCTTGGCGGCATGCAGATCCCGGGTCCGGTTAGCGACTTTTTTCTCCAGATAGAGCTGGTGTTCCTCCACCTGCTGCCGGTAATGGCGCAAGTGCAGGCTCATGGCGTTAAAGGAGCGGGCCAGAGCGCCTAGTTCATCGTCGCCGGCCACCTCCACGGAGACCGGGTCCTGATCGTGGCGAATATCCCGGATGGCCCAATCTAGTTGCCGTACCGGGCGCACCAGCAGCCGCTTCAGCACCCACAGCATCAGCAGAGTGGTCATGGCGATGGCCACCAGGGTGATGACCGCCAGCACCCGGCCCAAGGCATGGCTGGCCGCCAGCAACTCGGCCCGGGGCAGGCTGCCTACCAGATAGAGATCGGGATGTAGTCGGCAGGATAGCAGTAGGGTGTCTTGGCCTTCCAGGCTGGCGGACAAGGGCCGACCGCTGTCGGCGGCGTGGCTTAGTTGCTTGAACAGCGCCGGGGGCAGCCGCCAGCCTAGGCGGTCATTCCGAGGATGAAACAGCACCCGACCCTGGGCATCGGTAAAAAACACCTCGCCACCCTCGCCAATGCGGGTTTTCCGGGCCTGGTTTTCCAGCAGTTCCAGACTCACCGTGACCGCCAGATAACCGCGCAGCAACGGCTCGGCGGCAATCGGATTCACAGCGGGGTTTTTGATGCGTAACCGCATCGCCACCAACAGGGCCAATCGGTTGTTATCGGGATTGCGGAACACTGTGGAGTAGCGTTCGTCGGCAACGTCACGCAGCCGCCGAAACCACGGTTGGTCGGCTTCATTGTCACTGTGATTGGGTATTCTACCCAAGGTCTTGCGAGTGTCCTCGAAGCCGTTGGGCAACAGCAAGCGGATCTCGTAATATTCGGGATATGCCCGCTGATAGCCCGTGAATAATCGCAGCAAGGCCGGCTGCAACAGGCCATAGCGTTCCATCGTGTCGGTGGTGAGTACGTAGCGCCGGAGCAACGGCGCCTGGGCGAACAACCCTACGCTGGTTTCGGCGGCGAGTAGGGTCGCCTCCACCCGATTGCCCAACTGGTTGACCACGGCGTCCAATTCCCGAAGGGTGAGTTCCTGGGATAAAGACCGGGTCTGAACGTAGGCGATCCAGCCCAGGGCCAGCAGCGGTGCGACGATCAGGGGTGTCACCACCACCAGCAGTTTGGTCTGGAGCTTCATACCTGCTTAGTGGAAAAGGTCCGCGAAAATGGCATTGCGCAGGCGCAGGGCCAGGGGCGGCAGCGCCGTATAGACCTCTGAACGAAGCAGCTCCTCCTGGGGTGGATAAACGGCCGGGTGGGCCAGAAACGCCTCTGGCAACAAGGCCATCGCGGTTCGGTTGGGGGTGGGCGCTTGCAGATACATCGCCAACTGGGCGGCCTTGTCTGGCTGGCTTAGGAAATCCATAAACGCCCAGGCTAGGTCCTGGTTTTTTCCCGCCTCCAGAGCCGCCAGGTAATCCACCCACAGCGTGCCGCCCTCCTCTGGAACCACATAGGTAATGGCAGGGTGATGCCGCTGGACCATGAGGGCGTCGCTACTGTACATCATAGCCGCCACCACCTCGCCACTGACTAAAGCGGAACTTTCATCCAGAGACAAAAAGGAATAGGACTTGACGTGGGGTTTTTGCTCCAGCAGCAATTGCTGGGCCTGTTCCAATTCCTGGGGGTCGACGCTATTGGCGGAGTAGCCCAGGGCCTTGAGAGCCATGCTGATCAGGTCCCGGGCATGGTAGTGCATCAGAATCCGTCCTCTCAGAGCCGGGTCCGGGCGGAACAACTGCATCCAGCGCGTCAATGGCTTTGGTATCAGATCGGCGCGGTAGGCGATGCCCAAAGTACCCCAGGCATAGGGCACGGCGTAGCCCACGGCGGCGGGGAAGGCATCGAACCAGCGTGGGTCCACATGCCGCAGGTTGGGGATGGCCGCCGGGTCCAAGGGAGCCAGCCAGCCCCGGCGTCGGTACAAATCCAGTTGTACCTCATTGACCATCGCCAAGTCATAACCCTGACTTTTGGATTCCACCAGTATCTGGTCTCGGGTATCGTCGCTCTCGAAATAAAGCTGGGTGACTTTCACCCCGCGCAAGGCTTCGAATTCCGCCACCAGCTCGGGGTCCATGTACTCCGACCAGTTCAGGAACACTAACGTCTGAGGGGGTTCCGCGAAGGCCGCGAGACTCAGGATCAGGGCATGGCACAGCAGTCCGTGGGCAAGGATTCTCATTAGTCGTATTCGGGAATCTAAGAGGCACAGTCCTGTTCGAATGGTAGCAGGAACGGCAGGGGACCGGAAAAACAAGCCGGTCTCTTTATCCAGTGTCCTGTCTGGATGGGTGGGAGCGGGGGCGGCATCCCGCCGTGTACTTCCGGCTATAGGCTCTTTAGGGGCGCTGGGGTCGGGTCTGACGCCTTGGCATGATCACTACGGTGGTCGGCGGTCGCGGGCAACCAACGGGCCAGCATGGCGTACAACTGCTCGCGGCTGAACGGCTTGGCCAGATAATCGTCCATGCCGGCCTCCAGACAGTGTTCCCTGTCTCCGGCCAGGGCATTGGCAGTCAGGGCCACGATGGGCGTACGACGGCTGGCGTTGATCTGCCGCTCGTGGCGGCGAATGGCTTGGGTCGCCTCGAAACCGTCCATCTCCGGCATTTGACAGTCCATCAACACCAGATCACAGCCCTCCTGAAACCGTTCCACGGCCTCCCGGCCGGTATGGGCCGTCACTGTCCGCAGACCGCGGGTTTTTAACAAGGCCACAGCGATATTTAAATTGACCGGATGATCCTCGGCCACTAGCACGGTGGCCCCGGCCTGCCGACTCACCACCATCGCTGGTGGATCGGCCACCGCTCCCGCTGCTCGGTTGCCATTCAGGAGCGATTGTAGGGTTCGGACCAGTTCCAAACGGCGAACCGGCTTGGTGAGATTGGCCTGAATGCCGGCCTGGCGTCGGGCCGCTTCTTCGCCGACTTGGGAGACGGCGCTCAACATCACCAGAACCAGCCCGTCCAGGATCGCATCGGCGCTGATGGCCCTGGCCAGGGCCAGACCGTCCATGGTCGGCATATTGCGGTCCAGAATCGCCAGCCGGAATGGCCGACCGACGGCGGCGGCCTGCCGCAGCCGCTCCAGGGCGGCGTGGCCACCGATGGCGGTCTCCGCCGCCGCCCCCAGGCTGTTCAACTGATGGGCGAGAATCTCCCGGCTGGCGGCATTGTCGTCCACCACCAAAACCCGCGAGCCGGGCGGCAACGCCGACGTCAAGGCGCTAGTCGGGACCGACGCCGGGGCCTCAGTCCGGTCCAGCACCAGGGTAAAGTGAAAACAGGCGCCCTCGCCGGGTTTGCTGTCAACTTCCAGTCGGCCGCCCATTAATTCCACCAGCCGGGCGGAGATGGTCAGCCCCAGTCCGGTGCCGCCGTGACGGCGGGTGGTGGAGCCGTCGGCTTGGGAAAACGCGGCGAAAATCCGCTGTTGGGCCTGGGGGGCGATGCCTGGGCCGGTGTCCCTGACCTGGATATGCAGTTGCAACCGCCGATCCGGCAGCGCCTTGGCCGCCAGTTGCAGGGCGACTTCTCCGGTTTCGGTGAACTTGATGGCGTTGCCCAACAGGTTGACTAGCACTTGGCGCAGCCGTCCGGGGTCTCCGAGCAGCACTCCAGGTTCGGGGCCGACCGTGTGGACCAGCAGTTCCAAGCCCTTGTGATGGGCTTGTTGGGCGAACAGGTCGCCCAGAGCCTCGGCCAGTTCCAGGATGTCGAAAGCAATAGGCTCCAATTCCAGCTTACCGGCCTCAATCTTGGAATAGTCCAAAATATCGTTGATGATGCCCAGTAGCAGCTCGCCGGAGCTTTGCACGGTGAGAGCGAAGCGGCGTTGGGCGTCATCCAAGGGCGTGTCCAGCAGCAGTTCGGTCATGCCTAGCACCCCGTTCATGGGGGTGCGAATCTCATGACTCATGGTGGCCAGAAACTCACTTTTCGCTCGGCTGGCGGCCTCGGCGGACTCCACGGCCTGGTGCAGTTCCCGAGTACGCTCCGCCACCATATCCTCCAACTCCCGCTGGTGGGCCTCCAGGGCTTGCCGAGAGTGGCGTAGGGATTGGCTCATCTGGTTGAAGGAGCGGGCCAAGTCGCCGATCTCATCGCCGCTGTCCACGACCACCGGGTGGTCCAACTCACCCCGGCCAACAGCCTGGGTAGCGGCGCGCAGGGCCTGGATAGGCTCTACCAATAGACGGCGCAACACCCATAACATCAGCACGGCGAGCAGCAGCGCCGCCGCCGCCACCAACCCGACCCGATTGCGTAGGCTCCGGCTTACCGCCAGTAATTCCCGCTTGGACAAGCTGCCCACCAGCAGCAGGTCCGGGTACGGCTGCCGGGCCAGATAGAGCATAGCGTCGTTTCCGACCCCGTGTTCCACCACCGCGCCGCTGCCAGCGGCTGCGGTCAGTTTTGGTAATAACGTTCGGGGTAGATCCCGACCCACCCTCTCGCCTTGGGGAGAGAACAGCACCTGGCCGGCGCCATCGGTATAAAACACCCGGCCACCGGCGCTGATCCGAGCTTCGGACACCTGCCGGGCCATAAAGCCCATGTCCACGGTCACCACCAGATACCCGCGCAAGGTCGGCGCCGCCGATACCGGGTCCAGGACCGGGTCCCTCAAGCGCAGTGACCGGGCCGCCAACAAGGCGATCCGACCATTATCGGGGTTGTGGATAAAGGTGGAGAAAAACCCCTGACTGCGTTTCAGCGACTGAAACCAGGGGCTTTCGACCTCCATTTCATGGCGGTTATCCAGAGGGCCTAGAGTGGAGCGGGCGTCTTCAAAGCCGTCGGGCAGCAGCACCCGAATCTCGTAATAGTCAGGATATGCCCGTTGATAGCCAGCGAACAGCCGCAGCAGGGTGGGTTGCAGCAGGCTGATTCGCTCGGTTTCGTCCTGGGTCAGGATGTATTTTTCCAATAGTCCCGAACGGCTGAACTGTTCTAGGTTGGCCTGGGTCATGGCAAGGGTGGACTGCACATTACGACCCAACTGATCCAACAGCACCGCCAAATCGTGCAAAGTCCGTTCCGTGGAGACGTCCCGAGTATGAACATAGCCGATCCAACCCAGGACACAAAGGGGCGCCACACTTAAGGGGACGATGATCAGCAGCAGCTTGGCGTAGAGTTTCACGAAACGCTCAGCCTCAGTGGACGACCCGGTTGAAACTGGCGTTGAACCGGCGCAAGGTCCGGGGGTCCAGGTCTCGATAATACTCCGAGTGTTCCAGGGCGGTGGCGCTGGGATAGATCAGGGGGTCGGCTCGATACGCGGCCGACAGCAGCGCCTCGGCGGCCCGGTTGGGGGACGGGCACTGGACGTATTGGGCCAGCCGGGCGGCGTTTTCCGGTGTGTTGAGAAAATTTATGAAGGCCAGGGCCAAGTCTGGATTTGCCGCATGGGCGGACAAGGCCAGGTAGTCCACCCAGACATTGCCGCCCTCACTGGGCAGCACGAAGATGATATTTGGCTCATGTTCCCGGAGTATCAGGGCGTCGCAACTGTACATCATGGCTGCGGCGATCCGGCCGCTGACCAACCCTGATTCCGGCCCCAGGACCGGATAGGCATACGCCTTGACATAGGGCTTTTGAGCCAGCAGCAATTGCTCGGCCTCCACCAGTTCCCGGGGGTTGTCGCTGTTGGCCGAATAGCCGAGAGCCTTGAGGGCCATGCCCACGAGATCCCGGACCTGCCGGTTGGCGATAATCCGTTCGCGCAACGCCTCGGAGGGTCTGAAAAACTGCATCCAATGGGTAATGGGTTCGGGCGTCCGATCAGCCCGGTAGGCGATGCCCAAGGTGCCCCACGCATAAGGCGCAGCCCAGCCGGCGGCGTCGAAGGTTTGTAGCCAGCGGGGGTCCACATGGCGCAGGTTGGGAACCTGGGCTTCAGTGACCGGCGCCAGCCAGCCCCGCCGCCGGTAGGCATTAAGCTGTACGCCATTGACCATGAGAAGATCATAGCCACGGCCATCGCTCTCATAGAGCAGGCTGTCCCGGGCGTCGTCGCTTTCGAAGTAAACCTCCCGGACCTTGACAGCGTAGTGGGTCTCGAACTCGGCCACCAGTTCCGGGTCCAGGTATTCGGACCAGTTGAGCAGCACTAATGTCCGAACCTCGGAAGCGTGCTGGTTCGCCTCGATGGGAAAGGGCGATAGCAGTATCAGCGTCAGTAGCAGCCAGGTCCGGGTCATCGTATTAGGTTCGAGCGGCTAGTAGGGGCTGGGGAGACATTCCTTAGCCTCTATCGGCGGGGAGCCGGGCGGCTTTAAACCTCCCGCTGTTTTAGAAGGCCGGGCGGAAGCCCTCGGGATGTTGTGGGGTCCTCGGCGCTCACCCGGACCCCACATACCGGATGGATTGGCCGCCGCCTAGGACCGCGCCGCATCCTCCCCGCCCTTGGCCAGCCGGTATTGGGAGACCCCCCACTCCCTCCCATTTCGGTAGCCGAACAGTTCGGCGCAGGCCATAAAGAACACCCGCCAGCGCCAGAACCAGCGCCGGGCGTCGGCGCCGTAGACCTGATGGAACAGGGCCAGAATCTCTTCCCGGTGGCGGTCATGATTGGCCAGCCAAGCCTCGGCGGTCTTCCAGTAATGGCAGCCGCCGATCCGCCATTGCTCCTCCAGCCGGAAAGCCCCCCGCAGTCGGGGTAGCAGGTCGTGGGAGGGCATCAGGCCGCCGGTGAAGAAATACCGCCCCATCCAGTCGTCGGCGGCGCTGGTCTCGAACGGATAGGCGTAGCATCGGTGGCTGAATACATGCACGAACAGCTTGCCCCCCGGGCGCAACCAGCCATCAATACGCGCCAGCAGGGCCGGCCAGTTGCGCATGTGTTCGAACATCTCCACCGACACCACCCGATCGAAGCCTAGGCCGGTGTCAAAATCGTTCATATCGGCGGTGATTACCCGCACATTGTCGATACCCAACCGCCGACACTGCGCCTCGACGAACAGTCCTTGGGGCTTGGAGTTGGACACGGCGGTGATCCGGCTGGCGGGGTAATGCTCGGCCATCCACAGGGTCAGGGAACCCCAGCCGCAGCCCAGTTCCAGGATGCTCTGGTGATTATCCAACCGCGCCCGCCGGCAGCTTAGCTCCAGCATGGCCTCCTCGGCCTTGTCCAGGGTGTTCACCCCGGCAGGCCAGTAGCCGGCGCTGTATTTCAGATGCCGACCCATGATCCGGGAAAAAAACTCGGGGGGAAGTTCGTAATGCTGTGCATTGGCCTTGTCCGTATGCAGGGCGATGGGAGCGCTGCTCATGACCGTCATTAGCCCCTGGCCCTTAACGGCCTGTTCTCTCAAACGCCGCTCCAACAGACGGCGGATACCGATGCGGATCAGCCTGTCGGGGAGCAACCCCTGCTCCATCAATTCAATGCCGATTTTCATCGTTCTTTCTCCAAATCCGGGAACCACGGCACGAATACACTGGTGGAGCGCTGGTAGGCCCGGTAATCCTCGCCCCGGGATTCCAGGGCGTGACGCTCGGTTTGGGGAATGCCGGTCACCTTGAACAACAGCCACAGCATCAGCAGTGGTCCCACCAAGGTCAGCCACCCGTAGTCGGCTCCCACCGCCAGCAAGGGGTAACAGAACCAGTGCAGCCACTCGAAAAAGTAATTGGGATGGCGGGAATAGCGCCATAATCCGGCCCGGCAGGTTTTGCCCTGGTTGTGGGGATCGGCCTTCCAGGCGGCCAGTTGCCGGTCGGCCAGGGACTCGCCGCCCACGGCCACCACCCACACCAACAGAGCCAGCACCGCCGCCCACCCCGGCAACGGCGAGGGCGTGGTGACCACCACCAAGAGCGGCAGGGCGAACAGCAGAACGCCCAGGGCCTGGGCCTGATAGAACACAAAGAACTTGAGCTGGGTATACTCGCGCCAATGGCCGCGCAGATACTGGTAACGGGGGTCCTCCTCCCGACCGGCCACCCGCCCGTGGATATGCCAGGCCAGCCGGGCCGACCACAGCCCCGCCAATAGAGCGGCCAGCAGCCGACGCAGGCCGTCGCCGTCGGCCAGCAGAGCATAGACTAGGGCCAGCGCCCCCACCCCCCCTGCCCAAGCCACATCCACCAGGCTGGCGTTGTGGGTGCGCCGTTGCCACCCCCACATGGCCGCCATCACCAGGGCGGCCAGGACCCAGCCCAGCCAGAATAGCTCCAGGGCGCTCATGGGGTCCTCCGGGGATGCACTTCCCGGAGCTTTCGTGGTCTGCTGTTCATAGAACCGCCGCCAGGGTACTGAATCATGCTGCGAGCTACCGTCATTGTTTGCGGATTCCTGCTGGGGATTCTGCTGGCCGCCATTGTGCTGGCCGCCGCCCACGGCAGCGTGTGGGAGGGCTTGAGTCGGCTGCTGGCCGACCCCTGGGGTTTGGTCACCCTGTTGGACTTGGGCGTGGGGTTGCTGTTCGTGGGGGCGTGGATGGCGGTCATCGAGCCTCGGGCCTGGGTGGCGGCGCTCTGGATCATCGCTCTGTTGATGCTAGGTAATATCGTCACTCTGGCTTTCCTACTGTGTCGGACCCGCTCGGCGCGGACTTTTTCAGACCTGTTTCTGCCATCCCGTCCCAGCGGCGCGATGCCGCCATAAGCGTCGGCGTCGCCAGCCCCCAGACCACTGCCAGCGCCACCAAGGCCGACCCCGTCCCCCGGGGAAACACCACACCGCCCAGTTGGGCGCCGCCGTAATAGGCCAGTGGCCCCCCCAGCAGCCCCAGCATCGCCGCCAACCCTGAGCGGCCCTTCAGCCAACGCAGGGAGACATTGGGCAGGGTGGCGAACAGCAGCCACATGGCCACGATCCAGTAGGGGGCAGCATGGGGAATCAAGGTTCCTGAGGGGTAGCGGGTCAGGCCCACAGCCACCAGCAGCGAATCCAGTAGCGCCCCAGCCAGCCCCGCAGCTAGTATCAGCCGCAGTTCCTGTCTCGGCCGGGCGGCCCGACTCAGGTGCCAGCCAACGATGACCACGGCCGCTAGGGGACCCACCCAGGGCAGGCCATGGGCGCCGCCCAGCACGCAGGCGAACCAGCCCACCTGGAAAGCCAGCACATTGCCCAGCACGGTCATGGTCAGATCCTTCCCAGCACGGGGTCGCGCCGACAGCCGGGCTTGGCCAGCAGCAGTTGCGCGGCGCCGATGGCCCGTTCCCGGAAGCCGCCTTCGCAGTAACAGAGATAAAACTCCCACATGCGGATAAAGGACTCCGTAAAGCCCATGGCCCGGACTTGATCCAAGTTGGCGTGGTAGCGCTCCCGCCAATGGTGCAGAGTGAGGGCGTAATGGGGACCGATGTCCTCCAGATGCACAGGCCGTAAGTCGGTGGCCCGAGCCACGCTGGCGGTCAGGGCCGCCACCGAGGGCAGGCAACCACCGGGAAAGATATAACGCTGGATGAAATCCACCGCCCGTTTGGCCCGTTCGTATTCCTGATCGGCGATGGTGATGGCCTGGAGCAGCATCAGGCCCTGGGACTTGAGCAGCCGGGAGCAGGCCCGAAAATAAATATCGAACCGGCGATGGCCCACCGCCTCCACCATCTCGATGGATACCAGTTTGTCGTAACGGCCTGTCAAGTCCCGGTAGTCCTCCAGCAGCACCGTCACCCGGTCGTCCAGGCCCGCCTCCCGAACCCGCCGCCGGGCCAGGTCGTATTGCTCCCGGGATAGGGTGGTGGTGGTGACCCGGCAGCCGTAGCGGTCGGCGGCGTGCAGGGCGAAGCCGCCCCAGCCAGCGCCGATCTCCAGCAGATGGTCCGAGGGCTTCAGGTCCAGCTTGCGGCAGATGCGCTCGTTCTTGGCCACGGAAGCGGCTTGCAGATCCCTGTCCGGGGTCTCGAACAGGGCGCAGGAGTACATCAATGTGGGGTCCAGGAACAGCCGGTAGAATTCATTGCTCAGGTCGTAATGGGCGCTGATATTGTGGCGGCTACCGGCGCGGGTATTGGGGCGCAGGGCGTGGTATAGCCGAAAGACCGGCATGGCCAGCCGCGCCAGCCCCGTCTCCAGGCCATCCAGCACATCCCGATTGAGGACAAACAGGCGCACCAGGTCGGTGAGCCGGTCACAGTCCCACTCCCCGGCCATATAGCCCTCCCCCACCCCGATAGAACCGCGCAGTGCCAGGCGGCGGTAGGCGGCGAGGTCGTGAACCCACACCCTGACCTTGAGCGTGGTCTGCTCCGGGGCCTGTCCGAAACACCGCTCGCCATCGGCGTCCACCAGGGTGAGGCTGCCCTGGCGCAGTCCGGCCAGGCGCTGGTGGGCGACCCGGCGCAGCAGCCGTCCACTCAGGCCCGCATCGGGGGCGGTCGCCGGGGGCGAGGAGATAACCGAAGAAATGGCTTTCATGGGCGTTCTTCCTCTGCGGTTCTGTCGGCGCCGGTCTCGGCAACCGCGCCGCAGTTGTTGGCGTTGTTGGGGTGATCCACCACCGGAACGCCCTTGAGCCACAGGCGTAGGGCCTCCCAATGGATGGCGGCGATGACTTTCAGGGTCATAAGGGGGTGTCGGGCCAGCGCCCCGGCCAGGGCGACCCCGCTCAGGGGGCGACGACGCAACCCTAGGGTGGCGTCGAACAGCTTGCGCCCGGCCCGCTCCACGTCCATATGCACGGCCAGCCGCTCCCCGGGGGGGTTGCAGCGCCAGGCATAGTCCAAGTCCAGGCCCATGAACGGGGAGACATGCAAATCCTTGGGGAAACGGTATCGGTGGCCCGGGACGGCCGTCAGCACGTAACAGCGCCGTTCCCCCCAGGGGGTGTTGGTGACCTCCGCCACCAGGGCCTCCAGGCCCTCGTCGGCGGCGTCGAAGCAATAGAAAATACTGATGGGGTTGAAGCAGTAGCCGAAGTAGCGCAGATGGGTGAGCAGGCGGATGGGACCGGCGGGCCGGTGACCGGTCTCTTGGGCCACCAATTCCCGCACACAGTCATCCAGGGGCCGAGCCGGGTCGCCCACATGGTCCCGGCGGCAAAACCAGGCCAGGGCCGGACGGCGGGCCGACCACAGCCAGCGACCGGCGAAAGCTCGGTCCAACTCCGCCAGGTCCAGATACACCATGAACAACCGGTAGCGGAAGGCGTGTTCCACCGGGGTGAAGCGGCGGTGGCTCACCCAACCCTCGTACAGGCAACTGGCCAGTTCCCCGCTCATGCCGCCGCCCACTCCCGACCTAGGCCCTGGGCCACATGCAGGGCGCTGACCACCCCATCCTCGTGAAAACCGTAACCCCAGTAGGCGCCGCAATACCAGGTCCGGTTGACGCCGCTGATCTCTTGGCGGCGGGCCTGGGCGGCCACCGCCTCCAGGGTGAACAGGGGATGGTGATAGACGGTCTCGAACAGAATTCGCGCCGGGTCCACCGATTGGCGGTGGTTTAGGGTGACGCAGAACGTCTCCGGGGCGACGATGCCTTGCAGCAGATTCATGTTGTAGGTCACCGGGACCCGTTCCTGGGGCTGTACCGGCAAACGGTAGTTCCAAGCCGCCCAGGCCAGCCGACGACGGGGCAGCAGCCGGGTGTCGGTGTGCAGGGTGATCTGGTTTTCCTGATAGGGAATGGCGCCCAGGATGGCCCGTTCCCCCTCGGAAGGGTCGGCCAGCAGCCCCAGGGCCTGGTCGCTGTGGGTGGCGATCACCACTTGATCGTAACGCTCCGGCTCGCCGTCCTGGGGCTTGATTTCCACATGGCCGGGGCGGCGGCGCAGCCACTGCACCGGGCAGTTGCGGCGGATGCGTCCAGCGAACGGCTGGATCAAGCTGTCCACATAGCGCCGGGAACCCCCCTCCACCACCCGCCACTGAGGCCGACGGTTGACGCTGAGCAAGCCGTGGTTTTTGAAAAACTGTACGAATGTCACCAGGGGAATGGCGGTCATTGATCCGGGCCGGGCCGACCAGATGGCGGCGGCCATGGGGATGAGGTAATAGCCCACGAACGCCTGGCCATAGCCGTTTTGGCGCAGATAGTCCCCCAGGGTCTGGCCGTCGTCGCCCCTCTCCAGCACCCCCGGCGCCTCTCGGTTGAAGCGCAGAATGTCCCGCAACATGCCCAGAAACCACGGGCGCAGCAGATTGCGGCGCTGGGCGAACAAGGAGTTGAGGTTATTGCCGTTGTACTCCAGGCCGGTGGCGGCGCAACTGACGCCGAAGCTCATGGTGGTGGGCCGGGACGCTACTCCCAGCTCCCGGAGCAGGCTGATGAAATGGGGATAGGTCCAGTCGTTATAGACGATAAAGCCGGTGTCCACGGCGTAGTCGCCGCTTGCCGCAGCCACATCCACGGTGTGGGTATGGCCGCCGATGTAGCCGTTGGCCTCGAAGATGGCGAGGTCGTGGTCCCGGTGCAGCAGCCGGGCGGCAGTGAGACCGGCGATGCCGGTGCCGATGACGGCGATGCGCATGTCCCTATCCCGCCTACAACCGCGACTTGATGAGCCGGATCAGCCCACCTAGCAACGGCACCCGCTCGTAGATGAACTCGCCCATGTCGAAGTAGTCGTGATGGCGGCGCACCTTGTCACCGGCGAACAGGAGCTGGGAAACGCCCTTGAGGGTGATGACGCGGCCCTTTTGGAAGCGGGCATGGCGCACATGCATGGTCCAGACTAGGGCCACCCGGTCGCCGTCGATCACCCACTCAGAAAACTCGAAGTGGCAGGATTCCACCCCCTCGTAGAGGCGTCCGTAATAGTCCCGCAACGCCTCCCTACCTTGCAGTTCGTGGACCGGGTCCCGGAATTCCACATCCGGCGTGTACAGCGTTTCCAACAGTTCCAGGTTGTGGGCGTTCAGGCGGTTGAAGGCGTCCATGAAGCGTTGCACGGTGTCTTGCATGGGAGTTTCTCCAAATGGTGTACTAAAACAATACGCATCAATATACTATCGATACAACGCATATATTTTACTTAATATTTACTATACGCTTGCTTTACACTAAGTTCCAGTACTTATACAAACCATATAGGAGAGCTGCCATGAACCCTATCGTGATGATCACCGGCGCCAGCGGCGGCCTAGGCCAGGCCCTGGCCCGGGAACTGGAAGGTCGGCAACTGGCCCTGGTGGGCAGGGACACCGCCAAACTGGAGGACATCTATGGGAAGGACGCGGTGCTGATCGAGGCGGACGTGTCTACGTTCGAAGGCGCCCGCTCGGCCCTGGCCCAGTGCCGGGAGCGGTTGGGGACGCCCACGGGCCTGGCCCATTGCGTGGGCAGTGTGCTGATCCAGGCCCTGCACCGGACCCGGGAGGAACAGTACCGGAGCTGTCTGGCGGCCAATCTGGACAGCGCCTTTTTTACCCTGGGGGCCTTTGTGGATGGCTTGCGGGAGGCGCGGCTGCCCGGCGCGGCGGTGCTGGTGTCCACGGTGGCGGCCCAAATTGGGGTGTCCAATCACGAAGCCGTGGCCGCTGCCAAAGGGGGTGTAGAGGCTCTGGTTCGGTCCGCCGCCGCCAGTTATGCGCTAGCCCAGGTGCGGATCAACGGGGTGGCGCCGGGCATCATGGACACTCCAGCCACGGCCCGGATTCTGGGCAGCGAGGCCAGCCGCCAGGGCGCCGCCCGCCAATACCCCCTGCCGGGCATCGGCGACCCGGCGGAGGTGGCTGGCTTGATGGCTTGGTTGCTGTCGGAGCGGGCTGGGCGGGTCACCGGTCAGGTGTGGGCGGTGGATGGGGGATTTACCGGGGTCAGGCCGTTGGTGAAGTAAACCGCCACTTGGGTCACGACGGGAAAACCGGTACTGTATCGCCCCGGCC
Organism: uncultured Candidatus Competibacteraceae bacterium; assembly: GCA_964597315.1. GTDB lineage: Bacteria > Pseudomonadota > Gammaproteobacteria > Competibacterales > Competibacteraceae > CAZQXD01. The sequence continues at coordinate 72,924 of CAZQXD010000011.1, forward strand.
GGCCCGGAACCGGCCTCCCACCGTCATTGATGGAGATACCCCATGCCGATTTCACGAAGCCTGCCCCTACTACCGGGTGTCCTATTGCTGTGCATCGCCGGTCCGGTCGGGGCCGACGCCACCCTCACCTATACCACTCAAGGCGGCCAGCAGGGCGATCAGACCATCGCCATTGCCGGCGATAAACTACGCTTGAGCGTGAACGAGGGGGAAGGCGAGGAAGTCCTGCTCTACAACGCCACCACCGACCTGCTGACGGTGCTGGACGGGAAAGCCCATACTTATATGGAGATGGACCAGCAGACGGCAGCGGATATGAATAACACTATCCAAGGCATGCAGGAGCAGATCATGGCCCAATTGCAGGCCCAGATGGCGACCATGTCTCCCGAGGAGCGCCAGGCCATGGAACAGATGATGGGCCAAATGATGGGTCAGATGGGTTCTCCCGCCCAACCGCCGGAGCGGCGAATCCAGGCTACCGACCGCAGCGAGACCGTCAACGGCATCCACTGCCAGGTCTTCGAACTGTACGAAGACGATATCAAACAGCAGGAACTGTGCATGGCCGGGCGCGAGGCCCTGGGCCTGGACGAAGCGGAGTACCATACCGCCCGTGGTCTGTTGAGTCTGATGGAGCAGATGGGCGGCGGCGGCCAGAGTTTGGCCGGGCTGGACGGGCTGCCGGTGCGGATCGTGGACTTCGACGGCGAGAATCAGCGGATCAGCGAACTGTCTGGCGTGAATCTGAACCCGGCCCTGGACCCGGCCCTATTCCAGGTGCCCGAGGGCTACGTCCAGCAGGACCCCTTCAACCAGTGACTGATAACACCCCCTGGGCCTGCTCGTCCAGGCGCTTGTGCAGGGGCGAGGAGCGGGGGAAGTGGGCGCGCAGAAACGCCATCTGGTCGGCCAGAATGCGCCGTCCCTGGAGAAACACATACTCGGCATGGTTGGGCGCGAAGGGAATGGCCAGCAGTTGCATGTCCGCCTGCTCCGGGGTGCGGCCGCCCTTGCGCTGATTACAGCGTTTGCAGGCGGTCACCACGTTACGCCAGTTATCCCTGCCGCCCTGGACCAGAGGGGTGACGTGATCCCGGGACAAGTCTCGGGGATGGAACTGCCCGCCGCAATATAAACAGATATTGAAATCCCGCCGGAACAGGGCGGCATTGGACAGGGGCGGCGTATAGCCCTCCCGGGACTTGAGATGGGCGTAGACGCCGCCCTGGGTGGCGATAATGGAGTTGACTTCAATCAGGCTGCGCCGACCGGTGGCGGCGTTGATGCCCCCATGGAGGGTATACAGTAGGCTGCCGCAAGCGTAGCTCACCTGATCCAGACAATAGAGCCGCACCGCCTCCTGGTAGTCGATCCATTCCAGGGGCATGCCCGATACGTCAGTACGCAGCACCAGTTGATTGAGACCGAGCATAAACTGCTTACCTCTCTCTGACCCTATCCCGCTCCCGGACAGCATTGACTATAGACGAATCGGGCCATGCTCCCATGCCCGGATTAAACCATCGATAAAAAGACGCCGCCCGCGTCGATCAGTTCCGCACCGCGCAAGGCGTTTTTCCGCAACCGGCCTACACTATAACCCTGAACAGTAGCTTGCCGACCCGGCGGGCATCGGAATATCCAGGTTTTTTTAGAGGGAAACGATACCATGCCTATCCAAGTGGCGGTCCCAAAAGAAACTTTCCCGAACGAATGCCGGGTGGCCCTGGACCCCAGCATGGTGGAGCGCTTTATCAAGCTCGGCGCCCAGGTACGGGTCCAGGCCGGGGCCGGGGTCGGCGCCCACTTTACCGATGGGGCTTATCAGGCCAAGGGGGCGGTCTTGGTGGAGGATACCGCCGCCCTGCTGGGGGAGGCCGATCTGGTGCTGAAGGTCCAGCCCCCCAGCCCCGAAGAAGTGGAGCTGATCCGAGACGGGGCGGTGGTGGCCAGCTTTATGGCCCCCCATCAGCATAGGGACATGGTCAAAAAACTTCGGGACAAGAACATCACCAGCTTCGCCATGGAACTGATCCCCCGTATCTCCCGGGCCCAGAGCATGGACGCCCTGTCCTCCCAGGCGGCGGTGGCTGGCTACAAGGTGGCCTTGCTGGCTGCCGAGCTGGCGCCGGTATTCTTCCCCATGCTCACCACCGCCGCCGGCACCGTGCGCCCGGCCAAGGCCCTGGTGGTGGGGGCTGGGGTGGCGGGCCTGCAAGCCATCGCCACCTGCAAGCGCCTGGGCGCCCAAGTCCAAGCGTACGATATCCGGGCTGCGGCCAAGGAGCAGGTGGAATCCCTGGGGGCCAAGCTCATCGACACCGGAGTGGACGCCTCCGGGGCTGGAGGCTATGCCCGAGAACTGACTGAAGATGAAAAGCGCCAGCAGGCCGACGCCCTGGCCAAGGCCGTGGCCGCCGTGCATGTACTCATTACGACGGCTGCCCTGCCAGGCCGTCCGGCCCCCAAGATCATCACCCAAGCCATGGTGGAAGCCATGCAGCCCGGGGCAGTGATCGTGGATCTGGCCGCCGACTCCGGGGGCAACTGCGAACTGACCCGCAAGGGGGAAACCCTCCGCCACCAGGGGGTGGTGATCCACGGTCCCACCAATATCGCCAGCACCATCCCTGTACACGCCTCGGAAATGTACGCCAAAAACCTCTACAACCTGTTATCGCCTTTTATCAAGGACGGGACCCTGAATCTGGACTGGGAGGATGAGGTCATCCGCGACGCGGCCCTGACCCACCAGGGCGCCATCCGCCACGCCCCCACGGCCAAGCTAATCGGAGCAGAGCCATGATCGAGGGTTTCACCGCGCTGTATATCTTTATGCTGGCCGCCTTCACCGGCTATGAGGTGATCTCCCGGGTGCCGGTGATTCTGCACACACCCTTGATGTCCGGCTCCAATTTCGTCCACGGCATCGTGGTGGTGGGGGCCATGGTGGCCCTGGGCCATGCCGAAACGGGGCTGGAGCAGGCTATCGGCTTTATCGGCGTGGCGCTGGGAGCTGGCAACGCCGTGGGGGGGTATGTGGTCACCGAGCGAATGCTGGACATGTTCAAGCCCAGCGGCAAGGGGAAATAAGCCATGGGCGCTGTCATCGAACTGAGCTATTTTCTGACTGCGGTGCTGTTCATCCTGGGCCTCAAGCGCATGTCCCACCCCACCACGGCCCGCTCCGGCATCGTCTGGGCCGGGACCGGCATGGTGCTGGGCACTCTGGTGACCTTCGGCTATCCAGGCATGGGCAACTATGGGCTGATGATCCTAGCCCTGGCCATCGGCGGTTATCTGGCCTGGTGGACCGGCAAGCGGGTGGCCATGACCGATATGCCCCAGATGATCGCCATCTATAACGGCATGGGCGGCGGCGCGGCCGGGGCCATCGCCGCCGTGGAACTGTTCAAGGGCGGCGAGCATCCGTTTATCGTGCTGCTGCTGGCGGTGCTGGGGGCCATGATCGGCACCGTGTCCTTCTCCGGCTCGGTGGTGGCTTGGGCTAAGCTCGACGGGCGCATGAAAAAAGCCGTGCGCTTTTCCAATCAGCAACTGATTAATCTGGCGGTGTTCGCCTTGATGGCGCTGCTGGGCCTGTACATCGCCGTGGCCGGCCATGCCGGGATCGGGGTGGTGCTGGTATTCTTCCTGGTGGCCCTGGCTTTTGGGGTGATGATGGCCCTGCCCATCGGCGGGGCAGACATGCCGGTGGTGATTTCCCTGTTCAACGCCTTTACCGGCTTGGCCGTGGCCTTCGAGGGCTTTGTGCTGGGCAACTCGGCCATGATCATCGCCGGCACCGTAGTGGGTTCGGCGGGCGCCCTGCTCACCCAACTGATGGCCAAAGCCATGAACCGGCCTATTTCCAATGTGCTGTTCTCCAGCTTCGGGGAGAGCGGCGCCGCCACCCAGGAGGTCAGTGGCTCCATGAAAGCCTCGGACCCCCAGGACGCCGCCATCCAAATGGCCTACGCCGCCAAGGTGATTATCGTGCCCGGCTACGGCATGGCCGTGGCCCAGGCCCAGCACAAGGTCTGGGAACTGGTGGAACTGCTGGAGGAGCGGGACGTGGAGGTGAAATTCGCCATCCACCCGGTGGCGGGCCGCATGCCCGGCCATATGAACGTGCTGCTGGCCGAGGCCGGGGTGCCCTATGACAAAATTTTCGACTTGGACGAGGTCAACAACGAATTCGAGTCCACGGATGTGGCCCTGGTGATCGGCGCCAATGATGTGGTCAACCCCACCGCCAAAACCGACAAGGGCAGCCCCATTTACGGCATGCCCATTCTGAACGCCGACGAGGCCCGCAATATCTTGGTCATCAAGCGGGGCCAGGGTACGGGTTTTTCGGGCATCGAAAATGCGCTGTTCTATCTGGATCACTGCCGGATGGTCTATGGAGACGGGCAAAAAGTGCTGGGGGAGATTATCGCGGCGGTGAAGACCTTATAAACTTCATCCCATGTCAGAATGCCTGATCCGGCCTTTCCGGGACGCTGACGCCGAGGCGACCGCCCAACTTTATTTTGACACCGTGCAGCGTGGAACCACCGCTCATTACAACCGGGCGCAGCGGCGCGCCTGGGCGCCCGCCCCACCCGAACTCAGGCGCTGGCGGCAGCGGTTGGCATCCCAATACACCTTGGTCGCGGAACAAGAAGGTGCGGTCATCGGTTTCATGAGCCTGCGGGCCGATGGCTACCTGGATCTCGCCTATGTGGCGCCCACGCACCTGGGGGGAGGTATCGCCAAACGCCTGTATGGGGAAATTCTTTTGAAAGCCGGGAACATGGGCATCAGACGCCTGTACTCGGAGGCCAGCCACCTGGCGCGGCGGTTTTTCGAGCGCCAGGGGTGGACGCTCATCGCGGAGCAGCGGGTGATCCGGGGGGGGGTCGGCATAACCAATTTCGTGATGGAAATTCGCTTGTCTGATTAGACCCTGCCAGGGACCGCTCAAGTGGACTGAATCTGGCCAACCGGCGCTACAAGCGTGGCGAGATACCGACCGAGGCCGATAACCAAGATAGCGCTTGTGGAACCCTCTTCTGAAAGGACCGCCTTATTTCATGAAAAGCAAAACCGTGATTGGACTGGTGGCCATCCTGAGCCTGCCGGCGTTTGCCGAAGACCCGGAACATCAGCTCGGCCTGAGCGGCGAAGTGTCCCTAGAGTTCGAAGCGGTCTCGGTGCTGGACAGCGACGACCCGGACGACGAACTGAGCGATGCCGTCGTTACCATTGAGCCAGCCCTGAGTTACGCCTTTTCGCCCCACTGGTCGGTGCAGACCAGCTTGGTGCTGGAGTCGGTCCTGGAAATCGAATCCGGCGAGGACCACTTCGTAGAGGACACGGGCTTGTATATGGAGCAATTGTTTCTCCAGTACCGGGACAATTGGGGCCAGGTCTACGCAGGCAAGTTCAACCCCCCTTTCGGCCTGGCCTGGGATGCGGCCCCGGGTCTGTACGGCGCTGACTTCGCCGAAGACTATGAACTGACCGAGCGGGTGGGCCTGGGGACAGTCCTGACCGTGGGCACGGCCACGGTATCCGCCAATGTCTTCACCACCGATCGCAGCGTACTCGGCGAAGCCCTGTTCACCGGGCGGGACCGGGTGCGTCTGGCGGACGGCGGGGCGGGCAACACCGAGGGTCTCAAGTCTTTCTCCCTGACCCTGGACGGCAGCGCCGGCGAGCACCTAGCCTATCATGCCGCTGTCCTCCGCCAAGGGGCTGGCGAAGGGGACGCGGGAAACGAAACCGGCCTGGTGCTGGGCGCCATCCGTACCTGGGAACCGGACTCCGAAACCACCTTGTCGCTACTGCTGGAGGGGGCCGGTTTCCGGCATGTCACCGGCAGCGAGGCCGATGCCCGCTATCTGACCACGGGCCTGGCCCTGATCCGGGGTTCATGGAATCTGGGCCTGGCCGGAGCGCTACGCCGCCTCGACGGCGGTGGCGAGAATAGCCGCGACTGGCTGTGGCAACTCTCCGGGGGCTATACCTTTAAGTCTGGGCTGAGCGTGGAAATCGGCTACCGACGCACGGAGTCAGCGGGGATTCGCGGCGATGCCGTGGGCCTGATAGCCGCTTATGCCGTTGAGTTCTGAGACCGGGTCCTTGCCGATCTGCGGCCCGGCGCGGCGGCATCGCCCTCAGTCCATGGGCGAGTCCACCATGGCGTGGACCACCGCCGCCCAGGCTTTGCCGACGTTGCGTAGATCATAGCCCCCGCCCCCCACCGCCAGCAGCCGTCCCTCGGCATGGCGGTCGGCCAGCCGACACAGACCGCGAATGGCCCGGTCGTGGGCGCGGGTGGAGTAGTGCAAATGGGCCAGGGGGTCGCCGTCCAAGCCGTCGGCGCCACAATTGACGATGATGAACTGGGGCCGCCACTGCTCCAGAAAGCCCTCGACCTTGTCCCACATCATCAGAAAGTCCGGGTCGGCGGACAGGGGCAGCAAGGGGATATTGAGCTTGCGACCCTTAGCTTCTCCCTTGCCCACCTCATGGGCGAAACCGCTCTGGGGGAAGTTGTAACGGCCATCTTCGTGGATGTCGGCGAAAATCACCCGAGGATCGTCCTCGAAAGGATAAAACACCCCGTCCCCATGGTGGGCGTCGATATCCACGTAAGCGATACGCTCCAGACCGTAGCGGTCCTCCAGCACCTTGATGGCCACGCCGGCGTCGTTGAATACGCAAAACCCGGCGGCGGTGTCCGGGAAACTATGGTGCAGCCCGGCGATGGGCACGAAGGCCCGGCGGATCGCGTTGTGCATGAGCTTGTGAGTGGCATCCAGCACCGTGCCCACCACGAAACCGGCATCCTGGAACACGCCTTTGTAGGCGGGGGTATCTCCGTAGTCCAGCATTCCCTCCCCGGTCTCGGACAGGGCCTTGACCTTGTTCACGTACTCGGGCGTGTGGAACAACAGCAACTGCTCCTCGTCGGCCAGAACCGGATCGAAAATCCGCACCTGATAGTCCAATTGCTGGCGGTGCAGTTCATCCATAAAGGCATGGATGCGGTCCTCGCCGAAGGGGTGATCGTCACCGAAACCGTAACGGCCCAGCTCATCGCCCACGTAAATGGATACGGTTCTGCTTTTACTCATTTCGGGACCCTCCAGGAATGGCGATGGCCACGTTCCAGTGCGCGCTGTTGATTGGCGTATAGTGATATATACCCAATCTACGCCAGCAGCGCATTGATGAACGTCAATGGGCCGCGTGTTTACAACCCTATAGACCGAGACCGCCATGCAGGACAGCCACCATCACGACGACACTCATTTGTTCCCCCGCAACCGCCAACCCACGGTGCGTATTTTGGCCATGCCGACGGATACCAACCCCACCGGCCATATCTTCGGGGGCTGGATCATGTCCCAGATGGATATCGCTGGCGCCATCGTGGCCGTAGAATACGCCAAAACCCGAGTGGCCACCGTGGCGGTGGCCTCCATGGAGTTCCACAAGCCGGTTTTCGTGGGGGATTTGATCAGTTGCTTCGCCCGCATCATGAAAATCGGCACCACCTCCATCACCGTGGATGTGGAGGTGTTCGCCCAGCGGATACGGGAAGGCCAAGACAGCTATGTGATGGTCACCCGCGCCACCATCGTCTACGTGGCCATGACCCCAGAAGGGGAGCCGGTGCGGCTTCCCCAGCGGGACCCGGAGGAACTATTCAGCAAGTATGTCTAGGCGCGGCGGGTCTATTTGCCTCGCAACTCCCGACGCAGGATCTTGCCCACCGGCGACTTGGGGAGATCCTCCCGGAACTCCACCTGCTTGGGCACTTTGTAGCCGGTAAGCTGCTGCTTGCAGTGGCGGATCAGCTCCTCGGCGCCGAGATTGGGGTCTTTTTTTACCACGATGATCTTCACCGCTTCCCCGGAATGTTCGTCGGGCACGCCCACGGCGGCCACCTCCCGCACCCCCGGATGCAGGGCCACCACGTCCTCGATCTCGTTGGGATAGACGTTGAAGCCGGAGACCAGGATCATGTCTTTTTTGCGATCGACGATATACACATAACCCTGCTCGTCCATCCGGGCGATGTCTCCGGTGCGCAGCCAGCCGTCTTCGGACAGCACCTTGCGGGTCTCCTCGGGACGATTCCAGTATTCGCGCATCACCTGGGGTCCCTTGAAGCACAGCTCCCCCACCTCGCCGATGGGCAGTTCCCGCCCCTGATCGTCGCAGACCATGCAATCGGTGGACGATATGGGCAGGCCGATACTGTGATTGTAGTCCTCCAGGGTCATGGGGTTGATACAGGCCGCCGGGGAAGTCTCGGTCAGGCCGTAGGCTTCGATGAGTACGCAGCCGGTGACCTGCTTCCAGCGCTCGGCCACCGCCCGCTGCACGGCCATGCCCCCGCCTAGAGTCAGCTTAAGGCTGCTGAAATCCAATTGTGCAAAGCCCTCAGCATTGAGCAGAGCGTTGAACAGAGTGTTCACCCCGGTAATGGCGGTGAACTTCACCTTGGCCAGTTCCTTGACGAAGGTCTTCAAGTCCCGGGGATTGGTGATCAATACGTTATGGCCGCCGATCTTCATGTAGGTCAGGCAGTTGGCGGTCAGGGAGAAGATATGGTACAGGGGCAGGGCGGTGATGATGACCTCTTTGCCAGCTTCGGTCTTGGGCTGAATCCAGGCCGCTGCCTGCTGAAGATTGGCAACGATATTGCCGTGGGTGAGCACCGCCCCCTTGGCCACCCCGGTCGTACCGCCGGTGTATTGCAGAAAGGCCACGTCGGCGTGACCCAATGGCCGCTCCTCCAGGGGCTTGTCGGCGTAGTCCATGGCGACCCGAAAATCGATGGTCCCGGGGATATGCCAGGCCGGCACCATGCGTTTGACGTGTTTCACCACTAGATTCACCAGCAGGGACTTGGGAAAACCCAGCAAATCGCCGATGCGGGTGGTAATCACGGTCTTGACGGCCGTCCGGGCCAGGACCTTTTCCAGGGTGGCGGCGAAGTTCTCCAGGATGATAATGGCCGTGGCCCCGGAGTCCTTGAGCTGGTGCTCCAACTCCCGGGCGGTATACAGGGGATTGACATTAACCACGGCCAGCCCGGCCCGCAGAGCGCCGAACAGGGCCACCGGGTATTGCAGCAGGTTGGGCATCATGATGGCCACCCGCTCCCCCTTGCCAAGTCCCAACTCGTGTTGCAGCCAGGCCCCGAACTGGCGGCTCAGCCGGTCCAGCTCGGCGTAGCTCAGGGCCACGCCCATATTGCTGAAAGCCGACTGACCGGCGAAGCGTCGGTAACTGGTCTCCAGAATATCCCGCAGCGAGGCGAACTCATCCAGATCGATCTCGGCGGGGATGCCAGGCGGGTACTGCTTCAGCCAGATTTTCTCCATGTCTCTGCCCCCTTTCGCGAATAGCTATTCTGTATGGGTTAGTAAACTGTAGGCCAGTTCCATCAGGCCGTGAAAAATTACCTACCTCAGGCCCGCTTGGGTACAATGCGCCGCCAACCCCCCCACATCAGCGTCAGTACGCACAGGGCTTATGGCACAGTACATCTATACCATGAACCGCGTCGGCAAGGTCGTGCCGCCGAAGCGGGAGATTCTCAAAGACATTTCCCTCTCTTTCTTCCCCGGCGCCAAGATCGGCGTGCTGGGCCTCAACGGCTCCGGCAAATCCACCCTACTGCGGATCATGGCCGGGGTGGACACCGATATCCTGGGCGAGGCCCGACCCCAGCCTGGCATCCATATTGGCTATCTGCCCCAAGAACCCCAGCTCGATCCGACCAAGGACGTGCGTGGTAACGTGGAAGAAGCCGTCAAGCCCATCAAGGACGCCCTGGAGCGGCTGGAGGCTATTTACGCCGCCTACGCCGAACCGGACGCCGACTTCGACAAGCTGGCCACCGAGCAGGGCCAACTGGAAGCCCTGATCCAAACCACCGACGGCCATAATCTGGAGCGCACCCTAGAGGTGGCCGCCGAGGCCCTGCGCCTGCCCCCCTGGGACACCCAGGTGGAGCATCTTTCTGGAGGTGAAAAGCGCCGGGTGGCCCTGTGCAAACTGCTGCTATCCAAGCCGGATATGCTGCTGCTGGACGAGCCTACCAACCATCTGGACGCCGAATCGGTGGCCTGGCTGGAGCGGTTTCTCCAGGAATACCCGGGCACCGTGGTGGCCGTCACCCATGACCGCTATTTCCTGGATAACGTGGCTGGTTGGATTTTGGAGCTGGACCGGGGCCATGGCATCCCCTGGCAGGGCAATTATTCTTCTTGGCTGGATCAGAAGGAACAGCGCCTCAAGCAGGAGGAAAAACAGCAATCCGCCCGCCAGCGGGCCATCGAGGCGGAGCTGGAATGGGTGCGCGCCAATCCCAAGGGCCGCCATGCCAAGAGCAAAGCCCGCCTGGCCCGTTTCGAAGAACTGACTTCCCAGGAATTCCAGAAACGCAACGAAACCCAGGAACTGTACATTCCCCCCGGGCCAAGGTTGGGAGACCTGGTGGTGGAGGCCAAGGGTCTGGGCAAGGGCTTCGGGGACCGGCTGCTGATTGACGACCTGTCCTTCAACCTGCCTCCCGGGGGCATCGTCGGCATCATCGGTCCCAACGGCGCCGGTAAAACCACCCTGTTTCGGATGATTTACGGCCAGGAGCAGACAGACGCCGGTGAACTGCGGGTCGGCCCCACAGTGCAACTGGCCCATGTGGACCAGAGCCGTGACACCCTAGATGGGGAAAAAACCGTCTGGCAGGAAATCTCCGACGGCCAGGACATCATCGCCGTGGGCAACTACCAGACCCCGTCCCGGGCCTATGTGGGCCGCTTCAACTTCAAGGGCGCCGACCAGCAGCAATTGATCAAAAACCTCTCTGGAGGCGAGCGCAATCGGGTGCATCTGGCCAAGCTGCTGCGGGCCGGGGGCAATCTGCTGCTTCTGGACGAGCCGACCAACGATCTGGACGTGGAAACCCTGCGAGCCTTGGAAGAAGCCCTGTTGGCCTTCCCGGGTTGCGCGGTGGTGATCTCCCATG
>CAZQXD010000012.1:0-52048 GCA_964597315.1 uncultured Candidatus Competibacteraceae bacterium
GACCTGTTCGAGAATCACATGGACATTGGTGCCGCTCATTCCGAAAGAACTGATGCCTGCCCGGGAGGGGGAGCCGGGCCAGGGCCGGGCTTGGTCCACCACCCGCAGGGGCAACCGCTGCCAAGGGATATGGGGGTTGGGGGTGGTGAAATGCAAACTGGGGGGCAGTTGGTCTTGGCTCAGGGCTAGCACGGTCTTGATCAGCCCGGCCACCCCGGCGGCGGCCTCCAGATGGCCGATATTGGACTTTACGGAACCCAGCCACAGCGGCTCGGTTCGCCCCTCCCCCAGCACCCGGGCCAGGGCCTGGGCTTCGATGGGGTCTCCCAGCACCGTGCCGGTGCCGTGGGCTTCGATATAGTGGATATCGGCTGGTTCCAGCCCGGCGTCGGCCAGGGCGGCCCGCAACAGGGCCTCCTGGGCCTGGCCGTTGGGGGCGGTGAGACCGTTACTGGTCCCGTCGTGGTTGGTGGCCGAGCCGCGAATCACCGCCAGCACCGTGTCCCCGTCGGCCTGGGCGTCGGCCAGGCGCTTGAGCACCACCACCCCGCAGCCCTCGCCCCGGCCATAGCCGTCGGCAGCGGCGTCGAAACTCTTACAGCGGCCATCCGGGGCCAGGGCCTGAAGTCGGCTCAGGCCCACGAAGCTTTCCGGGCCGAGGAGCAGATTGACCCCCCCGGCCAGGGCCGCCCGGCATTCCCCGGTCCGCAGGCTTTGCACCGCCAGATGCACGGCCAGCAGGGACGAGGAGCAGGCGCTGTCTAGGCATAGGGCCGGTCCCTTGAGGTCCAGCAGATAGGCCAGCCGGCCAGCGGTCACGGAGCGGGCGCTGCCCAGGGCCGCCAGGCCGTCCATGCGCCGGGGGTCGGGACCGAAGGTGGACAACCGGGCGTAATCGTCGAAACACTGGCCGATAAACACCCCGGTGGCGCTGCCCCGCAGCCGGTCGGCAGGCAGCCGGGCCTGTTCCAGGGCCTCCCAGGCCACTTCCAGGAGCAACCGCTGTTGGGGGTCCATGCGCTCCGCCTCCCGGGGGGAGAGGCCGAAAAATTCCGCATCAAAGCCGTCCACGGTCTCCAGGAATCCCCCCTGGCGGGTGCTGATCTTGCCTGGCGCGTTCGGGTCCGGGTCGTACCAGGGATCGGCCTCCCAGCGCCCCGGGGGAACCTCGCCAATGGCGTCCCGGCCAGCGGCCAGCAGTTCCCAGAAGGCTTGGGGGCTAGCGGCGCCCGGAAACCGGCAGCCCAGGCCGATCACCGCCACGGGCGAGCGTTGCCCCGCCAGTTCCCGGCGCAGCCGCTGGAGTTCCCGTAATGCCTGTTGCAATAACAGGCGGTGGTCGGACGCTTCGGTCATGTTGACGTTATCCGTGACAAAGGACTAATACTGCTATCAAGAACGCAGTTGTAGGATGCGGTGAGCATGGCGAACCGCATCATTCGAGACTTTCAAGGCCGCAATTCCGCCGCCAGGACTGTAGGATGCGGTGAGCAAGGCGAACCGCATCATTCGAGACTTTCAACGCCGCAATTCCGCCGCCAATAGCTCCGCCAACTGAGCGGCGGATAAGTCATCCAGTTCCTGCTCTGCTCGCCGCACTGGCTCTGGAGTCCCGGCCTCCCCGGCCAGATGCCCGGCCAGGGCCTGGATACTGGGAAAATTCCACAACAAGGTGGCGTCCAAGGGCCGCCCCAGCCAGTCTCCCAGGGCCGTGGCCAGTTCCACCGCCAGGGCCGAATCCAGGCCGCAATCGGCCAGGGAGCGGCGCGGGTCGGGGCGGGTCTCCAGGCGCTGGGTCAGCCAGTCCTCCAGCCAGGCGCTCACGGCCCCGGAACCGAGCCGGGCGTAATCGGCTGGCGTTTCCCGACAGTGGGCCGGGTCCGCCCGCCAGCGGGCCAGCATCGGCAGTTCGTCGGCCAGAAAGGCATCCCGGCAGGCCCCCCGGCGAATCTTGCCGCTAGAGGTTTTCAGCACCCCGCCGGGCCGCAGCAGGGCCAGGGCCTGGGGTTGTAGGTGGCAGTCCTCCGCCAGCCGTCGGCGCATGGCCGCCAGCACCTGTTCCGGCGGGGTTTTCCGAAGTCCTTCCCGGCGCAGTTCATTGACCACCACCAGGCCCTCCCCGGTGTCGGTGGCCACGGTGAAAGCGGCTCCGGCGTCCAGGGCCAGGGCTGGATGGCTGGCTTGGATGGCGTATTCGATGTCCTGGGGATAATGATTCAATCCCTGGAGGACCAGGGTTTCCTTGTGCCGGCCGGTGATAAACAACTCTCCGTCCCGGACAAACCCCAGGTCGCCGGTACGCAGCCAGGGACCATCGCCGTCGGCGGTGTGGGCCTGGAAAGTCTCGGCGCTGTCCTGGGGGCGGCCCCAGTAGCCCCGGGCCAGGGTGCGCCCGGCCACCCAGATTTCCCCCACCCGATCCGGCGGGCGGGGGACCCGGGTGAGCGGGTCCACGATCAGTATCCGGGTGTCGATTTGGCTTCGGCCACAGCCCACCAGATCCCGGCCCTGGGGACCGGTGGCGTCCAGCACCCGCCCCTGGGCCAGGGCGATGCCGTCCACCCGCAACACCGCCGGGTCCCGGTGCGCGGGCAGGGCGGTAACTTTGAGGGTGGCCTCGGCCAGGCCGTAACCGGGGCAAAAGGACCGGGCCAGGAAGCCCTGGGGTCCGAAGGCGGCGGCGAAGCGTTCCAGGGTGCCGGCCCGGACCGGCTCGGCGCCGTTCAGGGCTACCCGCCAGTGGCTCAGGTCCAACCCGGCCCGGGACTCGGGCGTGGAGCGTTCCACACACAGATCGTAGGCGAAATTGGGGGCGGCCCCATGGGTTCCCCGGTAACGGGACAGGGCTTCCAGCCAGCGCAAGGGTCGGGCCAGAAACGCCGCCGGGGCCATGAGATAACAGGGAAACCCCTTGTACAAAGGCATCAGCAGCCCGTAGACCAGGCCCATATCGTGGAAGGCTGGCAGCCAACTCACCAGGGCATCGTCCGGGCCGTGTTCCCAACCCCGGTCCAGGTCCTCCAGGTTATGGAGCAGACAGGCGTGGTCCACCATCACCCCCCGGGGAGAGGCGGTGGAGCCGGAGGTGTATTGGAGCAGGGCGAGATCCCGGGGAACGGGCATGGCCGTCGGTTCCGGGGCCGAAGCGCTTGCCTCCACGTCTCCGGCCAGCCAGGGCAGCCGGGCCAGGGGGGAGTCCGGGCCTAGTCGCTCCCGAGCGGCCAGCAGCCGGGCCGGGGTCAGCACCGCCGCCAGTTCGGCGTCTCGGGCGATGGACTCCAGGCGGGCATCGGGACGGCGGCCCCGGAGCGGGTAGGCGGGCACGGCTGTCACCCCGGCATACAGGCAACCGAAAAAGCCAGCCAGAAAGTCCAGCCCTGGGGGGTACAGCAGCAAAGCCCGCCCGCCCCCGGCGCCAGCCGCTGTCAGTCGGACGGCGATAGCCAGGGCCTGGTGGCGCAGAGTGGCGTAATCCAGGCGCGATTGCTCGGTTTCGCCATCGGCCAGGAACACATAGGCCAGGCGTTCGGGTTGGGCGGCGGCGCGACGATCCAGTAAGGCGGTGAGGGTACTCACAGGACAATCTCCTCCAGTTCGTCGTCACTCCCTGACAGCAGTTCCACCAAGTCGTCCAGGCTGGCGCCCGTCAGCAGCCGTTCCAGGGGCAGATCCGTCCCCAGTTCGGCCCGGCAGTGGTTTTTCAATTCGGTGCCCACCAGGGAGTCCAGGCCCAATTCGGTAAGGGGCCGGTCCGGGGGCAGGGCTTGGTTCGGGTCCAGATTGAGTACCCGCCGCACCCGGCTCCCCAGCCAGTCTCCCAGCAGCACCCGGCGGCCATCGGCGTCGGCTTCGGCCAGGGCTTGGGGCAGATCGAGGTCGGCGGCGGGGGCGCTAGGAGCGGTGGCCGAGGTGGGCCTCAGCAGCTCCGCCAGCAGGGGGGGCGGCGGGCCGGGCAGGTGGCGGCGGAAGTCCTCCCAGTCCACGGGCCAGATGCCCAGTTGGGCCGCGTTCCCGCCCATGGCCTGTTCCAGGGCCGCCAGCCCCTGGTTCGGGTTGATGCGTCCCAGCCCCTTGAGCCGGACCCGTTCGGCCACCTGCTCCCCGGCCGCCGCCCCCACCTCGGACCAGGCCCCCCAGTCGATGGTCAGGGCGGGCAGCCCCAGGGCGCGGCGGTGGTGGGCCAGGGCGTCCAGGAAAGCATTGGCGGCGGCATGGTTGCCCTGTCCTGGGGAGCCGAGCAGCCCGGCCAGAGAACCAAACATCACGAACTGGTCCAGGGACTGGTCCAGGGTCAGGCGATGCAGATGCCAGGCCCCGGCCAGCTTGGGAGCCAGCACGGTGGCAAACCGATCCCAGTCCAGCCGGGTCAAGACCCCGTCGGCCAGCACGCCGGCGGCATGGAACACCCCGGCCAGGGGCGGCAACTCCACTGTGGCCTGCTCCAGTATGGCGGCCAGTTGCCCGGCATCGGCCACGTTCACCCGCCGGTATTGGCTCTGGACGCCCTGGGCTTGCAGTTCCGCCAGCAGTCCAGCGGCGGCGGCGGCGGGGCGTCGGCCCAAGAGCAGCAGATGCCGCGCCCCCCGTCGGGCCAAACGCCGGGCCAGCAGGGTTCCCAGCCCACCCAGGGCGCCGGTAATCAGGTAACTGCCATCGCTCCTGGGCCGCCAGGGTGGGTTCGGGGGTGGGGCGGGGACTAGCCGTGGAGCCAGCCGTCGGCCGCCGCGCCAGGCCAGTTGATCTTCGGCGTCGGCGGCGACCAGGGTCTCCAGTAGAATCGGCAGCGGGTCCCGCTTCGGGTCCGGGTCCAGGTCCAGGCGTCGGCAGCCCAGGCCCGGCTGTTCCAGGGTCAGGCTGCGGGCCAGGCCCCATAGGGTGGACTGGGCCAGGCCGGGCAAGGGTTCATCGCCGACCCCTACGGCTCCCTGGCTAATCAGCCATAGGGGGATGCCGTTCAGGTCCGGTAGCAGGGCCAGCAGGTCACGGCAGGCGGTTTCCGCGTCTCCCATGGGGTCGTCGGTCCCGGCGTCCAGGCCCCAAAGACAGACCACGGCAGCGGGCCGCTCCGGCTCTTGGAGGGCGCTGGCGATCCCTTCCGCCCCCCGCCGGAGTAGCCGATAGCGGTCCCCCCGTTGCTCCAGGGACTGGACCAGCCGCTCCCCCAGCCCACCAGCGTCGGCCAGCACCAGCCAGTGACGGTGCAACGATTCGGGGGCGCGGGCGCCCAGCACCGCCTGGCTGGCCAGCAGCCCGGCCCCGCCGCCGGACAGGTTAGCGGCGTCCGTAAAGCCTCGGGAGGCCAGCAGTTCCCGCCAGCCGGTCACGTCCAACAGGGGGTGGTCCGGGCGCAAATCCCGGTCGGCGAACCGCCACCAGCCCTCGGTGAGGCCGAAGATCAGGTCCACGAAGCGCAGCCGGGCCACCCCTTCCAGGAGCAGCAGCAGCCCCCCCGGAGCCAGCAACCCCCGGACATGGTCCAGGGTCAGGCCCAGATCGCGGGTGGCGTGGAGTACGTTGGCGGCGATCACCAGATCGAAACCGTGGGGGCTGAAGCCCTGGTCTGTGGGGTCCTGTTCCACGTCCAGCACCCGGTAGTCCAGAAACGAGTAGGCTCGGAATTTGTCCCGGGCCTTGGCCAGAAACAGCGGGGAAATATCCGTATACACGTAGTCGCAACGTTCGGCGGGCAGCATCGGCAGCAGCCAGGCGCTGGTGCCGCCGGTGCCGGCGCCGATCTCCAAAATCCGCAGCCGTCGCTCCGTCGGCAGCCGGGCCACGGTTTCGGCCACGGCGGCGGCGGTGAGGCGGTTCATGATCTGGGCACCCGGGGAGTCCTGATAGAGGGCGGCGGCCGTGGCGGTGTCCCCCTCGGGAAACAGCAGGGTGAGGGGGTCGGTATCCCCTTTCAGGACCCCGGCCAGACCCTCGCCGCAGCGTTCTAGCAAGGTCAGTTCGGCGGCGGCGGCCGGGCAGCGGCGGCGCAATTCCGCCACAGCCGCGGCCAGGCTAGTCTCGGATTCCACCCCTTGCCAAAGGACGGTAGGGGAGTGCGTTGCCAAGGTGGAAAAGTCGCCCACCTGCGCTCCGGCCTCGGCCAGCATCTCCAACAGCCGACCTAGCAGCCGTCGCTGGGGTTCCGCGATTCCCAATTGGTCCGCCAGTTGGGGGGGTGCGGTGCGCTCTCCGGGTCGGGACCGCCAGCCCAACCGCCCCAGGGCCTGGGCGGCGTAGGCGGGACACAGGGCTTCCAGGGTCTCGATGATCCGCCAGTAGTCCTGGAAGTCCGGGGCGGCGGTCAGGGCGGCGGCCCGAGGCTCCAGGGCGGCGGCAATGGCGGCGGTGTCCGGCAGCCAGTCCGGGGGCGGGGTGACCGGGGCGGGCTTCCAGACCAGGGCATGGAACCAGTCCGGCGGGGCCTCCGGCTCCGGGGCCTCGGGCCAGTAGCGGCGGTGTTGGAAGGGATAGCTGGGCAGGTCAACCCGGTGGCGGGGATGATCCCGGTGGAAACCGGCCCAGTCCAGGGCCGCGCCCTGCTCATACAGCCGGGCCAGACTGTCCAGCAGGGTGGGCCAGTCCCGGCCCGGGCGCAGACTGGGCAGGGCTAGGCGCTCGCCTGGGCAGCGGCTGGCCAGGTCCAGCAACACCGGCTTGGGACCGATTTCCAGAAACGCCCGGCAACCGGCCTGATGCAGGGCCGCCACCCCTGCGGCGAAGCGTACCGGGCGGCGGGCCTGTTCCACCCAGTAGTTCGGGTCCGGGGCCACGGCCCGCCCCTGGAGATTGCCGATAAAGGGGATGCGCGGTGGCCGGTGGCGGACCGCCTGGGCGGCGGCCCGTAAGTCCTCCAGCATGGGTTCTAGCAGCGGCGAGTGGAAGGCGTGGGACACGGCCAGGGGGCGGCCTTCCATACCTTGGGCGGCCAGCTCGGCCAGAGCCTCGGCCAGGGCCTCCCGGCGCCCGGAAATCACCGTGTCGACGGGGGAGTTGACGGCGGCGATGACCACTGCGCCGGGGTAGCGTTCCAGGACCGCCGCTACGGGTTCCTCCCCGGTCGCCACCGCCGCCATGGCCCCGTCCCGAGGCAGGGCCTGCATCAGCCGACCCCGTTCGGCGATCAACCCCAGGCCGTCTTCCAGCTCGAACACCCCGGCCACGCAGGCGGCGGCGAACTCCCCGACGCTGTGGCCCAGGACCCGGTCCGGGTGCTGGCCCCAGCTTTGCCACAGCTTGGCTAGAGCCATTTCCAAGGCGAACAGGGCCGGTTGGGTGTAGGCGGTCTCGTCCAGGGGGGTGGGCGCGCCTCGGGGAAATAGCACCTCCAGCAGGGACCGGTCCAGGCGTGGGCGGAGGATTTCGGCGCAGTGGTCCAGCACGGCCCGGAAACCGGGCTGGTCCCGGTACAGGGCCAGGCCCATGTCTGGATATTGGGCGCCCTGACCGGTGAACAGCCAGGCCAGCCGGGGCGGAGGGGTAGCGGGGTCCGCCTCCGGGGGGGTGAAGGCGGCCAGTTGTCGGGCCATGTCGGCGGGGCTGTCCGCCACCCAGGCCCGCCGGTGGCGGGGGTGGGCGCGGCCGGTGTTGGCGCTGAAACAGATATCCGCCAAGGGGGTATCGGTAACGGTCAGCAGATGGGCATAGCGGCTGGCCAGTTCTCCCAGGGCGGCGGGGCAGCGGGCGGCCAAGGCCAGCAGTTGCGAAGACCGGTCACCCTGGGCCACGGGGCGGGGCGGCGATGGGGCCTGTTCCAAAATCAGGTGGGCGTTGCTGCCGCTGACCCCAAAGGCGCTAAGCCCGGCCCGATGGGGTCGGCCACTGTCCGGCCAGGGTCGGGGTTCGGTCACCACCCGAACCGGCAGCCGCGCCCAGTCCATATGGGGGTTGGGATGGCGGAAATGCAGATGGGGTGGAATCACTTCATGGTGCAGGGCTAGGACCGTCTTGATCAGCCCGGCGACCCCGGCGGCGGCTTCCAGATGGCCGATATTGGTCTTGACGGAACCTAGCAGCAGGGGCCGCTCCGGGGATCGGTCCTGGCCCAGGATGGCGGCGGCGGCGGCCACTTCGATGGGGTCCCCCAGGGGAGTGCCGGTGCCGTGGGCCTCCAGGTAGTCGATGTCCGCCGGGTTCAGCCGGGCGGCCTCCAGGGCGCGGCGGATCAGGGCTTGCTGGGCCGGGCCGTAGGGGACGGTGAAGCCGCTGCTGGGACCGTCCTGGTTGATGGCGCTGGCGCGGATCAGGGCCAGTATCCGGTCCCCGGCGGCCTGGGCGTCGGCCAGGCGCTTGAGCACCACCACCCCGCAGCCCTCCCCCCGGCCATAGCCGTCGGCGGCGGCGTCGAAGGTCTTGCAGCGGCCATCCGGGGACAGCATCCGGGCCTGGCAGATGGCCACGGTAATCTCCGGGGCCAGAAGCAGGTTGACCCCCCCCGCCAGGGCCAGGTCGCATTCCCGGCGGCGCAGGCTGTGTATCGCCAGGTGGGTGGCGGTCAGGGACGAGGAGCAGGCGGTGTCCACGGCCAGGGCCGGGCCTTGCAGACCCAGGGCGTAGGCGATCCGCCCGGCGGCGGCGTTGAGGGTGTTGCCGGTGGTGAAATAGGCGTCCAGGGCGGCTAGGTCGCCGGTTCGGGCCAGCAGCCGTGCGTAATCGTTGGCGGTGATCCCCACGAACACCCCGGTGGCGCTGCCCCCCAGCCGGTCCGGGGCCTGGCCGGCGTGCTCCAGGGCTTCCCAGGCGGTTTCCAGGAGCAGCCGCTGGTTGGGGTCCAGGCTGGCGGCCTCCCGGGGGGAGATGCCGAAGAAATCCGCGTCGAAGCCGGCCACTTCGTCCAAAAACCCCCCTTGGCGGGTATACAGCTTGCCTGGGGCTGGCTCGGGATCATGGCAGGCGTCCAGGGCCTGTCGCCGGTCGGCGGGGGCCTCGCCCACGGCGTCCCGCCCCTCCCGCAGCAGGGTCCAGAAGGCGTCCGGCCCATGGGCGCCAGGAAAGCGGCAGCCCAGGCCCACCACGGCGATAGGCTCGTTGCGTTCCCGTTCCACGGCCTCCAGTTTGGCGGCCGCCTCGTCCAGGGCCTTGAGCAGCCGCCCGGTATCCGGGTTGTTCCCCATGGGTTCCTCTGCCTCTCCGTGTAATCCGTTTTGGTCAGGTGTTTTCCACGCCGACCCCAAAGTGGTCCCGATAGGTTTGGAAGGTTTGTTCCACCTGGTCCCGGTCCAGGCCGAAGGCGGCCAGGTCATAGTCGTGGCGCGGTCGGTCGGCCCGGTGGCGACGGGCCAGCCAGTGGTCCATGGCCTCGCGCATGGCCGGGGGCGGGGACCGCCGACGGTGTTCATAAATGGTCGCCACCGTCTGGATCGGACGCGCCACCAGGTCTCGATACCGGAGGTCCAGCACCCGTCCCGGCTCCAGCCCTCGCCGGGCCGCCAGCATGGCCTGCTGCCAGTGGTCCAGCACCTCCAGAACCCGTGGTCCCAAGGTCCGGGGCGTGACTCCGCGCACCGTGAGGTATTGGCAGTGCCAGGCCAGGGAACATAGGGAGGGGACTACTTCGAGGGGGTTCCGGTGCAGTTGGACGATGGTGGCTTCGGGAAACCGCGCCGCCAGGGCCGCCAGGTTGACGGCATGTTCCGGGGCCTTGAGTACCCAGTGGCCGCCGGGCTGGCGGGATTGCAGATACTGGAGTTGCCGCCGGTAGTCCTCATAGGCCCGATCCAGGGTGGCCGGGGTCAGGTCCCTCACCCAGCCCCGGTAGCCCGCGAAACCCAGGAACAAGAATAGAGTGTGGGAGACGCCCCCGGTCCACAGCAGTTGCCAGCATTCCATGGGGCTGTCCAGGGGGTGAATGGCGTCCAGATCGGCCAGACGTCGGCGCAAGGCCGGCAGGCGGCGCTCGTGGCGGCGACGGCGGGGGTCCCCAGCGCCGCCCCAGTCCCGGACCGGGAACGGCAGGTCCAGCTCCCAGGGCCGTAGCCAGCGGGCTTGTGGGTCCAGGCACAGCAGGCTATGGAGCAGGGTGGTGCCGGAGCGGGGAAAGCCCACCACGAACAGGGGCGGCTCCCCCACGCTGCTGGTCGGCGAGGCCCCGTCCAGACCCATGGCCCGACGCCGGGCTAGGCTGTCGGCGACCGTGGCTCCCAGGGCGCGGCGGCCCAGAAAGGTCAGTGAAGGGGTGTCCACGCAGTCCAGAAACCGCCGTAGTTCGGCCAGCCGCTCCCGGTCCAGTTCCCGGGCGGCCCGGGATGGCAACAGGCCGCGCCCCCAGGAGATGGGGCGCAGTCGCCGGGCGGCGGCGTCCAGGGGGGCCAGCCACCAGGGGGGCGCGGGCAAAGTGGTTTCGATCAGGGACACAGCATGGCTCATGGGCTGGTCAAAAAATCCGTGGTCGGCGAGTTCAGGGCTGGACCGTTTTAGTGGGTCGGGTAACGGGGGGGCCAAAGGCGTCGGGAAAATAGGCGGGTTGCTGCGCTGTTATATCCATTTTTATACGAATCCCGCGACGCCAGTCTATTGCTTGGAACGAGTGTGACGCTGGCGTCATCATCATTGTTTTCTTGAGTGACAGATTAGCAGAATCCGACCGCAAGAAAAGCACTGCCCGGTCATTAAAAAAAGCTGAATTTTCCTCCGGGCCGGGCGTTCGGCTTTTTTGAAGGGTGGCCTACACTAGTAGCGTCGAGAGGCAAGCGCCTCCGCCTCAAGCAATCGGACTTGATTATCCGCACCGGAACCGTTGTTTGACATCCTCCCCTCCCTAAAGGGAGGAGATTCCCGATCCAGAGACCGAGAGGGTTGACGCTTCACGGCAAGTGGCTACAGAAAACCGAGGTTCAATGCAGACTGACACTCGCTCCACGTCCTGTCACCGTGTGCCCCACGGCGAGAATATTGCGCGCAGCGTTTTCGTCCCGATCATGGACAGCGCCGCAGTCACAAGTCCATTGACGAACGGACAGCGGCAGATGCGCTTGCCGCGTTCCACAGGCCGAACACATCTTGCTCGACGGAAACCAGCGGTCGATCTTGACCACGGCCTTGCCGTGCATCGCGGCCTTGGTTTCGATGGCCCGAATAGCCCTGCCGATACCGGCATCACTCAGGCTGCGGGCCAGGCTGTGGTTCTTAACCATGCCCCGCAGATTCAGGTCTTCCACGCAAATCGTGTCGAATCGCGTTACCAGTCCCCAAGCCAACTTGGAAGCCGTATCTTTGCGCGAATCGGCGATCTTTTCATGCAACTTCGCCACTCGCTGTTTCTGGCGACGATACCGATTCGATCCTTTCTGTTTGCGAGACAACGCTTGTTGCTGGCGCTTCAAGCGCCTTTGATAGCGGTTCAGGTATTTCGGATTGGCCATGCGCTCCCCCGTGGAGAGCGTAGCCAAGCGGCTGACACCGAAATCGATGCCGACCGACTCACCGGTTTTGGGCAAAGGGACGGGTTGAACGTCCACAACCAGAGACACAAAATACCTACCCGAGGGCTTGCGGATCACGGTCACCGTGGTCGGTTCAACCGGAACCGACCGGGACCACCTCACCTTCAAGGGTCCGATCTTGGCCAACAGCAGCCGCCGGTTACCGATCTCGAAGCGAAACGCGGACCGGGTGTATTCCGCCGTCTGTTTTCCATCTTTGCGTTTGAACGACGGATAGCCGGCACGCTTCTCAAAGCAGTGGCGGAATGCCGTCTGGAGATGGCGCAGCGCTTGTTGCACGGGAACGCTGGACACCGCGTTCAGCCATATCGTTTCCGGTTGCCGCTTCAGTTCGGTCAACGCCACGCTGGATTGGGCGTAGTTCATCCGCTCGCCGCGCTGAAACGCCTGGGTGCGCTGTGCCAGCCCCCAGTTGTAGACATACCGGACGCAACCGAAGGTCCGCGCAAGCGCGTGGGCTTGTTCGTCAGTCGGGTAGCAACGGAATGTCCAGCGCTGTTTCATGGCTTACGTTATACGACATTGCTTTGTAAGTTGAAAGAAAGCACGCCTACGGCGTGCCCGCTATCCATCCCCGCCCTGAAGGGCGGGGTCTCTCGCGGAGAACCCGGATGAATCTCAGCCTTCACGAAACCCGCGTCATCGGCGCACTGATCGAAAAGCAGATCACCACGCCGGATCAATATCCTCTCTCCCTGAACGCCCTGGTTCTGGCCTGTAACCAGAAGAGCAACCGCGATCCGGTGCTGGATCTGGACGAGGCGACCGTCCAGGACACCGTGGATGGGCTGATCAAGCAAAGTCTGGTGACCGAGAAAAGCAGTTTCGGCAGCCGGGTCTCCAAGTATCAGCATCGGTTCTGCAACACTGAGTTCGGCGCCCTGAAGTTCTCAGAGCAGGCGCTGGGCATCCTCTGCGTGCTGTTGCTCCGGGGTCCCCAGACCCCCGGGGAATTGCGTACCCGTACCCATCGCCTATGCCGGTTTACGGAGGTGCGGGAGGTGGAGGCTACCCTGGAGGATTTGATGAACCGTCAGGACGGACCGTTCGTGGCCCGGTTGGAGCGGGAACCGGGTAGGCGGGAGCATCGCTACGCCCATTTATTCAGTGGCGCGGTCCCGTCCGTTGCCTCCCAAACCGCCAGCGCGACGCCCCCTTCGACCGGCGCCGCCCAGCGCCTGGATGAGCTGGAAAGTCAGGTGGAGGCATTGCGCCGGGAAGTGGCGGAACTCAGGACGCTGCTGGATGAACTGACCAAGTGAAGCGCGCCCCCTTGGGGATGTGGCGGTACTAAAGAGGCCAGAACCACAGTATCAGTGGTACGGCCGTGACCACCACCAGTACATCCAGGGGCAGGCCCATGCGCCAGTAATCCCCGAAAGCATAGCCTCCCGGACCCATGACCAGGGTATTGGACTGGTGGCCGATGGGCGTAAGGAACGTGCAGGAGCTGCCCACCGCCACGGCCATCAGGAACGGATCGGTGGGCAGCTCCAGGGCATTGGCCACGCTGGCGGCGATGGGCGCCATGATCACTGCCGTGGCGGCGTTGTTGATCACGTCCGACAGGGCCATGGCGGTGATCAGCAGCAGCGCCAGAATGGCCCAGAAGGGCAGGCCGCCGGCCAGATCCACCAGACTGCTGGCCAATAGAGAGGTGGCGCCGGTGTGTTCCAGCGCCTGGCCTACCGGGATCATGGCCCCCAACAGGACGATGATCGGGCCATTAATGCTGGCGTAGGCTTCCCGCAGGGACAGCAGCCGGGTCAGCACCAGCACCAGGGCGGCGCAGGCGAAGGCCAGATGGGCCGGTAGCGCCCCAAAGGCGGTCAGGGCGATGGCCACGGCGAAGATGCCCAGGGCCGGCAGTTCGCGTTTTTGCTTGCCCAGCTTGATATTGCGCTGGGCCAGGGGCAGTAGGCCCAGGGCCGCCAGGGTCTCGGTCATGGTCTCGATCTCCCCCTGGAGCAGCAGCACGTCTCCGGCCTGGAAGCTGATCTTGCTGATCCGCTGGCGGATGGACTGGCCCTGGCGGGAAATAGCCAACAGATTGACCCGGTACCGGGCATGCAGCTTGAGCATGCTGGCGCTGCGCCCCTCGATAGGGGAGCCGGGACTGACCACCGCCTCGAACAGACCCACCCGTTCGGAACTCAGATCCTCGGCGCTGAACTGGCCGCCGCTGTCAATGGCCAGATCGGCGTTGTCCACCAGGGTCTTGAGAGCGTCGGAATGGCCCTCCAGAATTAACTTGTCCCCGGCTTTGAGCAGTTCATAGGGCGCGGGCGCCAGAATCCGCCGCCCGCCCCGCACCAGGGCCAGTATGGCCACGTCTCCCTCGCCGGTTTTTTCGAGATTTCCCAGGGCCTTGCCCACCAGCTTGTTGCCTTCGGGCAATTGGGTCTCAATGATGTAGTCGTCGATTTCAAACAGCCGGTCAAGGGTGGCGCCCCCCGTTCGGCCCGGCACCAGCCGCCAGCCCACCAAAGCGATAAA
Source organism: uncultured Candidatus Competibacteraceae bacterium (assembly GCA_964597315.1). Taxonomy (GTDB): domain Bacteria; phylum Pseudomonadota; class Gammaproteobacteria; order Competibacterales; family Competibacteraceae; genus CAZQXD01. Next base: position 13,929 of record CAZQXD010000012.1, read on the forward strand.
GGTTCCTCCCACCAGGGCTACCCCCAGACCCACGGGGGTGAAATCGAACATGCCGAAAGGCTCCCCGGACAGGTCCTGGCGATAAATGGCGATAATCACATTGGGGGGGGTGCCGATCAGGGTGACCAGCCCCCCCAGCAGCGACCCGAAAGATAGGGGCATGAGTATTTCCGAGGCCGGTCGTTTGGCTTTTTGGCAGGTTTGCAGGGCCACCGGCATGAACAAGGCCAGGGCGCCCACGTTGTTCATAAACGCGGAACTGGCGCCCACCAGCCCGGTCAGGGCCGCCACCTGGAACATGGGATAGTCGTTGAGTCCGGTGAGCGCCTTGCCGATGCCATCCACCGCCCCGGAGTTGCTGAGGGCGCGACTGATAATCAGTACCGCCGCCACTGTCACCACCGCCGGGTGGCCAAAGCCGGAGAACATCTGGTCGGCGGGCACCAGTTCGGCCAGGGCCAGGGTCAGCAGGGCCATGAGCGCCACCACGTCGTAACGCCAGCGGCCCCAGATGAACAAGCCCAGGGCGCAGGCCAGTACCGCTAAGACGAGCATTTGTTCGTGAGTCACGAAACGCCGCTCCCGAGCATGGGCTGATAAGGGACGCGGCGTTGAAGGGTGGTTGCCGCTCCGGGGCTAGGATTCAATCGGGAAAAGCCTAGTGGGGGAAAGGTCATATTTTTGGCTCTGGCGGCCCTGTTGTAGGGGAAATACCGATCCATATCTGATCCCCTGTCGTCCGATTGGCGGGTATTGCCACCCTGTATTGTGCTTGTGGGGACGGCAATCGGCTACCCCATTCGGGTTCCGGTCTGCGGGTGACGGCGCTAACAGGAACGGTGAAAGCGAGGGCGGACGGCCGTGTGGCTATCCGCCCAAGGGTCAATAGCCCAGGGTCAGGGCGTCCCGCCGCCGGGGGTCCGAGTAGCCAAACAGTCCCGCCGGGGTTTGCATGATGCTCTGGGTGGAGCCCATGGCGTCCTTGATGGCGATGGTATGGCCCTTGCCCTCTAGCAGTTTCAGGGTATCGGGACTAAAACCCTCCTCCACCCGCAGTTCGTCGGGCAGCCACTGGTGATGCATCCGGGGAGCCACGGTGGCCTCGGCTACGTTCATGCCGTGGTCGATGACGTTCATGATGACTTGCAAGGTGGTGGTGATGATCCGGCTGCCCCCAGGGCTACCGGTGACCAGAAACACCTTGCCGTCCTTGAACACCAGGGTGGGCGTCATGGAGCTTAGGGGGCGTTTGGCCGGTTCCACGGCGTTGGCCTCGCCACCGATCAGGCCGTAGGCGTTGGGCACTCCGGGCTTGGCGGAGAAGTCGTCCATTTCGTTGTTCAGTAGAATCCCCGTGCCTTCAGCGGTGATGCCGGTGCCGTAGCTGAAATTCAGGGTATAGGTGGTGGCAATGGCGTTGCCCTGTTTGTCCACCACCGAATAATGGGTGGTCTCGTTGCTCTCGTAGGGAGCCGGATCGCCGGGCTTGATCTCGGCGGCCGGACGGGCCTTCTCCAGGTCGATGGTCTGGCGAAGCTTGGCGGCGTAGTCCTTGGAGGTCAGGCCCTTGACGGGCGCCTGCTTGAAGTCCGGGTCGCCCAGGTATTCGGAGCGGTCGGCGTAAGCCAGTTTCATGGCCTCGGCCATGGTGTGCAGGGTGGCGGCGCTGTTATGGCCCAGGTCCGTGATGGGGTAGTCCTCCAGGATATTGAGAATCTGGACGACGTGAATGCCCCCGGAACTGGGGAGCGGCATGGAGGCGATCTCATAACCCCGGTAGTTGCCCCGCACCGGCTCGCGCACCACCGGCTTGTAGTTTTTCAGATCCGCCTTGGTGATCAAGCCCTGATTGGCTTCCATGGCGGCGACGATCCTGTCGGCGATCTCCCCTTCATAAAAGGCTTTGGGGCCATGTTCGGCGATGGCCTTCAGGGAGGCGGCCAGATCCTTTTGCGCCAGGGTGTCGCCTTTTTCATAGGGTGTGCCGTCTTTTTTGAAAAAAATCGCCATGCTGGCCGGGGACGCGCTCATGCGTTGCTTGGCGGCTTTCAGGGAAATAGACAGGTCCTCGCCCACCCGGATGCCGTCCTCGGCCAGTTTGATGGCTGGGGCCAGCACGTCCTGGAGGCTCATGGTGCCGTAGCGTTCCAGGGCCAGGGCCAGCCCCGCCACCGTACCGGGCACGCCGATGGCCAAATAGGAATAGCGGGACAGCTCTGGATCGGCGTTGCCCTGGGCATCCAGATACATATCCCGGGTGGCGCCGGCGGGGGCCATTTCCCGGAAGTCGATGGCCACGGTTTCGTTGTTCTCGGCGTTATGGACCACCATAAAGCCGCCGCCCCCCAGATTCCCGGCCCGGGGCAGGGTCACGGCCAGGGCGAAGCCCACGGCTACCCCCGCATCCACGGCATTACCCCCTTTTTTGAGAATTTCCAGGCCGATCCGGGTGGCCATTGCCTCTTGGCTGGCCACCATGCCCTGGGTGGCGAATACCGGGTGGACAATATCCTTTTCGCTGAAGATGGCCGTCTCTTCCTGCTGGGCCATGGACAGGCCTGGCAACGCCATGCAGGTCGCTGTCAATAGAGCCAAAGACAGGCGTTGTGGCCAGGCTCGGGTTCGGTGAGGTATGTTGTGCTTAGGGTGCATGCTAAACCTCTATCATAGACAAGTTTAAATCTCGCGATATGCGGGGACGCCGCCTTTGGAGTCTAGGAGACGGTTTGCCAACTTGCACGACTGCCCCGAGACCCTGACTATTCGCCAATGACGCTGCTGAATTTTCGAAACTGGCGGCGGCGCCGGGTGCTGCGCCGCTCCCGCCTAGACCCGGCGCTTTGGGGACGCACCGTGGAGACACAGCCGGTGTTCCAGGGGTTAAGCCCCGACGAATGGCTCCGATTGCGGGAGCTGACAGTGCTGTTTCTCCACGAAAAATCCTTGGAATCCGCCCATGATCTGGAGCTGGACCCGGCCATGAGGCTGCATATCGCCGCCCTGGCCTGCCTGCCCATCCTCAACCTGGGGCTGGACTATTACCGAGGCTGGCAAACAGTGGTGGTCTATCCCCAGGGCTTTTTGGCCCGCCATGACTATATGGACGCCGCCGGGGTGGTGCATCAGGTGGCCCGGCCCCTAGCCGGGGAAGCCTGGGCGCAAGGCCCGGTGATCCTGTCTTGGGAGGACGTAGCCGACTCCAGAGAACTGGACGGCTTTAATGTGGTGATCCACGAGTGCGCCCATAAACTGGACTTGCTGGACGGGGAGGATAATGGCCTGCCGCCCCTGTCGCCCCCCCAGACCGTGGCGGCCTGGTCGGGGGCTTTCGGGACCGCCTTTGAGGATTTCAGGGCCAGGGTGGAGCGGGGCGAGGACACCGAGCTGGACCCCTACGCCGCCGAAAGTCCGGGGGAGTTTTTCGCGGTACTCAGTGAAGCGTTCTTTGAGTTGCCCGATCTGCTCTGGGAGGTTTATCCGCAAGTCTATGAGCAGCTCAAGGGTTTTTATGGGCAAGACCCCCTGACCCGGTTGGGACTTTCCTAGCCCGGACGCGAGCCACGCCTGGGATGGGGTAGGTCTAATCCTCTCCGTCGGGGGCGGGCAGGTCCAGGGAAAAGCCGCTGCCGAAGTCCAGCCCGGACAAGTCCCGGTCCACCGTCAGCACCTCCGGCTGGCCCAGCACCCGCCAGGCCCCGCAGGCGTCGGCAAGGGAGCAGATTGTCCCATCATGACTGAGATCGGAGCCGGACAGTAGCTGATAGTGGCCTTCAGGTACGCCGTCGAAGCGGTAGCTATAACCGCCCCCGGACAGGGCATCGGCGGCCACGGTTGCCACCACCTCGCCGGTATCGGCAGCCATCAGCAGCACGCTATGGGGTCCAGCCTCGGCCTGGGTCAGTTGTCCGCTCACCTGCACGATCAGGGGCAGCCGCGCCGCGCCATTCTGGAAGGGAAAGCTAACGGTGGCGGCGTGTACCCCATCCACGAGCAGCGAGCGGTCCACTGTTATTTGCCAGCGACCTAGGCCGTCGGCGTCGGTGGCTATCGGGGCCACGGTCAGCCAGCCGTCGGCGTTGTGGCTGGGGAGGCCAGCGAGGATGGCGCCGCCGCCGCCGGTTAGGGTGATCTCCATTTGAGTCCGGTTCAGGCCGAAATTCAGCCCCGTTGGGAACACCTCCAGGGTCGAGGTCGCCACCGGGGTTTCCCCAGCGGCTATGAGCGCCTCGTTAACCGCAGCGAAGGCGTCGATCAGTCCATAACCGAAGCGGTCGTCCCGGCCCGGCTCTCCCAGGTCCTGGGTGATCTTTCCAGAGGCCAGCAGCGCGTCGATGGCGGCCGGGTCCAGGGCCGGATTGGCGGCCCGCATCAACGCCACCACCCCGGCCACATGGGGAGTGGCCATGGAGGTGCCTTGCAGATAGGTAAACTGGTTGTCGATGCCCTCCGGGGTGGTGACGGCCCCGGTGCTGAACACCCCATCGGTATTGCCGTCCCCGTCCAGGTCCCGGAACTGGTCGCCCCCGGGGGCCGCCGCGTCCACATAGAAACCAAAATTGGAATAGCCAGCCAGTTCCCGGGCAAGGGTCAGGGCGCTGACCCCGATCACCCCGTTGGCCGCCGCAGGGAAGGAAATGCTGTTGCCGGAGGCATTGCCCGCCGCCGCTACCACCGCCACGCCCGCAGTCCGGGCGGCGTCCAGGGCATTTTGCAAGGCCAGGGACTGGCCCTGGCCCCCCAGACTCATATTAATGACATCGGCCCGCCGCGCTGGCACGACGCCGGAATCGTTGCTCAGGCCAGCGGCGAAGCGGATGCCCTGGATAATGTCGTAGTAGGTGCCGAAAGCGCCTAGCACCCGCACCGGCATGATCCGGGCGTTGAAGGCCACCCCGGCCACGCCGATACCGTTGTTGGTGGCCGCCCCGACGGTGCCGGCCACATGGGTGCCATGGAACACGCTGCCGTCCGGGTCGTTGGGGTCGCCAGGGTCGCTGGGGTCCGGGTCGATGCCATCGCCGTCGTGGGACTGCAAGGGGTCGCTCACGAAATCGTAGCCGGCCACCAATTGCCCTTGCAGGTCCGGGTGGTCCAGGCGGATGCCGGAGTCCAGCACTGCCACGATTGCTGGCAGGCCGTCACTCCGGCGGCCGGTATTGAGGTCCCAGGCTTGGGGTAGGCCCAGCAAGGGGTAATGCCATTGGCGGGAATAATCTGGGTCGTTGGGCACGAAGCTAGCCTGGGCGATCAGGTTCGGTTCCGCGTAGCGCACCAGGGGGTCCTGGGCCAGAGTCTTGGCTGCGGCCAGGGTATCCAGTCGGCGGCGTTGATCGTCATCGACCCGGGCCCCGCCCCCCAGGGGGACGTGGCGGACGGAGCGGGCGCTGGGCTGGCGATCCTGCTCCTCCAATTCCAGCAGCATTAAGTGGGTGTCTCCGGCCCGACGGTTTAGTCCCAGCGGCTTGAGGCGGGTTTTCAGATCTGGAACCAGGCGGGCCTTGGGGTCGTAGGCCGCCAGCACTTGTCCCGGCGCCAGGGGATCGGATAGCCGCCGAGCGGTCGGGTGGGGGTTTGGTCCCCAGCCGATGCTGAGTACATAGCCGGAGGCTATACCCAAGGGTTGCTGGGGCAGGCTGGCTCGGAAGGTCTGAACGCTGACCAGGAAATCGCCGGTCTCGGACACGGTCAGGGATTCGACGCGGCCCAGACCCACTGAGGCGTCCAGCAACCGGCCATCCAGGTCGGTCAGAAACAGGTCCAGGTCGTTGACCTGGCCGTCGGCGGCGATGACCAGGGTGAGGCTTTGGCCGGCGACCAAGCTGACCCGGTACCAGTCCTCCGGGTCGCCGGTCTGGAAGGACCGTCCTTGGGGACCGGCGCCTGGATCGTTGAGATAACCTCCCAGGGTGACCGGATTGAGCAGTTGCTGGGCGGTTTCCGGGCTATCGTTGGGTAACACGGTCGCCCGGGGATCGTTGATATCCCCATCCAGGGCCGAACCGGCGGCGGGCTGTATGGTTCCGGTCAGGGAAAATGTCGGCTGGGGGGGCGGGAGTGACGAGGAGGTTGGCGCGTCGCTGCCGCCACCGCCGCAACCAAACACGATCAATCCAGCCAGCAGAGCGCTGGTCGGCATCCAGGGTCGTTTCGGAACCACCATTCCATTGTTCTCCTTGCCGTGGTCCAACAGGAGTGTAGCAGTCGGATACCGGCGCTGCCGGGTACCTGGGGAGTATCGGCGGCGGGCAGGGATGATTGAGGACGCAACCAAGCCGAAGGCGTCAAATAGGCGTATCGGGGTCCAAGGGGGCGGCCTGGCCGGAACGGGCGTTGCTCGTGGCGCACCCCCGGGGCTACACTTCGCCGGTTCCTCCGCCGACATAACAAGGGAAACGCCATGGACTTCAAAACCGCCGACCTCTGCGACGACCACGCCGCTACCCTGCAAATCGCCGAGCCGCTGTTCCAAAACTACGGCAGTCGGGCCTATTTTTCCGGTCCCATGGTGACCCTCAAACTCCACGAGGACAACGCCCTGGTGCGGGCCGCCCTGGAAGAGCCTGGAGAGGGTCGGGTGTTGGTGGTGGACGGAGGTGGTTCCCTGCGCTGCGCCCTGCTAGGCGACCAGCTCGCCAAGATCGCCGAGACCAACGGCTGGTCCGGGGTGCTGGTCTACGGGGCGATCCGCGACTCTGCCGATGTGGCCAAGTGCGCCATCGGGGTCAAGGCTCTGGCCACCCATCCCCTGAAGAGCGTCAAGCGCGGCCAGGGAGAGCGGGGTGCGCCCCTGCGGTTCGCCGGTGTGAGTTTTTATCCGGGTCATTATTTGTACTCCGACGAAGACGGCATCGTGGTCTCCGAAAAGCCCCTGGTCTGAACTGGTCGCCTTGGAAAATTTATGACGATTCAGCACCGTATCGCCGCCGAACTAGGGGTGGCGCCGGCTCGGGTGGTCGCCGCTGTAGACCTGTTGGACGGCGGCGCCACCGTGCCGTTCATCGCCCGTTATCGCAAGGAGGCCACCGGCGGTCTGGATGACACCCAGTTGCGCACCCTGGAAGAACGGCTGGGTTATCTGCGGGAGCTGGAGGAGCGCCGGGAGGCGGTGCTGGCCAGCGTCCGGGAGCAGGGCAAGCTGGAGGCCGGCCTGGAGGCCGCCTTGCGCGCCGCCGACACCAAGACCCGGTTGGAGGACCTGTATCTGCCCTTTCGGCCCAAGCGCCGCACCAAAGCCCAGATGGCCCGGGAGGCCGGTCTGGAACCTCTGGCCCTGGCCCTGCTGGAAGACCCGTCCCAACGCCCGGAAGTACTGGCCGAGGGGTTTTTGAAGCCGGAACAGGGCTATGGGGATGCCGCCGCCGCCCTGGACGGCGCCCGGCAAATCCTCATGGAGCGCTTCGCCGAGGATGCTGAATTGATCGGCCAATTGCGGGCGTTTGTCTGGGAGCGGGGGGTATTGCGCTCCACGCTGATCAAGGGCAAAGGGGACGAGGGGGCCAAGTTCGCCGACTACTTCGACTATGCCGAAGCCCTGCATAAGATTCCCTCCCACCGGGCCTTGGCCCTGTTCAGGGGCCGCAAGGAGGGGGTGCTGGGGCTGAGCCTGGAGGTGGACGAGAGCTATTGCGAGGGGGAGATCGCCCGGCGCTTCGGCATTGCCGAGCGGGGCCGACCCGCCGACCCCTGGCTCCTGGATACCCTGCGCTGGGCCTGGCGGGTCAAGATCCTCACCCACCTGGATACCGAACTCAAAACCCGGCTGCGGGAGCAGGCCGAGGCCGAAGCCATCGGGGTCTTTGCCCGTAATCTGCGGGATTTGTTGCTGGCCGCCCCCGCTGGACCTAAACCGATTCTGGGTCTGGACCCAGGACTGCGCACCGGGGTCAAGGCCGCCTGCGTGGACGCCACCGGCAAGCTGGTGGCCACCGCCACGATTTATCCCCACGCCCCCAAAAACCGCTGGGATGAGTCCATCCACACCCTGGCCGGGCTGTGCCGCGCTCACAGCATCGGGCTAGTCAGCATTGGCAACGGCACCGCTTCCCGGGAGACCGACAAACTGGTCCAGGAACTGATGACACGTCACCCGGAACTGGGGCTGCGGAAGCTGATGGTGTCCGAGGCCGGGGCTTCGGTGTATTCCGCCTCGGAACTGGCCGCCAAGGAGTTTCCGGAGTTGGATGTGACCTTGCGGGGGGCAGTGTCCATCGCCCGCCGTCTTCAGGACCCTCTGGCGGAACTGGTGAAGATCGAACCCAAGGCCATCGGCGTGGGCCAGTATCAGCACGACGTGGCCCAGACCCGGCTGGCCCGAAGCCTAGAGGTGGTGGTGGAGGACTGCGTCAACGCCGTGGGGGTGGATCTCAACACCGCCTCCTCGGCGCTACTGGCCCGGGTGGCGGGGCTGAACCCCAGCTTGGCCCGTAACGTGGTGGAATATCGGGACCAGCACGGGGCCTTTCCCCGGCGCCGGGATCTCCTGAAGGTGCCCCGTCTGGGGGAAAAAACCTTCGAACAGGCGGCGGGGTTTCTGCGGATCATGGACGGGTCCGACCCTCTGGACCGCTCGGCGGTGCATCCAGAAGCCTATCCCGTGGTACGGCGGATCATTAAAGCCACCCGCAAGCAAGTCAGGGACCTGATCGGCGATACCCGCCTGTTGCGCGCCCTGGACCCCAAGGACTTCACCGATGACCGCTTCGGCCTGCCCACGGTGCAAGACATTCTCGCTGAACTGGAAAAGCCAGGCCGCGATCCACGCCCAGAGTTCAAGACCGCCGCCTTCAGGGAAGGGGTCGAAAACCTTGCCGACCTGGAGCCGGGGATGATCCTGGAAGGAGTGGTGACCAATGTCGCCAACTTCGGCGCCTTTGTGGATATCGGCGTCCACCAGGACGGGCTGGTGCATATCTCGGCCTTGGCGGATCGGTTTGTCAAGGACCCCCGGGAGGTGGTCAAGGCCGGGGATGTGGTGAAGGCCAAGGTGTTGGAAGTGGACCTCAAGCGTCGCCGTATCGCCCTAACCCTACGCCTGGGGGAAGACAGTCGCCGCGCCGAGACACCCCGTCCCGAGTCTCAGGACCGCACCCCCTCCCGGGCCACCCCCAAGCCGATGGCTTCCGCTCCTCGGGGCGCTCTGGCCGATGCTCTGGCCAAAGCGCGGCGGGGCCGTCAGCGAGACTGAGCCGCCATCACCAGGCGCCCTCGGGGGCCGCCTTTGGCAATCATGGGGATCAAGCGGCTCGAAGGGCCTCCAGGGGTCGCGCATCGGGCACGGCGGCCCGCAGTTTCTTGAAGGCGTTGGCCTCTAACTGGCGGATGCGCTCGGCGGACACCCCATACTCGGCGGCCAGCTCCTGGAGGGTGGCTTTCGGGGCGTTCAGCCAGCGCCGTTGCAGAATGTCCCGGCTGCGGGGGTCCAGGTTTTCCATGGCCTCGCCCAAAGCATCCATGGCCTGTTCATGCCAGTCGTCCCGTTCCAGGGCCTCCAGGGGATCGGCCCGATGGTCGGCCAGCCAAGCGGAAGGGGCGTGGAGTAGGGCCTCGTCGTCGTCCCCGGCGCCGGGGGCCGGGTCAAACGCCATGTCATGACCGCTCATCCGGGTTTCCATCTCCAGCACCGTGTCGCTGTCCACCCCCAGGTTCTCGGCCAGATCGTCGGCCTCGCCGGCCTTCAGCCAGCCCAGTTGCTTTTTGGAACTGCGCAGATTGAAGAACAACTTGCGCTGGGCCTTAGTCGTAGCGATTTTGACAATCCGCCAGTTGCGGAGTACGAATTCATGGATTTCGGCGCGAATCCAATGCACGGCGAAGGACACCAGCCGCGCTTCTCGATCCGGGTCGAAACGGCGCACCGCTTTCATTAGGCCCACGTTGCCCTCCTGGATCAGATCCCCCAGGGGCAGGCCGTAACCGGCGTACTTGCGGGCCACCTGCACCACGAAGCGCAAATGGGCCATGATCAGCTTGCGGGCCGCCTCCAGGTCTTGATGGTCGCGCAGCCGCGTGGCCAGTTCCCGTTCCTCGTCGGCCTCCAATACGGGAATGGAGTTGACGTGCCGGATATAGGCTTCCAGGCTGTCTACGGGAACGGGTAACGACATGGGTTTGGCAACCAAATCGGAACTCATCACACTACCTCCCCAATCCGAAAAAATATTCGGATAATTAGTCAATTCAGTTGCTTAAAGGTTCAATACTGGTACAGATGTATATTGGGACGGGCTGAAAAATTTCAAGCCCCCGGGCCTCATCGGCCAGCCATATGCTCATCCCGTGGCAAAGGCCCTTTTTGCCCGCGACTAAGGCGTCGAACCAATCCATTCCCAGCCGGTCTGCTCAGCCTGAACGTTCACTGACGGAGACCGATGGTGCCCGCGACTTTAATCCAACAGGCCCGACGCGGCTGGAGTCCCATCCACCGGCTGATGTCCCGGCTAGGCCGTCACGAATTATCCACCCTGGTATTGTTGACGTTATTGCTGGGGGCCATCTGGGTGTTTGCTATGGTGGCCGGGGAAGTCATAGAAGGGGATACCCGCGCCCTGGACGAGACGATCTTGCTGGCCATGCGAAATCCCGCCGACCGCTCCGATCCCCTAGGGCCAGGCTGGATGGAAGAACTGGGCCGGGACTTCACTGCTCTGGGCGGGGTGGGGGTGCTGACCCTGCTGACCTTGGCGGTGGCCGGCTATCTGGCACTGCTGCGCAAATTCGGGGCGGCGCTACTGGTGCTGGCGGCGGTGGGCGGAGGGGTGTTGCTCAGTACCCTTCTCAAGCTGGGATTCGACCGGCCACGCCCGGACTTGGTGCCCCACGGCTCCATCGTCTATACCCGTAGTTTTCCCAGCGGCCATTCCATGCTCTCGGCGGCCACCTATCTGACCCTGGGCGCCTTGCTGGCCCGGGTTCAGTCCAAGCGGCGCTTGAAAGCCTATCTGCTGGTGCTGGCCATCATGGTGACCCTGCTGGTGGGGGTGAGCCGGGTGTATCTGGGGGTGCATTGGCCCACCGACGTACTGGCCGGCTGGACGGCGGGGGCTGCCTGGGCGCTGCTGGTGTGGCTGGTGGCCCGCTGGTTGCAGGGCCGGGGGCAGGTGGAAACGGATCTTGAGGATTCGGGAGAGCCAGACGAGGGCGGAGTCTAGGACGCCTTTAGTAACCCAACGCCGCCGGTGGCGCCTGAGAATAGGCGCCGGACGGGCCGAGAGAATATTAACGAATGTTTATGGTCAGAGTGCGGGCGGCCTGCGCAACCCGCGCCTCCCCCGCCAGTTGCCGGTAGTAATCGGTGGTGCCGGCAGGCTCCCGGTGGCCGACGATATAGACCCCGGGGGCGACGGGGGTTTCAGCGGCCAGTTGCCGGTAGTAATCGGTGGTGCCGGCGGGTTCCCGGTGGCCGGGAATGGACTTGCCCTTGGCGCCCAGTTGCTGGCCGGCCAGTTGCCGGTAGTAATCGGTGGTGCCCAACGGATCGGTCAGGGGTTCGGCCAGGGCGGCGGCGCCCAGGGTCAGGGCGGCGGTCAAGGCCAGCAGCAGGGTGGTGGATTTGGTCATGGTGGCTGTCTCCGGTTGTGCGTTATCGATGGCACAACTTTCTCATCCGCCCGGATAGAGCCGCATCCATCCATGGATGGGTTATGGACAGGGGCGGGGGATTCTATCTTCCGATAGAGCCAGCCCCTAGCCTGGGTCGATCAGCCCCAGCCGTCGCGCCCGGTGTACCGCCTCGGTGCGGTTGCGCACATCCAGCTTGCCCAGAATATGGTGTAGATGGGTCTTGACCGTGCCCACGGACACGAACAGCTTGGCGGCGATGTCCCGGTTGGCCAGGCCCCGGGCCACCAGGGACAGGACTTCCAGCTCCCGGGCGCTGATGGCTTCCAGGGGCAGCCCGGCCAGCTCTTCGGTCGGAGCCGGAACTGGGGCCGGGGCAGGGGTATCGGGCGCAGTGTTCAAAACCGCCAGATAGCTCCGGGCCGTGGGATCGGACAGACCTTGGAGCAGGGGCGCCAGTGCCTCCCGGTCCTGGGCAAAGATCCGCAGATACCCCTCGGGCTGGGCCTGTTTCACGGCCAACTCCAGTTCGTCAACCGCCTGGGACGGGTGGCCCGCCGTCCCTAGGGCGACGGCCTTTAATACCCTTAGCTCCAGGGCCTGTCCCCGCCGGTTTTGGGCCTCGTACCAAGCGATCAGGCGATTAAGGGCCGTGGCTAGGGGGCTATGGTCTTTCCGGGCCAGGGCCAGGCGCAGACGGGCTTCGATCAGCACCAGGGACGGCGGCGCCGGGTTCAAGTCCTCCAGGGACAGGTCGCCCACCCACCGTTCGGCCTCGGCCATGTTCCCTTGCGCCAGGGCCACCAGCGCCCGGCAGCCCCGCAATTGGCCCATGGTGTCGATCCAGTTGCCGCGCTCCGCCAGAGCGTTAGCTTCTTCAAGGGCCGCCCCGGCCTCCTGCCGGTCACCCATGGCCAGCCGAATCAGCACCAGCAACAATTGCGCGGGCACCAGATGGGTAAAGTCGCCGATGGCGCTGACCCGGCGGATAGCGACGCTGGTTTTCTCCAAAGCCTGATCGAAGCGGCCTCGTTCGTAGAGTACCCAAGCCTGCTCGCCCCATAGATAACCGGCCATGGGGAGCATGGCCATCCGGTCCCGCCGCCCTTGTTCCAAGAACTCCTCGCACACCCGCCAGGCCGCCGATAGCTGGCCTTGAATCCGGCGCAGCCAAGCCTGGATGCTGACAGCGGCCACGGTGGCCAGGTAGTTGCCGGCCTGAAAACAGGCATGGCGGGCTTCGCCCAGGGCCTCTTCGGCGGTGGCCAGATCCCCCGCAGCCAGGGAACTCATGCCCAGATTGAGGGCGATCACCCCCCGCACCAAATGGGCCTCGTCGGCCAGTTGTTCCAGAGCCTGCCGGGCTAGGGTGCGGCCTCGTTCCGGGTCCCCGGAGCGGGTGGCGGCAAAGGCGCGGATAGCCAGAAAATCCCCTAGATGGCAGAGGTTTTCGGGGGCCTGGAGTAGTGTGGCAATGAGCTGTTCGCCCCGCTCGGCGATGGCCTCGGCCTGGCGACAGGCATTGCTCAGCACCGCCGACCAGCCGTCCAGCACCAGCAGCCAGGGCCGCTGGTCTCGCAGTTCATCGGGCAGGGCTTCCAGGCAGCGGCGCAGGGTGTCCAGTTCGCTGCGTTTGATCAGACTCTCGCCCCAGCGTTGGGCCAGTTCCAGAAGCCAGTCCTGATCCTCCCCTTGCAGGGCGTATTGAAAGGCTTCGCAGATGGAGCCTTTGGACTCGAACCATTGACTGGCCTGCCGCCGCAGCCCGGCCCCGGCCCCGGGATGGTCCCGTTCCAGCCGCTGGCGCAGCAGTTCGGCGAACAAATGATGGTAGCGATACCACTGGCGGCGGTCATCCAGGGGGATCAGAAACAGATTGGCGGTCTCTAACTGCTCCAGCACCGCCTGGGCATCGGGCCGGTCGGTCAGGACCGCGCACAAGGGGCCGGATAGCCGCTCCAGCACCGCCGTGTGCAGTAGAAAATCCCGCAACGCCGGGTCCAGGCCAGCCAGTACTTCTTCCACCAGATAATCGGCGAACAGGGGGTGGTCCCCCCTTAGGGCCTGGATGAAACTTTGCCGGTTGCCCTGGCTGCGCAAGGACAGGGCCGACAACTGGATGGCCGCCGCCCAGCCCTCGGTGCGCCGCTCGATGGCCCGAATATCCTCGTCGCTCAGGTCCAGGTTCATGATCTCGTTGAAAAATACCCGAGACTCGGACTCGGCGAAGCGCAGGTCCGCCGGGCGGATTTCGTTGAGTTCATCCCGCACCCGCAGCCGGGCCAGGGGCAGGGGCGGGTCCTGGCGGGTGGTCATCAACAGATGCATGCCTTCGGGCAAATTGTCCAGTAGCCAGGCCAGGGCTTGGTGGAGCATCGGGTTGTGGATGACCTGATAATCGTCCAGCACCAGCACGAACGGTGTCTCGGACTCCCCCAGGGGGATCAGCAGCAACGCCGTCAGCAGCCTTTCCAGTTGAGCCGCATCCATGGTCTGAAGCAAGGCCTCGGGGGGCTGGCCCACCTCGGGGCGCACGCTCCGAACCGCTCCCAGGAGATAGCTCAGAAACCGCAGGGGCTGGTTATCCGCCTCGTCCAGGGACAGCCAGGCCACCGGCACGGTGGTCTGGGCCAGCCATTCGCAGACCAGGGTAGTCTTGCCGGAACCGGCTGGCGCCGACACCAGGGTGAGTTTGCGCCACAGGCCGTCTTCGATGCGCCCGGTCAGGCGTTGGCGAGGCACGATCGCCGGGCGCGGCCGGGGGCTATGCAGCTTGGTGGGGATCAACCCGGCCTCGGGGACCGGTTGAGACGGCGCGGCGCGGGGGGCGGGGGCGATGGATAAAGCCATGATGATGACATCCCAGGGAATGACCACGGCCCGGGACCCGCAACTCCGGGCCAGCCAGCCGCAGCATTGGAAGGCAGTGGGCCTGTGTACTGTCAGGCATTGTAGCGGCAGGGGCGGGGGCAGTGCCAGTACGCTCGGCCTGCCCCGGAACCCGTCGCCAGCCTTTAGGCGTCGTTATTCCCCAACACCACTTGGCGGCGTTGCCGGGCGAAGTCCAGCAGCCGCTGGATGGGTTTCACCGCCTGTTCCCGCACGGCCGGGTCCACCTGGATTTCGTTGAGGCCGGTCTCCAGCACATGGGCCAGTTTGCGCAGGCCGTTCATGGCCATCCACGGGCAGTGGGCGCAGCTCACACAGGTGGCGCTGTTGCCGCCGGTGGGGGCCTCCATGAGGATTTTGTCCGGGGCCGCCAGGCGCATTTTGTGGAAAATGCCATTGTCCGTGGCGACGATGAATTTTTGCTCCGGGCGGGTTTTGACGGCCTGGATCAAGCCGGTGGTGGAGCCTACCACGTCGGCCTGGGCCACCACGTCGGCGGGGGATTCGGGATGCACCAGCACCACGGCGTCCGGGTGTTCGGCCCGTAACTGTTGCAGTCCGTCGGCCTTAAAGGCTTCGTGGACCACGCAAGCCCCGTCCCAGAGCAGCATGTCGGCGCCGGTCTGCCGCTGGATATAGGCGCCTAGGTGCTTGTCCGGCGCCCAGAGGATCTTCTCGCCCCGCGCGGCCAGGTGGCGCACCAGGTCCACGGCAATGCCGGAGGTGACCATCCAGTCGGCCCGGGCCTTGACCGCCGCGCTGGTATTGGCATAGACCACTACGGTGCGCTCCGGGTGCAGGTCGCAAAAGGCGGCGAATTCGTCGGGGGGGCAGCCCAGGTCCAGGGAGCAGTTGGCCTCCAGGTCCGGCACCAAAATCCGCTTTTCGGGGTTGAGGATCTTGGCGGTTTCGCCCATGAATCGCACCCCGGCCACCACCAGGGTGGAGGAGGGGCATTCGGCGCCGAAGCGGGCCATGTCCAGGGAGTCGGACACATAGCCCCCGGTCTCGTCGGCCAGTTCCTGCAATTCCGGGGCGGTGTAGTAATGGGCCACTAGGGTCGCGTCCCGGACCTTGAGCAGGTGCTTGATGCGCGCCACCAGTTCCTTCCGCTCGCCCCGTTCCAAGGTTTCCGTCACGGTGGGGGGGACGTCATTGGGGCGCAGTCGGTAGGACCGTCGCGGGGCAAGGTTGGTCATCACGTTCATGGGCTTGGTCTCGGCTCGTGGTGATTGGCCCCAGGGGGCGTCGGGTCGCTATTTAATGATCTCCACCTGCCCGGGTGTTTTGACCCGGTACAGCCGGGCGGGGCGGTGGTTGCCGATCCGGGATACCTCCCGGGTGTCCTCGATACAGTCCAGGGTCAACACCCGCTTGCGGAAATTCCGCTTGTCCAGGGGTTCACCCAGAATGGTTTCGTAGACCGACTGCAATTCCCCCAAGGTGAACCGCTGGGGCATGAATTGCAGGGCGATGGTGGAATACTCCAGCTTGGCCTTGAGCCGGCGGTGGGCTAGGGTCACCATCTCGCCGTGGTCCAGGGCCATGGGCGGCAGACTCAACGCCGGGAACCAGGCCAGGCCCCGGTTCTCGGCCAGGGGCGGCAGATGCTCCCAAGGCACCAGGGCGTAGTAGGCCACCGATACCACCCGCCGACCGGGGGAGCGGTCGGAGCGGCCGAAGGTGTAAAGCTGTTCCAGATACACCCCCTCGCAGCCGGTTTGTTCGGCCAGATGGTCCAGAGCCGAGGCGTCCAGGTCCTCGTCGGCCTTCATGCAGCCTCCAGGCAGCCACCAGCAGTCCGGGGTCTTGTGGATCAGCAGCACTTCCAGGCGCTGGTTACGGATGCTGAACAGCACCACATCCGTGGATACCGTCACCTCGGCGGCGGCGGTCGGCCGGTGCTGGGCAAGCTCGGATCGGGTGGTGCTTGGGGTCATGATCGGTCGACTTAGTGTAATAACGACACCTAATCTTAGTGTTGTACTTACACTAGGTCAAGAGATGGAGCTTATTTTCTTTACAAAATGTTGACCGAGCGCCGGTGGCGGCGGTGTCAGCACGCGCCGGACCGGGTGCCGGAGTCAGATAAGCTCGCTGTCCCCATGCCGAAACCGGCCCTGTTTCAAAAACGCATGGACCTGTTTCACCACCGCCTGCGACAGCAGCATCCCGGTATGGCTCACGGGCAGGCAGATATGGTCGGTCATGCCCTCCAGCCGGGTTTCGGCCACGCTCACCGTGCCGTCCCCGGGCGTCGACGTCGGCGCCAGCAGTCGGCCCAGACCGGTGTTCAGGGTGCCGGCCAGGGAACCCAGTTCCCGGTTCGCGGGCCAGGGGGGCAGGTCACCCAACAGCCCGCCCTCGCCACTGTGGCCCAGGGCAAAGCGCAGCCGTCCGGCGGCCAGGTGGCGGGCCACGCCGCTGCCTTGATGAGGCGTGCCCAGGGTCACGGCCCGGCCCGGAGGCAGGCCGGGGTGTTCGGCAAGCAACCGGCGCAACAGCAAACCTCCCAGGCTGTGGGCCACGAAGTGCAACCGGGATTCCTCCAGACTCGTGGTGAACCGGGCTAGGGCAGCGGCGTTTTCCGCCACGGAAAGGCGCAGGCTGGGATAAGAGAAGGTCAGCGCCCGCCAGCCGGTCCCGCGCAGCCGCCGGACCAGCCATTCTAGGCAGACCCCATGCATATACAGACCGTGGATCACCACTACCAGACCCTGGTCCTGGCCGGGGGTGGGGGGGGCTGAAGGCATGGCATTTCTCCTGTTGGGACGGTCCCGGCGGCAATGCTAAACTGCACGGCCACCCAGGGCCACCGAGCGTAACGAGGATTGCATGGCTGGACACAGTAAATGGGCCAATATTCAACACCGTAAGAACGCGCAGGACGCCAAGCGCGGCAAGCTGTTCACCCGGCTGATCCGGGAGATCACCGTGGCTTCCCGGATGGGTGGCTCCGACGTTGGCGCCAACCCCCGGTTGCGAATAGCGGTGGATAAGGCGCTCACCGCCAATATGACCAAGGACGCCATCGAGCGGGCCACCAAGCGCGGTTCCGGCGAACTGGAGGGGGTGACTTACGAGGAGATCCGCTATGAGGGCTACGGACCCGGCGGAGTGGCGGTGATGGTGGACTGCATGACCGACAATCGGAACCGCACCGTGGCCGAGGTACGCCATGCTTTCAGTAAATGCGGCGGTAATCTGGGCACCAGCGGTTCGGTGGGGTTTCTGTTTACCGAGATGGGGGTGTTGAGTTATCCGGTCGGGACCGATGAAGACCGGATCATGGAGGCGGCCATCGAGGCCGGCGCCGATGATGTGGTCGGCAACGACGACGGCTCGGTGGATGTGCTGACCTCTCCAGACAATTTTCAGGACGTCAGGCAGGCCATGCTGGACGCCGACCTGGAGCCGGAGCAGGCGGAAGTCACACAGCGGGCCAACAGCAACACCCGGCTGGGGCTGGAGGAAGCCAAGTCCATGGTCAAGCTGCTGGAGATGCTTGAGGACCTGGACGATACCCAGAACGTCTATTCCAACGCCGATATTCCCAACGACATCATGGAGCAGTTGTGAGCCGCCTGTGACCTGCATCCTGGGCATCGACCCTGGTTCTCGGATTACCGGTTACGGGATTGTGCGCATGGAGGGCATGCACGGCCGCTATCTCACCAGCGGCTGTATCCGTCTCAACCCCGGCTTGCCCCTAGCCGAGCGGCTGCGCGCCATATACCAGTCCTTGGGGGAGATCATCCGCACCCACGAACCTGACGAGATGGCCGTGGAGCAGGTCTTTATGCACCGCAACCCGGACTCCGCCCTAAAGCTGGGCCAAGCCCGGGGTGCGGCTATCCTGGCCGGGGCCATGGCCGGTCTGCCGGTGGCCGAATACGCCGCGACGGCCATCAAGCAGGCGGTGGTGGGCAGCGGCGGCGCCGACAAGCAGCAGGTCCAGCATATGGTCTGCGCCCTGCTGCAACTGCCTGGCAAGCCCCAGGCCGACGCCGCCGACGCCCTAGCGGTGGCGTTGACCCATGGCCATACTCTACGGACCCTGGGGCGAATCGGCGTGACCGGATACCGTAAACGGAGGGGACGCAGGCGATGATCGGGCGGCTTAGAGGCGTGGTGGTGTTTAAACAGCCGCCTCAATTACTCATGGACGTGGGGGGCGTGGGCTATGAGCTGGAAGCCTCCCTGTCCACTTTCGCCGGGCTGCCGGAAACCGGCGCTGAGATCACCTTGTATACGCATCTGGCGGTTCGGGAGGACGCCCAACTCCTATACGGCTTCTCCACCCTGGCCGAGCGGGCCTTGTTTCGCAGCCTGATCCGGGTCAGCGGCATCGGCGCCAAGCTGGCGCTGCTGATTCTCTCCGGGATGAGCGTGGAGGCGTTCAGCCGCTGTGTCCAGCAAAGGGACACGGCCTCCCTGACCCGCCTGCCGGGCATAGGCAAGAAAACCGCCGAGCGACTGGTGGTGGAGATGCGGGATCGGGTGGAGTCCCTGGAAACCGGAGGTGTGTTGCTACCGGCCAGTGGCGGCGACGCCCTGCTTTCACCGATCAATCCCAAAGACGACGCGATCAGCGCCCTGGTGGCATTGGGTTACAAACCCCAGGAGGCCGCCCGCATGATCCGTTCCCTGGACCCCGAAGGCCATTCCAGCGAGGACCTGATCCGCATGGCCCTGCAAGCGGCGGTGCGCCAGTGAACGGGGGGCCAATCTGGCCCGGTGGTGGTTTTTGAGTGATATAATGTCATTTAAAATCAATATTTTATTTTGTGGAACGAATACTGCATAAGTTGGGTGAACCAAAAGCCAGTGAGCTATGATTGGGGGTTTCACAGATGCCGGTAACACAAACCGCACGGGTGATCGAGGTCGCCACGCCGCTGGGCAAGGACGTTCTGGTCTTTAGTCGCATGACCGGCGCCGAGCAACTGGGCCGGTTGTTCGAATTTCATCTGGAACTGATGAGCGAGAACGATCAGATTCCCTTGAAGGATCTACTGGCCCAGAATGTTACCGTGCGCCTGGAACTGCCGGAGGGAGGCACTCGCTATTTCAACGGCTTTGTGAGCCATTTCAGCTATGTGGGCTGGCGGCGCAGCTTGGCCCATTACCAGATGACCCTGCGGCCCTGGTTCTGGTTTTTGACCCGCGCCGCCGACTGCCGGATTTTCCAGGACATGAGCGCCCCGGACATCATCAAACAAGTGTTCCGGGACCATGGTTTCACGGATTTTCAGGACTATCTGAGTGGCAGTTACCGGACCTGGGAATATTGCGTTCAGTATCGGGAGACGGATTTCAACTTTATCAGCCGACTGATGGAACAGGAGGGCATGTACTATTACTTCAGCCACGAAAACGGCAAGCATTTACTGGTGCTGGCGGACGCCAATAGTTCCCATAACACCTTCCCTGACTATGCCACGGTGCCGTTCTATCCCCCGGATATCCACGATCGGCGGCTGCGGGATCATCTCTACGAGTGGACGCTGGAGCAGGCGGTGCAACCTGGCCGCTACGCTCTCAACGATTTCGACTTCAAGGTGCCCAAGAAAAACCTCCGCAGCACCGCCTCCATACCCCGGCCCCATGTGCTTTCGGACTTCGAGATCTACGACTACCCCGGCGAATACGTGGATAGTGGCGAGGGCAACGCCTATGCCAAGCTGCGTATCGAGGAACTTCAGGCCCAATACGAGACCGCCCGGGCTGAGGGCAACGCCCAGGGTCTAGCCACCGGCTATTTGTTCACCCTGGAAAAACACCCCCGGAGCGACCAAAACAAGGAATATCTCATCACCGCCGCCAGCTATGAACTGCGCTCCAACGAGTATGAAACCGAAGTAGGGGGCCAGGGTGGGGCCTATTACGGCATCAACCTCACCGCCATGGATGCCAAGCAACCCTACCGGGCGCCGCGATTGACCCCCAAGCCCGTGGTCCAGGGACCTCAGACCGCCGTGGTGGTGGGACCGGCTGGAGAAGAAATCTGGACCGATGAGTTTGGCCGGGTCAAATGCCAATTCCACTGGGACCGTTACGGTCGGGCCGACGAGAACAGTTCCTGTTGGATTCGGGTGGCCCAGTCCTGGGCCGGCAAGAAATGGGGGGCCATGTACATACCCCGCATCGGCCACGAGGTGATCGTGGAGTTCCTGGAAGGGGACCCGGACCGGCCCATCATCACCGGCCGGGTCTATAACGGCGAGAACAAACCCCCCTATGCCCTGCCCGACAAAGCGACCATGTCCACCCTCAAGAGCAACTCCAGCAAGGGCGGGGGCGGTTGCAACGAAATCCGCTTCGAGGACAAAAAAGGCCAGGAACAGGTATTCATTCACGCCGAGCGCAACGAGGATATCCAGGTCAAGGCCGATTGTTTCGAGTCCATCGGCGGCCAACGCCATCTGACCGTGGAGGATGACCAACTGGAAAAAGTGGGCGGCGACAAGCACCAGACCGTGGAGGGAGACCACAATATCAAGGTCGGCGGCAGCCAGTCCCTGAACGTCGGCATGGATTTGCTACAAAAAGTCGGCATGAAGCAGGCCGTGGATGCGGGTATGGAGATCCACCTCAAGGCCGGTATGAACGTGGTCATCGAAGCGGGCATTAGCATCACCCTCAAGGCTGCGGGTGGGTTTATCGTATTGGGACCGTCCGGGGTCATCATCTCCGGCACCACGATTCTGCTTAATAGCGGCGGCGCAGCCGGCTCCGGCTCCGGCTGTTCCCCCTCTGCGCCCCAGGCCCCCCAAGGAGCCGAGACCGGCCAGGCCGGGGACACCGGCGACGCCGAGGCCCAGCCCGAGCACCAAAAAACCGCCAAGTCCCTGACCTCCACGGCGGTGGGCGCCTATTCTAATCCCCAGGCCCAGGCCCTGGCCGACGCCGCCCAGTCCGGGGCGGCCTTTATCGGCGTCTGAACAAGGAGACCGTCATGCTGGACAAAACGCTGTTGCGGTCCCTGGAACGGCAGGTGTTCGCCGATGCCGAGGCCACGGTCTACGGGATTCTGGACGGGGCCTCCATTCCCGGTCTGTTGCCGGCCCTGGAAGAACACCAGCCCCAGCATCTGTGCCTGTATCGGGGCGAACTGGACCCGGAACTGGCCATGACCGCACCCTATTTGGCGCGGCTGGAGCCGGAGTCGGCCTTTACCCGCTGGATACTGGGGAAGGGTTGGGGTCAGCATTGGGGTATTCTGGCGGTGTCCCGGGCCGATTTGCGGGAACTGCGCCGGCATTTCAGGAGCCTGCTGATGGTCTACGGTCCCGATACCCAGCCCTTGTATTTCCGCTATTACGACCCTCGGGTGTTGCGGGCCTATCTGCCCATCTGCGAGCCTGGCCAGGCCAGTGCCCTGTTCGGCCCGGTGCGCCGCTATCTGGCCGAGGGAGAGGAACCCGAGCAACTGCACCGCTTCTGGCTGGCCGAGGGCCGGCCCGGCAATGACCAACTCCGTCTGACCCCCGCCGCCGAGTCCGGCGAACCCGACCGCCAGTCCTAGGAGAGCCGCCCATGTCCGGTAAACCCGCCGCCCGCGTCACCGACGCCGTCATCCATCCGTTGCCCCCGGTACTCACCCCCGGTCCCGGCAGCCCCACGGTGATCATCGGCTTCCTGCCCGCTTGGCGGGGCATTCCGGCTGCCGCCGTCGCCGCCCTGAGCGCCGCCAAGGCCACCTCCGACGCCACCATCAAGACCGCCCAGGCGGCCACCCTGGCCGCCGCCGGCACCCCCGGCGCGCCGGCTGCCAAGGCCGCCGAGGAGGCTGCCAAGGCCGCCGCCCTGGCGGCCATGAGTTCCATGATCTCCAGCATGGCGGGCAGTTCGGATATCCACGCCTGCACCACGCCGTTTCCCGTCCCACCCCATGGCCCGGGGGTGGTGATCGACGGCAGCCAGACGGTGCTGGTGAACTTCATGCCCCTGGCCCGCATGTCCAATACCGTGTTGGAGGCCATCGGTCCACCCAATAAGATCGTCGGGGGCTGTATGACAGTAATCGTGGGGGGCTGAGGGTGTGGTTTTCACGGCCCAGCGGCCCGGGTGGCCGCCGTTCCCCTGAACGGCATTCCTGTTACACTGGCCGTTAGTGCATCCGCCGATACCCTAGCCGATGATCGAAGCCGACCGTCTTATTTCTCCCCAGGCCGATGACCATGAACAGGTGCTTGACCGGGCCATCCGCCCCAAGCGCCTGGCCGACTATGTGGGCCAACAAGCCCTACGGGGGCAACTGGAGATTTTTATCTCCGCCACCAAGGCTCGGAGCGAGGCCCTGGATCATGTACTACTGTTCGGGCCACCGGGGCTGGGCAAGACGACCCTGGCCCATATCGTGGCCAACGAACTCGGGGTGAACATGCGCCAGACCTCTGGACCGGTCCTGGAGCGGCCCGGGGACCTGGCGGCCCTGCTCACCAATCTGGAACCCCACGACGTCTTGTTCGTAGACGAAATCCATCGCCTCAGCCCCATGGTCGAAGAAGTCCTGTACCCAGCCATGGAGGACTATCAACTGGATATCATGATCGGCGAGGGACCGGCGGCCCGCTCCATCAAGCTGGACCTCCCCCCCTTCACCCTGGTGGGGGCCACTACCCGGGCCGGGCTGCTGACCTCGCCCCTGCGGGACCGCTTCGGCATCGTCCACCGGCTGGAGTTCTATACGGACCAGGAACTGACCCAGATCGTCCAGCGTTCGGCCCAGATTCTGGACGTACAGACCGAAGCCGAGGGCGCCCTGGAAATCGGCCGCCGGTCCCGGGGCACACCCCGCATCGCCAACCGGTTGCTGCGCCGGGTGCGGGATTTCGCCCAGGTCAAGGCCGAGGGGCATATCGACCTGACAGTGGCCCGCCAGGCCCTGGAGATGCTTAAAGTTGACGACCGAGGCTTTGATGAACAGGACCGGCGGCTGCTAAGCCTGATGATCGACAAATTCGGCGGTGGGCCCGTGGGGCTGGACACCCTGGCCGCCGCTTTGGGGGAGGAACGGGGCACCATCGAGGATGTGTTGGAGCCATTTCTGTTGCAGCAGGGATTTCTGATGCGTACTCCCCGGGGACGGATAGCCACCGAACACGCTTACCGTCATTTCGGCCTATCGCCCACCACCCGCACCGGGGTAATGGGCGATCTGTTCAACGATGGCGGAGACTGAGACCCGCGCCGTCCCGCCCATGACCGGTTTTCGGCTGTTCCAACCCCGGTCAATCCTGGGCCTGGTACTGATCGGCTTCACCCTGGCCCAGATTCCGCCCTTGGCCGCCCTGTGGATTGCGGTGGCGCAAGTGGGACGGCTGGCGGAACAGAGCCAGGTGGCGGTGGTGCAGGCGGTGGAGGCCACCCAGAGCGGCCGGTTGCTGATCAGCCAGATCACCGCCATGGAGCGTAGCGCCCGGCAATATCTAGTGGTGCGGGATAACGACCTGCTAGAGGTCTATCGGGAGTCCCATCAGGGGTTTTCGCGCAGCCTAGAGCGCCTACGGCCTCTGAGCCTGGAGGCGAACCAAAAACTGACCCTGGAACGCCTGACCCAGTTGGAAGAAAGGCTGTATCAGGTTTTCGCCTACCCCCGGGAAAAACCCGAGGCTAGCGAGGTGCGGGTAGCGGAGTTCGTTCAGGCGTTGGGACTGGCTCGGGACTTTCTGTCCCAGAGCAATGCCTGGGTAGATCGGGAAGTACAGGGGCTGCACGCTCTGGCTGGCGATACCACGGCCTTACTGGGGTGGCTGATGCTGGCGGTGCTGCCCGCAGTGCTGGTGCTGGCGGCCCTGTTCACCACTCTGATTGTGCGCCCCCTACGGCGCATGGCCAGAGCCATTCAGCGGCTGGGCAAGGAGGACTTCGCCCGGCCCATCGTGATTCGCGGTCCCCGGGATTTGGAACTGCTTGGGCAACGCCTGGACTGGCTGCGGGGTCGGCTGGCGGAACTGGAGCAACAGAAAGTCCGGTTTCTACGCCAGGTTTCCCATGAACTCAAGACACCCCTGGCCGCCCTGCGGGAGGGCGGGGAATTGTTGGCCGACCAGGTGCTAGGTCCCCTGAACGACGAGCAGCAGGAAGTGGCGAGCATCATGCGGGAGAACGCCTTGCGTTTGCAGCGGCTGATCGAGGATTTGCTGAGTTTCAACCAGGCCCTGTCCCGTAACCTGGAATTTCGAGGCGAGTCTTTGAATGTAGACGAGCTGATCAATGATGTGGTGGAGGTGCAGCGGCTGGCCTGGAAGGGCCGACAGTTGCGCCTGAGGCTGGCGATAGAGCCGTTGCGCCTGATCGGGGACCGGGACAAACTGACAACCATCGTGGACAATTTATTATCCAATGCCATCAAATTTTCCCCCCAAGGGGGAGAAGTGACCATCACTCTCGAAACAGTGAACGATCAGGTGCGGCTACGGGTGCGTGATTCGGGTCCGGGGTTTCACCTGGAGGATCGTCATCGGGTTTTTGAGGCTTTTTACCAGGGAGGCGCGGTAGCCAACAGCTATGTGAAGGGTTCCGGCTTGGGGCTGGCCATCGCCAAGGAGTACGCCTTGGCCCACGGGGGCCGTCTTGAGATTGTGGACGAGAGTCGTTCTGGCGGCTGCGTTCAGTTGACCCTACCCCTGAAGCGGGAGTTGCCATGAGACAGTCGTTCCGCTATCTGATCCCGGTACTGTGCTGCCTGCTGCTGGTCTCCGCCTGCGCCTCCCAGCCCCGGCTTTGGGTGGAGAAAATCGTCCGGGAGGACCCTCCCGATGAAGTGCGGACCGTTACCGAGTTGTTCGCTTACGGCGACTGGCTGCGGGGAATGGACAGCAGTGTGCGGGTGCGCGAGTACCGGAAATTGGACCATACTCTCGGCGATGCTTGCCAGGAAAGACAGAACTGTCTCCAGCTAGCGCTGCTGGTGGGGGGGCTGGAGCCGGAACTGGCCGACTACGAACGCGCCCGGGAACTACTCCGTCGCGGCCTTGACAGCGACCCCGGGCCTTTATTGAGTGGTTATATCCGCGCTCGTCTGGCGGACTTGGAACAAAGCGAGGCGGCCCGCAATGGGATACGGGCCGAGCGCCGGGAGGTGGCGGCTCTGCGTCGTGAGGTGGAACGGCTTACCGGGATGGCCAAAACTCTGGAGGTGGAGAACGGCGCGTTGAAATCCAGGATCAAGGCCCTGGAAACTAAAATCGAGGCGCTGACCTCTATCGAGCAAAGCCTCAAAAACCGGGGGCAAAGCGAATGAACCTCATCAAGCGCGATATTTTGTTGGTGGACGACGATCCCAGCTTGCTTAGGCTGCTGTCCCTGCGTTTGGAAAAAGCCCGCTATTCGGTACAGGCCGTTCAGAGTGGCGAAGCGGCCTTGTCCTGCTTGGACGCAGTGCAACCGCGGCTGTTGATTACCGATATTCGCATGGGCGGCATGGACGGAATGGAGCTGTTCCATGCCGTTCGGGTCCGGCGTCCTGAGTTGCCGGTAATCATCCTTACCGCCCACGGCACCATTCCCGACGCCGTGGAAGCCACCCGGGCCGGGGCCTTTGGGTTTCTGAGCAAGCCCTTCGACAGCAGGGAACTTTTGGAATTGGTGCTAAAGGCCCTGGAGCTATCTGGCCCCACCTCCGGCCAGTCGGACAGCGAGAACGAATGGCGGCGCCATATCATTACCCGTAGCCAGGCCATGGAGATGGTGCTGGGAGAAGCGTGGTTGGTAGCCCGCAGTGAAGCCGGAGTGTTTATCACCGGCGAGAGCGGAACCGGCAAAGAGTTGCTGGCCAGGGCGGTCCACCAGGCCAGCCCCCGGCGGGACAAGCCCTTTGTGGCGGTAAACTGTGGGGCGATTCCTTCAGAGCTTCTGGAATCGGAGTTATTTGGCCACACTAAGGGCGCATTTACCGGCGCTATCAGCAGCCATAGAGGTCTATTCCAGGCCGCCGATGGAGGCACCTTGCTGCTAGATGAGATAGGCGATATGCCCCTGTCCCTACAGGTCAAGTTGCTACGGGCCTTGCAAGAGGGGCATATCCGTCCGGTTGGTTCCACCGAGACTGTTGCAGTGGATGTACGCATCATCTCCGCCACTCACCAGGACCTGGAGTCTATGCTGGAGACCGGGGAGTTCCGGGAGGATCTCTATTATCGGCTCAACGTGGTCAGCCTGGCCTTGCCGCCCCTACGGGATCGGCGAGAAGATATTCCTTTGCTAGCAAACCATTTTCTGAAACACCTGACAGCCAAAAACCGGCGCATCGTCAATGCCTTCGCCCCGGAAGCCCTGGATCTGCTGGTCAGCGGCGAATGGCCGGGCAATGTACGCCAGCTCTATAACGCCGTGGAATATTGCGTCGCCCTCTCCTCTACGCCGGTGATCCCCTCCAGCCTGGTCAAAAAAGCCCTACGCTATAAAACCGGGGAGATTCTATCCCTGGCCGAGGCTCGCAATCGCTTCGAACGGGATTACCTGGTGCAATTACTGCAATTGACCGGCGGCAACGTCTCCCAGGCGGCCCGGTTGGCTCAGCGCAACCGCACCGATTTTTATAAGTTGCTCAACCGCCACCAGCTCAATGCAGGGCTTTTTAAGGACAAGGGGCGACAGGCCAAGCTTCGGGACGAGCCATAAAAAAACCCCGGCCGTTAAGCCGGGGTTGGCGGATCATCCTATGCCGGTTACGGGGTCTCTTTGACCACATCCCCTTCGGCGCCTTTGTTCTTGAAAGCGGAAGGGTCCGCATCGGCAGCCGGCATGTCACCGGGGCTGCCGGCGGGTTCGGTTTCCAAGGCCGAGCGCGACGGCATCTTGGACTTGAAACCGTCTAACTCGGTGCGCATGGCGCTGACAGCTTCGTCGTACTCCGCTTCATCCATCATGCCATCTTTATTGCGGTCGGCATCCTGGAAAGAATAATGGGCCGTCGGGGTCGTTACCCCGGTGGTGGTGGCTTCCTTATGGGTTTCCGGGGTGGCGGCGATGGCCATGCCGCTGGCGAGCAGCGCGATGGGCAATAACGAATACGGGGACATATAACCTCCTTCGAGAGTGGCTTCTAAGGCGGCGGCAACCGCGAAACTACGACGCCGCGACACTGGGGTTGTTTGGTGCAACCGCCGTGCCATTCTTTAGTATCGCAACAGAAACAGTCGTTTGCCTGGCTCTCAAGGACAATCGGCGCCTGGCGCCATGTAGAAACGTCCGGTATTCCAGACTGGATATGTAAATTTTTCAATCTAATAGCTTTGATCGAATTTTCTGGTATCGTGAGCCGCCGGATGGCGGGTGAGGGTGAGGGCGAGGGCGAGGGCGAAGTGGGCGATTTCGAGTGGCCAGTGCGAGTCTATTACGAAGACACCGATAGCGGTGGCGTCGTTTACTATGCCAATTACCTCAAGTTCATGGAGCGCGCCCGCACCGAATGGCTGCGGGCCTTGGGTTTTGAGCAGGACCGTCTGGTGGCGGAGCAGGGTGTATTGTTCGTGGTGCGTTCGGCCAACCTGGAATATTATCTGCCGGCCCGTTTCAATGACCTGTTGCGGGTGGTCTGTCGGGTAGCGGAACAGCGTAGGGCAAGCCTCGTGTTTCGGCAGGACGTGTTCCGCGATGCCCAATCCAGAGATTTACTA
Source organism: uncultured Candidatus Competibacteraceae bacterium (assembly GCA_964597315.1). Taxonomy (GTDB): domain Bacteria; phylum Pseudomonadota; class Gammaproteobacteria; order Competibacterales; family Competibacteraceae; genus CAZQXD01. Next base: position 42,002 of record CAZQXD010000012.1, read on the forward strand.
TGCGCCGGGCGGATCAAGGTAGTCTGCGTTGATGCCCGGACTTTTAAGCCGAGGCCCTTTCCTCGGTCGGTTTTGTCGGAGATTGTTGGTGACGGTTGATTTATCCTTCACACGCCTGATCCTGGACGCGAGTCCGGTAGTCCAGTTCATCATGTTGGTGCTGGTGCTGATTTCACTGGCCTCCTGGGTGGTGATCATCAGAAAACGCATGAGTCTGTCCCAGGCCAAGGCCGTCACGGACGACTTTGAGGACGATTTCTGGTCGGGCGTCGATCTGGCGTCTTTGTATTCCCGGATCAGCCGCCGCCGGGAAGAAACCTCGGGTATCGAGGCGATCTTCCTGGCCGGATTTCAAGAGTTCCTGCGGCTACGGGCCCAGCCCTCGGTGGAACCCGAATCGGTAGTGGGCGGTTCTCAACGAGCCATGCGCGCTGCCCTGACCCGGGAAATCGACGACCTGGAGTTGAATCTACCGCTATTGGCCACCGCCGGCTCCGCCAGCCCCTATATCGGCCTACTGGGCACGGTCTGGGGCATCATGAACTCATTCCGCGCCCTGGGCGCCGTGCAGCAGGCAACCCTAGCCCATGTGGCTCCAGGCATCGCCGAGGCGCTGATCGCCACCGCCATGGGTCTGTTCGCCGCCATCCCTGCAGTGATTGCCTATAACCGCTACGCCAACGAAGTGGATCGCTTGATTAACCGCTATGAGACCTTCATGGAGGAATTCTCCAATATTCTGCAACGTCAGGCCCACAGCATGCACCATGCCCGGCAAGCGGGTGAATCCCGAAACTAAGGTCAACGGAGACGCGATATGCCAAGGCGGAACTTTCGCAGGCGGGCCATGGCGGAGATCAACATCGTCCCCTATATCGACGTGATGCTGGTGTTGCTGGTGATCTTCATGATTACCGCGCCCCTGTTGAATCAAGGCGTGGAAGTGGACCTTCCCCAGGCCCAGGCCGAAGCCCTGGCCACTGGTGAGCGCCAGCCCCTAGTACTCAGCGTCAACCGGGAGGGTCAGTATTTTCTCAACCTGGCGGAGCGCCCGGACCTGCCCATGGACCCGGATACCCTGTTAGCCCGCTGCATCGCCGTGTTGCGCCGGGACCCCGGGCTGCCGGTGCTGGTTAGGGCCGACAAAGGCGTGGACTACGGCACCGTGGTGGCGGCCATGGTACTGTTGCAACGGGCTGGGGCCGCTAAGGTGGGCCTGTCCACGGAATTGCCGGAGTCCTGAGCCATGAACTCGCGGTGGCGTCGTTGGTGGCAGAATTCGGTTTCGATCACCGGCGCGGTGCTGGTGCATCTGGCGGTAGCCGCAGTGTTGTTGTTCAGTTTTCAGACCACCTTACAACCTACGGCGCCAACGGAGGATGTGGATGTGGTGCGGGCCACGGTGGTGGATCAGGTCCAGGTTGAAGCCGAAATGGAAAAGCTGCGACAGGCGGAGGAACAGCGTCGGCAGCGAGAACAGGACCGCCAAACCGAACTTGAGCGGGCCGCCCGGGAGGCCGAGGAACAACGTCTACGAGAGGAACAACGTCTGGAGGAACTGCGCCAGGCCCAGCTCGAAGAGGAACGGCTTCAGGCTCAGCGCCAGGCCGAAGCCGAGGCAGAACGTCAGCAACTAGAAGAACTGCGACGTGAGCGGGAGACCGCAGAGCGGCGTCGCCAGGAGGAGCAACAACGGCTGGCCGAACTGGAGCGGCAGCGCCAAGAAGCGGCGCTTCGGGTTGAACAGGCCAAACGCCAGGCCCAGGAAGAAGAACAGCGGCGCCAGGCCGCCGAGCAGGCCCGCAAGGCCGAGGAAGAACGCCAGCGTCAGGCCGAGGCAGAACGCCAGCGCCAGGCTGAGGAAGAACGCCAGCGTCAGGCCGAGGCAGAACGCCAGCGTCAGGCCGAGGCAGAACGCAAGCGTCAGGCCGAGGAAGAACGCAAGCGTCAGGCCGAGGAAGAACGCAAACGTCAGGCCGAGGCAGAACGCAAGCGTCAGGCCGAGGAAGAACGCAAACGTCAGGCCGAAGCAGAACGCAAACGCCAGGAGGAGGCGGAGCGCCAGCGCCAGGCCGAAGAAGAGCGCCAGCGCCAGGAGGAGGCGGCCTTGGCGGCGATGCAGCGCCGTCTCACCCAAGAGGCGGAACTCCGTCGGGAGGTGGGTCGTCACGCCGATCGTCTGCAACGCTACGTGCAAGGGTTCTGGCGACTCCCCCACAGCCAGTGGGAAGGACTATCCTGTATTCTGAGTATCAGCTTGCAGGCGAACGGGACGGTGGACCGAGTGGCGGTGGTAGAAAGCAGCGGCGACCCTGGATTTGATCGCGCCGCCGTGCTGGCGGTGCAAAAGGCGTCACCCCTGCCCATGCCCTCCGTGCCGGAGGTGATCGAGCGATTTCGCTCGTTCAGGTTCAAATTTACGCCGCGCTAGGCGGGAGACCGGTTTTGAAGCCATTTTTTCGACTGTTGATGACGTTGTTGCTGGGACTGATCGTGGGCCTCGGGTCCGGGGCCGCCCAGGAACTGACTATTGAAATTACCCAAGGCGTGGAGGGCGCCGCCCCCATCGCCGTGGTGCCCCTCGGTTGGCAAGGCGCGGGGGTGCCGCCCGAGGACGTGGCTGATATTGTCTCGGCGAATTTGGCTCGCAGTGGACGCTTCGAGCCGTTGTCACCCCGCCGCTACCTGGACCGGTCTAGCGAGTTGTCCCAGGTGAACTTCGCCAACTGGCGGTCCCTGGGGGTGGATTATCTGGTCGTGGGCCAGCTCCGCCCCGACCCCGGGGGCTATGTGATACAGGTACAACTGGCTGATGTCTTTCAGGGCGGCGAGTTGCTCAGTTATACCTTTTCCGTCGGTCCCGGTCAGTTGCGCCGGGGCGCCCATCATGTAAGCGATCTCATCTACCAGCGAATCCTCGGCGAGGCGGGGGCCTTTGAGACCCGCATCGCCTACGTCAGCGCCTTGGCCGAGCCGGCTCCAACGGTTCCAACGGCGCCAACAGCTCCAGCGGGCGGCATGCCCACTCCGCCCAATACCATGTATACCCTGGTGGTGGCCGATTCCGACGGCTACAACCCACAGGTGGTGCTGCGCTCGCCCTTACCGGTCATGTCCCCGGCCTGGTCCCCTGATGGCAATCGCCTGGCCTATGTTTCTTTTGAAGGACGGCGCTCCCAGATCGTGGTTCAGGATCTGTACAGCGGCGCCCGGCGCACGATCAGCGAATTTCCGGGCATCAACGGTGCGCCAGCCTGGTCCCCGGACGGGCGGCGGCTGGCGGTGACCCTATCCCGGGATGGCAACCCGGAGGTCTATATTCTCGACCTGAATGGCGGGGCGCCTCGGCGTCTGACCAATAACACCGCCATCGACACCGAACCGGCCTGGTCCCCGGACGGGCAGTGGATCGTGTTCACCTCTGATCGGGGCGGCAGCCCCCAGCTTTACCGGGTCCGGGCCGAGGGCGGCAGCGCCGAGCGCCTGACTTTCGAGGGTACTTACAATGCAGGGGCCAGTTTTGCTCCCGACGGTATCACCTTGGCTCTGGTCCATCGCCGCCAGGGGCGGTTTCATGTGGCCACCCTGGAGATGAACAGTCGCAAATTGTTGGTGCTGTCCAAAGGCGGCCTGGACGAATCGCCTAGCTTTGCTCCTAATGGCCGAATGATCATATACGCGACCGCCCAAGGGGCGCGGGGCATCCTTGCCACTGTTTCGGCCGACGGTCGCGTGGAACAGACGCTGCTGTCCCGGGAGGGGGATGTGCGCGATCCCGCTTGGGCGCCACTGACCCGCTGATCGGCGGCATCCATTCAACTATAAGCCTGCAAGGTCAAGTCTATGAACAATCGCATTCAAGGGATGCTGGTGGTGCTGACGGTGGCGGTGCTAGCCGGCTGTGCTGCCAGTGGTGGATTGGGCGGCGGCCAAGGGGGCGCTGCGCCCGTGAGTGGTGGCCAGGGCGCTCAGGGGGTCGGCGGCGTCACCGCTTATGGCGCCGACGGCAACGGCCAGACCCAGGGCCGTATCATCGGGGGGCCAAGCGCCCAACTCCAGGAGCGGGTGATTTTTTTCGATTTCGATAGCGCCGCTATCCGTGAGGACTCCCAAGCCATTCTCAATGCCCACGCCCAGTATCTGCGCGCCAATCCCGGCAGCGCGGTCATCCTGGAGGGCCATGCCGATGAGCGGGGTACCCGAGAATACAATATCGCTCTGGGAGAGAACCGCGCCGAGTCCGTGCGCCGGGTTATGCTTGCCCAAGGTGTCCAACCCGAGCAGGTGCGCGGCGTCAGCTATGGTGAGGAACGTCCCGCCGTGGCGGGCAGCGATGAGTCCAGCTACGCGCTGAACCGGCGCGTAGAAATCGTCTATTAATGGAGGGCGTCATGACCAAGCACCAGATAGCACGGGCCATGGCCTTGGCTTTCGCGGGCTGGCTGGGAGCGGGTACCTGGGCCTATGCCCAAACCCAGGACAACCGCCTGACCTACGAACTTCTCAACCGCCTGGACCTATTGGAACGTGAGGTCAGGCAATTGCGCGGTGAAGTGGAAATGCTTCGCTACCAACAAGAGCAGGGCGGGAGTTCGGGGGATTTGGATCGACGTCTAAGGGCGTTGGAGTCCACCGTGGGCCGTGCCGGAGCAGGGGGGGCGCCTGTTTATCAGGAACCCCCCGAGCCAGCCGCGTCCCAGCGGGACTTGGGCGCTGCTCCCGATGAACCCAGGGGCGCTGCGGTAGTGACGCCCCGAATCGCGCCCCCTCCCTCTTCTCCCCCTGGAGCCGCCTCCACGGCCTCTCCCGAAACCTACGATAGCGCCTACCAACTGTTGCGGGAGGGTCGCTACGAACAGGCCAAGGCCGGTTTTCAACAGTATCTGGCCCGTTACCCGGACAGCCCACGGGCGGGTGACGCTCAATACTGGCTAGGAGAGGTGCATTACATCACCCGGGACTTTCAAAAAGCCAAGGAAGCCTTTTTGACCCTGGGCTCCAGTTATCCCAGCAGCGACAAATTACCGGACGCCATGCTGCGCCTGGGCTACACCTATCAGGAATTGGGGGATCGATCCAAAGCCCGCCAGGTGTTGCAACAACTGATAGACCTTTACCCCACCAGCCAGGCCGCCCAATTGGCGGAGAGGCGTCTGGGTTCCCTGCGCTAAGCCGAAACCTCGCCCCGGCGCCGGGGTCTGATGGTTCAGGGTCCGGTCGCCCGACTGGATCGGGAGGTTGAGGTGGAGTTGTCCTTGCATGCCCAGGTTTTGGGAGGCGCTTTTGCCATTGCCCTGGTGTTCGGGGCGGCGGTGTGGCGCACCCATTTTTGTACTTTGGGGGCGGTGTCGGACTGGATCAACATCGGTGATACCCGCCGTCTGCGGGCCTGGTTTCTGGCCGTGGCCGTGGCCATGCTGGGACTGGTGGTATTGGAGTTTCTGGGGCTGACGGAACTGGATCAGACCCGGCCCCCTTACCGAACCCCCCGGTTTGCCTGGGCGCGTTATCTGTTGGGGGGGGTATTATTCGGGGTGGGGATGACGTTGGCCAGCGGCTGCACCAGCAAAACCCTGGCGCGACTGGGTGGCGGCAATCTCAAATCCCTGGTGGTCCTAGCCATGGTGGCCCTGGGCGCCTGGCTGATGATCCGCACCGATTTATACGCTCTTGCCTTCGATTCCTGGCTCGCCCCCCTGACTCTTGACCTTTCTCATTTCGGACTGCCCCGGCAGGATCTGGGAACCCTGCTGGCGACGCCTCTGGGGCTGGCTATACCGGCCATCCGGGCAGTGGCCGGGGTAATCGTGGCCGGATTGATACTCTATATGGTGTTGCGTTCCCGAGCATTTCGGGCCAGTGGCGAACTGGTGTTGGGGGGCGTCCTGGTGGGCCTGTGCGTGGTCGCTGGGTGGTGGCTCACGGGGGGGAGCTTGGGGCGGGAGTGGATCGCCGAGAGCCAGTGGTTGGATGCTATCCCTCAAGGGGTCGCCGTGCAGTCCTTGACCTTCGTGAATGCCATGAGCGACGCCCTGGTCTTGGTGGGCGGCGGTGGTTATTTGCTGCTGACGTTCGGCGTGGTGACGATCACGGGGGTGGCTTTGGGGGCGTTTATTTACGCCTTGGCGAGTCGCGGCCTGCGCTTGGAATGGTTTACCTCCTGGGCGGACCTGCTGCGCCATCTGACCGGAGGGTTTCTCATGGGCGTGGGCGGAGTATTGGCCATGGGCTGCACCATCGGGCAAGGCATTAGCGGTGCATCCACCTTGGCCCTGGGGTCGTTTCTGGCGCTTGGCGGCATTATTCTGGGCAGCGTAGCCACCATGAAAGTGGAGTATTATAAGCTGCTTTACGAGGATGCCAGTCTGCTGGACATTCTGCTCAGCGTCGGCGCCGATCTGCGACTGCTGCCCCGATCCCTGCGCCGATTGGATGCCCCGTAACGACCGGGATTGCCATTTTCGGGTATTCCGGTATCATACGCGCCTTTCCGGGGGTATAGCTCAGTTGGTAGAGCATCGGACTTTTAATCCGCTGGTCCCAGGTTCGAGTCCTGGTGCCCCCACCATAAAACAATGGCTTAGCCGATTCTAAAAGAGTCGGCTGGCTAATTTTCCAGATCTTTCGGCGGTGCGGCGTCGCGACTCGCTACACTTTGCGAGACTGGCGTGGCGCGGCACAAGGTTTGCGACTCAATCCAAGTGTCTCCGGGGCTTTCCCCTGACTGTTCTCCACCGTTTAAACGCCCAAAAAGACCCTCTTTGCTACCCACTCCAATGATGGGGATCGACAGCAGAGGCGCGGCTTAACGCTAACGCCAGTAACTGGCCATAGCAGCGAGTACTCAGGCACAGTCGATCAAAATCGGTGATTTCCAAGCCTTGATCACGACCCATGACCTGGTCTGACTAGGTAAAAATCCCCCACCACCTTCAACGGCCCAATCTGGAGAGATAGCACTCGCTCGCGCTGGAGTCCTTGCCCCTGGCATGGGATCTCGCCGCTATGTCGAGAACTTTTGCGGCCTTTCCATCAGAATAGGTTCCAAGCTGTAACAGGCGTTCGTTGAACCCGATTGCTGGCGCCCAGCCCTGTCCATATCCCGGGGGAACTCACGAAATCTTGCGCCACTGTAACATTATTGAGCCAGTATCGTTTAGCCATTCGTCAATGGATATCTCAATGACGGCGAGGATTGCTGGTGCTCAGCCCTGTCCATATCCCGAGGGAACTCACCAAATTTTGCGCCACTGTAACATTATTGAGTCAATAGCGTTTGGCCATTCGTCAGTGGATATCTCAATGACGGCGAGAATGCTTGCCAGGATTCTCTAGGGGCAAGAAGGGTTCTATTAAGTGATTGGTTTATCTTGGGAACAAGAGGTATGTAAATTTTATTAGTCCCATATTCATGGTTTATTTCTCTATTTTATGGGGCCATGGATGCAACGGGCACGGACATTTGAGTCGAATTTGATTGTCAGAATTTTTTACACACCAGAGTATTCGATAAAAGTTCAAAAAATTAAATTTGTATAATCAATTTCAATTAGTTATGTGGTTATTTATTTAAAGCGTGGCAAGCCTTCGCAGTTGGACGCATGAAAAAAATTTTTACAACTGCCTCGTCATTGTGCATCCGCAAAATCGTAATGTTTCATAATTGTTACATTTCTCGAAACCATTTCTTCAGCGGGAATTTTTCATTGATTTTCAGTTGGAAAACGGAGCTTTCGAAAGCTATTAGGTCAACTGAAAGATACCGGTGCTAGGAAAGATAAAAAGACAGTCAAACAATAAATGTTTACTTAACAAATGATTGTGTGATGTGGCAGGAGTTTTGCTGTTGTCGTGGGTTGAACACTAAAAATAAACTTTGTGAGAAAGGGGGAACTGAACGATGTCCAAACACGCCAACAGCAAAAGCTGTGTCCTAACGAGTGCCGTGGTATTGACGGGCATGATGATCGTTGGAACGGCGTCGGCCGCCACAAAATTGAGCCTTACCTTGCCGGATTTGTTTGTCTCCGGTATCAGCGCTAATTATGATGCACTCAACGATCTATTTACCGCCAATGGTATTCCAGCAGCCATTGACTTGACCCCTGGCGGTGGCCCGGAATTGTTTTTCTCGGCGGGCAGCTTCAATCTGACAGCCATCTTGGACGCTTCCGGTACGCCCACTGGTGGTTCCTTCACCGTGGCCGGAACGGTCAATGAAACCGCCACGGGTAACACTGTCGCCAACGGGACCGTCCTGGAAGGCACTTTGGTGGATTTTTTCAATAATGGCAGCGACGGTTTGGAGTTTTTACTTGCCGTCGCCGATACTGACGCTACCCCGAACTTCCTTTCCCCCAATTATGGCGGCATCGGCTCCACCTTCGGGATCGTGTTCTCCAACATCAGCGGCGCCAGTCCCAATCCCGGAACCGGCAATCCCTTCGATCTAGGACAGAATTTTTCCATCGCTTCAGCCCAGGCTAATGTGGGGGCGGTGGTGCCCACCCCAGGTAGCCTGGCGCTGCTGCTGTTGGGCGTCGTCGGCCTTGGGGCGCGACGGTTCCAATCCCGGCGGCTCCGGGCTTAATCGCCGTTTGATCGGACACAGCCTAGGCGGCGGGGCCCACGGGGCGCCGTCGCCAGGCTGATTTCACCCCGCAATTCCCCTGGAGACTCATCCTATGACCTGGCTGAAATATTGCCTGGCTGTCACCCTGGTGGCGGTTCTAGGCCACACTCAGTGGTCGGAGGCAGCCCTGCTCGGCGTCAATCCGCAGCCGCCTCAAATCGACTTCAATAACACCGACAATATCGCAACCACCTATAATTCCTTAAGCGGCGCCTTTTCGGTAACAGCCACTCCTCTATTGCTGACCTTGCCCTCGGGAACGGCCAATATCCTGCCGGGGTCCCAGGGCTGGCTCACCACCCTCAACATTGTGGTCGACAATAGCGGCAATTTCGTCTCCGGCGTGGCCGGTGACGATCTCGTGGTTCGAGGCAGTGTGACTGTCAACGGAACCAATTATTCGGGCACGCTGTTGACGGCGGAGATTACCGACTTTGGCTTCCAGGAAACCGGCGCCACCGACGCCTATGACTTCCGCGGAATGCCTACCGGCGGCCTATTGGGATTTCTGTTCCAGAATCAAGGACTCGGTATCAAGCTATCGAGCGAGAATTCCACGTTTTCCGGCAGCTTCGCCAACAGCTTTAAGGGTCGGGCCAAGGGTCAGATCGGAGTGGTGGAGCCGGATTGCACCGGCAGTATTGGAGACTTCGTTTGGCACGATCTCGATCGTGACGGCGTTCAGGACCCAGGCGAGCCAGGCATCAATGGGGCCACCGTTGAACTGCGCGACAGCGCCGGAAATCTGGTCCAGACCACCACCACTGGTCCCAACGGTTTTTATGAGTTCACTGGCCTGTGTGCCGGGAACTACCGAGTGGACGTGCTGGAAGCTACCCTTCCTTCCAGCCTGCAAACCCCAACCACTCCAGATATAGGAAACGACACTCAGGATAGCGATGGCCCTGTCAATGGCGGCTTCGTACCCGTCAGCCTGCCGAACGACAATGCCAACGATCCTACCATCGACTTTGGCTATACCTCCCCCTGCACCGGAGTGATCGGCGACTATGTGTGGCACGACCAGGATCGTGACGGCATCCAGGACGCTGGGGAACCAGGGCTGCAAGGGGTGACGGTGACCCTGCGCGACAGCGGCGGTAACGTGGTGGCCACCACCATTACCGGCGCCAATGGCTTCTACCAGTTCACGGGGCTGTGCGCCGACACCTACACGGTGGATGTGGATGAGTCTACCCTGCCGGCCAATGTCAACACCCCCACCACGCCCAATGTGGGTGGCGACGACACCATCGACAGCGACGGTCCGCTGAACGGCGGTTCTGTGAGCGTGACCTTGCCCAACGACGACGCCCAGGATCTCACCATCGACTTTGGCTATACCTCCCTCTGCACCGGGGTGATCGGCGACTATGTGTGGCACGACCAGGATCGTGACGGCATCCAGGACGCTG